>NZ_JACOPU010000002.1:848239-972278 GCF_017973755.1 Pseudomonas sp. P42 | reverse complement strand
CTCTTCAGTTCAAACATCTTTGGGTTTTTAAGAAACCCTAAACTTGGCTCAGCAATCGTTGGTTACATCTTTGATTTCTCGCGGAGTAACTTGTGATGCTGATAATCTTGTTGACTATCAGTCTGACTCCACAAGCACCCACACGAATTGCTTGATTCAGTTGTTAAAGAGCGGTTGGTTAAGATCTTTCGTCTCAACCGAGGCGCGCATTCTACAGCAGCCTCATTTGCTGTCAAGTGATTATTTTCAGAAGTTTTCGAAGAATTCTTCAACAACTTCAACCACTTGCGCTTCCGATCTCTCGTTAGCGGGAGGCGAATTCTACAGCGTTACTCGCTGTTGTCAACACCTCTTTTTCTCCGCTTTCGACCGAGAAGATCGAACCGTCAAAAGAGCCAAACATCACCACTCTTTCAACTCCTTCCAGGCTTCGATGAACTGAAGCGACCCGCTCTCGAAACCTACTTAACTCATTGAATCTCAAGGAGTTTTCCGTTTCGACTGCGCCGGAAGTGGGGCGAATTATAGACGTCTGGAATCTGCCGTCAACCGCTATTTTCGATTTTATCGAAACTTCCGAAAATCCTGCTTATATATAGACGTCAGAGGCATGAATGCGCAATATATTGCCCAACATCTACAATAATACCCCGCTCTTACCTTGGACGATGCCGCGCAATGAATGACCAACCCCGCTCTCTTGCCTCAATGCTGTTCCCGGTTGGCCTGCTATTAATAGCCATGGCATCCATCCAGTCCGGTGCATCGCTGGCCAAAAGCATGTTTCCAGTGGTGGGCGCTCAGGGGACGACAACCCTGCGCCTGATTTTCGCAAGTGTGATCATGCTTTTATTGCTGCGCCCCTGGCGAGCAAAGCTGACAGCCAAGTCGCTGCGTACCGTCATCATCTACGGCATTGCGTTGGGAGGCATGAACTTCCTCTTCTATATGTCATTGCGCACAGTGCCGCTGGGCATCGCCGTTGCTCTCGAATTTACCGGCCCATTGGCCGTAGCTATATATGCATCCCGGCGCGCCATCGATTTTCTGTGGATCGGCCTGGCCATAGCCGGCCTGGTGCTATTGATACCCACGGGGGCGACAACCGCGGGAATCGACCTGGTTGGGGCCGGGTATGCATTGGGTGCCGGGATCTGCTGGGCGCTATACATTCTGTTTGGTCAGAGGGCCGGTGCTGATAACGGCGTCACGACCGCAGCGTTAGGCGTGATGATCGCGGCGCTGTTCGTGGCACCCATCGGCATCGTGCATGCTGGCGCAGCGCTACTCACACCCTCGCTGATCCCGATTGCGATCGGCGTCGCCATCCTGTCCACCGCCCTGCCCTACACCCTGGAAATGGTTGCTCTCACCCGAATGCCCGCGAGGACCTTCGGTACATTGATGAGTATCGAACCGGCATTCGGCGCGCTGTCGGGTCTGCTGTTTTTGCAGGAATACCTCACGCTGTCACAATGGATGGCGATCATGTGCATTATTCTGGCTTCCGTTGGCGCGACCATGACCATGGGCAGCGCCGCCAAGCCTGCCATTGCGGCAGATTGAGACAGGATTTGACGAAGGTCTGGCAATTGGCGTTCATTTAGGCCATGTTTAGACTCGCAACCCAATGCAAGATATGGATTTTTTCCGACAGGGATTTCGAAACGCTGAGAGCGCAAGCGAATACAGGCAGACCGGAGCATCAGACTCGCGGCAGCTATAAGGACGGTAATGAAACGAATTTTGATATTGATCGCCGTACTCGCAGTTGCGGGCTGTGCGGCGACCTCGAAAACCCAGGTGAAGCACGGCAAGAAAGGGCTGCACATCAACTGTTCGGGACTCTCGTCCTCTTGGGACAAGTGCTATACCAGCGCAGCCAACTCCTGCGCCCCGAAAGGCTACAAGGTCATCGCCAAGTCAGGGGATTCGGTAGAGGAGCCCGGCGACTATCCATTCGGCCTAAATCCCGCTGGCTACACTAGCCGCAGCATGATCGTCATCTGTAAATAGATCACGGCTGCCGGGAGATCTGACGCCCAATTTCGTCGCGGCTGGACTCCAGCACCTTGCGCTGAACGTCCGGCGTGGCCAGCATTCGCGCCACTACCAACGCGCCAACGCACTGCGACAGAATCGACCATGCCAGGCTGTCGCTCCCAAGGGTCTGCGCCCAACCGTCCTGAAGCCTGCAGATCCACATCTGGGCCTGCTCACGCACCTGAATATCCGAACGGGCGATTTCCGCGCCTAACGCCGGCAAAGCACAGCCGGATTCAGGCTGCTCTACGTGAGCCATGCTCAAATAGTGTTTGAGGCAACGCTCCAGCCGCTCACGATCCTGCCCCTCCTGCCCGCCCAGTCGCTCAAGACTTTGCCCCAACTCCCGCTCGACGATGGCATTGAACAACGCATCCTTGGATGAGAAATGACTATAGAACGCTGCACCGCTGAGCCCTATAGCCTTCATCAAACCATCGACGCCAACCGTGGAAAACCCGGATCGCTTGGCCGACAGCGCACTGCTCTGCAATAGTTTTTCCTGGGTTTCCAGCTTGTGATTGGCGGAGTAACGCATGTTGTTTGCCCTCGAATTGACCACCTTGACGCTGGCCGAATCCTAGCATAACGTTCGTTCACTTAACGATCGTTTACCAAAGGGGTTCACCCATGAATAACAAGAAGGTCGTATTGGTTGTCGGTGCGGGTGATGCCACGGGTGGCGCGATTGCCAAGCGCTTTGGCAAAGAAGGATTCGTTGCGTGCGTCACGCGGCGCAGTGCCGATAAATTGCAGCCGCTGGTGGACGCGATTCAGGCCGAAGGCGGCGAAGCTCACGGCTTTGCTTGCGATGCGCGCAAGGAAGAAGAAGTCATCGCGCTAATCGAAGACATCGAAGCCCGCCTCGGCCCGATTGAGGCTTTTGTCTTCAACATCGGTGCCAACGTGCCGTGCAGCATCCTTGAAGAAACCGCTCGCAAATACTTCAAGATCTGGGAGATGGCTTGTTTCTCAGGTTTTCTCAATGCCCGTGAAGTGGCCAAACGCATGGTCACGCGTAAACGTGGAACCATTCTGTTCACCGGTGCAACTGCCGGACTGCGCGGCTCATCGGGTTTCGCCGCATTCGCTGGCGCCAAGCATGGCATCCGCGCGCTCGCACAAAGCATGGCTCGCGAATTGGGCCCGATGAACATTCATGTTGCCCACATCGTGGTCGATGGTGCCATTGATACGGATTTCATCCGCAACAGTTTCCCCGAGAAATACGCCACCAAGGATCAGGACGGCATTCTCGATCCCGAGCACATCGCCGAAAATTACTGGTATCTGCACAACCAGCCACGCGATGCATGGACGTTCGAGCTGGATCTGCGCCCCTGGAATGAACGCTGGTAAACCCACCGCCCATAACAATAAATAGAGAGCAGCGAAAATGACCAAAACCGTGGAGTTCTATTTCGACCTCGGCAGCCCTGCCACTTATCTGGCCTACACCCAACTACCCAGGATCTGCGCAGAAACCAATAGTCAGCTGACCTACATTCCGATGCTGCTGGGCGGTGTGTTCAAAGCTACCGGCAACGCCTCACCGGCAATGATCCCGGCCAAGGGTCGCTACATGTTTCAGGATCTGGGCCGCTACGCCAAACGCTATGGTGTAGCTCTCAATTTCAATCCACACTTTCCGATCAATACGCTGCAGTTGATGCGCGCCGTCACCGGCATACAACTGCGACAACCGGAACGCTTTCAGGCGTTTGTCGATTGCTTGTTCACGGCGTTGTGGATGGAGGGCAGAAACCTGAGCGACCCGGCGACTGTGGCTGCCGTGTTGAACGAACACGGGTTTGCGCCCGATGACGTTCTGGCGCTGACCAACGACGAAACAGTCAAGGCGGCGCTGAAGGACAACACCGAAACCGCCATCAAGCGAGGCGTTTTCGGCGCTCCGACCCTGTTTATCGGCAATCAGATGTTCTTCGGCCAGGATCGTCTCGACTTTGTCGAGGAAGCATTGCGTCAGGTCTAAATTGAAAGAAACACGCGGGCGCTGTTTTCAGCGCCCGCACATGCCGATCAGATTGCAACAGTACGCGTATTCAGCCACTCCAGCGCAGCACCGTCGAGCAACGGGCTCAAGCGCTCACGCACCTCGGCGTGGTAGGCGTTGAACCACTGTTTTTCTTCCTGACTGAGCAAGTCTGGCAGCAAACAACGCGTGTCGATCGGGCACAGGGTCAAGGTTTCAAACTTGAGGAAGTCGCCGAACTCGCTGCTGCCTGCCTCACGGTTCATCGCCAGGTTTTCGATGCGCACGCCCCAACGGCCCGGACGATAAGTGCCCGGTTCGATCGAAGTAATCATCCCCGGTTGCATCGCGGTCTGTGGCGCCGGCGCTGCCTGATAGGCAATCACTTGCGGGCCTTCGTGCACATTGAGGAAGTAACCCACGCCGTGACCGGTGCCGTGGCCGTAATCCACACTTTCAGCCCAGATCGGCGCGCGCGCGATGGCGTCGAGCAGTGGAGACAGAATGCCTTTCGGGAACTGTGCCCGCGACAGCGCAATCACGCCTTTCAACACGCGTGTGCAATCGCGCTTCTGTTCTTCAGTCGGAGTACCGACCGGCACCATGCGCGTGATGTCGGTCGTGCCGCCGAGATATTGACCACCGGAGTCGATCAGCAACAGACCGTCCCCCTCGATCACCGCGTGCTCTTCTTCAGTCGCGTGATAATGCGGCATCGCGCCATTGGCATTGAAGGCAGCGATGGTATTGAAACTCAGCGACACATAATCCGGACGACGCTCGCGGGCAGCGGTGAGTTTCTCGTCGATGGTCAGCTCGGTAATGCGCTCACGACCCCAAGCCGATTCCAGCCAGGCGAAGAACTCGCAGAGTGCCGCGCCGTCCTGCTCCATCGCTTTACGAATGTGCGCGGCGTCGGCTTCACTTTTTTGCGATTTGGCCAACGTGGTCGGGTTCAAGCCTTCGACCAGTGTTACGCCACTGTCGAGGTTATCCAACAGACCGCTGGTGACACGCGCCGGGTCCACCAGAAGGCTCGCGCCGCTCGGCACGGCGCGCAAGGCCTCGGACACTTCGCTGTAGTCGCGCAGCGTCACGCCGTCCTGTTCCAGCACTGCACGCAACGGCGCATCAACTTTGCTCAACGCAACGAACAACGTCGCTTGTTGCTGATTGATCAGGGCGAAAGAGACGAACACCGGATTGAACGACACATCGCCGCCGCGCAGATTGAACAGCCATGCGATGTCGTCGAGGGTGGCGATGAAGTGCCAGTCAGCGCTGCGCTCCTGCAGGGTTTCACGCAGTTTGGCGAGCTTTTCGCCGCGGCTTACGGTCGCTTGCGGTGGCAGATGCTGATAGATCGGCGCGTTTGGCAGAGTTGGCCGGTCGCTCCAGACTTCCTTAAGCAGATCGATATCGGTACGCAGACTCGCGCCACGTGCTTGGAGCTTGACGCTCAACGTACGCGCCGAAGCCACGGCCATCACAGCCCCGTCGACTGCAACCACGCCACCTTCCGGAGTCTGTTCAGCCAGCCAGTCCAGCGGACTCGGCTGCCCTGGTTGCAGCTTGACCAGTTCGATATCGCTGCCATTGAGTTCCTTGGTCGCCTGCTCCCAGTAACGACTGTCGGCCCAGACACCGGCGAAATCGAGGGTGACAATCAGTGTCCCGACCGAACCATGAAAACCCGACAGCCACTGCCGTCCCTGCCAGTAACCCGGCAAATATTCCGACAGATGCGGGTCGGCAGAAGGCACCAACAACGCATGAATGCCTTCACGGCGCATCAGTTCACGGGTGCGCGCCAGGCGCTGGGGCACCGATCCTTCGGTCAAGGTCTGGGTACTCATCATGTCTCCTGCTAATCACTTATTCGTTATTGTTCGTAGCCATGGTTCGGCTGGTTAAAGCCCTGTCGCCCAGAATGCCGGAGCACTGGCGCAGGCGGTCTTGATCAATTCGCAAGCCTTGTCGACATCTTCTGCGGTGGTGAAACGGCCGAGGCTCAGACGAATGGTACGCCCCGCCAGACGCGCATCATGCCCCAGCGCCAACAGCACGTGGGATGGCGCGTTGCTTGCGGAGTTACAGGCTGAGGTCGCGGAAAACGCGATCGAATGGCTCAGCGCCGCGCTGTTGAAATCGCCCTCGCTGAACGTCAGGCTCAAGGTGTGCGCAATGCGCTGACTGGCACTGCCATTAAGACGTACGCCGGGCAGACTCAGCAATTGTTCGAGCAAGCGTTCGCGCAACGCGACGATGGATTTTTTCTCTTCATCGAAAACGCCTGCGGCCAAAGCGAATGCAGCGCCCATTCCGGCAATCTGATGAGTCGCCAGCGTCCCGGAGCGCAAGCCGCTTTCGTGTCCGCCACCATGAATCTGTGCCTGCACGCGTTGCTGCGCCCGTGGGCCGACGTACAACGCGCCAATGCCTTTGGGGCCATAGAGTTTGTGCGCCGAGAACGACATCAGATCCACTGGCCACTGCGCCAGGTCGATCGCCACTTTGCCGGCGCCCTGAGCCGCATCGACATGGAAGAGCGCCTCGCGACCGCGGACGATTTCACCGATGGCCGGGATGTCGTTGACAGTGCCGAGTTCGTTGTTGACCAGCATCAGCGAGACCAGAAAGGTGTCATCGCGCATCGCTTCGCTGACCGCCTGCGGAGTGATCAAGCCATCAGCGTCCGGGACCAGATAGGTCACGGCAACGCCGGAGTCCTGCAACTGGCGGGCGGTATCGAGGATGGCTTTGTGTTCGATCTGGCTGGTAATGATGTGGCCGCCGCAGACACCGCGCGCCTGGGCAACGCCTTTCAGCGCGAGGTTATTGGACTCGGTGGCACCGGAGGTCCAGACGATCTGTTCGGCTTGCGCCCCGACCAGTTCGGCGACTTGCCGGCGGGCCTGCTCGACCGTCTGCCGAGCCTGCTGGCCAAACGCGTGGGAGCTGGAGGCCGGGTTGCCGAAGTTACCGTGAAACCCCAGACATTCGATCATCACCTGGATGACCCGCTCGTCCACCGGGGTGGTGGCGGCGTAATCGAAATACAACGGACGTGTGTTCATAAAAGACTCGCAGAGCGTGTTCCGGGATCAGGAGGCTCGTGTCTGCAAACGGCACTGCGCAGCCTTGTGGGCTGCGCGTCGGTTCGAGAGCGTCATCAATACCTGATCGGATGCCGTTAAAGAAGAACAACTTCATTTAAAAGTGCGTAGGAACGCTCCTGAAGCCGAGCTTAACAGGCATCGGGTCGGCGGTTGAAGCAACGCGTCAGCTAAAGCTTTCAAGAAGTAACGGATACAACGAAATCACCAGCAATGCCGCCATGCCCCAGTTGAATACGCGCAACCAGCGCGGTTCCTTCAGCACATTGCGCAGCAGCGTGCCACACGCTGCCCAGACGCCGACGCTCGGCAAGTTGATGATCGCGAACACCGCGGCGATCACCACGACGTTGGTGAAGTATCCCTGCATCGGCGTGTACGTGCTGATGGCACCAATGGCCATGATCCACGCCTTGGGATTGACCCACTGGAACGCCGCGGCGCCCAGGTAGCTGATCGGCTTGGCTTCGCCCTGGACGTTGTCACCGACCGGCCCCGAATGGGCGATCTTCCATGCCAGATACAACAGATACGCCGCGCCGACGTAGCGCAGGACCGTATAGAGAATCGGATAGGACTGAAACACTGCGCCCAGACCAAATCCCACGGCGACCACAAGGACGAAGAATCCACAGGTGATGCCGAGCATGTGCGGGATGGTGCGGTTAAATCCGAAGTTGACGCCCGATGCCAGCAACATGGTGTTGTTCGGCCCCGGCGTAATCGAGGTGACAAGGGCAAACAGGGCAAAGCCCAGCAGTAAATCAAGCGAGAGGTTCATGGTGCAGTCCGTCAGGGTCATTCAGGTGTAGACCCTAACCCAGGCGGCCCGGCAAACCCACGGACAGTTGGCTAATACTTCAAGCAGTACAGTTTGTTTTCAGCTAGGGCGCCCATGCAGCTGTACGGCACGTTCAGCGCTCATCTCGCCCTGCTTGTCAAAACCGAAGGCCTTCTGTGGCTGACCAAGTAATCGGGCTTTTTTGGCATGGTATTCGTCAAATGACAGACCGCTGCGGTTCAGTGCCTCCATGGCCAGTTCCCGGGATTCTTCTGCCGAGTAGGGCCGCAATTCCGGAGAAACCTGGCTGGCACATCCGGCGAGTACGGAGACGGCGAGCAACAGCGAGACAGTCAGTAAATGATTCATGAGAGCGTCCTGGCGAGCAATGTGGAGTCGATGGAGAAAGGCTACGCCCCGACACGCATGCGCAGAAATCAACGCTCTCAATAGTGGCTATCAGCAAATCGTCACCATCGCATATCTCCCCAAAGTGAGCGCCTGACAAAGCTGTCGATCTAACCGACCAGGTTGCAGTGCAACGCATCATCGTGACTGCGAGCGATGCTGCTCAGTACCTGAAATGAATTGAAGGTCACTGTTTTCGCCTGATGGGCGCGGATCAACTGCCAGAAATCCTGTTCACCGCTTTCGAAACTGCGGAACGCCGCTTCCCCCGCCTCGCGGGTTTGCCATTGCAGCAAGCTCAATACCCGCCGGCCATCGTCGCTGGCCTGCACGCTTGCGCTGACGAAACCCTGATAGCGCTGAGCCAGGCGTTCAGTCTGCATCGACAGCGCCGAGACCAGCCCCGGCTGCTGGCGAGGCTCGATCTCGAACTCGATCAATTGGGTGAAGCTGCTGTTTTTCGCTGATGCTTGCATGAAATTCCCCACTTATCTGTAAGGCGAATCTTGCGACTCGAAGAAGCGCAGGGTAAAACCTCTAGTTAAGTCAAGGTCAAGAGCAATTTCACCATGATCACCCACGAAAACCTGCACAAGCCCCTCACCGTCGGCGAAGTCGCGGCGCGCAGTGGTGTTGCGGTCACTGCCCTGCATTTTTATGAGTCCAAGGGTTTGATCAGGAGCCAGCGCAATGCCGGCAATCAGCGACGTTATGCGCGCGCCGTGCTGCGCCGAGTGGCATTGATCAAGGTTGCGCAGCGTCTGGGGATTCCGCTTGCGCAGATCGGTGAAGCACTGAAAGTCCTCCCGGACGATCGCGCACCGACGGCGGCGGACTGGAAGTTTCTATCGGAGCAGTGGCGACGGGAACTGGATGAACGGATCAATCAACTGACGCTGCTGCGCGACCGGCTCAACGGCTGCATTGGTTGTGGCTGCCTGTCGATGGAGGCGTGTCCGTTGCGCAATCAGGGCGATGTGCTGGGTGAGCAAGGGCCGGGGGCGCACTTTTTGGATACGTAATGTGAGCTGCTGCTCGTCGGGCGAAATTCCTGGCCGGGAAGACAGTTCTATAGTGATTTTTCCGGGAATCCGGTGAAGCAACATTTCGGAAAATAAAAACAGGGAGAACGTCATGAGCGTCAAACCCATCCCCGAGGGGTATCACAGCATTACCCCGTATCTCGGCATCCAAAAGGCCGTCGAGGCCATCGACTTCTACAAGAAAGCGTTCGGCGCTACCGAGGTCATGCGCCTGGCCATGCCCGACGGCAGCATCGGCCACGCGGAACTGCGTATTGGTGACAGCGCAATCATGCTCGGCTCGCCGTGCGATCAAGGGCCATTGAGCAGTCCGGAGCAAACCGTCTCCGTCGGTTTGCATCTGTATGTGACTGATGTCGACAAGTCATTCCAAAGGGCGCTGGATGCCGGGGCAACCGTGGTGTCTGAGGTCAAGGATCAGTTTTACGGTGATCGCAGTGGAACGTTGAAGGACCCCTACGGGCATTTGTGGTTTCTCGCGACCCACAAGGAAGATCTGACTGAAGAGCAGATCAAGCAGCGGGCGATGGAGATGTTCAGCCAAGGCTGATTACCTCAGTGTCCGAACTGACACTTTCGCGAGCAGGCTCTCTCCCACCTTGGAATGCATTTCAAATGTGGGAGCGTGCCTGCTCGCGAAAGCTCTTACAAATCCGGCATTGAAGCGGACTGACACACTCCACCAGCCCGCCCCTCCCGCAATACGTTGCGATGTCGAACAGAACGCGAAACATTTACTTTCACATTCCTTATCGGGATTAATCTCGCTCATCCGTCCTATAGAGATGCAGGCCGCTCGCGTAGGCAAAAGCCACGGGCGCCTTTCGGGGATACCCGTGCTGTGAAGCCCGCAGCCACGCGCCCTTTCACCGCTCTCTAGACGCGTAATCATGTCGAAAAAATCCCGTTCCAAACTGTGGTTCCTGGTACATAGCTGGCTCGCATTACCGATCTGGTTTTTCGTCCTGATCGTTTGCGTGACCGGAACGCTGGCGGTGGTCAGCCAGGAAATCGTCTGGCTGGCCAATCCACAGATGCACGCCAATCAACCGTCTGACGACGCACCGCTGCTGGGTTATGACGAGATCATGGCCGCCATCAAAAAGGCCGAGCCGGAGTTGCTGGTCAAGCGCATCAATCGTCCGGACGAATCGCATTTCGCCCTGGATGTGAGCGTCAGCAAACCGGATGGTCATTCGCAAATACTGTACGTAAACCCGTACACCGGGGTGATCCAGGGCAAGGCACCTGATTTCAACTTTCGCGGCTTCACCCGCGCATTGCATGGCTGGTGGCTGGTGCCGTTCACCAATGGCTACAGTTGGGGCTGGTATCTGGTGTCGTTCCTGGCCTTGCCAATGCTGGCGTCACTGGTTACGGGGCTGGTCGTCTACAAACGCTTCTGGAAAGGCTTTTTCAGTCCGACCTTGCGTTTTCGCCACGGCGCACGGATCTTCTGGGGCGACTTTCATCGTCTGAGCGGCATCTGGTCGATCTGGTTCATCGCGGTCATTTCCATCACGGCCGTCTGGTTCCTGATCGAGGCATTCCTGTCCGACTACCAGATTTCGATCTCCAGCGAGCCGGTCATCGCGTCCATGTCTCGTGAGAGCGTGCCGCTGTCGGCCAACGGTTTGCCACCACCACAAGTGAGCCTGGACCAGGCCGTCGAAATCGCCCGGCAAAAGATTCCAGGGCTGGAAGCCAGCAGTATTTTTCTCCCGGGCAACGCCTACAGCCACCTCGATATCCAGGGGCGCGGCTGGTATCCACTGATGTTCCAGAGCGCCACCCTCAATCCATACAACGGTGAGGTCGCTGCCTCGCGGTTGCTGTCCGATCGAACGGCCCTGGAATTCGTCACCGAATCAATGCGACCGCTGCACACCGGTGATTTCGGCGGGCTGTGGATCAAGCTCATCTGGTTCTTCTTCGGCCTCGTGTTGAGCATGATGGTCCTGAGCGGCTTGTTGATCTGGACCAAACGCACGGCGCTGGCGACCGTCAATGCGCTCAAGCGCGAAGACAAAAAAAATCGCGTGAAGGCGCAAGCCGTCGTCAGCCGTGAACCGTCGGAGGTCAACTCGTGAGCAAGATCACCACTGCCCCGCAACCGTCGCGACTGAGTCTGTTCTGGCATAAATGGCGCTTTCACATAAACATCTTGTTGCTGCTGATCCCGTTGGGTTTCATGCCCAACTACTTCGCCGAACAAGCACTCTTCCGCGGTGACGCAGGCCTCGGCGAGCGCGAGATAGGTGAAATCCCGGTTGGGCCGTGGAGCCTGCGCCTGGCCGAGTTTCGCAATGAGGCGCCACGTTCCGACGGTACAGCCGGTTATCTCAAAGGCTTCAGCGCTGCGCTGTGCACCACTTGTGTCGAAGGGGTCAAGGCAACCTACCTGCGCATCGGCAAACCCCGCAGCCTGCGTGCCGCCGGTTCAATCTTCTTCGGCACGCCCTACAACATGGGCACACAAGTGCCAATTCCGGACAAGACCAAACCCGACGCCGAACTGTGGATCACCATGGAAGGCTGGGACGGCAGCATGCATCAGGCCTCGATTCCCCTGAGCCAGGCCTCCCCCGCCACCATCGCCTGGCTGAACAAACAAGGAGCCAAACCATGACCTGCTCGCAACGCCCTTTCCGTCTGCGAATCAGCGCCGCGTTGTTGGTGCTGTGCGCCGGCTTCAGTGCAAGCGCACTGGCGCACAACCCGATGTGCGAATGCAAAGCCGTCGATGACGAACAGATCAAATGTACCGGTGGCTTCTCCGATGGCAGCGGCGCACCCGGAGTGACCCTGGATGTGATCGGTTACGACGAAACGATTCTGGTGCCGGGCAAGCTCGGCCCCGACTCGACAGTGACCTTCAAAAAACCTGGCGCCGAGTTCTACGTGCTGTTCGACGCGGGCCCTGGCCATGTGGTGGAAATCGACCAAGCGGATATCGAAGCGCCATGAGTACGCCCACCACACAAATCGTGCGCCCGGCCGGTGCCGGCCATGAAACCCTCAACGTGTTGCTGCTGTGCCTGCTGATCCTGGCGTTGGCAGGCTCCGTGGTGGCATGGCGCGGGGTGTCCCATGAACCGGAACCTGTCGCCAGCAATCAACTGGACGCGCGCCGCGACCTCAGCGCCGCCGAGCAAGGCATCTATGCCGACCTGCGCGTGACGCTGGACGAAATCCGCTTGCTGCGCGAAGAGCAGAACACCCTGCCACCCCCCAAAAATCTGGCAAACGAAGGTTTTGCCCCGTTCGCCCAGGACGCGAGTTCCGTCGCCCGAGGCGGTCACGCATGGCAAATGCCGACCGACGCCGCCTACTTCGGTCATAGCCAGACACCCTCCATCGCCGGTTCGTTTCTGATGCGCGTCAGCGCCGATGACCAGGCTGCGCCGGACATCTGGCTCAACCGTGACGCCGCACTCACGGCGCCTCGGGAGCTGACTGACGCCGCCCTGGCCGCCGCTGGCTGGAAACAGATCGTCGCGCAATACGATGCCGGGGTTACCCGCGAACATCGCCATTGATTCCTCGCCCTCACCCGAGAGAAGACCGCTTGCCCATGTCTATTTCATCTACACGCCGTCCCTTGTTGCGTCTGTTTCTGCTGAGCATTTGCGCCTGCCTGTTGAGCCCGCTGGTCAGCGCCGATCCGGCGAAACGTCTGCGCATCGGTATCACCCTGCACCCTTATTACAGTTATGTAGCGAACATCGTCGGCGACAAGGCCGAGGTGGTCCCACTGATTCCGGCCGGCTTCAATCCGCACGCCTACGAACCGCGTGCAGAGGACATCAAGCGCATCAGCGGCCTCGACGTGATCGTGCTCAATGGCGTCGGCCATGATGACTTCGCCGACCGCATGATCGCCGCCAGCGAAACGCCGAACATCAAGACCATCGAGGCCAACGAAAACATACCGTTGCTGGCCGCCACCGGCGTGGCTGCGAGGGGTGCTGGCAAAGTGGTGAACCCGCATACCTTCCTGTCGATCAGCGCCTCCATCGCGCAGGTCAACAACATCGCTCGGGAGTTGGGCAAACTCGACCCGGACAATGCCAAGACCTACACCCAGAACGCCCGCGCCTACGGCAAACGCCTGCGGCAGATGCGCGCCGACGCATTAGCCAAGCTGACCCAGGCGCCGAACGCCGAGTTGCGTGTGGCCACTGTTCACGCGGCCTACGACTATCTGCTGCGCGAGTTCGGGCTGGAAGTGACCGCCGTGGTCGAGCCGGCCCACGGTATCGAGCCGAGCCCGAGCCAGTTGAAGAAGACCATCGACCAACTGCGCGAACTGGATGTGAAGGTGATCTTCTCGGAAATGGACTTTCCGTCTACTTACGTCGAAACCATTCAGCGTGAATCGGGCGTGAAGCTGTACCCGCTGTCGCACATTTCCTACGGCGAATACACCGCCGACAAGTACGAAAAGGAAATGACCGGCAACCTCAACACCGTGGTTCGGGCGATTCAGGAGTCTGGCGCATGACATCCAAAGAAACCCTGATCGCCCGGGACGACGAGCAACTTGTGGAAGCGAGCCTGCTCGCGAAGTCGCCCGGTCAGCCGCCATCATTGCCAAATGCAACACCGCTTACGCGAGCAGACTCGCGCTCACAGGTCACGGGGCCGACCCTGGCATTTGCAGAAGTCGGCCTGACATTGGGCCGCACGACGATTCTCGACAACGTCTCCTTCCAGGTGCAGCCCGGCACCGTGCATGCACTGGTCGGTCCCAACGGCGGTGGCAAGAGTTCGCTGATCAAGACGTTGCTGGGGCAGATGCCGCATCAGGGTCAGTTGAGTCTGCAATGGCCCGGCGAGCCCGGCACCATCGGTTATGTGCCACAGGCACTTGAGTTCGATCGCGGCTTGCCGATGACGGTCGATGATTTCATGGCTGCCATGTGCCAGCGCCGCCCGGCCTTTCTCGGTTTGAGCAAGCACTACGCCGGCGCCATCGGTGAAGCGCTGGAACGGGTAGGCATGCAGGACAAACGCAAACGCCGCATGGGCGCACTGTCCGGAGGTGAACGTCAACGGGTGTTGCTCGCCCAAGGCTTGATCCCGGCGCCACAACTGCTGGTGCTGGATGAGCCCATGTCTGCTCTCGATGAGGCAGGGATCCAGGTCTTCGAACGCCTGCTCGCCGACTGGCGCGCGGCGGGCATCACCGTGCTGTGGATCGAACACGATCTGGAAGCGGTTGGCCGTCTGGCTGATCGGGTCACCGGCCTCAACCGTCGCGTGCTGTTCGACGCCACGCCACAACAGGCGCTAACACCGGAACGACTGCTGACCCTGTTCTCGACCCATCCACGGAGCGCTGCCTGATGAGTTACGAAGCCTTTCGGTTGATGGTCCAGGGTTGGGCCTCTTCCGGTTATCTGCCGGAGGCACTGGCTTACGGTTTTGTGGTCAACGCGCTGCTCGCCGGCCTGCTGATCGGCCCGGTGCTGGGTGGGCTCGGCACGCTGGTGGTGGTCAAGCGCTTTGCGTTTTTCTCCGAAGCGGTCGGCCACGCAGCGCTGACCGGTGTGGCCATTGGCATCCTGCTGGGCGAACCCTACACCGGGCCTTATGGCAGCCTGTTCGGCTACTGCCTGCTGTTCGGCATTTTGCTCAACTACCTGCGCAACCGCACCGGTCTGGCGCCGGACACATTGATCGGTGTTTTCCTGTCGGTGTCGCTGGCCCTGGGCGCGAGCCTGCTGCTTATTCTCGCGGGCAAGATCAATGTGCACATTCTGGAAAACGTACTGTTCGGCTCGGTGCTGACGGTCAACGGCAATGATCTGGCGGTATTGGCCATCGTCGGTTCGCTGGTGATGGCCCTGGCGCTGCCGCTGTACAACCGCATCATGCTGGCCAGTTTCAACCCGCAACTGGCGGCCGTTCGCGGCGTGGCGGTGAAGACCCTGGATTACCTCTTCGTGATTCTGGTGACACTGATCACCGTGGCCGCCGTGAAAGTCATCGGCGCGATTCTGGTGGGTGCCCTGCTGGTGATTCCAGCGGCGGCGGCGCGCTTGCTCAGCCAGTCGCTCAAGGGCTTTTTCTGGTGTTCGGTGCTGATTGCCACGGTCAGCACGTTGTGCGGGATTCTCGCGCCGATTGTTTTCGATCTGCCGATCCCGTCCGGCGCCGCGATCATTCTGGTCGCCGGTATTGCCTTCGCCCTCGCCGCCATCGCGCGCGGGGTTGTCCCGAGTCTGAAAGGGAATCTTGGATAAATGCTTTTTTCATTGCGCAACCTGACGTTGGCCATGGCCCTGTGCGGCGTGGTCTCCACACCTTTAATGGCCGCCGAAAGCGCCAAGCCCTTGCGAGTGCTGGCCTCTCTTCCGATTACCTACGGCCTGGGCGAGGTGCTGCTCAAAGGCACCGACGTCAGCCTCGAACGCGCGGCACCGGCGAACTTACCGGGCAGCCGCCAGACCGCGTACTTCACCGGGCGCGGCGCTCCGGCACTCAATAAACTGGCCACCGGCGCCGATGCGGTGATCGGCGTGCGCTCGCTGTGGGCCGATGACCCGCTGTACCCCTTCGCCCGTCGCAGCAACATTCGCATCGTTGAAGTCGATGCCGCACGCCCGGTCGACGGCGCGTTGCCCGGCATCGCCGTGCGACCGGATTTGAAAGGCGACGGTTTGAACAGCCAGCCGTGGCTGGCGAGCAACAACATGGGGCGCATGGCAGACGTGATGGCGGCGGATCTGGTGCGTCTGGCACCCAGCGCCAAGCCGAAGATCGAAGCGAATCTGGCGCTGTTGAAACAACGCCTGCTCAAACTCAGCGCCGCCAGTGAGGCGCGTCTGGCCAATGCCGATAACCTGAGTGTGATGAGCTTGAGCGATCACTTCGGCTATCTGATCGGCAGCCTGAACCTTGAGTTGATCGGGCAGGATCCACGTCCTGATGCAGACTGGACGCCAGAGGATCTGAAAAAACTCACGGCGACACTCAAGGAAAACGATGTGGCGGTGGTGTTGCATCACCGTCAGCCATCGGAAGCGGTGAAAGCGGCGATTGCCGATTCAGGTAGCCGATTGCTGGTGCTGAGTATTGATGCCGAAGATCCGGTGGCGGAGCTCGAGAGCAATGTGGATTTACTGCTCAAGGGGCTGAGCGGGGCGTAACTTCAGTTGTACCGCGTTATCGTTCATCGCTGGCAAGCCAGCTCCCACAATGATCCGAGGTGTGCACAGCATTTGTGGAGCACATCAAAACCCTGTGGGAGCTGGCTTGCCAGCGATGAGGTCCTGACAGAAACCCGTATCCCGGACATGAAAAAACCCGCTGACTGCTACCAGTCCAGCGGGTTTCTTTTTGCCCGTCTGCTTATTGAGCCGCAGCCAGCCCTTCCATCTTCTGGCGCAGGCTGAGTGGACGCATGTCGGTCCAGACTTCTTCGATGTAGGCCAGGCATTCCTTTTTCAGGCCGCTCTTGCCCACGGTGCGCCAGCCTTCTGGCACGGCCTTGTAATCCGGCCAGATCGAGTACTGCTCTTCGTGGTTGACCACGACCTGAAAGAGGATGTCCTCACGGTCGAATACTGACGTCATGCTGGTTCTCCATCGTTGTAAGGGTGGGCTGCACGTCGGGTGCAGCCGGGTATGTAGAAAGAACGTTCGGCGCGCTGAAAAATTTACACAGCGGCAGTAGCGGCAGCCAATGCACGACCGAAGATCTCGGCAACGCGGTCGATTTCGACGGCGGTGATCACCAGTGGTGGCAGGAAACGCACGACGGCGCCATGCCGACCGCCCAGTTCAAGAATCAAGCCGCGCTTGAGGCATTCGCGCTGCACCAATGGCGCCAGACGCGCAAACGCCGGCGGATGGCCGAGCGCATCCGGGGTCCCCGTCGGGTCCACCAGCTCGACGCCCAACATCAGGCCACGACCACGGATATCGCCCATCTGCGGGAAATCACGCTGCAGGATGTGCAGGTGCTCGCCCAGACGCTCGCCCATGGCGGCCGCGTGTTCGCACACTTTGTGTTCAAGCAGATAACGCATCACCGCAGAACCGGCAGCCATCGCCATCTGATTGCCACGGAACGTGCCAGCGTGTGCGCCCGGTTGCCAGGTGTCGAGCCAGTCGCGGTAGACCACGACCGCCAGCGGCAGGCTGCCGCCGATAGCTTTGGACAGCACGACCACATCCGGAGTGATACCGGCATGTTCGAAGGCGAACATCTTGCCGGTGCGGGCAAATCCACTCTGAATCTCGTCGACAATCAGTGCTACGCCAGCCTTCTCGGTGATCCGACGCAAGCCGCGCAGCCATTCGATGTCGGCCGGAATGACTCCGCCCTCACCCTGCACCGCTTCGACGATCACGGCCGCTGGCAATTGCACGCCGGCCTCGGGATCGTTGAGCAAATTATCCAGATAGCTCAGATTGGCCTTCACCCCGTCAGCGCCGCCGATGCCAAACGGGCAGCGGTAGTCATACGGAAACGGCATGAACTGCACGCCGTTGCTGAGTAACGCACCCAGCGGCTTTTTCGGCCCCAGGTTACCCATCAGGCTCAAAGCGCCCTGGCTCATGCCGTGATAACCACCGGAGAACGACAACACGGTGCTGCGACCGGTGGCCGTGCGTACCAGTTTCAATGCCGCTTCCACGGCGTCAGTGCCGGTCGGGCCGCAGAACTGGATTTTCGCTTGCGACGCCAGTTGTGCCGGCAGCAAGCCAAACAGATCCTGGACAAACTGATCCTTGACCGGGGTGGTCAGGTCCAGCGTGTGCAGCGGCAGTTCATCGGCCAGCACCTGCTGGATCGCTGCGATCACCACCGGATGGTTATGCCCCAGTGCCAGCGTGCCGGCACCGGCCAGACAGTCGATGAACGTACGCCCTTCAACATCTTCGACATAAAGGCCCTTGGCGCGTTTCAGTGCCAGTGGAATACGTCGCGGATAGCTGCGGGCATTGGACTCCTGCTGTGCCTGACGAACCAGCAATGGCGATTCGTTGAACTCATACAACGTTTCCGCTGGCGCCGAGGTGACCCGGGCCGATGACTCTCTGATAAGGCTGGTGGCAACTGACATCTGTCGACCCCTCGATTCGCTATGGATAGTGACCAAAACAGCACACCGGACAGGTGCGCGTTCCAGTCACGGGGCGCACTTGCAGGTTTTCCTGTTCTGGAAACGCTTAAGCGAGGCAAGGATTTAGCCCCTTGAGCGACTGTTCATCCGGACATTGCCAGCGGCTTGGCCATAGGCAGGACCTGCAAGCCGTTATGCGCGAGGGAAGGTGCAGATTCGCGGTAACCCAAATGGCGATAGAACGCTTCGCCGGTGCGCGTGCTGTTGAGATGAACGGTGCGCACACCGCGAACCCGCAGCCAGCCTTCCAGATCGTTCATCAGCGCCCTCCCGACGCCACGGCGAAATGATTCCGGTTGTACGTGGCAAAGCACAACGTCGCCATCCAGGCGGGCCATGCCGATACCGACCGGTTTGTCCGCCAGCATGGCAATACTCAGATAGAAGTGCGGATTCGCGAGCCAAGCACTGATGAAATCGGCAGACTGCTGCCGGGTCCAGTCACTGACGATCAACGGGTCGTTGCGGTGATCGAGCGCACAACCAAAACGGATCGAGCGTTCGATGATACGGCTGATGATTCCGACGTCGGCCAGAATGGCCGGACGAATGCAGACAGGTGCTTGCATGGCGCTGTTCCCTCAATCCATTGAGTCAAGGCTGGCGCCGACCTTAACGTCAGCGCCGCCGATTGACCAATGCAGAGAAGTTACATTTGATGTGCAGACGTCATAGGGATTGCAACGGCATCGTCAGCTCAACGCGCAAACCATCCGGGCGGCTGTCGAAATGCAGGGCGCAGTCGCAACGCTGGACGATCGCCTGGACGATCGCCAGGCCGAGGCCGCAACCGGTGCTCTGACCGTTACGCCAGAAGCGCTGGGTCAGGTGCTGCAAATCATCCGGCGCAATGCCCGGGCCATGGTCGCGTACGACAAAACGCACGCGGTTACCGATGGTTTCCAGACGCAGCTCGACCGCACAATCTTCGGAGGTATGGCGCAGGGCGTTGTCGAGCAGATTGCGCAACGCGGCGATCGACAGCACCGCAGGCATTTGCAACGGTGCAGACGAGAGTTCGGCGGGCAGATGCAGTTTGATCCGCAGACGCTCGCCACCCGTAGCGTCGGCAATCGCCAACCTGGCCACTTGCTCGGCGCTGTACTGCGTGCCGTCGTCGAAGGAAAGACTGCCCTCGACCCGTGCCAGCAACAGCAGTTGCTCAAGCGTGCGGTGCAAACGGTCGGCGCCCTCCTCGGCCCGCGCCAGCGATTGATCGCGGGCGCTGCCCTCGGTCATGCGCGCCACTTGCAGGTGCGTCTTGATCGCCGTCAGCGGGCTGCGCAGTTCATGCGCGGCGTCACCGGTCAACCGACGTTCGCGCTCGATGGTCTTGCCGATGCGCTGGAACAGCTGATTCTGGGTATCGAGCAGCGGCTTCAATTCGCTGGGAAACGATTGCAATTGCAGTGGTTCGAGCGAGTCGGCATTACGTCGCATCAAGGCTTCGCGCAGGCGATTGAGCGGTGCCAGGCCTTGCCCGATTCCCAGCCACAACAGGCACAGACAGCCGAGCAACGCCACGCCTACCGGCACCGACGCCGCCAGCAGGATCGACATGTTCAGGGCTTCGCGTTCAATCTGCCGATCTGCCGTGGTAATCCGTACATCGCCCCGGGCGAGGGTGAAGCTGCGCCACGGTGCGCCGTCGATCATCTGATCGTGGAAGCCCATTTTCTCGGCCTCCAGCGCTTGTTCGGGATTGTTATGACTGCGCGCGAGAATTTCCCCGCGCAACGAACTCACCTGACAGGCCATGCCGCCGGGAATGTTCAGTTGCTCGGCACTGAAATGCGTGCCCTCGCCTTTGCTAGGCAATGTCGGCAATTGCTCCAGCAACCCGGCAACCATGCGCGCCGAAGCCACCAGACGCTGGTCGAGGGAAAACATCATCTGGTTGCGCAGATCGCTGAGCATCCAGGCCGCTGCCAGCGCCCAGATCAGCGCGAACGCGGCGCCAAGGGTCAGGCTCAAGCGCAGGCGCAGGCTCATCACTTGCCTTGATCTCCACCATCGGCCGGCCCCAGGCGATAGCCCAGACCGCGCACGGTTTCGACGATACCTTTACCGAGTTTGCTGCGCAGGTGATGGATATGGACGTTCAGTGCGTTGCTTTCCAGCTCATCGTTGAAGCCGTAGACGCTGTCCTTCAACTGCTCGGTGGACAGGACCCGACCGCGATTGTGCAGCAGTGCCTGCAACAGCGATTGCTCGCGCCGCGACAGGTCCACCGATTGCCCGGCCAGCCGGGTTTCGCGGCTGCTCGGGTCGTAGGTCAGCGCACCGTGCTCGATCAGGTTGACGCTGCGCCCGGCCACCCGCCGCAGCAAGGTTTGCAGACGCGCGAACAACTCACGCAAATCGAATGGCTTGAGCAAGTAGTCATCAGCACCGGCCTGCAAGCCGTCTACGCGATCGGTGACCGAGTCGCGCGCCGTCAGGATCAGCACCGGGATTTCCAGGCCGTGCTGGCGTAACTGCTGCAACAATTTCAGGCCATCTTCGTCGGGCAAACCGAGATCAAGCACCATCACATCAAACTCGGCAACCTTGAGCATCGCCCGGGCCTTGGACGCCGTATTGACATGCTCGACGGTCAAGCCTTGAGCCGTGAGGCCGGCAACGATGCCGCTGGCGATCAGCTCATCGTCTTCGCAAACCAATACGTGCATGGGAGCTCCCTGAGCAAAAACGCGAGTGAAGCAGGTGAGGATTAAGCGGCAATTATGGCTGTCACTGGAGGTTACGGGAAGCCGAGTCAAGAACAGGTCGTGCCTGCACGGCTGCATCGACTGTTTGGAACAGGTAAACAGGGCGCAACTCACGCCCCTACAAACAGCCCATGAAATAAATCCCGACATATAGCCGCTACATTTTAATAACTACCCGAGATAGCCTGAGCAGGCAATAAAAACTACGGCTTCTTTAAAAGGACTTTAATAAACATGCCTGCATTGAATAACTTTGTTGCGGTCGACTGGCGCTCTGGCGCAGATCGCATTTACTTTTTTTTCAAGGATACCGACACCTATTCCCGGTTCAATATCGGCGGGGATGTTCCGAGCGGCTACCCCGCCTCTACCGACGGAAGATGGGACACTTTCACGCCTTACATCCAGAACCTGCGCTTCGGCTTCACCACGACTTCCCTGGGTTTCAACACGCGCAGCGACGAAGATATCGCCTGGCTGTTCTTTTACTACGGCGATACCCCGGCCGTGTGCAAATACGACCAGGATACGGACAAGGTTTCAGGCATCTACGCGTTAGCCGACACACTCTGGAAACCGATACTTCCCTACTTTGACAAAATCATTGCCGGCACCTGGACAGAGGTTTCCGGCCACCCTTTCCTGTTCAAATTCATTCTGAACGACGGTCATTATCTGAGCTTCAACTACAAGGCAAAAACACTCACCCGCAATGCCTTTGGTCAGAACCGCCTGGGCGCCCTGGCCCCTTACAAGGAGCGGATCATCACGGCGGCCCAAAACGATCGAACTTTCGCCGACAGCTATTGGTATATTTTCCTCACCCATAACCAGTATCTTGTTTACAACATACAGGCCGACAAGCTCGCATCCGGCCCGCACACCATCAACGAAAGCAACTGGCCAGGGTTGTTACGCAACTGACCGGGCCGGCAGCGGCATCACAGGGCGCGGTTAATCATCGGTTAATCGCTACCGCCCATTGTGCCCCCACTTGCACAGGGACAAGGCTCCTCTCCATGCGTCATATTTTTCTACTGTTTGCGCTTCTGATCTCAGGCCTGGCCCAGGCGGGAAACAATCCTTTCGAGACAAAACCGGATTTTCTGCCGGTCGATAAAGCGTTCGTTCTCACCTCAGAGCGCCTGGAATCCGGTGAAACCCAGCTGTTCTGGCAGATCACCGACGGCTACTACCTGTATCAGAAACGCCTGAAGTTCGACGGTTTGAGTGCTGCTCAACAGCCGACGCTACCCGATGGCGAATCCCACAGCGACGAGTTCTTCGGAGAACAACCGGTTTATCGCCAAGGGCTGGAGGTAAAGATCCCGGCGACGGCGACCGGTCAAATCAAGGTCAGCTATCAGGGCTGCGCCGATGCGGGTCTGTGTTACCCGCCGCAAACCCGGGTCATTGATCTGGGCGGTAAAGCGGTCACGCCGGCCAGTGCGCAAGCACCGGATGAAGCCCTGGCCAACAGCCTTCAACAACAAGCACTGGGCTGGAGCCTGCTGGTATTTTTCGGCCTCGGCCTGCTGCTCGCCTTCACCCCTTGCACATTGCCGATGTTGCCGATTCTGGCGGGGATGATTGTCGGCAGCGGCGCAACGCCACGCCGAGGTTTCGCGCTGGCCGGCAGTTATGTGATCTGCATGGCGCTGGTGTATGCGGCGATGGGTGTGATTGCTGCGCTGCTCGGGGCGAACCTGCAAGCCTGGTTGCAAAACCCGTGGTTGCTGGGTGCGTTTGCCGCAGTGTTTGTGGTGCTGGCGTTGCCGATGTTCGGCTTCTTTGAACTGCAATTGCCGGTGGCCTTGCGTGACCGACTGGAACACGCCTCGCGCAGTCGCAGCGGCGGCAGCCTGGTTGGCGCCGGCGTGCTCGGCGCACTGTCCGGTCTGCTGGTCGGCCCGTGCATGACCGCGCCACTCGCCGGCGCGTTGCTGTACATCGCGCAAAGCGGCAACGCCCTGCACGGCGGACTGATTCTGTTCTCGCTGGGGATCGGCATCGGTGTGCCGTTGATGTTGCTGGTGACCGTAGGTAATCGCTTCCTGCCCAAACCCGGCGACTGGATGAACCTGCTTAAGGGCGTATTCGGTTTCCTGTTCCTCGCCACGGCGTTGCTGATGTTGCGCCCGGTGCTGGCCCCGTCGTTATGGCTCGGTCTGTGCGGCGCCTTGTTGTTGATCGCCGCCTACTGCGCGTGGAAGCAGTCCGAAGGCTTCGGCCGTGTCGCTCAGTTGTTCGGCGCCACTGCATTGCTGCTTGGGTTATGGGGCAGTTTGCTGATGATCGGTGCAGCCGGCGGCAGTGACGATCCGTATCAACCGCTGCAGGTTTACAGTGGCGACCGTGTCGCCAGTGCTGCGCCGAATGGTCATGATGCGTTCACCACCATCAAGGAACCGGCAGCACTGCAACGCGAACTGGATGCCGCCAAGGCCCAGGGCCAGTGGGTGCTGCTTGATTACTACGCCGACTGGTGCGTTTCCTGCAAAGTCATGGAAAAGCAGGTGTTCGGCAAAGACAAGGTGATGCAGGCGTTGAGCGACGTACGCCTGCTGCGCCTGGATGTGACCGCCGACAATGCCGCCAGCCGCGAATTACTCGGCCGCTATAAAGTGCCGGGGCCACCGACTTTTGTCTGGATCGGCGTTGACGGCGAAGAGCGCCGCAGCCAGCGCATCACCGGTGAAGTCGATGCCGATACGTTCCTGCAACGCTGGACCATCACCCGAGACGCCAACTAATGCTGACCTTCACCCTCGGCACCTTTGCCATCGCGCTTAACCATTTGCTGCTGATCAGTGCATTGGCACTGGCGACCTTCGTCGGTTGGCGAGTGGCCAAACGCGGTGGCGATAATCCCGAGTCGGCGCTGTTCAGTCTGTTCCTGATTGGCATGCTCGCGGCCCGCATCGCGTTTGTCGCGATGTACTGGAGCCATTACCGCGATGATCTGTGGCAGATCGTCGACCTGCGCGATGGCGGTTTTCTCGCCTGGCCGGGGGTCATCGTGTTGCTGCTCGTCGCACTGTATCGCGGCTGGCGTCGACCGGGGCTGCGCCGGCCGCTGGGTTTTGGCGTGGCCAGTGGTGTGCTGTTCTGGGTGATGGCGACACTGTCGTTGAACATCTACGAACAAGGCACGCGGCTGCCAGACATCTCCTTGCGTAACGCCGCCGGGGAAACCATCCAGCTCAGCGACTATAAAGGTGGGCCGCTGGTGATCAACCTGTGGGCCACTTGGTGTCCACCGTGCCGGCGCGAGATGCCGGTACTTGAAAATGCCCAGCAGCAACGTCCTGACCTGACGTTCCTGTTCGTCAATCAGGCCGAAAGCATGCAAAGCGTTGCGACGTTTCTCGAAACCCAGGGCCTGAGCCTGACCAACGTGTTGTTTGACCGCAGTGGTCGTTTGGGTCAGGCCGTGGGTTCCATGGCATTGCCGACTACCCTGTTCTATAGCCCTGATGGTCGCCTGTTGGCCAGTCACCTGGGCGAGTTGTCGAACGCCAGTCTGGCTCGCGCAATGGAAAACTTCGACACACCCAATTCAAATCCGAACCCGGCCTCCGCACCGGCCACTTCGTCAAGGAAACTGCCATGCCCCGCCTCCGCCACCTGCTGACGCTGACTCTGGGCACTGCCCTGTTGCAACTGCCGTCGGTTCAGGCCGCTGAAGAATTGCCTGCCGCGATCAAGCAGATCGAAGCCAAAGGCGCGAAAATCGTCGGCCAGTTCGACGCCCCCGACGGTTTGCGCGGTTACGCGGCGCAATACCAGAACCGCGGTATGGCGTTGTACCTGACCCCGGACGGTAAGCACGTTCTGCTGGGCAACCTGTACGACGCCGACGGCAAAGACCTGAGCAGCGAACCGTTGCAGAAACTGGTGTACGCGCCAATGGCCAAGGAAGTCTGGGCCAAGTTCGAGGCGAGCAACTGGATTCAGGACGGCAACAAGGATGCGCCGCGCACGGTGTACCTGTTCAGCGATCCGAACTGCCCGTATTGCAACGTGTTCTGGGAACAGGCCCGCCCGTGGGTCAAGTCCGGAAAAGTGCAGTTGCGCCACATCATGGTCGGGATCATCCGAGAAGACAGCCCGGGGAAATCCGCCGCGTTGCTCGCCGCCAAAGACCCGGCCAAAGCGCTGGACGATCACGAAAAGGCCGGCAAGGGCAGTTCGCTCAAGGCCTTGAAAGACATCCCGGTAGCCGTGCAAACAAAATTGGCGGCGAACATGCAGTTGATGGACGACCTTGAATTGCAGGCCACTCCGGCGATTTTCTACATGGATGACAAGGGTGAGCTGCAACAGCAACAAGGCGCGCCGACGCCGGACAAGTTGGCGAAGATTCTCGGACCTAAATAAGCAAGATCAAAAGATCGCAGCGTGCCGCATATCCTTATAGGAGCTGCGGCACGCTGCGATCTTTTTCTCATCAGCGCCGCAAATCGCGCTCAGCCAAAAACTTCAGCAACGCGTCATTCACAAACTGCGGATTCTCCAGATTGGAGATATGCCCCGCCTCCGGCACCAACACGCGCCGGCAACCGATCAGCTCGGCCATTTCCTGCGCTTCCGTCGGCGGCCGTGGCTTGTCCTGATCACCGCACAGCACCAGGGTGGTCGCGGCGTTCAGCTCGCCCAGACGTGGCAACAGGTCATCGCGACCGAAGGTGATGCGGCCCATGGGTACGACGCTTTCGCGCAGACGTTCGGATGAATACCCCGCGAGTTTGGCGCGGAAGTCCTGATACAGCGCCGATTGTGGATCGATGCCCGGGCGGAAGAAAATCGGCACGACGATGTCGAGCAACGCGTCGGAAATTTCACCGCTTTCCTCAATCTGCTTGAACAGCGAGAAGTAGTACTGACGGGTTGGCTCGGGCTCGACGCCGACGTAAGTGTCCATCAGCACCAGACCGTTAAGCCGATGCGGTGCCGACAGCGCCAGGCGTACACCCCACATGCCGCCGACCGACAGGCCGACCAAGGTGATCTGGTCGATATCCAGATGATCGAGCAACGCCTGCGCCTGACGCGCGATGTCATCCAGCGATGTGGTGTTTTCCGGCAATCGCCCAGACTCGCCGTGGCCCCAGAGGTCCAGCGCAATCACCCGATAGTGCGGCGCCAGCGCGGCGATCTGCGGCGCCCACATGGCCTGATCCCACAGATAGCTGCCCGCCAGTAAAACGGCCGGGCCTGTGCCTTGATCAATGTAGTGAAGTGCCTGTCCATCAACCGTGAAAAAAGGCATCGACTAACCCCTCGTTTGCAAAAAGAGAACCGGCAGACTGAGCTGGCACTGCTCGACAGTCAAATGTCTGAAAGCAAAAAGATCGCAGCCTGCGGCAGCTCCTACAGGGAAACGCTTATTTCTCTGTAGGAGCTGCCGCAGGCTGCGATCTTTTGCTGTTAAAGACCCTCCAGCTCCGCCATCAGATCATTCAACCGATCCACCTTCTCCTCTGTGATTTCACTGACCGCCAGCCCATCGATGTACTCGGCCAGTTCCTCCACCGTGCTGCATTCGAACATCGCCCGCAGTGGCACATCGCGTTGCAGGGCTTTCTGTACGCGCGAGGCGATCTGCGTGGCGAGCAACGAGTGGCCGCCGAGTTCGAAGAAGTTGTCGCGCACACCAACCTGCTCGATCTTCAGCACCTCGGCCCAGATATCTGCCAGGGTTTGCTCCAGCTCGTTGCGCGGCGCCAGGTAATCCTGGCTCTGCAACTGACCGATTTCCAGTGCCGGCAAGGCCTTGCGATCAAGCTTGCCGTTGGCGTTGAGCGGCAGTTGCGCGAGCCACAGCCAGTGCAGCGGTACCATGTATTCCGGCAGTTCACTGCGCAGGCGTTGTTTGATGCGCTCCAGGCGTTCGCTCGGGTTTAGCGCAGAATCCGCGGCCACGAGATAGCCGACCAGATGCTTGCCATTGATGCCTTCCTGCACACCGACCGCCGCATCGCGGACTTCCGGTTGTTCGTGCAGACGCGCTTCGATTTCACCCAACTCGATCCGGTAACCGCGAATCTTCACCTGATGGTCGACGCGACCGACGTATTCCAGCACGCCATCGCTACGGCGTCGCGCCAGGTCACCGGTGCGATACAAGCGTTCGCCCGGCGCGCCGAACGGGTTCGGCACAAACACCGGCGCGGTGCGCAGCGGATCGCTGACATAGCCGCGCCCCACACCCGTGCCTGCCACGCACAACTCACCCACTGTGCCCACCGGCACCAACTCCAGCGCGCCATCCAGCAGATACAACGCGTTGTTATCGGTCGGTGTACCGATCGGCAAATAACTGCCGCGTGTCGACGCCATGTCCACGCGGTAGAACGCCACGTCATCCGAGCATTCCGCCGGGCCGTAAGCATTGACCAGACCAATGTCCGGGTAACGCAGCAGCCACTGGTGCGCCAGTTCCGGCGGCATCGCTTCACCGGTCGGCAGCATCCAGCGCAGACCGTCGAGGCTCAGACGATCCGAGGCGAGCATGCCCTGAATCAGCGACGGCACACTCTCCAGCACGGTAATGCCCTGGGCCTGCACATGCACCAGCAAACCTTGCGGATCGTGAGCGACGGTATTCGGCACGATGTCTACCCGCGCGCCGAACAGCGGCGCAGCGAGAAACTGCCAGACCGAAATGTCGAAGCTCTGCGAAGCGGTTTGCGCGATGACATCATCTGCCGTCAGATTCAGGTACGGTACCTTGCTCAACTGGTTATTGAGCATGCCGCGCTGCTCGACCATCACGCCTTTCGGCAGGCCGGTGGAGCCTGAGGTGTAGATCACATAAGCGAGGTTGTCCGGACCACTGTGAATGCCAGGGTTTTGCACCGATGTCGCCAGCGCTTGCACCTCTTCCCACACCAGCAAGCGTGGACGATTGGCACAGCTGAACTCGTCGAGCAAAGTCTGCGCCTGTTCACGGCACGCCTCGCTGCAGACCAGCACCGGCGTGTGGCTCACCTCAATGATCCGTTGCAGGCGCTGACTCGGTAGCCCCGGATCCAGCGGCAGGTAACCCGCGCCAGCCTTGAAGCTGCCGATAATCATGCCAAGCAGATCGAGATTACGCTCGGCCAGCAACGCCACCGGTTGATCCATTTGCACCCCGGCCGCGACCAGGGCATGGCCGAGACGGTTGGCATTGCGGTTCAGCTGCGCATAGTTCAATTGCTGATCGAGGCAACTGGCAGCAATGCGCTCCGGATGCGCTGCAACCTGCGCTTCGAACAGCGAAACGTAGCTCTGCTCCAACGGATAGTCGTGGGCGCTCTGGTTGCATCCGTGGAGCAGAAAGTCCTGCTCCTCACAGCCCAGCAACGGCAGATCGGCCATGTCGCCATGGAAACCGTCGACCAGCGCCAGCAACAGACGCTTGAACTCGCCGAGCATGCGTTCGACGGTCGACTCGTCGAAGTAACGCTGGTCATACGACAGGTGCAGACCGAGGTCATCACCCGGGTAGCACACCGCTGTGAGCGGGAAGTTGGTGTGGGTCCGCCCCGAATCCGAGGTCGCGTTGAGGCTCTGCGCACGGTCCAGTACCGAGACTTCTACCGGCGCGTTTTCGAACACAAACAGGCTGTCGAACAGCGGCTGACCTTTCGGCAATTCGCTCTGTTCCTGAATGCTCACCAGCGGCAGGTATTCGTACTCGCGCAGTTGCATGTTGCTGTCGAGCAACCCGCTCAGCCATTGCCGCACGCTGGTGCGCTGATCGTCCGCCGGCATCTGCACTCGCAGCGCGATACTGTTGATGAACAGGCCGACAGTGCGTTGCATTTCCGGCATGTCCACCGGACGCCCGGCAACGGTCACACCGAACAGCACGTCGCGATCACCGCTCATGCGCCGCAACACCAGCGCCCATGCCGCTTGGGCGAAGGTATTGATGGTCAGTTGATGAGCCTGGGCCAGTTCACGCAGTCGAGCGCCATCCACAACATCGAGACGGGTGTAGCGATCACCGACGACCATGCCGCCGCTTTCGCCGGCATGTTCACGCAGGAATGGTCGGTCGCTCGGGATAGGCGTGGTGCGTTCAAACCCTTGCAGGTTTTGCTGCCACCACTGGCGCGCCTCCGCCAGGCTCTGACGTTGCAGCCAGCCGATGTAATCGCGATAACGCGGCGGCACGCTCAGTTGAGCTTCGCGACCTTCGCCAAGCGCGGTGTAGATCTCGAAGAAATCGTTCATCAGCAGCGAACGGCACCAGGCATCGATGAGGATGTGGTGGTTGCTCATCATGAACCAGTAGCGCGCCGCGCCGACCTTGATCAGACGCAGGTGGAACGGTGCCTGGCTGAGCAGATCGAACCCGGCCTCGCGCTCGCTTTTGAGCAGCGCTTGCAGCTTGGGTTCCTGCTCGGCGTCGCTGATGGCGCTCCAATCCAGATACTCGATTGGCGTGCGACCCGGCGTGTGAATCACTTGCAGCATATCTTCGCCAACGTTCCAGCAGAACGAGGCACGCAACGCTTCGTGACGACCGACCACGGCTTGCCACGCTTGAGCGAAACGCTCGGGGTCGAGTTCGCTGTTGATGCGATAGCGATCCTGCATGTAGTACAGACCGGTGCCAGGTTCGAGCAGCGTGTGCAGCAACATGCCTTCCTGCATCGGCGTCAGCGGATAGACGTCTTCGATGTGCGCGGCCGGCACTGGCAACGCATCGAGTTGCGCCTGGGTCAGTTTCGCCAGCGGGAAGTCCGACGGCGTCAGGCCTCCGGCCTCGTTTTGCAGGCAATGCTCGATCAGGCTTTGCAATTCGCCCAGGTAGGCGTCGGCCAGATCATTGATGGTCTGCGTTTCATAACGCTCGGCGCTGAAGGTCCAGCGCAGCAGCAACTCACCGCCGTAGACCTGACTGTCGACGCTCAACTCGTTCGGCAACGGCGCCTGCGGATCGTGGGCCGCACCGACCGGCTCGTCCAACGGACGGAACAGCGCTTCGCTGCCGAAACTCTGGTCGAACTGGCCGAGGTAGTTGAAGGTGATCGGCGCATTCGGCAGCGCGGCCATGCTGCGTTGGCTGAGGTCATCAGCCAGATAACGCAGCACGCCATAACCCAGGCCTTTGTGCGGCACGGCGCGCAACTGCTCCTTTATCGCCTTGATCGAAGCGCTCTGCCCGACGGCCTCTTCGATGTTGTGCGGGGTCAGGCGCAATGGATAGGCGCTGGTGAACCAGCCGACGGTACGGGTCAGGTCGATCTCGTCGAACAGGGTTTCGCGGCCGTGGCCTTCCAGTTGAATCAGCGCCGACGGTTGGCCGCTCCAGCGGCACAGCACACGGGCCAACGCGGTCAGCAGCAGGTCGTTGACCTGCGTGCGATAAGCACTCGGCGCCTGTTGCAACAACTGTTGGGTGCGCTCGGCATCGAGACGCACGCTGACGGTTTGCGCATGGCGATTCTGCTGGCCGCCCTGCGGGTTTTCACACGGCAGATCGGCGCTCGGGCCGGCCAGTTGGGTCTGCCACCAGTTCAGTTCTTCGCGCAGTGATTCGCTACCGGCGTAAGCCTGCAGCCGTGCCGTCCAGTCCTTGAAGGCACTGGTTTTCGCCGGCAGTTTCACCGACTGCCCGGCGTCGAGCTGGCGATATACGGTTTGCAGATCGTCGAGCAAAACGCGCCACGACACGCCGTCGACCACCAAGTGATGAATCGCAATGAACAGGCGTTGCTGACCGTGCGGGCCATCGACCAACAGGGCACGCAGCAGCGGACCGTGCTCCAGATCAAGGCTGCGTTGAGCATCGGCGAACAGCGCCTCGCACGTGTCCATCGAGGCGACGCGTACGGGTGACAAAACAACGGCATCCGCGACCGGTTGATGTGCCGCTTGCCACTGACCGCCCACCTCGGTGAAGCGCAGACGCAGGGCGTCGTGCTGCTCGATCACCGCCCGTAGCGCTTGCTCCAGAAGCTGCGGCGCCAACGCCACAGTGGGTTCCAGCAACAACGCCTGGTTCCAGTGCTGACGCTCAGGAATATCGGTGTCGAAGAACCAGTGTTGAATCGGCGTCAGTCGCGACTCACCAGCCACCAGACCTTGCTCGGCCGTCACCAACTCGGTGCGGCTGGCCACAGCGGCGAGCGTCTGCACGGTCTGATGCTGGAACAGGTCACGCGGACTGAAATGAATGCCCTGCTGACGCGCGCGGCTGACCACTTGAATCGACAGAATCGAATCGCCACCCAGCTCGAAGAAGTTGTCGTTGAGGCCAACCTGTTCGACGTTAAGCACTTCGCACCAGATCTGCGCCAGGGTTTGTTCGAGCTCGTTGCTCGGCGCCACGTAGTCCTGACGGTTAAGCTCGGGGTCCGGCGCCGGCAGTGCGCGGCGATCCAGTTTGCCGTTGGCGGTCAGCGGCATGTTCGCCAGCAAAATCAGGTGGGTCGGCACCATGTAGTCCGGCAGTTGCGCCTTGAGGTGCGCCTTCAGAGCTTCGCGCAGTTCAGCCTGTTCGGCTTCGCTTTGCTCGGCGATCTCGGTGACAAGGTAGGCGACCAGTTGCTTGCCACTTGGCGCATCCAGTGCCAGCACCACCGCTTCGCGAATCGAATCGTGATCAAGCAAACGCGCTTCGATTTCGCCGAGCTCGATACGGAAACCACGGATTTTCACCTGATGGTCGATCCGTCCCAGGTACTCGACCAGACCGTCGGCACGCTGGCGCACCAGGTCGCCAGTGCGATACATGCGTCCACCATCAGCGGCAAACGGGTCAGCGACAAAACGTTCGGCCGTGATACCCGGACGGTCGTGATAAGCCTGCGCCAGACCGGCGCCGCCGACAAACAATTCACCGGTCGCGCCTTGCGGCACCAGCGCCAGATCGGCATCGAGAATGTACGCCACGCGAGCGCCGATCACGCTGCCGATCGGCACACTGCCGACGCCCTCTTCGAGCACGTCCGGGGCCAGGCTGGCCAGCGGCATGACCACGGTTTCGGTCGGGCCATAGGCGTTGAAAAACAGGCTCGGCTTGAACGCCGCACGAATGCGTTGCAGGTGTTCGCCGGTCAGCGCTTCGCCACCGGTGATGATCATCCGCACCGGCAGAATGTCGTTTTGCGTGGCCAGGAACTGCGCCAACTGGCTGCCGTAGCTCGGGGTGAAACCCAGGACGTTGATGCGATGGGTGCGGATCAACCCGCAGATTTCCTCGGCATCCCACTGACCTTGTGCCCGCAATACGACCTGCGCGCCGCTGAGCAGCGGCACCAGCAAGCGCTCGGTCGCAGCGTCGAAGTTGATCGAATAGAAGTGCAACTCGCAGTCGTCAGGGCGCATGCCGAAACGCTCGATGACGGCTTGGCAATGCATGGCGATTTCGCCGTGGGACACCACCACGCCTTTCGGTTTACCGGTCGAGCCCGAGGTGTAAATCAGGTAGGCCTGATGCTGCGGCAGGCTGATAAATGGCAGTTCTGTGGACGGATACTCGGCCAGTGCGGCGCTGTCCTCTTCCAGGCACCAACTCGCCACGCTCGACGGTAGCTCGCCGAGCGCGTTGAACATCGCGCGATCACTGAGCAGCAGACCGATGCGGCTGTCTTCAATCATGTAATGCAGACGATCGAGCGGATATTCCGGATCGAGCGGCACATAGGCACCGCCGGCCTTGAGGATCGCCAGCAGGCCGATGACCATCTCCAGCGAACGTTCAAGCGCCAGACCAACGCGCACTTGCGGGCCAACCCCACGCTCACGCAGGGCCCAGGCCAGACGATTGGCGTGGGCGTCGAGTTCGGCGTAGCTCAAGGTCTGGCCGGCAAAGGTCAGGGCTGGCGCATTTTTGCGCAGCAGCGCTTGCTCGGCAAACAGGTGATGAATGCACTGATCTAGACGATGCTCGCCCGGCTCGACGCCGAGGCTGTCGAGCAGTCGCTGTTGCTCCGGTGCGTCCAGCAGCGGCAGTTCGCTGAGGCGTTGTTGCGGGTCGGCGATCAGCGCTTCCAGGAGATTGCGCCAATGTCCGGCCATGCGCGCGATCGTCGGCTCATCGAACAGATCAGTGCTGTACGTCAGGCAGCAGCCCAGGCGATGGTCGAGGTCGGTGACCTCCAGGTTGAGATCGAACTTGGTCGCCCGCGCATCATTGGCCAGGTACTCGACGGTCATGCCGGCGAGCATACGGCTCTGCTGGAATTCCCAGCGCTGCACGTTGCACATCACCTGGAACAGCGGGTTATAAGCGGCGCTGCGCGGTGGCTGCAAGGCTTCAACCAGATGATCGAACGGCAAATCCTGATGGGACTGCCCTTCGATGACGGTGTGGCGCACGTGCTCAAACAATTCGCCGACCGACATCTGCCCGTCGAGCTGGCAACGCAGCACCTGAGTGTTGAGGAACGCGCCGATCAGCCCTTCGCTTTCCGGGCGGATACGGTTGGCCACCGGCGCGCCGATGCGCAGATCGGTCTGGCCGCTATAGCGGTAAAGCAGCGTGGCGAGTGCGGCGGTCATGGTCATGAACAGGGTCAGGCCGTTTTGCGCATTGAACGCCCGGACCCGCGCAGCGAGGTCATCACTGAGGTCGAAACGGAACAGTTCGCCCTGATGGCTCTGCACCGGTGGACGCGGGCGGTCGCCCGGCAGTTCCAGCAGCGGATGTTCGCGGCCCAGTTGCGCGGTCCAGTAGTCGAGTTGACGCTGCCGCTCGCCGGACTCCAGCCAGCTGCGCTGCCAGACGCTGTAGTCGAGGTACTGCACCGGCAACGGCTCCAGCGGCGAATCGCGATCATCGACGAACGCTTCGTACAACGCGCTGAGCTCACGGGCAAAAATGTCCATTGCCCAGCCTTCGGTGACGATGTGGTGCAGGGTCAGGACGAAGTAATGCTCATGCTCGGCAGTCTTGACCAGACAGGCGCGCAGCAGCGGACCGGTTTCCAGATCAAACGGCAGATGCGCTTCTGCGTCGGCCAGTTGCTGGACTTTTTGCTCACGCAGGTCAACCGCGAGTTTCGAGAAATCTTTCCAGCCCATCCGCACGCCAGTCTCGGCATGCACCTGCTGACGGGCCACGCCGTCGACACTCGGGAACGTCGTGCGCAGGGTTTCGTGACGCAGGATCAGCGCTTGCAACGCCGCCTCGAAATGTTCGACATGCAACACGCCACGCAGGCGCGCCATGCCGCCAACGTTGTACGCCGGGCTGTCCGGCTCCATCTGCCAGAGGAACCACATACGCTGCTGGGAGTAGGACAACGGCACTGGCTGGCTGCGGTCGACTTTTTCGATCGGCGGCTGTTGGTTGGTGCGACCGCTGACCTGGATCTGGCGAATCTGTTCGGCGAAATCACCGAGCTCACTGTGTTCAAACAAGGCGCGCAACGGCAATTCGACGTCGCAGGCCTGACGGGAGCGGGAGATGATTTGCGTGGCCAGCAGCGAATGACCGCCGAGGGCAAAGAAATCGTCGCGCAGGCCGATTTGCGCCAGGCCCAGCACTTCGCGCCAGATCGCGGCGATCTGTTGCTCCAGCTCAGTGACCGGTTCGACATGCTCACGCACTTGCCATTGCGGCTCGGGCAAGGCGCGGCGGTCGAGTTTGCCGCTCGGACTCAGCGGCATGGCGTCGAGGCGCATCAGTTGCGCCGGGACCATGTACTCAGGGAGTTCGGTGGCCAGTGCGGTTTTCAGTCGGGCGATTTGCGCGTCCTCGTCTGCGCTGGCATCAGTCGCCGTGAAGTAGCCGATCAGCTGCGCGCCGGCAGCGGTTTCACGCACCAGCACCACGGCTTGGGCGACACCGTCCTGGGCGAGAAGACGTGCTTGGATTTCTTCCGGTTCGACGCGAAAACCACGCAGTTTGACCTGTTGATCGAGACGGCCGAGGTATTCGATCACGCCATCGTCAGTCCAGCGTGCACGGTCACCGGTGCGGTACAAGCGAGCACCCTGCTCGCCCAACGGATCGACCACAAAACGTTCGGCGGTCAGCGCCGGGCGACCGAGATAACCACGCGCCAGACCGATACCGCTGATGCACAGCTCACCGGGAACGCCCGCAGGTACAGGATTGAGGTCGGCGTCGAGCACGCGACAAACCACGTTGTCCAGCGGTCGGCCAATGGGCGAGCCCTCGCCATCAGCGGCAGTGCAATGCCAGTGGGTGACGTTGATCGCGGTTTCAGTCGGGCCGTAGCGGTTGTGCAGTTGCACTGCCGGCAGTTGCGCCAGCACACGGTTGCGCAACTCGGCTGGCAACGCTTCGCCTCCGGAGAACACCCGGCGCAGGCTGGTGCATTCGGCGCTGAGCGGCTCGTCGATGAACAGCGAAAGCAGCGGCGGCACGAAGTGCAGCGTGGTCACGCCATATTTCTGCACAAGCCGGGCGATACGATGCGTATCACGGTGCTCACCCGGTGCAGTAATCAGCAGGCGCGCACCCGTGATCAGCGGCCAGAAGCATTCCCACACCGACACGTCAAAACTGATCGGTGCTTTTTGCATCAGCACGTCGGTTTCGTTGAGGCGATAAGTGTTCTGCATCCATTGCAGACGTTCAGCCAGTGCCGCGTGGGTGTTGCCGACGCCTTTCGGTTGACCGGTGGAACCTGAGGTATAAATCACGTAGGCGAGGTTGTCGCCGTGCAGGTGCAGACCCGGGGCCTGGCTTGGCCAGTTTTCCAGATGCAGGGCATCCATGGCGATGACACTGACGCCTTCGCGGGCCGGCAAGCGATCGAGCAACTCGGTCTGCGTCAGCAGCAAATCGACGCCGCTGTCACTGAGCATGTAGGCCAGACGCTCGGCCGGGTAATCCGGATCGAGCGGGACATAAGCGCCGCCCGCCTTGATGATCGCCAGCAGGCCGATCAGCAGTTGCGGCGAACGCTCGGCCGCGATGGCCACGCAGACATCCGGGCCGACACCTTTGTCGCGCAGGTAGTGCGCCAGTCGATTGGATTGAGCATGTAGCTCGGCGAAATCGAGACTGCCGCCCTCCCACACCAGCGCGGTGCGTTGCGGGGTCAGGCGCAGTTGTTCGTTGAGCAACTCCGGCAGCCATTGCTCAGCCTTGGCGCACGGGGCGCTGCTCCATTCTGATTGCTGTTCGCTTTCGCTGGCAGTCAACAGTTGCAGATCGCCGATGGCGTGGTGCGGACGTTCGCAGACATCGCGCAGAAGATTGCTGAAATGCTCAGCCAGACGCTCGATGGTCGCGGCGTCGAACAGCTCATCGGCATAGTCGAAGGACAAGGTCAGGCGACCGTTGCGGTCTTCTTCACTGTGCAATTGCAGATCGAACTTGGCTTCGCGGCTGTGCCACGGCAACTCTTCGGCGAGCAGACCGGGCAGGCGTTTGAGTGCGCTGAGGTCACGTTGCTGATGGTTGAACATGACCTGGAACAAACCTTGTTCGCGGGCCTGCGGGAAGGCTTCGAGCAGTTGTTCAAACGGCAGGTCCTGATGGGCTTGTGCGCCGAGTGCAGCCTCACGGGTTTGCGCCAGCAACTCAGTGAACGACAGGCGTGATTCAACGTCGGCGCGCAGCACCTGAGTGTTGATGAAGAAGCCGATCAGGCCTTGGGTTTCCAGCCGTGGACGGTTGGCATTGGGCACGCCAATGCGAATATCGCGTTGACCGCTGTAACGGTGCAGCAAGCTCTGGAATGCCGCGAGCAAGAGCATGAACGGTGTGGCATTGTGCGCTTGGGCAGTCTGCCGGATGGCTTCGCTCAGGCTGACGCTCAGACGTACGCTGTGGCGCGCGGCACTGCGAATGCGCTGCGCCGAACGCGGATGATCGGTGGCCAGTTCAAGCGTCGGATGCTCATCGCCCAACTGCGCTTTCCAGTAGGCCAGTTGCCGCTCGCCCTCGCCGTGCGCCAGCCATTGGCGCTGCCAGCTGCCGTAGTCGGCGTACTGGGTTGGCAATGGCGCGAGCTCGGTGCGCTGGCCTTGGGAAGCGGCGGCATACAGGCGCGAGAATTCATCGATCAACACGTTCAGCGACCAGCCGTCAGCGATGATGTGGTGCAACGTCACCAGCAACTGGTGATCTTCATCATCAAGGCGAATCAGCGTCACCCAGAGTAGCGGGCCTTTTTCCAGATCGAATTGGGTACGCGCTTCGTCCTCGCGGATTTGCTCAGCGCGTGCTTCACGCTCCTGGGTTGGCAGGTCGCTGATGTCGATCAGTTGCAGGATGGATTCTGCCGCAGCATCGACTTGTTGCAGCGCCACGCCGTCGCGTTCGAAGAAGCGCGTGCGCAGGGATTCGTGGCGTTCGATCAGTTGCTGGAAGCTTGCGCGCAGGGCGTCTTCATCGAGTTCACCGCGCAGCCGCAGCGCCCCCGGAATGTTGTAAGCGCTGCTTTGCGGATCGAGTTGCCAGGTGATCCACAAGCGATTTTGCGCCAGCGATTGTGGCATTGGCTCCGTGCGCGACAGGGAAGTGATTTCGCCTTGAACGCTGCCGCCATCCTGTTGGTGCCGGGCCACGGCAGCGGCGAACGCGGACAACGTCGGCGCTTCGAAAAGTACACGCAGGCTCAGCGCCAGACCGAGCTCTTCGCGCACTCGGGCGATTACTTGCGTGGCAGCAATCGAATTGCCGCCGAGCAGGAAAAAGTGATCGTCGGCATGGACTTGTTTGACGTTCAATTGCGCAGCCCAGATCTTGCCGATCAGGGCTTCGAGCTCGGAAGCTTGCAGGGTCGATTCGGCACCTTGCGCTTCATCTGACGGGAACACCGCATAGCTGTCGAGGCTGCCATCGGCCAGACGACTGCGGCAAGCCGAACGCTGCAATTTGCCGCTGGAGGTTTTCGGCAATGCGCCCGGATTGAGCAGCACCACCACGCTCGGTGCTTGCTGACAAGCCTCAGCCACCGCTTGGCGGATAGCTTTGATCAGCGCTTGTGGCGGCAGAATTTTCTGCACGCTGCGGCTGATCTCCGCCGCGATCCCGATGCCTTCTTCGCCGTCCTGAGTCACCGCGAACGCCGCGACCCGGCCCTTGCGCACCACTTCCACTTCGCTCTCGACCGTCTTCTCGATGTCCTGCGGATAGAGGTTATGGCCGCGCACGATCAACATGTCTTTCAGGCGACCGGTGATGAACAGTTCGCCGTCACGCATGAAACCCAGGTCACCGGTGCGCAGCCAGGTGCGGCCGGCGTGCTGGACTAAAGTCCTGGCGCTGGCCTCGGGGTTGCGCCAGTAACCGTGCGCGATGCTCGGGCCGGCCGCCCAGACTTCGCCGACGGCATTGTCGGCGAGTTCTTCAAGACGGGTTGGCTCGACGATCAGCACCGCGTGCTCTGGCTGGCTGATGCCGCAACTCATGATCGCGCTGCCATCGCCCGGCTCTGCACGATTTTGCGCCAAGGCCTGATCGTCCACGCGCAGCGCAGGAATACCCTGGCCCCGCGGCGTGCCGGCGACGAACAGCGTGGCCTCTGCCAGACCGTAGGAAGCCATGAAGCTGTCGGCACTGAAACCACACGCCGCGAATTTTTCGGCGAAGCATTCGTTGGTGTCGAGACGGATCGGCTCGGAGCCGGAATAGGCCACGCGCCAGCGACTGAGGTCGAGACGTTCAAGCGCCGATTCACTGACCCGCTCGCTGCACAAGCGATAGGCGAAATCCGGTCCGCCGCTGATGGTGCCGCCGTATTGGCTGATCGCTTCGAGCCAGCGCAATGGCCGAGCGAGGAAGTACGCCGGCGACATGAGGATGCACGGCACGCCACTGAAAATCGGCTGCAACAGACCGCCGATCAAACCCATGTCGTGGTACAGCGGCAGCCAGCTGACGATGACGTCATCGGGGTTCACGTCGATGCCGAAACCGTGGCGAATCAGCAGCTCGTTGGCGACCAGATTGCCGTGGCTGACCTGCACGCCTTTGGGCAGCGCGGTCGAGCCGGAGGTGTATTGCAGGAACGCGATGTGATCGGCCGGCAGAGTCGGTTCAACCCAGCGCTCGGCCAAAGCGCTGTCGAGGGTATCGACGCACAACAGCGGCGGTGCGCCTTCGATCTGTTGCAAGGCATCGCGCAAGTCGGCGCTGGTCAGCAGCAGGCGCGGTTCGGCGTCGGCAATGATCGATAGCAGGCGCTCTTGATGATGACGGCGGGCCGATTCCGGTGGATAGGCCGGCACCGCGATCACCCCGGCATACAGGCAACCAAAGAACGCCGCAACGTAATCCGGGCCGCTAGGAAACAGCAGCACCGCACGATCAGCAAACTCGGTCTCGGCCTGCAACGCAGCGGCAATGGTGCGCGCGCGTTGGTCCAGTTCGCGATAGCTGAGTACCACAGCCTGCTCTTCGTTTTCGGCAAGAAAACGCAGGGCCAGCCGATCCGGCGTCAGGGCCGCGCGGCGCTGGAGGGCTTGGACCAGGGTGCTGGGGAGTTCGAACGCGTCGGTCATGAGGTTTCCTGCCTGAATTCGGCTTGCTAGTGGAATCGGGTTGCTGCGACACGCCCTTCCAGGGCATGCAGGGCGCGGTCTACGCCGACCGCGCAAGGCATGGGAATGCTGTCTGGCCGGTAGTCTTTATCCGGAACCATTCACCAATGAGAACGGATGACGTCTGGAAATAATTAGTCGGCAGACGGGATCGCTAATGGGGGCGGGGTGCGGCGGCGTGTCGCAGTGCTCAGATCGCAAAAATTCAACGCATTGTTTCTCTTTCTCATTTGACAATCATTATCATTCAACATAATTTGTCGCTCGATGTGTAGGGCGGCCCCGCCCCCGGGCGCCCCACTAACCTATTGGCAGTAAGGTGATTTCCATGACGGAACAAGTATCCACAAGCAGGTGCGATTCACCGCTACTTCAGGCATTCGTCGACAATCGACTGATTCTGGTCAAGATTGCAGCACGCATCACCGGCTGTCGTTCGCGCGCCGAAGACGTGGTCCAGGATGCGTTTTTCCGACTGCAGTCGGCACCGCCGATCACCTCGTCGATCAAGGCGCAATTGAGTTACCTGTTCCAGATCGTGCGCAACCTTGCGATCGATCACTACCGCAAACAGGCGCTGGAGCAGAAGTACTCCGGCCCTGAAGAGGAAGGGTTGAACGTGGTCATTCAAGGTGCTTCGCCGGAAATCTCGCACATCAACTTCTCGACCCTGGAAAACATCGCCGATGCGCTGACCGAGCTGCCGAGTCGTACGCGCTATGCGTTCGAGATGTATCGCCTGCACGGTGTGCCGCAGAAGGACATCGCCAAGGAGCTCGGCGTATCGCCGACCCTGGTCAACTTCATGATTCGTGATGCGCTGGTGCACTGCCGCAAGGTGTCGGGCAATCGCCGTGATTCGGTGGCTGTGGGTCGTCGTTAAGACCGCGTCGTCCGCACAAAAAAGATCGCAGCCTTCGGCAGCGCCTACACGGGTTCCGCGTTAACCCTGTAGGCGCTGCCGAAGGCTGCGATCTTTTGCTTTACGGCAATATCAAGCCAACGTGCACCGATCAAAAAACCGCTCACGCCCCAACATCATCAGCGCTGCACGTTTGTGCGGGAAGTCGAATTCTTTTTCGCAGTGAAAGCATTGGTTTTGCATATAGCCGATCATCTTCGCGTTGTCGGCACGCGGCTCGGCGACGACCCGTTGAGTCCGTGGTTCGTCGAGAAACAGGTAATGCACCAGTGCCGACAACCAACTCGCCACTTTGTGCGGGCCACGGTGCTCCTCCTCCCCCACCAGCATGTGAATGCCACGGTCGTAATTGTCGGCATCGTAGAACGGCGCGATGCGATCTTCCTTGGCCCAATAGGCTTCGAAATAGGCAAATGGCTGATCGTCGAAACAGCCGATCAGGGTCAGCGTGTGCGGATCGGCGTCGAGTTTGCTCAGGTATTCGCGATGCTGATCGAGACTGCCTTGCTCTTCCCAGAAACTGGCGACTCGCGGGTTGTTCTGCCAGCGATTGAAGCGCGGCAGGTCTGCTTCGATCTCGACCGTTCGCAGAGAAATCCAGGCACCAAGGCGCGCATCAAAACGCCGATAGACTTCACCGCGAGGCTTCACCGGCCGCAGCGGGTGGCGCTTGCCCTGGCTGATCATCATCTGCTGCGGATAACAGCCAGTCAGCGATGTGCCGAGCCACGGTTGCGGCAGTTGCCAGAACAGCGTGCGCTCGCAGCGGTATTCGCCGGCCACTTCAGTGCTCACCAACAGGCCACTGAGCAAGGCTTCGGTTGGCGGCTGGTCGAGTTGCCAGGTCAATTGCTGGCACGCCGGGTCTCGAGCAAGCAACCAATAACAGGCTGCCCACAGGGCTTGCCCGGGCGGCAAGGCGAAACGCTCATCGATCTGGATCGGCCCTTTGGCCTCGCGATCAAGGCGCAGGCGAATCAGCGGTTGCCCGTCCAGGCTCAGGCTCAAACGGCTTTCGGTTGCATCGGCTACCAACAGGCTGCCCAAAGGCAGGGCCAGGGCAGTCAGGTCATTCAGATTGGACATGGGGGCAGGCTCACGATCGTCGACAGTTAAACGATGTGACGTGAGCGGAAAGAGAAAATTTAGACTAGAGGTGAAAACCCTGAGTCAGTGATCACGCACTGGCACCACGGCAATCCGGTAAGGATCGAAGATCTTCAGCATCTCGCCGTTGTCGCGCAGGCGTTGTAGCAACTTGCTGAACTCTTCGCCGGTAATCGGCGCGGTCGGACGCAGGATGGCGTAGTGGTGGTAGACCTGATCGATGCGCTGGGACACCAGCAATTCATCGCGCACCTTTTCGTTGCGCAGCAGGTAATCACTCAGATAAGAACGGGTCACTAGCGCGATATCCGCGCGCCCGCGCAGCACCATCAACAGATTGCTGTCGTGGGAATAGGTCAGCGTGGCATTGAAGTTTTGCGCGAGGAATTTCGGGTCGGCATTGAAGCTGGCGAACTCGTAGTGATAGCCACTGAACAGCGCCAGACGCTTGCCGCTGAGGTCGGCAAAATAGTTCTGTTGTCGACCGTCTTCGCGTTGGGCGACAAAAATCTCGGCGTCCTCAAGCCCCATATCGACGTCGTTGTGAGGGATTTCCTTCCAGCCCCACTCAGGGTTCTCGAAGATCGCCATGTCGATCCGGCCCTGCTTGAAATCACCGAAACGGCGCGGAATCGACGTCGGTACGAGGACGAACTTATAGTCGCTTTGCAGCCGGTTCAACGCCACGACCATCTGCGGCAACAGGCCGGTGTCGGCACCGTTTTCGGGGCGAACGGTATAAGGCGGAAAGTGCGCGGCACCGACCCGAACCAATTGCGCTGCCTGAGCGGGCAATACCCATAATGCAGCCAGCGCTGCGAGCAATAACCTCGCGGCGGTCCGACTTGGCAAAGACTTCAAAACACCCCACTCCCCGAAAAAATACCGATCAATGCATTCAAGCTAGGCGGTTTCGCCCAGTTAGCCAGTTTCCCGGCCCGATAGAAAGCGCTTCAACGCTCTTCAAGCACCAGAATCAGGGCCTCATCAGCCAACTGATCAAGGCTCAGACTGCCGCCGGCACGGAACCAGGTGGTGGTCCAGGACAGGGCGCCGGTGAGGAAACGCCGAGTGACAAATACGTCGCCACGAATAAACCCGGCTTCCTTGGCCTCCCCGAGCACCTGTAGCCAAAGATCTTCATAAACATCGCGCAAGGCGAGGACTTTGGCCTGGCCATCCTCAGACAACGAGCGCCATTCGTAGACCAGCACCGCCATGGCTTCGCCGCTGCCGCCCATGATCGACTGCAATTCACAGCGAATCAGCGCCAACACGCGCTCGCGCACATTGGTCGCATCGGCGAGCGCCGCGCGCATCAAAGCGGTGTTGTAGCGGATGGTTTCCTCCATCACCGCACGCAGGATTTCGTCCTTGCTTTTGAAGTGATGAAAAATGCTCCCCGACTGAATGCCCACCGCACCAGCCAGATCGCGCACCGTGGTGCGCTCATAGCCTTTGTTGCGGAACAGGTGAGCCGCCACTTGCAGCAGTTTGCCGCGGGCGCTGTCCGGGTCGGTCAGTTGGCCTTGGTCGACCAATTCGCGCATGACCCTCAGGGCTTTTTGCTCGTCCACCCGCTCTCTCCTACAGTCGCCCAATCTGTTGCCCCCTGAAACCGCAGGGTTGCGCGCAATTTAAGCCGCCAACGGTAACCAAGCAAGCGCTCGGGCAGAAGATATTTCAACTGTTTACAAACCAAGCGCTTGCTTGGTAGCCTCCAGACACTTCTGTCGCAGGTCCCTGAGTCGGAGATAAAAATGCCAACCACCGTCCGCATCGGATGCGCCAGTGCTTTCTGGGGTGACACCTCTACCGCCGCCGCCCAACTGGTGGACGGTGGACGCCTGGATTACCTGGTGTTCGATTACCTGGCCGAGATCACGATGTCGATCATGGCCGGCGCACGCATGAAGGATCCGCAAGGCGGGTTCGCCAGCGACTTCATCGAAGTCCTCACCCCGCTGCTGCCACAACTGGCCGAGCAGAATATCCGCGTCATCAGTAACGCCGGCGGCGTCAATCCCCGGGCCTGCGCCGCCGCACTGCAAGCCGTCTGCGATACAGCCGGCATCAAGCTGAAAATCGCGGTGCTGCTGGGCGATGACCTGCAACCGCAATTCAAGCAACTCGCCTCTCAGGGCATTAGCGAGATGTTCACCGGTGCGCCATTGCCTGCGATGTGCGTCTCGACCAACGCCTACCTCGGCGCGCCGGGCATTGTCGAAGCGTTGCGCCTGGGCGCCGATATCGTTATCACCGGGCGTGTGGTCGACAGCGCTGTAGTCAGTGCCGCGTTGGTGCATGAGTTCGGCTGGTCGTGGCACGACTACGACAAACTCGCCCAGGCCGCATTGGCCGGGCACATCATCGAATGCGGCGCGCAGTGTACCGGCGGCAACTTCACCGACTGGCGCGAGGTGCCGGACTACGAGCACATCGGCTTTCCAATTGTTGAAGTCAGCGCCGACAGCCAGTTCATCGTCAGCAAGCCCGAGGGCTCCGGCGGGCTGATCACGCCACTGACCGTCGGCGAACAGATGCTTTACGAAATCGGCGATCCGCAGGCCTATTTGCTGCCCGATGTAATCTGCGATTTCACTCAGGTCAAACTTCAGCAGCGAGGCAAGAACGCGGTGCAGGTGCATGGTGCCAAAGGCCTGCCGCCCAGCGACAAATACAAGGTCAGTGCCACGTATCCGGACGGCTTTCGCTGTACCGCCAGTTGCCTGATCGCCGGCATCGATGCGGTGGACAAGGCCCGTCGCGTCAGCCAGGCGATCATCGACAAGACGTCGGAAATGTTCAGCCAGCGCGGCTGGGCACCTTACAGCGAAACCCACATAGAACTGCTCGGCAGCGAAGCCACCTACGGCCCTCACGGGCAGCGCCACGACACCCGCGAAGTGGTGATCAAACTTGCTGTGCGCCATCCGAACAAGCAGGCGCTGATTCTGTTTTCACGGGAGATCGCCCAGGCTGCAACCGGCATGGCCCCGGGCCTGACCGGCATCGTTGGCGGACGGCCGACGGTCTATCCGGTTATCCGCCTGTTCTCGTTCCTGATCGACAAAAGCGCCTGCAACCTGCACATCAACATGACCGGTGAAAATCACCCGTGTGCCCTACCCGCGCTGGCGGCACTCGACAGCCAGGACTTGCCAATCGCCGAGCAACCACCCAAACCCCAAGGTCGCGCCGACGCCAGCGTGCCGTTGGTGAAACTGGCCGTGGCGCGCTCCGGTGACAAGGGCAATCACAGCAATATCGGCGTCATGCCGCGCAAGCCCGACTACCTGCCGTGGATCGCCGAAGCGTTAACGCCGGCGGTGATCGTCGACTGGATGAGCCACGTTCTGGACCCGATTCACGGCCGGGTCGAACGCTGGTATCTGCCCGGCACCCACAGCCTGAACTTTTTATTGGAAAACGCCCTAGGCGGCGGTGGTGTGGCCAGTCTGCGCATCGACCCGCAAGGTAAAGCCTTCGCCCAGCAGCTATTGGAAATCCAGATCCCGGTGCCACAAAGCATCGCCGAACAGTTCGACTAAAGGGTGGTTTGCATGGCTTACGCGTCGATTTTCAATACCGATTTGTTCCGCGGCCAGACCATCATCGTCACCGGCGGCGGCAGCGGCATCGGGCGCTGCACCGCCCATGAGCTGGCGGCGCTCGGCGCCCATGTGCTGCTGGTCGGGCGCAAACCTGAAAAGCTGCAAAAAGTCGCCGCCGAAATTGCCGAGGACGGTGGTTGCGCGCATTGGCAGGCTTGCGATATTCGCGATGAGGAAGCGGTCAGACAACGGGTCAGCGAATTGATCGCTGAACACGGGCCGATCCATGGATTGGTCAATAATGCCGGCGGCCAATACCCGGCGCCGCTGGCTTCGATCAATCAGAAAGGTTTCGAAACCGTACTGCGCACCAATCTGGTCGGCGGTTTTCTGATGGCGCGGGAAGTGTTCAACCAGTCGATGAGCAAACACGGCGGCAACATCGTCAACATGCTCGCCGACATGTGGGGGGGTATGCCCGGCATGGGCCATTCGGGCGCGGCGCGTGCGGGCATGGACAATTTCACCAAAACTGCCGCGTTCGAGTGGGGTTACGCCGGGGTGCGGGTCAACGCGGTGGCACCGGGGTGGATTGCCTCCAGCGGCATGGACACCTACGAAGGCGCGTTCAAAGCGGTGATCCCGACCCTGCGCGAACATGTGCCGCTCAAGCGCATTGGTACCGAATCGGAAGTCAGCGCGGCGATCGTGTTTCTGCTCAGTCCGGCGGCGGCGTTCATCAGTGGCAGTACCTTGAAAATCGATGGTGCGGCCAGCCTCGGCAGTCGGGCCTGGCCGTTGCACAAGGCGTCTCATAGTGAGTCGTTCAATGGTTTTCACCGGGCCTACCTTCCCGATGTGCTCAAGGACAAGGAGTAAGCCATGGCGCAGATCCAGTCCCGACTCGACCCGCACAGCGAGGCGTTCGCCCGCAACCGTGCGGCGATGCTTACCGCCATCGAGCAAGTGCAACAGCTCGAACAGAACCTGCTGAACAAGGCCGCCGAAGCCAAGCCGAAATTCGACAAGCGCGGACAATTGTTGCCCCGCGAACGCCTCAATCTGCTGCTCGACCCCGGCGCACCTTTTCTCGAACTGGCCAGCCTCGCCGGTTACAAACTGCATGACGACAAAGACGGCAGCGCGGCCGGTGGCGGCTTGATCGCCGGCATTGGCTACGTGTCAGGCATACGCGCGATGGTCGTCGCCAACAACAGCGCAATCAAGGGAGGCACGATTTCACCCAGCGGCCTGAAAAAATCTCTGCGCCTGCAACAGATCGCCCAGGAAAACAAACTGCCGGTCATCACCCTCGCCGAAAGTGGTGGCGCCAACCTCAACTACGCAGCGGAGATTTTCGTCGAAGGTGCGCGCAGCTTTGCCAATCAGGCACGCATGTCAGCGATGGGTTTGCCGCAGATCACCGTGGTGCATGGCTCGGCTACGGCGGGCGGCGCCTATCAACCGGGTTTGTCGGATTACGTGGTGGTGGTGCGCGGCAAGGCCAAGCTGTTTCTCGCCGGCCCCCCGCTGCTCAAAGCCGCGACGGGCGAAGTGGCGACCGATGAAGAACTGGGCGGCGCCGAGATGCACGCGCAGGTTGCTGGCACGGCCGAGTATCTGGCCGAGAACGATGCCGATGGCGTGCGACAAGTGCGCGATATTCTGCGGATGCTGCCATGGAACGAACAACTGCCGTGGCTACCGGAGCCGCAATACAAAGAGCCGCTTTACCCCATCGAAGAACTGCTCGGTTTGATCCCGGACGATCCGAAAAAACCTTACGACGTGCGCGAAATCATTGCGCGGATCGCTGATGAATCGAACTTCCTCGAGTTCAAGGGCGAGTTCGACCAGCAAACCATTTGCGGCCAATTGAAAATCCAGGGGCGTGCCTGCGGCTTCATCGGCAACAACGGCCCGATCACGCCAAAGGGTGCGAGCAAAGCTGCGCAGTTCATTCAACTGTGCGATCAGAGCCAGACGCCGCTGCTGTTCTTCCACAACACCACGGGGTTCATGGTCGGCACCGAGTCCGAGCAGCAAGGGGTGATCAAACACGGTTCGAAACTGATTCAAGCGGTGGCCAACGCGCGGGTGCCTAAACTGACGGTGGTCGTCGGCGGCTCTTACGGTGCCGGCAACTATGCGATGTGTGGGCGCGGCCTCGATCCACGGTTCATTTTCGCCTGGCCCAACAGCCGCACGGCGGTAATGGGCGGCGCGCAGGCTGGCAAAGTGTTGCGCATCGTCACCGAAGCCAAACAGCATAAGGATGGTCTGGTGCCGGACCCGAAAATGCTCGACATGCTCGAACAGGTCACCGCGCAGAAACTCGACAGCCAGTCCACCGCGCTGTATGGCAGTGCCAATCTGTGGGACGACGGCTTGATCGACCCGCGCGACACTCGCACCCTGCTCGGGTACTTGCTGGATATTTGCCACGAAGCCGACATTCGCGCACTGCAACCCAACAGCTTCGGCGTCAGCCGCTTCTGACGGCCACGGATCTTACGGAGAACAATAAAAATGATCTTCACCCCGGAACACGAAGCACTGCGCCGCACCGTCCGCCAGTTTGTCGAACACGAGATCAACCCGCACGTCGATGAATGGGAAAAGGCCGGACGCTTTCCGATCCACGAAATCTTCCGCAAGGCCGGCGACCTCGGCCTGCTAGGCATTTCCAAACCGGAAAAATTCGGCGGCATGGGCCTTGATTACAGCTACTCGATTGTCGCGGCCGAAGAGTTCGGCACCATTCACTGCGGCGGCATCCCGATGTCGATTGGTGTACAGACCGACATGTGCACCCCGGCGCTGGCGCGGTTCGGCTCAGATGAACTGCGCGAAGAGTTCCTTCGCCCGGCAATCACCGGCGAGCAGGTTGGCTGCATCGGCGTGTCGGAAGTCGGTGCCGGTTCGGACGTTGCCGGGTTGAAAACCACGGCGCGCAAGGACGGTGACGACTACGTGATCAACGGCAGCAAGATGTGGATCACCAACTCGCCGAGCGCTGACTTCATCTGCCTGCTGGCCAACACTTCGGACGACAAACCGCACATCAACAAGTCGCTGATCATGGTGCCGATGACCACGCCGGGCATCAGCCTCAGCTCGCATCTGGACAAGCTCGGCATGCGCAGCTCGGAAACCGCGCAGGTGTTTTTCGACGATGTCCGCGTGCCGCAACGCAACCGCATCGGCCATGAAGGCGCCGGCTTCATGATGCAGATGTTGCAGTTTCAGGAAGAACGCCTGTTCGGCGCGGCGAACATGATCAAGGGCCTGGAATATTGCGTCGACAGCACCATCGAGTATTGCAAGGAACGCAAAACCTTCGGCAATGCGCTGATCGACAATCAGGTCATCCATTTCCGCCTCGCCGAATTGCAGACCGAAATCGAATGCCTGCGCGCGCTGGTCTATCAGGCTACCGAGCAATACGTTCGCGGCCAGGACGTTACCCGACTGGCATCGATGGCCAAGCTCAAGGCCGGCCGGCTCGGCCGCGAAGTCAGCGACAGTTGCCTGCAATACTGGGGCGGCATGGGCTTCATGTGGGACAACCCGGTGGCCCGCGCCTATCGCGATGTGCGGCTGGTATCGATTGGCGGCGGCGCCGACGAAATCATGCTGGGGATCATCTGCAAACTGATGGGCATCCTGCCGGGGAAAAAGAAATGAGTGGCTTGCCCGACTGCCAGACGCTGCTTTTGGAACTGCATGGCGGTGTGCTGCACATCACCCTCAATCGCCCGGACAGCCGCAATGCGATGAGCCTCCAAATGGTCAGCGAATTGCGCTCGGTGTTGGCGGCCGTTCGCGATGACCGTGCTGTTCGCGCCTTGGTGCTCAGCGGTAGCGGCGGACATTTCTGTGCCGGTGGCGACATCAAGGACATGGCCAATGCCCGCGCCGAGGGTGCCGAGGCTTACCGAGATTTGAACCGGGCGTTCGGCGCGCTGCTGGAGGAAGCCCAGCACGCGCCGCAAGTGTTGATCTGCGTGCTGCAAGGCGCGGTGATGGGCGGTGGGTTTGGACTGGCCTGTGTCAGCGACGTGGCGATGGCTGATCACAAGGCCCAATTCGGTCTGCCGGAAACCAGCCTCGGCCTGCTGCCGGCGCAGATCGCGCCATTTGTGGTGCAACGCATTGGATTGACTGAGACACGCAGACTGGCGTTGACCGCCGCGCGTTTCGATGGTCATCAGGCGCGGCGTTTGGGGGTCGTGCATTTTGTCGAGCAGGATGCGCAAGCACTGGCCGAGCGGCTGGATGAGGTGTTGCAGCATGTCTTGTGTTGCGCGCCGGAGGCGAATGCCGTGACCAAACAACTTCTGCTGGCCAGTGCCGGGCAACCATCGACTGAGTTGCTGGATGAGGCGGCGCAGTGGTTCAGCGAAGCGGTGACGGGTGCTGAAGGCATCGAGGGCACCATGGCGTTCATGCAAAAACGCAAACCGGGCTGGGCCACCTAAAAGCTTCGCGAGCAGGCTCGCTACCACAAGTGAAAGCATTCCAAATGTGGGAGCGAGCCTGCTCGCGAAGAGGCCAGCACATACACCGCAACTTTCGAGGGAACAGCCCATGCCCGCCATCCACAAAATCCTGATCGCCAACCGCGGTGAAATCGCCTGCCGTATCCAGCGCACCGCACAGGCCCTGGGCTACCGCACCGTCGCTGTCTTCAGCGACGCCGACACCGATGCGCTGCACGTACAAATGGCTGATCAAGCCGTGCCGATCGGACCGGCACCCGTGCTGCAGTCCTATCTGAACGTACCGGCCATTCTCGACGCCGCTCGCCGCAGCGGCGCCGATGCGATCCACCCTGGCTATGGTTTTCTCTCGGAAAACGCCGGGTTCGCCCGCGCCTGCGAACAGGCCGGCCTGATTTTCATCGGCCCAAGTGCCGACGCCATCGAATTGATGGGCAGCAAACGCCTGTCGAAACTCGCCATGCTCGACGCCGGCGTGCCGTGCATCGCCGGCTATCAAGGTGCAGCGCAGGACGACGCCACCTTGCTGAGCGAAGCCGAACGCATCGGCTACCCGCTGATGATCAAGGCCAGTGCCGGAGGTGGCGGCCGCGGTATGCGGTTGGTGCACGACGCTGCGCATTTGCCGGCGCAACTGCGCACGGCACGCTCTGAAGCCCTGAATGCATTTGGCAGCGCCGAATTGATTCTCGAACAAGCGCTGATCGACCCGCGGCACGTCGAAGTGCAACTGTTTGGCGATCACCACGGCAACCTGATCTATCTCGGCGAACGGGACTGTTCGATCCAGCGTCGCCACCAAAAAGTCATCGAAGAAGCGCCCTGCCCGGTGATGACCGCCGAGTTGCGCCAAGCCATGGGCGAAGCTGCACTGAAGGCCGGCCGCGCAGTGAATTATGTCGGCGCCGGCACCGTGGAGTTTTTGCTCGACGCGCGCGGGCAGTTCTACTTCCTTGAGATGAACACCCGCCTGCAGGTCGAGCACCCGGTGACCGAGTTGATCACCGGACTCGATCTGGTCGCCTGGCAATTGTCGGTGGCCGAGGGGCGGCCTCTGCCGTTGACGCAAGCGCAAGTCCAGCTCAATGGCCATGCCATGGAAGTGCGGCTTTATGCTGAAGACCCCGCGCAAGATTTTCTGCCGCAAACCGGGCGCATCCAAGGATGGGAACCCGCGTTGCAGCACGGCGCGCGGATTGACCATGGTTTGCATGAAGGACAAACGGTCAGCCCGTTCTATGACCCGATGCTCGGCAAACTGATCGCTCACGGTGCCACCCGTGAAGAGGCCCGGCGCAAACTGCTGCGCGCGGTGCAGGACACGGTGTTGCTGGGCGTGCAAAGCAATCAGCGCTTGCTCGAAAGTCTGTTGCAACATCCACAATTCATCAGCGGTGAATTCAGCACCGGATTCATTCCCCAGCATTTCAGCGATCACCAAAGCCTGCATACACACACGCCGAGTGCCGAAGAACTGGCCATCGCAGCCGTGCTGTTTTATCTGGCATCGGCGCAACAACACCGCGCGCCATTGAGCGGCTGGCGCAACAACGCCAGCGTGCCGCTGCATTATCGGCTGGGTCTTGATGAACAGAACTGGACCGCGCAACTGCTCAGGTGCGCGGGGAATGTGATTGAGGTGCACGTCGCTGAACGCGCCCTCGAACTGAAACTCATCGATCACAGCACATGCTCGTTGACACTTGAAATCGGGGGCCTGCGCCAACGCCACGCCTATCGCCTCGATGCCGGGCAACTCTGGCTGTTCACCCATCCCGGCAGTCTGCACCTGGAGGATCGAACTCACGCGGTGATCGGCAGTCAGACCAGCGTCAGTTCCGGCACCTTGAAGGCGCCGATGGACGGTGCCATTGTCGACGTACTCGTCAGCGAAGGCAGTGCGGTCAGCAAGGGTCAATTGCTGGTGGTACTGGAGGCAATGAAAATGGAGCATCCGCTCACGGCCGGCATCGACGGCGTGCTCAAGCGGGTGCAGGTCAAGGTCGGCGATCAGGTAAAAAATCGTCAGGTTCTGTTGCAGGTCGAGTAGTCGCCCGAGCGCATCCGCGGGGTTTGACTACGCTCTGAATTATCAGAACGCGGAAATCAGGAACCCTGCGATGCCACACTGGCTGGTCATTGATTTGGAAGCTACCACCGACGAGGGCGGCTGGCCGGTCACGGAAATGGAAATCATCGAGATCGGCGCCACGCTGGTCGATCGTGCCGGGCGCGAGCAAGATCACTTTCAGCGCTTCGTCAAACCGACACGGCGCCCCTTGTTGACGCCCTTCTGTCGCCAGCTCACGCACATCACCCAGGCCAATATCGACGCGGCACAGACCTTGAACGAAGTTTGGCCGGCGTTCGAACGCTGGCTTGCTCAGCATCAGTCACGCCTTGAAGGCTGGGCCAGTTGGGGCGATTACGACCGCAAGCAGTTGTTGCAGGAATGGCAGCGCCTGCAAATCGACAGCGGGTTGAGCAAAGTGCCGCACATGAACCTCAAGCAACGCTTTGCCAAAGCCCGGCGTCTGGAGCGGCCGCTGGGGCTCAACGGTGCGCTTGCACTCGCTGGCATGCAGTTCAGCGGCCAGCAACATCGCGCATTGGAAGACGCGCGCAATACGGCGCGGCTGTTGCCTTTGGTATTGCCACTCTAGGGTCAATTCTCGACTTGCAGGACAGGCGCCGGGCAGGTGACGGCGTTGAAAGCCTTGTGCATACTGGCCGCCCCACTTTTTAGCCCTTTTCGAGGAATCGCCCATGTTTAAAGTCAACGAGTACTTCGACGGCACCGTCAAGTCGATCGCCTTTGGCACCGCTGAAGGTCCGGCGACCATCGGCGTCATGGCCCCGGGCGAATACGAATTCGGCACTGCCCAGCGTGAAATCATGCACGTGGTGTCCGGCGCACTGACGGTCAAACTGCCAGACAGCACCGACTGGGAAACCTTCGACGCCGGCAGCCAGTTCAACGTACCGGCCAACAGCAAGTTCCAGCTGAAAGTCGCCGTCGACACGGCTTACCTGTGCGAATACCGCGGCTAAACCGCTGGTTTTGAAGCGCCAATGAAAATGCCCGTCTCCAAGGACACGGGCATTTTTTGTTTCAGTGACGGGTTAGTCGAGAATCTCCACCGGCATTCCGACCTCGAGACGACCGTTGCTGTCATTCACCAGGTTCTGCCCGAACATCGCACCGTCAGCCTGCGCGCGGGTCTTTTGCAACGTCGCCAGCGGTTCGCGGTCAGCACTGCGCTCACCGGTTTGCGGGTCGATGGTGGTGAGGATGCAGCGTGAGCAAGGCTTGACCACGCGGAACTCGACGTCGCCAATGCGAATCCGCTTCCATCCATCCTCGGCATACGCCTGACTGCCTTCTATCACCAGATTCGGCCGAAAACGCAGCATTTCCAGCGGTCGTCCGACCTCCTGCGACAAATGCTGCAGCGATGCCTCACCGATCAGCAACAACGGAAAACCGTCGGCTAACGCGACCTGATCGTCATCCTTGCCAAAACCCGCTTGAGTCATACGCGCGCGATCCAGAGGCATTTGCACCAGACGGGTCGGCTTACCAATGAAATCACTGACCCATCGAGCCGCCTCATCACCTGCATCCGGCACCCGCAAGGTGTCTCGCCAAATGGTCACGCCACGAAGTTCGGCGTCGTTACCAGGCAAGTCGATTTCGATCGAAGCACGTTCGGGCGCACTCAGGGTCAAGCCGCCGTGGGCATTCCACAGCGCTGACAGCTGGCTCATTTTCGCTTCAGCGCGCTGAGTCAGGAAACGGCCGCTGGCTTCGTCCACCAGCATCCAGCGTCGATCGCCATCAAGCCCCAGCTTGTCCAGGTCGATTCCTTGCAGAACCTCGCCCTTGCCGGATTTCAACGGATAACGATAAAGCGCGCTCAGACGCAGCATGGCCAGCTCCCTGGTAGGCAAAAAAAGCCACCCTATACGAGCTGCTCAGGGAATCAAAGAGCAAACTGTGGGAGCGAGCCTGCTCGCGATGACGGACTCACATCCGACAAACTATTGGCCGGACTATCGGCATCGCGAGCAGGCTAACTCCTAAAGTTTCAAACGGTGTTGTGATCAGGCCGGTACTTCATCAAGCATCAGGCGTTGGCGCACCACATCGACCAGTTTGTCCGGCTGGAACTTGGAGAGGAAGTTGTCGCAGCCGACCTTCTTCACCATGGATTCGTTGAAACTGCCGGACAGGGAGGTGTGCAGCACCACGTACAGGCCGCGCAGGCGTGGGTCATTGCGTATCTCGGTAGTCAGGCGATAGCCGTCCATTTCCGGCATTTCCGCGTCGGTGAACACCATCAGCAGTTTGTCGGTCATGTTCACGCCGGTGTCGGCCCAGGCTTTGAGCATGTTCAGCGCCTTCAAGCCGTCGCTGGCAATGTGCATTTTCACGCCGAGCTGTCCAAGGGTGTCACGCAACTGCGAGAGCGCCACATTGGAGTCGTCCACCAGCAGCACTTCGCGGCCACGGGCGCGCTCCAGGACCGGATCATCGAGTTTTTCGCGCGAGACCTTGGCGTTGTACGGAACGATCTCGGCGAGCACTTTCTCGACGTCGATGATTTCCACCAGTTGATCGTCGACCTTGCTGATCGCCGTCAGATAGTGCTGACGGCCGGCGCTGGCCGGTGGCGGCAGAATGGCTTCCCAGTTCATGTTGACGATGCGATCTACACCACCGACGAGGAAGGCCTGCACCGAGCGGTTGTATTCGGTAACGATGATGGTGCTCGTTGGGCCCGGCACCAATGGACGCATGCCGATCGCTTGCGAAAGATCGATCACCGGCAACGTCTGCCCGCGCAGGTTGACCACACCGCAGACAAACGGGTGACGCTGAGGCATAAGGGTCAGCTTCGGCAGTTGCAGCACTTCCTGAACCTTGAACACGTTGATCGCAAACAACTGGCGCCCGGCCAGTCGAAACATGAGAATTTCCAGGCGATTCTCACCCACCAGTTGCGTGCGTTGGTCTACCGTGTCGAGAATGCCGGCCATCAATGACTCCTGGGCTTGTTCTGATGAATTCACTAAGAGGGGTTATCGGCTACGAATGCCAAATCTTGATCCCCATGGAAATCGCTTTCAAAATGCCATAACGGGGCATTGATGTCACATTAACATCATGCTTTACTGGCGCTGAGTTTTTCATCTGCTAAAGTCTTTGCGGCGCGACCACGGTTTGCACTGTAGGTTCCCGCGCCTAAGGGATTCCCCTAGTAACAATCAGGCCCAACCTGATATTCGCAATATCCAATAGCCATTAATGTGACGCCATTCTCATTGCATGAACGGAGTCAGGCTATTGTGTGCGATCGCAGTTCAGCGGAAACAACCCCACTGGAACGTCTCAGTCTGTGCTCCTGCACGTCTGGGCGCGATCTCCCGACGATCCACGATCGTCGTCACACACGGCATCCCCTCAGTAGCCATGATGTTGTGGAGATAAGCATGCCGATCGACCGTAAAGAGTGGGCGCAACGCTTCCCGGAATTTCTTGTCGAGGCTGAAACGCTCCTGGCCAAGTCCGAAGAATGCCTCAGCCATCTGCAGATGATCAGCAATGACAAAGACGCTATCGACTGCATGCTCATTACCCTCCTCAAACTCGCAAGCAGGGCTGAAGCTCTGGCGCTTGAGGCGATTTCCGAGTTTTCCCTGCACATCTACGGCCTGCTCAATCTGGCACAGGATCACGTGGATCTGCACGAACAGGCCCTGGATGCGCTAAAGGAATGCTTCACACTGATGGCCTGGCAGCTTGAACTGGTCGATCATAAAACCGGGCAACTGAGCCTCGATAAAACCGAACAGACCTCACTGCTCGAAGCGTTTGCCGCTCACGTCGGACAAACTCAGTTTCAACCAGTGCTGAAAACCAACCGTTTGCCATTGCTGAACTATTCGGAACGACAGGCCTGATTCGGCATGACGGTGATCGTCGAGGTTGCCGGACCACTCCCTCCTTGTCGTAATTGCATAAATCGTATCTGCCAGCGACAAATCAAGTAAATATTCCCACCGGACAACAGCGTGTATCTCCTGCCGCGCTAGGGGTTTGCCTGTATCTGAAGAGTTCCAACTTCTGGCAATGCAGATACCAATCCAACTCAATATATTGATATTTCCATTATGGAACTCGTGTCCAACATGCCGTATTTCCTGACCCATTGGACATATATAGCAAACGCGACCAACGGTATCTTAAGTGGTATTATGCCGCCCACTAATTGCTTCCAAGTTAATGGCACAGTGACTCCATAGAAAGGCATCCACCCGAAGTTGGTGATCCTGTACATTCACTGAACCACGTTGAAATCCTTAGCATTATTGGCACCCTTTACAGACAGAGACCCGCCAGCCACCGGCCGGTCTACCCGCAGCGAACATCCATTGGCTCCATCCGTTATGTACGCCAGCCTCAAGTCAATCACTACATGGCCTCCCTCCCGGGAAAATGCGCGTCGGTTCACACTCATACTGTGCGTCGCGGCAGCCCTTGGCAGCCTGCTGACCTACGGGTTTTCCGCGCAACTTTACCTGGGCGTTCTGTTACTGAACATTGCCGCCACCGCCTGTGTGTGGGTTCAATATCGGCTGTCACGCAAATCGATAAAATTCCAGCCACAGGAACTTGCTGACCGTCTGCTGGAAGTCCAGGAAAACGAGCGTCACCGCCTCAGCCGCGAATTGCACGATGATATCGGCCAATTGCTGACCGCCGCCAAGCTGCAAGGCGAATGGCTCAAACGACGCATGCCGGAAGATTTGCAGGAACACTGCACCACACTTTGCGAAACCCTCGAAGAGACGCTGAACAAAGTGCGCGATGTATCGGCCATTCTCAATCCCCGCCAGTTGACCAGCCTCGGTCTTGAGGCCAGCCTGCGAGCGCATCTGCTCAAGACAATGACCAATACCAGCGTGCACTGGAGTCTCGATTGCCAGCAGCGCCTCAATGGTATTCCGGAAGAAATGGCGGTCGCCGCTTTCCGCATCACCCAGGAAGCCGTCACCAATATTTTGCGTCATGCACAGGCGAAAAACCTGCTGATACGCGTGCAGCGCCTGCCGAAAGGCTTGACGCTGCTGATCAGTGATGACGGTCTGGGGTTCGCCCCGGCGGCCAATCCAGGTCGTGAAGGACAGCGGGGCATGGCCGGGATGGCCGAACGGATCGAGCAATTGGGTGGCACCCTGAGCGTTATCAGCGAGCCTGGCAAGGGCACTCAAATCGAAGCACTTCTCCCCTGGGCGCCGCGGGCACTCGAGCGGGCCAGTACGAATAAGGTTATGCGTTGACTTGCAACTTACTTCTGGTGGATGACCACTCGCTGATCAGGGCCGGCGTTCGCGCTCTGGTGCTGGATATTCCCGGTTACGCGGTTATTGGCGAAGCCAATGATGGCTCGCAACTGCTCGAAATGGTCGAGCAGCTCAGCCCCGACATCGTGCTGTTGGATATTTCCATGAAGCAAACCGGCGGCCTGGAAGCCCTGCAACGCCTCAAACGTGTGCGGCCACAGAGCAAAGTGCTGATTTTGTCGATGCACACCGATCCTGCATTGATCATGCAGGCATTGGAGTCCGGCGCGCACGGCTATCTTCTTAAAGACACCACGGCCACCGAGCTCGAACACGCCCTGGAAGCCTTGCGCAATAACGAGCGTTACCTGAGTCCGGCCATCGCCCACACCGTGATCAATCAGGCACTGACTCGCAATCAGAAGCAGCCGGAAATCGCCGAATCGCACAACCTCACGGCTCGACAACTGGAAATCCTGCGGCTGATCGTGCGTGGGAAATCCACCCGGGAAATTGCCAATGGCCTGGGCTTGAGCATCAAAACTGTCGAGACCCACCGCTCGCAGATCATGAAGCGCCTGCAAATCTACGATGTGGCGGGCCTGGTGCTGTTCGCCGTACGCGAACAGATCATCAGTCTGGACGATTGAGCGCCAGATTATCGCTCAATAGCGGCGAGTCCTTCGGCAGGTGTATCTGCAACGCCGCCGGGCGCGCCTCGAAGCGCATGCTGTCGCCCTCCAGAGGTTCACCGTCAAGATTGATGTAAAGCCCCTCGGCTACCTTGATTTCAACCCAAGGCAAGCGAGTTCGGACAAACATACTGTCGATGCCGAATCCATCGCTGAGCAGGTTTTTCAATGTCCCCACCAATTCTTGTGGCGCTGGCAGGATGCTGATATCCAGCAACCCGTCGTCAGCCAGCGCCTGAGGGCATAAAACATGCCCGCCGCCAGCCTGGCGACCATTGCCGATGCCCAACGCCAGCAGCTCGCCACTCCAGTGGAAATCCGGCCCCTGCAGCTCGCCATAAGCGGCGTGCAGTTCGCTGAACCGGGTCAAACCAGTGAACAGATAGGCTGCCCCGCCGAGTACCTTTTTCAGATCCTCTGAAGTATTGGCCGTGACCTGACTGCCAAAACCGCCCGTAGCCATGTTCAGGAAAACTTGCCCGCCCACTTCACCCAGATCAATGTCACGCGGCGGTACATCGAGGAGTTCAAGCGCCTCGGCCGGCTCCATCGGAATCCCCGCTGCGCGGGAAAAATCGTTAGCGGTACCCAAAGGCAAAAGGACAAGACTGGCTTTCCCCGGGTGGGCCGCAAGGGCCTCGGCGATGTCGCGCAACGTACCGTCTCCGCCGCCGGCGATAATTTTCGTGTACCCGTCCGCCAATGCTTGTTCGACCCAGCGCTGGGCATCCCCCGCCTCCCAGGTCAGGCGCACTGCCAATTCCCAGCCTTGCTCGCGTTTGTCCTCGACCGCGGTGCGAACCGCCTCGTTGAGTGCCTGCTTGCCATGCAGAATCAACAGTGCCCGGCGTTCACTCATAGCGTCACTCCCTGAATTGAATCGGTTGAAACATCTTGACCACCGTGGCGCGCAAAAAAGCCCTGAGAATGGCAAATAATTCTTTCGCCTGGCTGAGGAGTCCTACACAGCGGTATTTTTTCTTACAAAACATGAGGAATCGGCTTAATTGACCCGGTATGACAGTTGGTTCACCGTGTGCGAGCGGTATCAATCATCAATCCGACTACACAAGGACGTGCACGTAATGAGAGGTTACCTCGAGGGTTTTAACAACTGGAAAGAGGGCAAATATTGCAGGCAGGGGTTTGAAGCAGCAGATGGACATCTCCATGCCAGGTCGTGAAGCCAGAATGCCAGTGAATCCGATAGCCCCCCTCGCCGAATGTCGCGCGAATCACCCGCCCGATTTCAAGAAGACCGCTGGAGAAGTTGATATGGAACCTCGTGTGACCGAACTGGAAACCCACCTCAAATATATTCGACGGGACATGGACGAAGTCCGCAGTGACGTCAGAACGATCAAACATCGTCTGGCCTACTCGGCGGGTGCAACCGCCGTAGTGATGGGTCTGCTGGGTTGGGTGGCCAACAGCCGGTTCGACCAGCTGGTTACCCTGCTGAGCCATTGACCGAATGAAACTTTGCAGGCACCGGCTGGATCAGCCCATGCCTGCAATTGCGGGACAGGATTCAGCCCAGGAGTTCACTTAGCGGGATGAAGACGACCTCGTCTCCTTCGAGCAGTGTGCGCCCCTCCAGCACTTCCACCAATCCGTCTGCCCACGCGGCGCTGCGCAGCACACCCGAGCTCTGGTTACGGTAAATAGTCGCCCGCCCCTGCTCAAGACGGCCCCGCAGATATTCACGCCGATTACCGGCAACAGGCCAGACAAAGCTTGCTGGTACCGTGAATTTCAAAGGCTCGATGTCCTGCACCCCCTGACGTCGCAACAGATAAGGCCGGGCCAGTAATGCAAACGTCACCAATGTCGAAGCCGGATTGCCAGGCAACCCGATAACCGGCACATTACGAAAATGGCCGAATGTCAGCGGTTTTCCGGGCTTGATCGCTAGCTTCCATAGGGCCAGCTCCCCTTCTTCTCGCAAGGCGATACCGAGAAAATCAGCTTCACCCACCGAGACGCCACCGGTGGAAAGAATCAGATCAACATCCTGCAACTCACCTAAACGGGCCCGGGTGGTGGCGAGATCATCCGGCAGAATACCGGCGTCGATCACTTCGCAGCCCAGGCGCTCCAACCAGCTGCAAAGCAACACCCGATTGCTGTTGTAGATCTGACCCGGCCCCAGCGGCTGCCCCGGCTCGACCAATTCGTCACCGGTGGAAATCACCGCCACGCGAACCTTGCGCACAACCTTGACGCCGGCACAGCCTAGCGAGGCAACCAAACCCTGCTCTATCGGGCCAAGCCGGGTTCCGGCCGGCAAGATCAACTCGCCAACTGTGATTTCCTGGCCTTGCGGGCGAATGTTCTGGCCAATCTTCATCGGCTGGATGAAGCGCACGCTTCCATCAGCCTGAACCTCAGCGTTTTCCTGCATTTCCACGCAATCGGCGCCCGGCGGTACCGGTGCTCCGGTGAAAATCCGCGCGCACGTGCCGGGTTTCAGGGCTTGCGGAGATTGTCCGGCGAACACTTTTTGACTGACCGTCATGGCTTCGCCCGTCCAGTCGACCAGGTTCAGGGCATAACCGTCCATTGCGCTGTTCGGCCAGGGTGGCAAATCCAGGGTCGAAATCAGGTCCTCGGCCAACACTCGACCCTCGACCTGCGCCAGCGGCAAATATTCCTGCTCGGCAATCGGTGACGCTTCAGCCATTTCCAGCAGACGCGCCAGCGCAACTTCGACGGGCATCAGCGGGCCCGTCTTGCCCGGCTTACCCACGGGATTCACAAGGCGCGGCCTGCTTCAGATGAGTGACGAAATTGCATGGACGGTGACGAGCGTCCAGTTGCTCACCGAGAATGCCATCCCAACCCGTGCGCACGGCGTTGGTCGAGCCTGGCAGACAGCAAACCAGCGTACCGTTGGCCAGACCGGCCAGCGCACGGGACTGCACGGTAGAGGTGCCGATATCGGCCACCGATATCTGTCGGAACAACTCGCCAAACCCATCCACTTGCTTGTCGAGCAGGCACGCCACAGCTTCCGGTGTACTGTCGCGGCCAGTGAACCCGGTGCCACCGGTAATCAGCACAACCTGCACCACATCGTCGGCGATCCAGTTGGCGACTTGCGCGCGAATTTTGTAGAGGTCATCTTTAAGCAGGACCCGCGCCGCCAGATTGTGGCCGGCCGCTGCCAGGCGGTCGACAAAGACCTGGCCTGAGGTGTCGGTTTCCAGAGTACGGGTATCACTGACAGTCAGCACCGCGATATTGAGCGGCACGAAAGGTACATCAGCCTTGGCTTTCATAGGCTCGTCCAGTTGTAGGAGAAACGGTGCGGTGTTATATCACAGCGCCCTGTTTTTTCGCCGCCCCTGTGGAGAGCTGCCATGACCTTTGATACGCAACTGCCGCCCTGCTCCATTCTGCTCCTGGCGGGCGGGCGCGGCCAACGCATGGGCGGCCAGGACAAAGGTCTGGTGCAATGGCAGGGCGAACCGTTGATTGCGCATTTGCAGCGCAAGACCCGTCCGCTGACCGATGACCTGATCATTTCCTGCAACCGCAATCGCGAGCGTTACGCGCCGCTGGCCGATCAATTGGTGGAGGATGACGAAGGCGACTTTCCAGGGCCGTTGGCCGGTATTCGCGCAGGCCTGAAAGCCGCGCGACATTCGCATTTGCTGGTACTGCCTTGCGATGTCCCGCTGATCGACCATGCATTGCTGCAAAGCATGCTCGAGTCCGCCAATCAGAATCCTGAAAAACCTTTAATGTTATGGCATGACGAACATTGGGAACCGCTGTTGTGTGTAATTCCGGTAGCCCTTTCTCCGGCATTCGAAAACGCCTGGAACGCTGGCGAACGCAGCCCCGGTCGGGTCATGCGCGAGCTCGGTGCCATGGCGCTGAAATGTCCCGACAACGACCCGCGACTGGCCAACCTCAACACTCCCGAACTGTTAAATGCTCACAACACTGTGTCAGACTGACACTATTCAAGGAACTCTCACGCCTTGTATACGTCTCAAGCTCAGTAACCAAAAGAATTCCCATTCGGAGACACACTCATGACTCAACGGACCCTCGCCACTTTCATGCTCGCACTGGGCCTTGCTACCCTCGCTGGTTGCTCTTCGCCTACAGTGATCACCTTGAATGATGGTCGCGAAATCCAGGCCGTCGACACCCCGAAATACGATGACGATTCGGGCTTCTACGAGTTCCAGCAACTGGACGGCAAAGAAACACGCATCAACAAGGATCAGGTTCGTACCGTTAAAGAGCTGTAAGCTCAACGGCGACGCCGGACACAGAAAAGCCCGCATTGATTGCGGGCTTTTTCATGGGCGCTCGAAAAGTTGCAACGACGTCACCACTGCAAAGTGATGCGACTTTCGAACTCGCGCTTCTCACCAGTGAGCGGGTCGATAAAACGCAAGCCTTGCGCCAGAAGCTTCAACGGATGAGCGTAGTCATCCTCAACGTCTTTCAGCGCGTCGGGGTAAAACGGGTCATTGCAGATACTCGCGCCAAGCGCGGTCATGTGCACCCGAAGCTGATGTTTTTTGCCGGTCACCGGGTACAGACCATAACGCCAAAGGTCGCCGTTCTTTTCCCGAACCTCTACCGCCGTTTCCGTGTTGCTGACACCGGGCCCTTCCTGCATTCGGAAAAACGGTTCGCCATCGACCAGACGGCTTTTGTGCACCAAGGGAAAATCGAGTCCAGGCAATGCCGGGGCAATGGCTTCGTAGCGCTTGTCGATCTGTCGCGTTGGAAATAACGACTGATAGGCGGAACGGGTTAGCGGGTTGGCCGAGAAAATCACCAGCCCCGCGGTATGCCGGTCGATCCTGTGCAGGGGCACCAGATGGGGATTGTCCAGACGCCGGATCAGCCTGCGCAGCAAGGTTTGTTCTACGTACTCGCCGGCCGGCGTCACTGGTAGAAAATGCGGCTTGTCAGCCACCACCAGGTGCTCATCGGCATAGAGAATCGACTCGACCACAGGGATCGGTTTTTCGTCCGGCACTTCGCGAAAGTAGTGAATGCGCAGGCCTTCCTTGTAGGGCAAATCCAGCGCAATCGGCTGACCGTGAGCATCCAGCACCCGCCCCCGAGCGATCCGGTCCAGCCACTGCTCGCGTCCAATGGCGCTGAAATGCTCACACAAGCAATCGAGTACGGTCAGCCAGGCGCCGGGCGGCAGATAAAGCGTGCTGGCCTGATTCTGTGCAGCGGAAAACGTTGATGTGGACATATGAAAATTCGAACCCTCAATGCAGGCCGGCATTATCCAGCACTGAGGGAAACGAACCTAGCGCAGAATCCTCAGGCCGGAATCGATTTGAGCGCCGCCGCGTCGGTGAACTCCTTGAGCCAGCGCAACACGTCGACAGCCTCCCAACGACCCGGGTCATACAAGGCGTACATCAGCCCCTGATACCCGACCACGTCCAGTTGCTTGTGATAACCGGCGCGCTGAAACAAGGCTTCGATCTCTGCAAAACACGTATTGAAATGCAGCTTGTTGAATGGGGTCTTGCCTTCCGTGACCAACCCGTCCAGGCGCAATTCCAGAACGGCCTCGCGCACCACGTCAACCGACATCCGGTTCACGCTGTTCTTCAACTGTTCGACATTGACCACGGTTCGTCCCTCTGACCCAATTACTGTATGAACATACAGTAACCGAAAAAGCCGGAAAGTGCCAAGGGATGGATTTGTGCTGGCGACCAGCGGGCGCTGGTAGGGAACAGGCTAACTCAGGAAATTCACAACCTCGTCGGCGCTGAATGGCCAGTCCAGTTCCGCTCCGGTGTCGACTCGCCGCAGCACCGGAATCCGCAGGCTGTAAGCCTCATACCAGGATTCGTCTTCGGCGATATCCGCCAGTTCAACCAGCAGGCCGTGTTCGACGAGAGGCATCAGCTCAGCTTCAGCGACTTCACACAGATGACACCCCAGGGTGCCGAACAGCTGACATTCAGGAGGCATGATTGCTCAACCACAAATTAATCCGCCTATTCTAGGCCGCCACTGAAAACCCGTCGAGCCACCGCCGCCCAAAGGCTTGAGCGCATGCGCAACAGTTCGCGCGCAAAACCCTGATGCAAATCAGCGCACGCAAAAGACGATTACGCGATGCTTACGGTTTTTTTGCTTCTACGCTTGAGAAGCCAGAGCCTGACCTCGGAGTGTCTAGTGTTTGCCAACCTGTTGATCATCCTCGCCTCATCCCTAGTGGTGATTGCACTGTTTCGCCGCCTGCGGCTGCCACCAGTATTGGGCTATCTGTGCGTGGGATTGCTAGTCGGCCCCAATGCATTCGATTGGGTCAATGAGAGTGAACATCTGCCCGACGTGGCGGAACTGGGCGTGGTGTTCCTGCTTTTTTCCCTCGGCCTGGAGTTTTCCCTTTCAAAGATGATCGCCTTGCGCCAATTGGTGTTTCGTCTTGGCAGTCAGCAAGTATTGGTCAGCGCCGCATTGCTGGGCCTGTTATTGATGCTCCTGGGCATGCCGATAACGCCAGCGTTTCTGCTCGGCGCCGGGCTCGCGTTGTCCTCCACGGCGATCGTGACCAAGGAATTGGGCAGCCTCGGTGAGGTGTTCAGCAGCCACGGCCAGAATGCGGTCGGCGTCTTGCTGTTTCAGGATGTGGTCGCGGTGTTGCTGCTGACCCTGGTGCCCGTTTTCGCCGGCAGCAGCGATCAGGCCTGGTACTGGGCATTGCCGCTGACGCTGGCGAAAACCATGGTGTTGTTTGTCGGTCTGTTGCTGGCCAGTCGTTGGTTGCTGCCCCGGCTGTTCCACGAAGTCGCGGCCTCACGCTCGGCAGAATTATTCGTGCTGTTGGCGCTGGTGATTGTGCTGCTTACCGCGTGGCTGACTCACTTGCTCGGCCTGTCTCCCGCCCTGGGTGCTTTTCTGGCCGGCATGTTGCTGGGTGAAAGCCATTACCGGCATCAGATCGAAGCCGATATCCGGCCCTTCCGCGACATTCTGCTCGGGGTGTTTTTTGTCAGCATCGGCATGCTGATCGACCTGCAATTGTTCGTCAGCGACGGCCTGTTGATCCTCGGACTGACTGTCGGCTTGATGATCATCAAAGGCGTCGTGGTGGCGTTGCTGGTGAAGTGGCGCGGCAGTGACAGTGAAACCGCATGGCGCAGTGGTCTGGCCCTGGCTCAGGGAGGCGAATTCTGCTTCGCGCTGATGGCGCAGATGCAACAGAACAGCATGCTGCCCGAAAAGCTTGGCGCCTTGCTGCTTGCAGCGACGTTCTGCTCGATGCTGCTGACACCCATCCTGCTACGCGCAGCCCCACGCATCGCCACGGCCCTGCACCGCAAACCCAATGAGGAAGCACAGATCGAGCACATCAGCGCGCTCAACGCCGACCTCGACCAGCATGTGGTGATTTGCGGATACGGACGGGTCGGTCAATCCATCGGCCGCTTCATGCGTAACGCAAAGCAGCCTTACATCGCTTTGGACAATGACCCGGTGCGGGTACAGGAAGCCGCCACCGAAGAAAGTGACGTGCATTACGGCGACTCATCACGCGGTGACTTGCTCACCGCCGTCGGCCTGCTACGCGCAAAACTGCTAGTGATTGCGGTGGATCAAACCGACGTTGCGATGCGCATTCTCAAGGAGGCACGTCGCCTCAATGATCAAATACCGATCCTGGTACGCACCCGCGACGACAGCGAATTGGCCGAACTCAAAGCCGCCGGCGCCAGTGAAGTGGTGCCGGAGCTTTTGGAATCGAGCCTGATGCTCGGCTCTCACGCCTTGATCATGCTTGGCCTGTCGGCGCGACAAGTGCAAGAGAAAGCCGATCAGGTGCGAAGAGACCGTTATCGTCTGCTGCACGGCTTTTATTCCGGAGCCAATGATGAAGAAACCTAATCCTGGCTCACCGCGCCGATCTTGTGCACCGAAAGGTCGGCGCCGTAATACTCTTGTTCCTGACTCAGGCGCAGCCCATGCAGCGCCTTGATTACGCCGTACACGACCAAACCACCGATCAACGCCACCGCCACGCCGAGCGCCGTGCCGATCATCTGGCTGATCAGGCTGACGCCACCAAGACCGCCGAGCGCGGTCTGGCCGAAAATCCCGCAGGCAATCCCGCCCCACACGCCGCACAAACCATGCAACGGCCACACCCCCAGCACATCGTCGATGCGCCACTTGACCTGCGCCGCTGTAAAACACCAGACAAACAGCGCGCCGGCGATGGCCCCGGTCACCAGAGCACCGACCGGATGCATCAGATCGGAACCTGCGCAGATAGCCACCAATCCGGCCAGCGGGCCGTTATGCAGAAAGCCTGGGTCATTGCGCCCGACGATCAATGCCGCCATGGTGCCGCCGACCATCGCCATCAACGAGTTGACCGCCACCAGGCCGCTGACGCCTTGCAAGGTCTGTGCGCTCATCACGTTGAAGCCGAACCAGCCGACAATCAGAATCCACGAGCCCAATGCCAGAAACGGGATGCTCGATGGCGCGAAGGCCACCAGTCGTCCGTCGCGATAACGCCCATTGCGCGGCCCCAGCAACAGTACCGCCGCCAGCGCCAGCCAGCCGCCCATGGCATGCACCACCACGGAACCTGCAAAATCATGAAACGCGGCGCCGAACCGAGCCGTCAGCCAGGCCTGCAGACCGTAGTTGCCGTTCCAGATCATCCCTTCGAAAAACGGATAGATGAACGCAACGATCAGCGCCGTGGCGCACAACTGCGGAACGAAGCGCGCGCGCTCGGCAATGCCTCCGGAGATAATTGCCGGGATCGCCGCTGCGAAGGTCAGCAGGAAGAAAAACTTCACCAGCCCATAACCATGATCGGCGCTCAGCACTGCCGCCGGCTGCATGAAGGTCACACCATAAGAGATCCAGTAACCTATAAAGAAATAGGCCAGGGTCGAGACAGCGAAATCGCTGAGAATCTTCGACAGCGCGTTAACCTGGTTTTTCTGGCGTACCGTACCGACTTCCAGAAAGGCGAAACCGGCATGCATCGCCAGCACCATCACCGCACCGATCAGGATGAACAACGTATTGGAGCTGTGAACCAATGTTTCCACAGCGCTTTGCAGATTTTCCATAAAGAGGCAGACCTGAAAGATAAAAAGGCACCAAAGCAGTTCATGCACACATTTCATGCACCAAGTTGCGCCCGAACAGTCATGAACCTGAAGGTCCGATGAACCGCTTTGGCGCACGAGATCGATGTGCTGGCACGAACCGGCATAATTTGCGTCAGGCTTTTGCGGCCTGTACGCCCGGCAACAGCGCACGACTGATCACCGACGCACCACGACACAGCAAAAGTTGTACCAGTCATTTGTACTGAACCTTCACGCAAGGCTCATACTCGAACGATTCAGAAGCCACATATACGGAGATCCACCCATGGCCAGCATCAAGGCAAAGACTGCTCAAGACATCCTGATGAACGACTTCCAGACCCTGGTCGCCGACACCGAGCGGTTGCTCGAGCACACCGCCACTCTGGCCGGTGATCAGGCAGATGAGCTGCGTGCACAGATCCACGACAGCCTGCTGCGTGCACGCGAAACCCTGAAGCTGACCGAAGACACCTTGCGCGAACGCGGTCAGGCCGCAGTCACCGCGACCGAAGACTACGTGTCGGCCAATCCTTGGCAGTCCGTGGGCATCGCTGCCGGTGTGGGCTTTTTGATCGGCCTGCTGGCTACTCGGCGCTGATTATGTCGATCGGTGAATCCGGCCCGGCTGCGGGCACCTCATCCTCCACGCGGCGTCTGGGCGCCGCAGTCCTCGGCTTGTTGCACAGTCATGTCGAGTTGTTCGGCATCGAACTGCAGGAACAGAAAGCACGCACGGTCAGCCTGTTGTTGTTCGCAGGTCTGGCTTTGGTGTTTGCCCTGCTGTTGCTTGTCGGCTTGTCGACGCTGGTGTTGATCGTATTCTGGGACACCTACCGCTTGCCTGCGATCATCGGCCTGTGCGTGTTCTATACACTTGCAGCTGCGTTCTGCGGATTGCGCCTCAAGGCTGCGGTGTTCGATGAATCCTCACCCTTCCATGGCACGCTCGAAGAGCTGGCCAACGACCGGGAGCGCCTGCTGCCATGAGCCTGCCTGAACTTCCACACAACAGCTCACGTCGGGAAATGCGCAAGGCACTGATTCGCCTGCGCATGGAAATGCATCGGCAGGAAATCCGCCACGAGGCCGGGCAAGTGCTGCAACCTTTGCATCGCATGCGTGGCATGTCGCAAAACCTGCAAGGCGGATTCGGGATCAAACACGCGCCGTTGTGGGGTGTTGCCGCGGTCACGCTGTTGGGTTTTATCACCGGCAAAGGCGCGAAAAGCCGCGGTGTCGGTGGACTGACTCGACTGATTCGCCTGGGAACCAGCCTTGGGCCACTGATCAGACTGGTCATGCAGAGTCCTGGCAAGCGCTGAACTGACGTATCTGGCTACATTCTTGCAATGTCGGCGGGATTGACCTCTTTACCTGGAGGTTCAATCCCGCATGCCTACCCGGTCGGCGGGTTCACTTAGAACAACAACGACTAAGGAGGCCTCGTGATCGACGGGCAACCGCTCGCCTGCTTTCAACCCTTCATCGATACCGCCACAGGACGTATTGCAGGCGTCGAAGCACTTGGCCGTCTGCGCCAGGCTGATGGACAACTGACATCGGTCGGGCCGTTGTTCGCCGATCCGCGTACGCCGGCCATTGCCCTGCGCCGCCTCGACCGACAGATCCGCGACAACGCCTTGAGCCGTCTGCACGAAGCCCCGGCAGACTGGTTTCTCAGCCTGAACATGTCGCCCCACTGGATCAGCCGTCTGCGCCCCGACCAGGCGCTGCCCAGCCTCAAACAAATGGCGCGACACAATGTCGATCCGCAACGCATCGTCTTCGAGATCACCGAACTTGGCGGTAACAGCCAACGTCTGGCCGAAGTGGTTGGCCGCTATCGCAAGGCGGGCGCGCGAATCGCCATCGACGATTTTGGCGCCGGTCACTCGCAGCTCGATCGGGTGCTGGCCCTGCAACCGGACATTCTCAAACTCGACATGCGCCTGTTTCAGGCCGCAGCTAGAGGCGGGCCAAGCAGCGACGTGGTCAAGGCCCTGGCGCAGATGGCCGAGAAGACGGGGTGCTGGATCATCGCCGAGGGCGTCGAGACCGAAGCACAGCTGAATTTCGCCCTGGAATGCGGATCGCGTTATGTGCAGGGTTTTCTGTTCGCACGGGCGCAAGAGGCGTTCTTTGCCACCGACGCGTTTGTGCGACGTTTTGCCGAACTGCGCCAGCGCTACGTTCAGCAGAAGCTCACCGAGCGAGGACGATTGATGCAGATGCGCCATCAACTCAGTGAATTGATGGCGATCCTGCAGAACTGGGCACACGCTCGTGCGCCACTCAGCGCATTACCGCAACTGGACGCTTTCCCATGGCTGCTGCGGTTTTACCAATGCGATCGCCATGGCACGCAACTGACCCCCAATCTGGAATGGCGCCACGACGGCTGGGTATCCGATGACCGCTATCTGGGGCACAACTGGTCGTGGCGTCCGTACTTCTACCATTTGCTCGCCGAGGGCTGGGAGGAGCGGCGCCTGACCCTGTCCAACACCTACCGTGATGCCACCAGCAACCAGTATTGCCTGACGGCCGGGCAATTTTTCGACAACGGTGAACGGTTGCTGTTGATCGACATTGATGCGGCGGGACTGTAGTTCCACTTGCAGGCGCAGACCTGAACCGGGAAGCTAGGGCAATTCATCCATCAGACGGAGAGAATCAGCCTTGGATTGGCAAACCCTGCTCAACCGCGAACGTCTAGGAAAGCCGCTGCACAGCCCGCAGGAACTTGGCCGCAGCCCTTTTCACAAAGATCATGACCGCATCATTTTTTCAGGCGCCTTCCGCCGCCTGGGTCGTAAAACCCAGGTGCATCCGGTTACCAGCAACGATCACATTCACACCCGCCTGACCCATTCGCTGGAAGTGAGTTGTGTGGGCCGCTCGCTGGGTATGCGCGTCGGCGAAACACTGCGCAGTGCGCTGCCGCAATGGTGCGATCCGAGTGACCTGGGCATGGTCGTGCAATCGGCCTGCCTCGCTCATGACATCGGCAACCCGCCATTCGGCCATTCCGGCGAAGACGCGATTCGCCATTGGTTTCAGCAGGCGGCCGGGCGCGGCTGGCTGGATGGCATGAGCGAAGCCGAGCGCGGTGATTTCCTCAATTTCGAAGGCAATGCCCAGGGTTTCCGCGTGCTCACTCAGCTTGAGTACCATCAGTTCGACGGCGGTACGCGCCTGACTTACGCCACCCTCGGCACTTATCTGAAGTACCCGTGGACGGCCCGTCACGCGGACTCCCTCGGCTACAAGAAACACAAGTTCGGCTGCTATCAGAGCGAGCTGCCGCTGCTGGAACAGATTGCTCACAAGCTTGGCCTGCCACAACTCGAAGATCAGCGCTGGGCGCGCCATCCGTTGGTGTACCTGATGGAAGCCGCCGATGACATCTGCTACGCGCTGATCGATCTCGAAGACGGCCTTGAGATGGAGTTGCTGGAGTACGCCGAAGTCGAATCGCTGCTGCTTGGACTGGTGGGCGATGACCTGCCGGAAACCTATCGCCAGCTTGGCCCGCAGGATTCTCGGCGGCGCAAACTCGCGATCCTGCGCGGCAAGGCCATCGAACATCTGACCAATGCAGCGGCGCGAGCCTTTGTCGAGCAACAGGACGCGTTGCTGGCCGGCACGCTGCACGGTGATCTGGTCGAGCACATGCATGGCCCGGCCAAGCGCTGTGTATTGAACGCCAAGGACATTGCCCGCAAGAAGATCTTCCAGGACAAACGCAAGACCCTGCACGAAATCGGCGCCTATACGACGCTGGAGATCCTGCTCAATTCGTTCTGCGGCGCCGCACTGGAACAACACAATGGACGAACCCCGTCGTTCAAGAGCCGGCGCATCCTCGATCTGCTGGGCAACAACGCGCCTGACCCGCAAGGTTCGCTGCACACGTCATTTTTGCGCATGATCGATTTCATCGCCGGCATGACCGACGGCTACGCCAGCGACATGGCGCTGGAAATGACCGGTCGCTCCAGTCACTGACTCCGCCTCGTTCAGCTGGCCGCAAACCCCGGCCAGCTGAATGCAAGGGGCTCACTTATCTGCACGATGCCATTAACAACGGCAAACTCTTGTCGATTTATGACGCAATGTAACCGCTAAAGACAACCCGCCAACTCGCCAGGTCTCACCAAACTTAAACACAATTGAAAAAGCCAATTACAACCAGCATTTGCAAAAAGAAAAAGGCGAACTATAAGCCAATACGATTCCTGCGCTTACTTACGCTTGACCTAGTTTAGCTGTAGTCTTTTTCCTTGTTAAGTGTAGGAATTATCCGATAACACGGCTGGAGCCATGTCAGCTCATGCGAGCGCTCATTCATCTGAGCTAAGGTGCGCGCTTTATTCGTGCTTGTATGGGATTTGATTATGAACTCCGTTTTTATTGTCGACGATCACCCGGTCATTCGTCTCGCCGTACGCATGCTACTGGAACATGAAGGTTATAAGGTCGTCGGTGAGACCGATAATGGGGTTGATGCCATGCAGATGGTGCGCGAGTGCATGCCTGATCTGATCATTCTCGACATCAGTATTCCAAAACTCGACGGACTGGAGGTGCTGGCCCGGTTCAACGCCATGAGTTCACCTTTGAAAACCCTGGTGCTGACCGCCCAGTGTCCAACCTTGTTCGGTGTTCGCTGCATGCAATCTGGCGCCTCCGGTTATGTATGCAAACAGGAGGATTTGAGCGAACTGGTCAGCGCGATAAAAGCCGTACTCTCCGGCTACAACTATTTCCCCAGTCAGGCGTTGAATCCGGTTCGCAGTGACGATGTTCGTTATACGGAACTGGAACTCTTCAAGTCCGTCAATGATCGCGAATTGATGGTCCTGCAATTGTTTGCCCAAGGTCGCACCAACAAGGAAATAGCCAAGGGGATGTTTCTCAGCAACAAAACCGTCAGCACTTACAAAAAACGTTTGATGCAAAAACTCAAAGCCAAATCCCTTGTAGAACTTATCGAGATGGCCAAACGCAACGCACTCGTGTGAGACCCCGCATGCCCAGCCTTTTAAAGGACTATCTAATTGCGTTGAGTGCAGGGTTTTTCCTGAGCTCCAACGTGTTCGCCATGCAGGGCGGCTCACCTGACTACACCTTGCTCAGCCGGTCGGCAAACGAGTCGATGCCGGTCGCGTTTGAACAGTCTCAACGACAGTGGCTGCAAACTCGCCGCGAGCTGCTATTGGGCACTTCCGCGCCGGACTATCCGCCTTTCGACATGACCGTCAGTGGCCAGGACTACGAAGGTCTGACCGCCGACTATGCCGGGATTATCGGCGAGGCTACCGGGATGTCGATCCGGATCAAACGCTTTCCCTCCCGGGAGGCCGCGATTCGCGCGCTGGTCGATGGTCAAATCGACTTGCTCGGTACGGCCAACGGCTATGAAGCCGGCAATGCCAACCTTGCGCTGTCCGAACCCTACGCCAATGATCAGCCGGTGCTCGTGACCCGCGAGGACGAAAGCCGGACATTGACCGAAGGCCTCGCAGGATTGCGCCTGAGCATGGTTTATCACTATCTGCCGCTCCATGAGGTCAAGGCGCTGTACCCCAAAGCACTGATTACCTGCTACCCCTCCTACCAGAATGCGATCAACGCAGTCGCATTCGATCAGGCCGATGTATTTCTCGGCGACACCATTTCCACGCATTACATGATCAACAAGGGCTACCTCAACAACGTGCGCATGGCCAATTTCGGCAAGCAGGAAGCCCACGGTTTCAGTTTCGCCGTACGCCGCGACAATCCGCAGTTGTTGGGAATTATCGACACCGTGCTCAAATCGGTGCCGCGCAGCGAGCGTGAAAACATCGCCAAACGCTGGAGCGCCGGCAGCGATCTGCTGCTCACCGACCAAAAGCTGCAACTGACCCAACGCGAAGAAGCATGGCGCAACCGGCATCCTGTCGTCAGTGTGGTCGTGAATGAGGCATACGCACCGCTGACCTTCTTCGACGGCGACGGCAATTTTCGCGGGATCAGCGCCGACCTTCTCGAACTGATCCGCCTGCGCACCGGCCTGCGTTTCGAGATTCGGCGCAGTCGTAACGACGCGGAAATGATCCAGCAGATAGACAGCCATCAGGCCGACCTTGTCGCCGCCCTCCTTCCGACTGCCGAACGGGAAAAAACCCTGAACTTCAGTCGACCCTATCTGGAAAACTCCTATGTCCTGCTGACGCGCAAGAGCGCCGACAGTCCGACCAATCTGGGCCAGCTCAAAGGCAAGCAACTGGCGATCGCCAAAGGCAATCCGATGGTTGAGTACTTGCGAAACGAGTATCCCCGCATCCAACTGGTTGAGACGGCAGATACCTTCAGCGCGGTGTCCCTGCTGGCCGAAGGTCACGTCGACGGCGCAGTCAATTCACTGGTGATCGCCAACTATTTCATCTCCTCGCAAATCTTCGAACGAGCGTTGCAAATCACCACCACAATCGGCACCGGGCAGGCTGCGTTTTCGCTGGTAACCGCGCGTGACAACCCGGAACTGAACTCGATCATCAACAAAGCATTACTGAGTATTTCCCCCGAAGAGCTGGGCGTGATCAATGGCCGCTGGCGTGGTTACTCCACGGCTTCGCAAAATATCTGGCGCAACTACCAGCGCCTGTTCTATCAAGTAGTCATCGGCGCCTGCCTGCTCCTGCTGCTGTTGCTGGCGTGGAACGCCTACATGCGCCACCAGATCAAACAACGCCAGGCGGCGGAGCGAGCCCTGAGCGACCAGTTCGAATTCATGCGCTCGCTGGTCAACGGTACACCGCACCCTATCTACGTTCGCGATCGCCAGGGGTTGCTGCAAAGCTGCAATGACAGTTACCTCGAAACGTTCAATGCCAAGCGCGAGGATGTCATTGGCAAAAGCGTCATGCAGGGTACCGTGAGCAACGCTTTCGAGGCTCAAGCCTTCCACGCCGATTACCAGCGAGTCGTCGCTGAAGGCATTCCGCTGTTGCTCGACCGGCCGCTGCACATCGGCAGCCGACGTCTGACCATCTATCACTGGATCATTCCCTATCGCGATTCCAGTGGTGACGTGAAAGGCATCATTGGCGGCTGGATCGACATCAGCGAACGCCGTCAGCTGTTCGAAGATCTGCGAGCAGCCAAAGAGCAGGCGGATGAGGCCAACCGCGCCAAAAGTACATTCCTCGCCACCATGAGCCATGAGATCCGTACGCCAATGAATGCCGTGATCGGCATGCTCGAACTGACCCTCAGGCGCATGGACCAGCAGCATCCGGATCGCGCCTCGATAGACACCGCCTACCATTCCGCCAAGGATCTGCTGGGGCTGATCGGCGACATTCTCGACATCGCCCGGATTGAATCCGGGCGTCTGAGCCTGTGCCCGGAACGGGTCAATCTGGTCGATACGGTGACGTCTGTCGCAAGAATTTTCGACGGCCTGGCCCGGCAAAAGAACCTCGCCCTGCAAGTGATCTTCAACCCGCCGGATCTGGCAGTCGATGTGCATCTGGACCCCCTGCGCTTCAAGCAGGTGCTGTCGAATCTGGTCAGCAATGCCATCAAGTTCACCGAGCACGGACACATCAGGATTACCCTGGACCTCATGAGCACGGACGCGCCTGCGCCTGCGTTGATGCAACTGACGGTACAGGACAGCGGCGTCGGTATCAGTGCGGAGGATCAGCAGCGATTGTTCGAACCCTTTGCCCAGGCGGAGAACAGCCATCAACTAGCCCGTAGCGGCGCAGGTCTGGGGCTGGTCATCAGCCGCAACCTCTGCGAAATGATGGGCGGCCAGTTGCAACTGAGCAGCCAGCCCGGCATCGGTACTCAGGTTTGCGTTTCCCTGCCGCTGGAAACTTTTCCGGCCCAGGCGAGCACCGCCAGGGCCGAACCCTCAATCAAGACTTCACAGACACCCTTGCGCGTGTTGGTGGTGGACGACCACCCGGCGAATCGCTTGTTGATGTGTCAACAACTGGAGTTTCTCGGTCATCACTTCAGCGTCGCCGAGAATGGCCGCGGCGGTCTGGAGCTTTGGAAGGATGGCGGCTTCGACCTGGTGATCGTCGACTGCAACATGCCCTTGATGAACGGCTATGACATGACCCGCGCCATTCGCCAGCACGAGTTGCAGAATCGCTGCCCACCCTGCACGGTGCTGGGCTTCACCGCCAACGCGCAACCCGAGGAAGTACAACGCTGCAAACAGGCCGGCATGGATGACTGCCTGTTCAAACCCTTGAGCCTGAGTCTGCTCGGGCAGTGGGTCGACGGCATCACCCCGTTGTCACCGACACCGGCATTCAGTTTGCAAAGTCTGAACATGTTGACCGGCGGCAGCCCCGCGCAGGCTCGGCGTCTGCTGGTGGAACTGCTCAAGAGCAGCCGCCTCGATCGTCAGGAGTTACTCACGCTGGCGCTGGAACATGATCGGGACGCACTGGCGGTGGTTGCCCACAAAATCAAAGGCGCCGCGCGCATTGCCCAGGCATCACGTGTGATCGAATGCTGCGATGCCCTCGAACACGCCTGCGCGCAGGCATTGGCAAGAGAGGAGATTGAACGTCGTTGCGAGGCGAGCAACCAGGCAATCCTCGAACTGGAGCAGGCCCTGCAGCAACAATTGGTTTTGTTCGATCAAGGCGCAATGAGCTTGCCTTAACTATGCTTAGGCGCTGAGCAGTGAGTTAAACGTCATGGAGAACCGGAAATGCCCAGCCCACTGCGCCCGGAACAACGCCGGTTCCCGCTGCACGTGCACATCAGCGTCATGTTCACGTTTCTCCTGCTGCTCACCGGTGTGGTACTGGGGTTTTTCAATTATCGCCAGACCACGCACATCATTCTGTCGAGCAGCGAGAAGCTGTTCAACCGGATCGAACAGGACGTGCGCCTGGACATATCCGCCACCTATCAGCCGATCCGGCACCTGCTGAGCCTGCTGGGGGACTACCCTGCCACTCAGGCGTTGAACCTTGAACAACGCTTGCCGCTGCTCAAGCCGTTCAGCCAGTCACTCACGGATAACCCGAGCCTGGCTTCGCTCTATCTGGGTTATGCCAATGGCGATTTTTTCATGGTGCGCCCGCTACCTACTGCGGCCCTGAAATCGTTGTTCAACGCCCCCGACGCCGCGGCGTACCAGGTGTGGAGCATTGAGCATGACTTGCAGGGCGCATCGCACTCGCAATCGCTGTTCTTTGATCAAACACTGACTCAGCTCAGCCGAAAGGACAATCCCGAAGACTCCTACGACCCGCGCAGCCGAGCGTGGTTCGTCAATGCCCGCCAGCAACCCGAACAGATCACCACCGCGCCCTACGTATTTTTTTCCACCCGCAATGTCGGCACCACGCTGGCCCGACGCAGTGGTGAACACGCGGTAATCGGCGCTGACATGACGCTGGCCGCGCTGTCTGCCACCCTCAGCAAACATGTGGTGACGCCGTCCACCGAAATTGCCTTGTTCGATGCGCAAGGCAACGCCGTGGCCTACCCGGACAGCAGCCGTCTGATCGTCGATGACAGTACCGCGCACCTGGTAAAAGCCGCCGACCTGAGCCCGAGCCTGCACGCGTTGCTGTCCGATGCCCCGACCACGAATCGCCTTGAAGCCGATGGCCGGCAATGGATTGTCGCCCGCAGCAGCATTCAGGAAGGTGGGCCACAAGGTTTGCAACTGGCCCTGCTGGTGCCGGAGGACGAACTGCTGGTCGATGCCTATCGCATGCGCTGGCAAGGCGCGTTGATCACCCTGGCTACGCTACTGATGTGCCTGCCACTGGGTTGGCTGATATCGAGGATTCTGGTCAAACCACTGCACGCGCTGGTCAAGGAAGCCGATGCGATCCGCAGTTTCGATTTCAATTTCCCCCTGACCCGACGCTCACCGGTGCTGGAAGTCGACCAACTGAGTGTGTCGATGGCACGAATGAAAGACACCCTGGCGAGCTTCTTCCGCATCACCGATACCCTGGGCGCCGAAACGCGCTTTGCCCCGCTGCTGCAACGGGTGCTGTTTGAAACGGTGCAAATCGCCCAGGCTCAGGCCGGGCTGATTTATTTGCGTGATAACGACAGCAGTCGCATGGAACCATACGGATTGATCATCAATGGCGCACCGCAGTTGTTGGAGACGTTCGATATTCACGGCCACGACCTGCAAACAAGCAGCGGCCCGGCGTGGTTCCAACAATTGGTCATCGCCAACAATGTGGTGAGCAATCTCGGTGTCGATCAGGCGGGCGACCTGCAGCGAATCCTGCTGGCAATGGCCTCACCCCGCGTTCATCTGATCGGCATCCGCCTGCACAACCGCCACAACGAAACCATTGGCTTGCTGATCCTGCTGGTCAGCGACAGCGGTACGCCGGCTGACATGGAAAAACTGCGGCCCGACCGCATCGCCTTCTTGCAAGCGGTGTCCGGGGCCGCTGCAGTGAGTATCGAAAGTCAGCGCCTGCAAGACAGACAGAAGCAATTGCTTGATGCGTTCATTCAGCTGCTGGCCGGCGCCATCGACGCCAAGAGTCCCTATACCGGTGGGCATTGTCAGCGGGTACCAGAGCTGACCCTGATGCTCGCCCAGGCCGCAGCGGCGAGTAAGGCCCCCGCCTTCAGTGCCTATCAGCCCACCGAGGATGAATGGGAAGCCCTGCACATTGCCGCGTGGTTGCACGATTGCGGCAAGGTCACGACGCCGGAGTACGTGGTCGACAAGGCCACCAAACTGGAAACCATCAACGACCGGATCCACGAAATTCGCACCCGCTTCGAAGTGCTCAAGCGTGATGCCTGGATCAGTTACTGGCAGGCGCTGGCCCTGGGTGGTGACGAACCCTCACTGGCTGATCTGCGCGATACGAACCTGCGGGCACTGGACGAAGACTTCGCCTTTATCGCTCGCTGCAATCTGGGCAGTGAGGCGATGGCAGAGGCCGATCTGCAACGCCTCGACAAGCTTTCCCGAATCACCTGGATGCGCACACTGGATGACCGTCTGGGCGTTTCATGGGAAGAGAACAAGCGTCAGGCACGCACGCCTGCACCGACTTTACCGGTCTGCGAAAAACTGCTGGCGGACAAACCCGCGCATTTGCTTGAACGCGACGAAAACGAGCTGATTCCCGAAGACAATCCGTGGGGCTTCAAGCTGGATGTACCGCGCTACAAATTCAATCGTGGCGAGCTGTACAACCTGAGCATCAAGCGTGGCACGCTGACCCGCGAAGAGCGCTACATCATCAATCACCACATGGTGCAGACGATCATGATGCTCAGCCACCTGCCCTTCCCCAGCCACCTGGACAGCATTGCCGAAATCGCCGGCGGTCATCACGAGAAAATGGACGGCAGCGGCTACCCGAAACGCCTGAGGCGCGAAGAAATGAGCCTGCCGGCGCGGATGATGGCTATTGCCGATATTTTCGAGGCGCTGACCGCAGCCGATCGCCCGTACAAAAAGGCCAAGTCGTTAAGCGAAGCCCTGGGAATCATGGCGACCATGAGCCGCGAGGCACACATCGATGCGCAGCTGTTTGGCTTGTTCATCAACGAAGGCATCTACATGCAGTACGCCGTGCGTTTTCTCGACCCACAGCAGATTGATGCCGTGAACCCGGCCAGCCTGTTGAGCAAGGCTGGCCTTGCCCCATGATCAGCAGTCGGTAAGGCGCAGGAAAATTGCCGCCAGTTGCTCGATGCCGGCCTGATCGTGCACACCAAAACGGGCGAGCTTGGGGCTGTCGAGATCGAGCACGCCGATCAGGCGACCGTCCTTGACCAACGGCACTACCAGTTCACTCTCCGACGCACTGTCGCAGGCGATATGACCGGGAAACGCATGAACGTCTTCAACGCGCTGCGTCTGCAGAGTGGCCGCAGCAGCGCCGCACACACCGCGACCAAACGGAATGCGCACGCAAGCGATCTGCCCCTGGAACGGCCCCAGCACCAGCTCTTCGTTGCGATTAAGGTAAAAGCCGGCCCAGTTCAAATCATCGAGCTGGTTGAACAGGAACGCCGAAAACTGCGCGGCGTTGGCGATAAAGTCGCGTTCGTCCGCCAGCAGTGATTCCAGTTGTGCGGCCAACATGCCATAGCCTTCGAGGCCCTGGCCGCTCTGTTGCAAATCAATCATGCCTTGTGCTCCAACAATTTCAGTCCCACCCAGTATCGGGCGAATTGGTACGCGCAACGTCCGTTGCGATTGCCGCGGCCGGTGGCCCAGCGCACGGCGAGAATCTCCAGTTCCTCGTCGCGTTGCCAGTTCAGGCCAGCCTTGGCAGCCAACTGGCCGATCCAGTGCTCGACGACGTTCAGGAAGTGTTCTTGCGTAAACGGGTAAAACGACAGCCACAGACCAAACCGGTCCGACAGCGCGATCTTGTCCTCCACCGCTTCGCTGGGGTGCAGTTCGCCGTCAACGCGTTTCCAGTTTTCGTTGTCGCTCTCCTTCTCCGGCACCAAATGGCGACGGTTGGACGTGGCGTAAAGCAAGACGTTGTCCGGTGCCTGCTCCAACGAACCGTCTAGCACGCTTTTGAGGACGCGGTAATCGCCTTCGCCGGATTCGAACGACAAGTCATCACAGAACAGCACAAAACGTTGTGGCAGTTTGCCGATCTGCTCGACCACCCGTGGCAAGTCGGCCAGATGGTCGCGTTCGATCTCGATCAGGCGCAGGCCCGCCTCGGCGTGTTCCGCGAGCAATGCGCGCACCAGCGAGGATTTGCCGGTGCCACGCGACCCCCAGAGCAAGGCATGGTTGGCTGGCATGCCATCGAGAAACTGCCGGGTGTTGCGCCCCAGTTGTTCCAGTTGACGGTCGACGCCGATCAGATCGGACAGGCGCATGTCGAGGCTGACTTCCAGCGGCAGCAGGTACCCGCTGCGTCCGTCACGCTGCCAGCGCGCCGCCAGGCAAGTGCCCCAGTCAATTATCGGGCGCGTTGCCGGCAACAAGGGTTCGATCCGCGCCAAAACCGACTCGGCGCGTTCAAGAAAAGCATTTAATCGGGAATCCACGTCTTTTCCTCGGGCACGTTCACAGTGATGATGGCGATCCAGCGACGACACGTAGATGAAATTCCCGCTCCGTGCCTTGTTACAAGGCGATTCGGGATCCTCGGTATCGATGCATGATCGACTATGCTTGAGCAGCGAAGGGAAACGAAAGTGGTTCAACACCCCATGGATATTAAATTCACCCACCGGCTGTCGTACAAGCAAGCCAGGCTTACCGTGCTGGTCGGGTTCATTCTGGGCACGCTGCTCAGCCTGCTGCAAATCGGTATCGATTATGCCAGCGAAGACGCCTCTATCAACCGTGAAATCCTGTCCTTGCTGGAAATCAGCCACAACCCGGCATCACGCATCGCCTACAACATCGATGCCGAACTGGCCCAGGAACTCACGTTGGGGCTGTTGCGCTCACCGGCAATCATTTCTGCGCAACTGACCGACAACAACAATACGGTGCTCGCCAGCGTCAAACGCCCGGAGCTGCAAAGCGGCTATCGGCTCATCAGTGACTACCTGTTCGGGGCCAAGCGCCGGTTCGAAGATCGCCTGTATCTGGATCATCTGCCCAACGAATCGCTGGGCACCCTCAAACTTGAGGTCGACACCTATGCGTTCGGCAGTCGCTTTCTGCGCCGGGCAGAAGTCACTCTGCTCAACGGCTTCGCCCGCAGCCTGCTCCTGACCGGCATCCTCCTGGCGCTGTTCTATGTGATGCTGACCAAACCACTGGTGCGGGTGATCCGTGAGCTCAGCGGGCGTGATCCGCGCAGTGTCGAGCCCACTACACTGGAATGCCCGGCCGGGCACGCCAACGATGAAATCGGCGTGCTGGTCAAAGTCGCCAATCAGCAGTTCGAAAACATCGCTACCGAGATCCAGCAGCGACGCAACGCCGAAAACCGTCTGACCGATTATCTCGGCCAACTGGAAAACATCGTCTCGGCGCGCACCGTCGAGCTCAAGACGATCAACGCCCGGCTCAGTCAGTCCAACGAAGAACTCGAGGTCGCCCGCAGCACCGCACTGGAAATGGCCGAAGCCCGCTCGGCGTTCCTCGCCAACATGAGCCATGAGATCCGCACGCCGCTCAATGGCCTGCTGGGGATGATCGCCCTGTCGCTCGACGGACCGCTGAATGCCGAACAGCAGCAACAGCTGTCGATCGCCCACGACTCCGGCAAGGTGCTGGTGGAATTGCTCAACGATATTCTCGATTTGTCGAAGTTCGATGCCGGGCAACTCGAACTTGAGCACATTCCGTTCGATCTCGGCTCACTGATCGAGGACACCGCCAACCTGCTGTCGCAAAACGCGGCGCCGAGCGTCGAGCTGACGTGCCTGATTGATCCGCATTTTCCGGCGCTGGTATTGGGCGATCCGACAAGGGTTCGGCAGATCGTCAGCAATCTGCTGTCCAACGCGCTGAAATTCACCCGCTTCGGTCGAGTGGATGTGCGTTTGTCGGCTTACAAGGAGGGTGTGCGAATAGAAGTTTGCGACACCGGCATCGGCATCGCGCAGGAAGCCCAACTGCGAATCTTCCAGCCGTTCACCCAGGCAGGCGCCGGTATTACCCGCCAATACGGCGGCACCGGGCTGGGACTGGCGCTCACTCACAACCTCTGCGAAGCGATGCAGGGACGCTTGACCATCAGCTCAGAGATTGGCTTCGGCAGCCAGTTTTGCGCTGAGTTGCCTTTGCCCTGCCACACCCGAGCGCTGGCCCAGCCGCCCCTGCATGGCAAAATTCTCGCCATCACCGCTGCCAGCAGCGGTCTGGCGGAGTTGCTGAAGAGTCTGTTGCCGGTGTGGGGATTGGCTTACGAACAACGCACCATCGACGACTCGCTGCTCGGTGTTACGCCCCATGTGGTGATCACCGATTGCCCGGAGTGCCTGTTCGGGCTGCGTCCGACACTTGTCGCGCCAATCCTGCTGGTGACCGCCTACGGTAGTTTCCTGCCCAGTGAAGAGGCGGCGGCCCTCGCCCCGTTGCAACAACAAGCGCGGCCTCTGGCGCGCAATGCGCTCTACCAGAACCTGCGGCGCACCCTGCAACCTGAAGTCGCTACCCTCAACGACGCGCAGCTCGAAACGTCGACACTGGTCAAACGCGCGAGGGTGTTGCTGGTCGAGGATAATCCGGTCAATCAGCTGGTGGCCAAAGGCATGCTCGGCAAACTCGGCTGCGATGTGATCGTCGCCGCACATGGCGCCGAAGCACTGGATCAATTGGAGTATCACGAGTTCGACCTGGTGTTGATGGACTGCAACATGCCAGTGATGGACGGCTACGAAGCCAGCCGACAGATTCGCCAGAGCGGACGCTGGCCAAACCTGCCGATCGTTGCGCTGACCGCCAACGCCATGTCCGAGGAACGCGAGCGCTGCCGGGCTGCCGGCATGAGCGACTATCTGGCCAAACCGTTTCGTCGTGAAGAATTGGCGGCGCTGCTGGATCAGTGGATCCCGACTAGGACAGCGCCTTGATCTGCACGAGCAGTTGATCAAGACCGTTACGCAGTTCGTTGAGCCGGTCCAGGTCCACCCCGCTGTCGCAGAGCAATCGGGCCTTGAGAGGCCCGACCTGATCACGCAGCGCTTGTCCTTGCGGCGTCAGGCTCAGATGCACTTCCCGCTCATCGCGCGCCGAGCGCTGGCGCTGCACGAGTTGCAACTGCTCCAGACGCTTGAGCAGCGGCGTCAGCGTACCGGAATCCAGCGCCAGACGTTCACCCAAGGCCTTGACCGTCGGCTGCTCCGGCGCGGATTGCTGCCATTCCCACAACACCAGCATCGCCAGGTATTGCGGATACGTGAGGCCGAGCTGATCGAGCATCGGCTTGTAGCCACGAATCACCGCCCGAGATGCGGCATACAACTTGAAGCACAACTGACTGTCGAGCTTCAGCGAATCAACGGACTGGCTGTTCATTTGAGCAGGGCTTCGATCTCGCGGCTCAGATCCTGCGGCTTGGTCGCCGGGGCGAAGCGCTTGACCAACTGGCCATCCTTGCCGATCAGAAACTTGGTGAAGTTCCATTTGATGCCTTGGGACCCGAGTACGCCCGGGGCACGTTTCTTCAATTGCACAAACAGCGGGTGGGCGTCGGAGCCGTTGACGTCGATCTTTTTGAACAGGGGGAAACTGACACCGAAATTCAGTTCGCAGAACTCGCTGATCGCGCCCTCGTTGCCCGGCTCTTGCTTGCCGAACTGATTGCACGGAAAGCCCAACACCACCAGACCTTGATCCTTGTAGGTCTGCCACAGCTCCTCGAGGCCTTTGTATTGCGGAGTGAAACCGCACTTGCTGGCAGTGTTGACCACCAGCACGGCTTTGCCGGCGTAATCGGCCAGGGTTTTCTGCTCACCTTTGATGGTGGTGCACGGGATACTCAGCAGGTTGTCGCTCATGAAACAGTCTCCGCAGATAGTCGAAGGGCAAACATAGCGAGCAATTAAATTGCGTGCAATTTAATTATCCGAAAGGCGACCCTCAGGTCGCCCGATCACTCACTCGCGAGGCACCAGATCCAGGCACACCGAGTTGATGCAATAACGCAGACCGGTCGGTGGCGGGCCATCCGGGAAAACGTGACCAAGGTGCGCATCACAGCGGGCGCATTTGACTTCGGTGCGAATCATGCCGTGGCTGATATCGCGAATCTCGGTCATGGCGCTTTCGCCGATCGGCGCATAGAAGCTCGGCCAGCCGCAGCCCGAATCGAATTTTGTCTTGGAATCGAACAGCGGCTCGTTGCAGCAGACACAGTGATAAACACCGTCGGTTTTGGTGGCGTTGTATTTGCCGGAGAACGGTCGCTCGGTCGCACTGAGGCGACACACGTTGTATTGCTCGGGGTCGAGCATGGCTTGCCATTCTTCCAGGGTTTTTTCCAACTTTTCCATCATCACACCTCAGCGGCTGAAAAAGCCCGATCTGTACCTTTTCCACGGATCGGGCGGCACGTATGATTGCGCCTCGTTACGCGCCAGTCTGGCAGCCAGACCGGGCGCATTCAAACGGATTCTTGGAGCCACGCGCTCGAGACGTCCGTCTGTGTGTAAACGCAGGAATCCCAGTACGGTTGTCCATCCGCCGCCTGGATCGTTCATTTTCGGGATCACATCGCCATGCAGTTCAGCAAATCGAACAAGCTCGCCAACGTCTGCTACGACATTCGCGGCCCGGTGCTCAAGCACGCCAAACGTCTGGAAGAGGAAGGCCAGCGCATCCTCAAGCTGAACATCGGCAACCCGGCGCCGTTTGGTTTCGAAGCGCCAGACGAAATCCTTCAGGATGTGATCCGCAACCTGCCGACCGCGCAAGGCTACAGTGACTCCAAAGGCCTGTTCAGCGCGCGCAAGGCCGTAATGCAGTACTACCAGCAGAAGCAGGTCGAAGGTGTCGGTATCGAAGACATCTACCTGGGCAACGGCGTCTCCGAACTGATCGTGATGTCGCTGCAGGCGCTGCTCAACAACGGTGACGAAGTGCTGGTACCGGCGCCGGATTACCCGCTGTGGACCGCGGCCGTCAGCCTGGCCGGCGGTAACGCCGTGCATTACCTGTGCGACGAAGGTGCCGACTGGTTCCCTGACCTGGCCGACATCAAGGCCAAGATCACGCCGAACACCAAGGCGATGGTGATCATCAACCCGAACAACCCGACCGGCGCGGTGTATTCGAAAGAAGTGCTGCTGGGCATGCTGGAGCTGGCCCGCCAGCACAATCTGGTGGTGTTCTCCGACGAGATCTACGACAAGATCCTGTACGACGACGCCGTGCACATCTGCACCGCATCGCTGGCCCCGGACCTGCTGTGCCTGACCTTCAACGGTCTGTCAAAATCCTACCGCGTGGCCGGTTTCCGTTCTGGCTGGATCGCTATTTCCGGGCCGAAACACAATGCCCAGAGCTACATCGAAGGCATCGACATGCTGGCCAACATGCGTCTGTGTGCCAACGTGCCGAGCCAACATGCGATCCAGACGGCGCTGGGTGGCTATCAGAGCATCAACGATCTGGTGCTGCCGCAGGGTCGCCTGCTGGAACAGCGCAACCGCACCTGGGAGTTGCTCAACGACATTCCGGGCGTGAGCTGCGTCAAGCCGATGGGCGCGCTGTACGCGTTCCCGCGGATCGACCCGAAAGTCTGCCCGATCCACAATGACGAAAAATTCGTCCTCGACCTGCTGCTTTCCGAGAAGCTGCTGGTGGTGCAAGGGACGGCGTTCAACTGGCCATGGCCGGATCACTTCCGCGTCGTCACCCTGCCCCGGGTCGATGAACTGGAAATGGCCATCGGCCGCATTGGCAACTTCCTCAAGTCTTACCGCCAGTAACTAACCAGCAGTGCGCAACGACCTAACGTTGCGCACTGTCTGATTCAGCAACACTTCTGCAATCCCTGCTTCCGCTCGCCTTCTACACTTGCGATTCATGCCGATCTCGTGCGTCTGACGCAATGGCGACGGGTCGCGAGTGTTCGTCATCCGTGTCGGTGTCTGCTGTGGGAAATGGGGTTATGTGACGAAGAATCAGCTGTAGGACACAGTTTGAAATAGTCACCCAGTTGAATAGCCCGGTGCAGCACCTTATATACCCCGCAGTACGCTACATCTTTAGCTTGAGGAGATTTCTACAACCATGATGCGCATCCTGCTGTTTTTGGCCACTAACCTGGCGGTCGTGCTGATAGCCAGCATCACCCTGAGCCTTTTCGGCTTCAACGGGTTCATGGCGGCCAACGGGGTTGATCTCGACCTCAGTCAGCTGCTGGTTTTCTGTGCGGTCTTTGGTTTCGCCGGCTCACTGTTCTCGCTGTTCATCTCCAAGTGGATGGCGAAAATGAGCACCGGCACCCAGATCATCAGCCAGCCACGTACCCGGCATGAGCAATGGCTGCTGCAAACGGTCGAGCAACTGTCCCGCGAAGCCGGGATCAAGATGCCCGAAGTCGGTATTTTTCCGGCCTACGAAGCGAACGCGTTCGCCACTGGCTGGAACAAGAACGACGCACTGGTCGCGGTCAGCCAAGGCCTGCTCGAGCGGTTCTCGCCCGATGAAGTGAAAGCCGTGCTGGCCCACGAAATCGGCCACGTCGCCAACGGTGACATGGTTACGCTCGCATTGATCCAGGGCGTTGTGAACACCTTCGTGATGTTCTTCGCGCGAATCATCGGCAACTTCGTCGACAAGGTGATCTTCAAGAACGAAGAAGGTCAGGGCATTGCTTACTACGTGGCGACCATCTTCGCCGAACTGGTCCTGGGCATTCTCGCCAGCTCGATCGTCATGTGGTTCTCGCGCAAACGCGAATTCCGTGCCGACGAAGCCGGTGCACGACTGGCCGGCACCAGCGCAATGATCGGCGCGCTGCAACGTCTGCGCGCCGAACAGGGCCTGCCGGTGCACATGCCCGACACCCTGAATGCCTTTGGCATCAACGGTGGCATCAAACAAGGGTTCGCCCGCATGTTCATGAGCCACCCGCCATTGGAAGATCGTATCGACGCCCTGCGTCGTCTCGGTTGATTCAACCGGGGTAAAAACAAAAAGGCCCGCAGAGATGCGGGCCTTTTTTGTGGGGGCCATGTACTTGGCTGCTCATGCAGGCCTCATCGCTGGCAAGCCAGCTCCCACAGGGTTCCGTGGTTTTATCCCGATCTTCGATACACCATAATTCACTGTGGGAGCTGGCTTGCCAGCGATGAGGCCGGAACAGCCAACACAAACTAACGAGGCGAAACCCGATAAACCCGCTCCTCCAGCGCCGTCACCCCCGCCTGCAAAAACTTCCCGCTTTCCTGCAACACATCCTGCACTTGCAGCGTCTGAACCTGCCAGCCAGTACCCAGCAACCGCTGTACTTCATCATCCCCCACCGCAAACGGTGGCCCTGGAATCTGCGCCTGATCGTAATCCAGGGTGATCACCAGCCCTTTCAAGCCTTGCGGCAGAATCTGCTGGAGCTGCGCCGCATAGCGCTCGCGCATCGGCGGTGGCAAGGCAATCAAGGCTGCACGGTCGTACAGCGCCGTGCACTCCGCCACATCGTCTGCCGTCAGGGCAAAGAAATCGCCGCACCACAGCTCGATGGCGTCAGCGCGATAGACCTTGAACGCACCGTTCTCGCTAATCTGTGGCTGTAGCTGATGCTCAGTGAAAAAGTCTTCAACAGCCGTCGAAGACAGCTCAACCCCGAGCACCTGATGACCACGCCCGGCCAGCCACCGCAAATCCAGACTTTTCCCGCACAGCGGAACCAGCACCCGCGCCGATGCGGGAATGTTCAGATCCGGCCAGTGTCGTTGTAAATGCGGGTTCACCTGCGGCAGATGAAAGCCGATCTGGTTCGACGCCCACTTCTTGTGCCAGAACTCATGCTGCATATATCCCCCCAAAAATTCGATCAAAAAGCTTTAAAACTTATATTAGATTTAGATCAATGATCTGACTGAAGATGGGCCATCTTAACGCTCAGGAACCCATCATGTTTCCCAGCCTGTTTATTTCCCATGGTTCTCCCATGCTCGCCCTGGAGCCCGGCGCCAGCGGCCCGGCGCTGACACGATTGGCCGCCGAACTGCCCACGCCAAAAGCCATCGTGATTGTCTCCGCACACTGGGAGAGCCACGAGCTACTGGTCAGCAGCCATCCAACGCCGGAAACCTGGCACGACTTCGGCGGCTTCCCCCGCGCGCTGTTTGAAGTGCAGTACCCGGCGCCGGGTGATCCGCAACTGGCCGCTGAAGTCGCCGATAGACTGATCGCCAGCGACCTGCCGGCGCGCCTCGATTCGCAACGACCGTTCGACCACGGTGTTTGGGTGCCGCTGTCGCTGATGTACCCGCAGGCGGATATTCCAGTGGTGCAGGTGTCGCTACCGAGCCGCGGCGGTCCGGCGCTGCAAACCCGCGTCGGCCGAGCATTGGCAGGTTTGCGCGAGCAAGGGATTCTGCTGATCGGCTCAGGCAGCATCACCCACAACTTGCGCGAACTGGACTGGCATGCCGGCCCGGAAAGCGTTGAGCCGTGGGCCCAGGACTTCCGTGACTGGGTGATCGACAAACTGGCGGCCGGTGATGAGGCCGCGCTGCATGACTACCGCCAGCAGGCTCCGAACGCGGTACGCAGCCATCCGAGTGATGAGCACTTATTGCCGCTGTATTTTGCGCGGGGTGCCGGGGGAGCTTTCAGCGTGGCGCACAAGGGATTCACCATGGGCGCATTGGGCATGGATATTTACCGGTTCGGTTAAACAGCCAGAGCAAGAGATCGCACTCCCCCACTGCAGGAGCTGCCGAAGGCTGCGATCTTTTGATCTTTGATCTTTGCCCTTGAAAAGCAGGCAAAAAAAATCCCCGAACCAGTCGGGGATTTTTTACGTTCGATCAATCAGCCCAGGGGCGGATCAATCTTCGCGATAGCGACGCAGCTTCAGCTGCTTACCGGCAACGCGAGTGTCCTTCAGCTTGGTCAGGAGTTTGTCCAGACCATCTTCCGGCAGCTCAACGAGGCTGAAGCTGTCACGCACCTGGATGCGACCGATCGCTTCACGGGCCAGACCACCTTCGTTGAGGATGGCGCCCAGCAGGTTTTTAGCGGCGATACCGTCACGCGCACCCAGCGCGGTACGGCAACGAGCACGGCCTTCGCCCAAAGGAATTGGCGCGCGACGCTCGCGATCACCACGGTCCGGACGGTCACCGGTACGCTCAGGACGGTCGCCACGCGGTGCGTTGTTAGGCACCAGTGGGCGTTCCTTCTCGATCGCAGCCAGCGTCAGCGCTTGACCATTGGTGGCCTTGCGCAGCAGAGCAGCAGCCAGAGCACGCGGCGTGCAACCGATGTCTGCAGTCAGACGATCCAGCAGCTCACCGTGAGTCGATTCAGCATCGGCAACCAGCGGCGCCAGGCTGTTGGTCAGTTTCTTGATGCGCGCATCGAGAACTGCCTGAGCGTCCGGCAGGCGAACCTCGGCAACTTTCTGACCGGTTACACGCTCGATCACTTGCAGCATGCGGCGCTCACGTGGAGTCACCAGCAGCAGTGCACGACCTTCGCGACCGGCACGGCCAGTACGGCCGATACGGTGCACGTAGGACTCTGGGTCGTACGGCATGTCAACGTTGAACACGTGAGTGATACGTGGAACGTCGAGACCACGAGCAGCAACGTCGGTCGCTACAACGATGTCCAGACGGCCATCCTTGAGCGAGTCAATTACGCGCTCACGCTGGTTCTGGGCGATGTCACCGTTCAGCGCAGCGGCTTTGTAGCCTTTTGCGTCGAGGGCGCTGGCCAGATCAAGGGTCGCTTGCTTGGTGCGTACGAACATGATCAGAGCGTCGAAATCTTCCACTTCCAGCAAGCTGAGAACGGCCGAAGTCTTCTGGTCAGCGTGAACCAACAGGTGAGCCTGTTCGATCGCGGTAACAGTCTGGGTCTTGGTCTGGATCTTCACGTGTTGCGGATCGCGCAGATGGCGTTCGGCAATGGCGCGGATCGACTGCGGCAGGGTCGCCGAGAACAAAACGGTCTGACGGGTAGCTGGCAGAGCCTTGAAGATGACTTCGAGGTCGTCCATGAAACCCAGTTTGAGCATTTCGTCTGCTTCGTCGAGAACCAGGTGGTTCACGGTCGACAGCACTTTTTCGTCACGACGCAGGTGGTCGCACAGACGGCCCGGAGTGGCGACAACGATCTGTGCGCCATTACGGATTGCTTTCAGTTGTGGGCCCATAGGCGCGCCGCCGTAAACGGCCACAACGGTAACGCCCGGCATTTGCTTGGCGTAGGTTTCGAAAGCGGTTGCAACTTGCAGCGCCAACTCACGGGTTGGCGCCAGGATCAGGGCTTGCGGTTCGCGCTTGGCAGGATCGATGCAATGAAGAATTGGCAGAGCGAACGCGGCGGTTTTACCCGTACCGGTTTGCGCCTGACCGATCATGTCCTGGCCGGCCATGATGATCGGGATCGATTGCTGCTGAATAGCCGAAGGCTCTTCGTAGCCAGTCGCGATGACGGCTGCAAGAATGTTCGGATTAAGATTAAAAGCGGCGAATCCGCCGGTTTCCTGGGTCATGGGTCTGCCTCTAAGTGCATCCGCAAAGACCCATGCTCCAAAGCTGCGCATGCCGTGTAAGACTCAAGAGTCGCCCTGGCAGCTTTGTCGGCGGGGATTTGCGAAAACGAATGAAAGAAAAAAAGAAACGTCCAGGAAGAGCCCGCAGTGCGGACATGCAGCCGAAGCTGACTTCGGGGAATTGCGCTACCTTGACGCGGCCTGGCTAAAGGCCGGCGCGCACTATACCGGAAATTACCGAAAAAGGGAGCTTTTTTTATCGCCTGAATCCGTCCGTCACCGTTGTGTAACGGGGTTTTGCGGATAATCGTGCGAAGGTCTATTTTCCAAGGGCCCGGCCCTGCTGAAGATGCTGCTTAAACGCTTCACCGATGTGCGGCATGTGGTCGCGGCCCCCTCCCTCCCCGCTCGAGGAAATTCCCATGAATCAGTCCTGTCCTGGTCGCGTCAGCCGGGAGCGCCGTGGTCACCTGCATATGATCGGCCTGGATCGAGCGGCCAAGCGCAATGCCTTCGACCTCGACCTGCTGAATGAGCTGAGCCTGGCTTATGGCGAATTCGAGGCTGACAGCGAGGCGCGGGTGGCGGTGGTGTTCGGCCATGGCGAGCATTTTACCGCCGGTCTGGATCTGGTGAATGCAAGCTCCGCCCTTGCCCAAGGCTGGCAGGTTCCGACCGGCGGTTGCGATCCGTGGGGTGTTTTCGTCGGGCCGAGGGTCAGCAAACCGGTGATTGTCGCGGCACAAGGTTACTGCCTGACCATCGGCATCGAATTGATGCTGGCCGCCGACATCAACCTCTGCGCGAGCAATACCCGCTTCGCACAAATGGAAGTACAGCGTGGGATTTTTCCCCTTGGTGGCGCGACTTTACGTTTTCATCAGGTGGCCGGTTGGGGCAACGCGATGCGCTGGTTGCTGACCGGGGACGAGTTCGATGCGCACGATGCGTTGCGTCTGGGATTGGTCCAGGAAGTGATGGCCAGCGAGGATCTGCTGCCCCGCGCGATTGAACTGGCTGAGCGAATTGCGCGACAGGCGCCGTTGGGGGTGCAGGCGACGTTGCTGTCGGCGCGACAGGCGCGGTATGAAGGCGAGACAGCGGCGGCACAGGGCTTGCCGCCGCTGGTGAAGAAGTTGCTGGCCAGTGAAGATGCCAAGGAGGGGGTGCGGTCGCTGGTTGAGCGCCGACCCGGGATTTTCAAAGGGATCTGAGCCGTTGCACAAACCCTTGTAGGAGCTGCCGCAGGCTGCGATCTTTTGATCTTGAAAAATCAAAGCCAAAAGATCGCAGCCTTCGGCAGCTCCTACAGAGGCTCAATTCGCCGTTTATGTCGCCGGGCGAATCGCCTTGATCAGCGACTGCAACGAGTAACCCAACCTCGGCGCCAATGCCTCAGCACGGGCGGCGACCGCTTCCATATCCAACGACTGATCCAGATCCGCCGGCACCAGCAGAATCACGTTGCCCTCCTTCACCGGCAGCTCCCAGTAATGCCGGTGATAAAGCCCGCGCAACAATGCCGCACCCAACGGTTTGCCATCATCGGTGGCCCATTGATTGATCACCAGCCAGCCGCCCGGATTCAGGCGTTTCTGACAGTCACCGAGGAAACTCCAGGCCAGATGCCCGACACCGGGGCCGACGTCGGTATAGAGGTCGACGAAGATCAGGTCCGCAGGCTCGGCAGTCGGCAGCAAATCAAGGGCATCGCCGACGCGGATGTACAAGCGTGGATCGTCATCCAGGCCAAGGTATTCAATGGCCAGACGCGGGACGTCCGGGCGCAGCTCGATTGCCTCGACATCTTCCAGCGGCAGAAACTTGAGGCACGCCTGCGTCAACGTACCCGCGCCGAGCCCGAGGAACAGCGCACTCTCCGGGTGCTCGTGGCACAGCGCACCAATCAGCATCGCCCGGGTGTAGTCATATTCCAGCCAGCTCGGATCGGCAGTGAACACACAGCTCTGTTCGATCGCATCGCCGAATTCGAGAAAGCGGTAATCGGCCACTTCCAGCACGCGAATCACGCCGAACTCATCCTGTACTTCGGCGAGCAGATGCTCGACGCGCTCCTCAGTCATCTTGTCTCCTGGTGGTCACCGGGCGCGGTGACGCGATGGCTCCGCAGTTGTGCCGTGGCAAAGCGGCGATTGTCGACGAAGGGGCGGGAACAGGTCACGCACTAATTGCTGCTAACATGGCCTTCCGTGCGTAGAACCATAGAGACCGTGATGAGCCAACCGTGGAGCCCTGATAGCTGGCGCGCCCTGCCGATCCAGCAACAACCCCAATACCCGGACGCCGCGCACCTGCGCCAGGTCGAGCAAACCCTGGCCAGTTATCCGCCACTGGTGTTTGCCGGCGAGGCGCGGGAACTGCGTCGTCAATTTGCCGAAGTGACTCAGGGCCGCGCGTTCCTGTTGCAGGGCGGCGACTGCGCCGAAAGCTTTGCCGAATTCTCCGCGGCAAAGATTCGCGACACCTTTAAAGTGTTGCTGCAAATGGCGATCGTCATGACCTTCGCGGCCGGTTGCCCGGTGGTCAAGGTCGGGCGCATGGCCGGCCAGTTCGCCAAACCGCGCTCGGCCAACGACGAAACCATCGATGGCGTGACCCTGCCCGCCTACCGTGGCGATATCGTCAACGGCATCGGCTTCGACGAAAAGAGCCGCGTGCCGGACCCGGAACGCCTGCTGCAGTCATATCACCAGTCCACCGCAACGTTGAACCTGCTGCGCGCCTTCGCCCAGGGCGGCTTTGCCGATCTGCACCAGGTACACAAGTGGAACCTCGATTTCATCGCCAACTCCGCGCTGGCCGAGAAGTACAGCCACCTCGCCGATCGCATCGATGAAACTCTGGCATTCATGCGCGCCTGCGGCATGGACAGCTCGCCGCAACTGCGTGAAACCAGTTTCTTCACCGCTCACGAAGCGCTGCTGCTGAACTACGAAGAAGCGTTCGTGCGCCGCGACAGCCTGACCAACGATTACTACGATTGCTCCGCACACATGTTGTGGATCGGCGACCGCACCCGTCAGCTCGACGGCGCGCACGTCGAATTCCTGCGCGGGGTGAACAACCCGATCGGGGTCAAAGTCGGCCCAAGTATGAACCCCGACGACCTGATCCGCCTGATTGACGTGCTCAACCCGGACAACGACCCCGGGCGCCTGAACCTGATCGCGCGGATGGGTGCGAACAAGGTCGGCGATCACCTGCCAGCGCTGATCCGCGCGGTGCAGCGTGAAGGCAAGCAGGTGCTGTGGAGCTCCGATCCGATGCACGGCAACACCATCAAGGCCAGCAGTGGCTACAAGACTCGCGATTTTGCGCAGATCCTTGGCGAGGTTAAGCAGTTCTTCCAGGTGCACGAAGCGGAAGGCACTTACGCCGGTGGTATTCACATCGAAATGACCGGGCAGAATGTCACCGAATGCATTGGTGGCGCACGACCGATCACTGAAGATGGCTTGTCGGATCGCTATCACACGCATTGTGACCCGCGGATGAATGCTGATCAGTCGCTGGAGTTGGCGTTTTTGATTGCTGAAACCCTCAAGCAGGTTCGGCGCTGAGATCCGAGATTTGTATCGTTTGAAATGGCCTCATCGCGGGCAAGCCCGCTCCCACAGGGATCTGTGTCGTATACAAAATTGGAGTACGACTCGGTCACTGTGGGAGCGGGCTTGCCAGCGATAGCGTCAGCTCAGACAACATCAATCTGCGCCAACGCCACCCGCAACCGCGCCGCACTCTCGCGATGACAATTAAGCTGCACCTGCGCCAGTCCCAACCAATCCGCCATTCGCCGCAAATTCACCGCCAGCGCCAACATCCCCTCTTCATCCAGCCCCGGCTCCTCCTCGTGTACCGCATGCACCGCCAGTCGTCCCGACGCTCGCTCGGCACGTAAATCCACCCGCACGGCAATCCGCTCGTTGTGCAAAAACGGCAACACGTAATAACCGTAAACGCGCTTGTCCTGCGGTGTGTAAATTTCCAGCCGATAGCGAAAATCAAACAGACGCTCAGTGCGGCTACGCTCCCAGATCAACGAATCGAAGGGCGACAGCAGTGCACTGGCCGCGACCTTGCGCGGGACTTTCGGCTCCGGCAGGCAATACGCGATTTGCCGCCAATCGGCGACTTCGCACATCTGCAATTGCCCCGCCTCGACCAGTTCGGACAGTCGCGGACGTGCATCAGCGGGGTTCAAGCGAAAGTAATCACGCAGGTCTTTTTCGGTGGCCACGCCCAGCGCTTCGGCCGCATGCAACAACAATCCACGCTGCGCCTGCGCTTCATCAGGCAACGGTTGTTGCAGGATCTCCGCGGGAATTACCCGCTCCGGCAAATCATACAAACGCTCGAAGCCACGCCGCCCGGCGACGGTCACTTCCCCGGCGGCAAACAACCATTCCAGCGCATGCTTTTCCGCACTCCAGTCCCACCACGGTCCGGCTTTGTCCTGACGAGTCGACACACTGCCAGCACCCAGTGCGCCCCGCTCTTCGACCAAAGCCAGCACTCGACGTACCGTTTCCTGCTGCTCACGACCGAACTTCGCCAACTGTTGATAGATATCTTCGCCACGCTTGGCCCGCTGCATGCGCCACCCCAGTAACGGGTACATCGACATCGGCAACAACGACGCCTCATGCCCCCAATACTCAAACAGCGAACGACGTCGCCCCGAACTCCAGGCAGCCTGGTCGAGCAGATCGGAAGAATAGGAACCAAGACGGGAAAACAGCGGCAGATAGTGCGAGCGCACTACGGCGTTGACGGAGTCGATTTGCAGCAGGCCCAGCCGTTCGATCAGCCGGTTGATATGGGGCGCCTTGACGGTCGGCGGCTGGCGCCCGTTGAACCCTTGGGCAGCCAGCGCCAGACGTCGAGCCTGTTTGAGGGAAAAGGACAGTGTCGCGGGCATGAGCATCTCCTTGTCTGCTCGCAACCTACCTCAGTGCAGAAGGTTTTGTGTAGCGATGGCCTCATCATTTATGCATCGGATCATCCCAGAACGGCCGCACTGATTCGTGCTCGACGTCGGCACGACTGACCCCGATGTCTTTCAACGCTTCGTCGCTCAGGCTGGCGAGCAATTCACGCTCACGGTGAAGTTCGTACCAGCGGCTGAACTTGTGCAGCAAGTCAGAAACCATGTGGCCATGGCCGGAAAATTTTTCTTCGTCTAAATACTCTCTTTGACCTTTCATCGTTTTGCTCTCCGTTGTAGATGGCTCAAGTCTCGCGCCAGCGCTAAGATCAATCCAACGAATGTTTCTGATGGTATGCATCACGGAGATTCATCAATTGTCCGCCTACCCCAGTATCGATACCGATGTCCTGCGCACCTTTGTCGCGATAGCCGATCAGGGCGGTTTTACCCGCGCCGGCGAAATGGTCAACCGCACGCAATCAGCGGTGAGCATGCAGATGAAGCGCCTGGAAGAAGACGTGTTGCAGCGCCAGTTGTTCGAGCGTGACGGGCGGCAGGTGCGCCTGACTGCCGAGGGCCAGGTGTTGCTCGGCTACGCACGGCGCATCCTCAAACTGCACAGTGAAGTGTTCAATACCTTGCGCGAGCCACACATGGTCGGCACGGTGCGGATCGGCACGCCGGACGATTACGTGATGCGTTTTCTGCCGGGGATTCTTTCGCGGTTTGCGCAGTTCTATCCGCTGATCCAGATCGAAGTGCATTGCGAATCGACCAAACAGTTGTTGCAGCGTACCGACCTTGACTTGTCGATCGTCACCCGCGAACCGGGTAACGAGATTGGCCAACTGCTGCGCAAGGAGCGTTTCGTCTGGGCCGAGGCGCAAAACTTCAGCGCCCACGAGCAGACGCCGTTGCCGCTGGCGATGTTCAACAGTGATTGTTTCTGCCGCTTGTGGGCGTGCAATGCGCTGGACGCGATGGGCCGCGATTACCGCATCGCCTACAACAGCACCAGCCTCTCGGCGCTGATGGCCGTGGTGAGCGCGGGTCTGGCGATCACCGCGCAACTGGAAAGCCTGATCACCCCGGACATGCGCATTCTCGGTGCCGATGAAGATCTGCCGCTGCTGCCCGAGGCCAGCATCATGCTGATCCGCAATCTGAACAATCCATCGCCGATCACCGAATGCCTGGCCGAACACATCGTCGAAGGCTTCAAACTTTAAAGGCGAGCATCACCGCGCACAGCACCAGAAAACCGCAGAACAGCCCACGCAGAAGTTTTTCCGGCATGGCGTGGGCGACTTTCACCCCCCAGCTGATGCTGGCCAGACCGCCAATGGCCAGCGGCAAACCGATCATCCACTCGACTTCGTGGTGTACCGCGTACGTCACCAGGGTGACGCCGGTACTCGGCAATGCCAGCGCCAGCGACAAGCCTTGAGCGACCACTTGCGTGGTGCCAAACAGACTGGTCAGCACCGGCGTCGCGACCACCGCCCCACCGACACCAAACAACCCGCCCATGGTCCCCGACGCTGCGCCGAGCACGCCCAGCCATGGCCAGGAATAACGCATCTCGGCCGTCGGCGCCGGGCGCTTGCCGAACATTTTCAGCAGGTTGTAAACCGAAAGCACCACGAGAAACGCGACAAAGCCGATGCGCATGGTCTGCGCGTCAATGCCCACGGCCAAAATCGAACCGATCCACGCAAAGCAAAACCCCATCACCGCCAGCGGCAACGCGTGGCGCAGTTCGATGCGATTGCGCTGGTGATAGCGCCACAGCGCCAACATCACGTTCGGCACCACCATCACCAGCGCCGTGCCTTGGGCGATCTGTTGATCGAGCCCGAACCACACGCCGAGCAGCGGGATCGCGATCAAGCCACCCCCGATGCCGAAGATGCCGCCCAATGTGCCAAGCGCGGCGCCGAATAGCAGGAACAACAAAAACTCCATCACAGCTCAATTCCTCTTACGTCAGGCGACTCATCCTACGCAGTCACGGCTGGCGGGGAAACGCATAGCAACGCACAATGGCTGTGCCGAACTCGCACAAGCGTTAAACAACATGAATCCCAATCAATTGACCGATCAACTCGGGCTGTTTCTCGACGTGCTGGAAAGCGGCAGTTTTTCTGCCGCGTCTCGTCGCCATCCACTGACACCTTCGGCTGTCGCGCGACGCATCGACAGTCTGGAAAGCGCGGTGGGCAGCCAGTTGTTCATTCGCAGCACCCATGCCGTACGCGCCACGCCAGCAGGTCTGGCCTTTGCCGAACGGGCGCGGCGGATCGTCGCCGAACTGCAATTGGCCCGCGCCGAAGCCGTTTCCTTGAGCAGCGCACCGGAAGGTTTGATCCGCATCGATGCACCGGCAGCCTTCGGACGTCGGCATCTGGCGCCAGTGATTGCCGATTTTCTGGTGCTGTATCCGGGCCTGGATGTGCAACTGCACCTGATCGACAGTTTCGTCGACATGCACGGCTCGAATCTGGGCAAGGTGGATCTGGTGCTGCGCGCCGGGCAACTGGCCGACACCCGACTGGTTGCCACTCCACTGGCGAGCATGGTGCGAATCGCCTGCGCGAGCCCCGACTATCTCAAGCGGCGCGGTGTACCGAATCATCCCGCGCAGTTGAGCGAACATGACGGCCTCGACTGGGATGGCCTCGCCCCTCCCTTCGCCTGGCGCTTCGAGCAGGACGGGCAGATGCAGTTGCACCGCCCGGCGCGCATCCGCATGAGCGCCAATAACGCTGAAGCACTGGTGTGCGGCGCGCTGGCCGGGCTGGGCATCGCGCACCTGCCGACGTGGCTGGCCAGCGAATATCTGCTGCGCGGCGGACTGCTGCCGCTGTTTTGCGAAAACGGCCTGCCGCAACCCGAGAGCACCGGCATTTACGCCTTGCGCATGGAGCAGCAGACAAACTCGCGCAGCCGTTTGTTGCTGGAGTACCTCAAGACCCGCTTCAGCCCGGTGCCACCATGGGATCTGGCGCTGCAACGGGGTTTAGGCAGACTCTGACGTCTGGAAAATTATCTGGCGCATTAAACATTCGAACGCTAGATTCATGAGCATTACTGATCAAGGCTTTGACATGACCACCGACCGCGACACCTGCGATGACCTGCTGCTGGATAATCAGGCTTGCTTCGCCCTGCATTCCACTTCGCTGATGATGACCAAAGTCTACAAGCCCATGCTGCAAGCCATCGGCCTGACCTATCCGCAGTATCTGGCGATGATGGTGCTGTGGGAGAAGGATGGTCTGACCGTGGGAGAAATCAGCACGCGCCTGCTGACGGATCCGGGATCGCTGACACCCTTGCTCAAACGGCTGGAAGGTGAAGGTTTGCTCAGTCGCACGCGCAGCCGTGAAGACGAGCGCGTGGTGATTGTCGAGTTGACTGCGCAGGGCCGCGCTTTGCGAGACAAAGCCCAAAGCATCCCGCAATGCATCCTCGGCGCCAGCGGTTTCAGCCTGGAACGTTTGCAGAGCCTGCAAGCCGAGTTGCAGGCATTGCGCAGTCACCTGCAAGAGAGCCTGAACTGAACCCGGGCTCGACCGAATCCAAGTAGGAGCTGCGGCACGCTGCGATCTTTTGATGTTGTTTTTAAGGATCAAAAGATCGCAGCGTGCCGCAGCTCCTACAGTTGAACCCGCGCTGTGAAATCCCCCTTCCCTGCTCAATGCTGATAACGGCTCTGGAACAAGGGTCCTGACGCTCTTGGCGCTCCTCCCGGACCAATGAAGCCAACTTTTTTCAAAATTTATCTTGCGCACTAAACATTGGCGAGCTACATTCACCTCGAACTTACTTAGCGCGCAAACAATTGGCGCGACACGACACACCCAACGAGGCCCACACCATGCAAACTCTCTACACCGCAATCGCAACCTCCACTGGCGGCCGTGACGGTCGTGCAATCTCCAGCGACAACGTCCTCGACGTCAAACTTGCTACCCCGAAAGAACTCGGTGGTGCTGGCGGCGCGGCGACCAACCCTGAACAACTGTTCGCCGCCGGCTATTCGGCTTGCTTCATCGGCGCACTGAAATTCGTCGCCAGCCAGACCAAACGCAAAATCCCGGACGATGCCTCGATCACCGCCCATGTCGGTATCGGCCAGATCCCTGGTGGTTTCGGTCTGGACATCGACTTGCACATCAGCCTGCCAGGCCTTGAACAAGTCGACGCACAAAGCCTGGTCGACGCTGCTCACCAGGTCTGCCCGTACTCCAACGCTACGCGTGGCAATGTCGAAGTACGTCTGCACGTCACCGTGTAAACAAGGCAAAAGAACGTAACCTGCAGGCACAAAAAAGCCCGACTCAATGGTCGGGCTTTTTCTTTCCGCAAAAAACAGTGCTTATTTAGCACGGCCTTTGTAGGAACCGCCTTCGCGGGTGTCGATTTCGATCTTGTCACCGATTTCGATGAAGTCAGCAACTTGCAGCTCGGTACCGTTGGCCAGTTTGGCTGGCTTCATTACCTTGCCGGAAGTGTCGCCACGAGCCGAACCTTCGGTGTAGTCAACGACGCGCACGATGGTGGTCGGCAGTTCTACCGAAACCAGACGCTCTTCGAAGAAGATCGCTTCGCAAACATCGGTCATGCCTTCTTCAACGAAAGGCAGAACGGCTTCGATGTCTTCAGCGTTCAGCTCGTACATGGTGTAGTCAGTGGTGTCCATGAACGTGTAGGTGTCGCCGCTGATGAAGGACAGGGTCGCTTCTTTGCGGTCGAGGATCACGTCGTCCAGTTTGTCGTCAGCGCTGTAAACGATCTCGGTCTTGTAACCGGTCAGCAGGTTTTTCAGCTTGGTCTTCATGATCGCGCTGTTACGGCCCGACTTGGTGAATTCAGCTTTCTGAACCAGCCAAGGATCGTTTTCGAGACGGATCACGGTACCGGGTTTGAGTTCTTTACCAGTTTTCATTGCGAATATCCGAATTTGGATGGGATTTACATAAATCTAGGCCGCGTATCATATCCAATTTAGGTAAAACTGTACCAGCGCCGCGGCAAGATCGGCCTGCAAGCCTTGTTCCAGACACCATGCTTCCGCATTTTCCTGCAGTTCTGGCCAGTGTTTACGCGCGCAGAGCCATTGATCGCCAATCGGCTGCCCCGCACTCCACGCCTGCCACAGACCGTTCATCGCATTGGCTGCCGCCGGCGAGAGGCCTTTCGTATACAGGGCAAGGAAGGCATCGAGCTTGTCCAGATGGATATCTTCGTCTTGCTGATAGATGTGCCACAGCATCGGCCGACCCGCCCACTGCGCCCGGACAAATGAGTCTTCACCGCGCACCGCGTTGAAATCGCAGCACCAGAGCAAGTGATCGTATTGATCCTGACGGATGAACGGCAGCACCTGCACGGTCAACGCCTGACGGACATCAATCGCTCCGACGGCCAGGGATTCCACCCCGAGCCATCGCGCAACGTCACCGAGAATCCGCCCTTCCGGCACCAGCAAATGGGTGGGCGTCGCGCCAGCTGCCAACACGTCCAGCCAACTGGCCAGCCCGGCGTTCTCGTAGGCAAACAACGAGATCAACTGTGCGTCGGGCGCACGCTCGATGCCCAGACCTTGCAGGAATTGTCGCTGCGCGTGGGCATCGCGCTGAAACTTCCGTCGTTGCTCAAGCAAACCTCGTTCGCGCAGCAGTCCACCCGTGCCGGGGCGGAACCCCGGAAAGAAGAAGATTTTCTGCACCGACTTGTATTTGACCGATGGCAGGCCGTGGCACCCGGTGACCCAGTCTTCGGCACTGAGATAGTCGAGGTTCAACCACAGCGGTGGCTTCTCCCGTTCGGCCATGACGTCCATATAGGCACTCGGTAACTGGCAGGCGAACGCTGCGATCACCACGTCAGCGGCGTCGATGGGCAACCACTCGCTCGGCCAGTGCCGCACCTCTACACCTTGCTGCCATTGTTGCGCGGCGTTGATATCGATCTCTGGACAAATACGTTCGAACGCACGCAGATCATCAACCCACAGCCGCACGGCCAGCGAATGCTCGGCCACCAATTGGCGGGCCAGACGCCAGGTCACGCCGATGTCGCCGTAGTTGTCGACGACGGTGCAAAAAATATCCCAGCGGGTATTCAGTGACGGCATTCAAGACTCCCGTTGGCAAAAGCACCGATTGTCCGCATTAATGAGCGGATGCAGAAGAGCCGACGGCGATTAATCTTCGTGCGACAATCGCCCCTTGCCCGCAACCATCCGCCAGGAGGCAGCCATGCCCTATCGTCCCAACCCGCGTCGCCCCTTGCCTGTTCAGCTTAGCGCGCTGCATTTGACCGGCAGTATTGCCTTGGGTATGTGGCTGGGTTTCCTCGCGATCGCGCTGACCTGCTGGCTGCTCTCGCGTTTTGTGTTCAACGAACAACTGGCGCCGGTGGCCCAAGCAGTGCAGCAACTGGCGGCTCCACCCGTTGTACAACAGGCGCCGGACATTGCGCCGCAGAGTCCGCTGTTCGACCAGTACGAAGAAAACCTGCGCAAGAACGAGCAACAGAATCGTCTGGATCAGGCACGCGACAGCCGCCGCAATCTGTCCAACCCGAAATGTCAGTTCTGGTTGCAACAGGACCAAACCGCGCCCAGCGAAAAAAGCCGCGCCAACGTTTTGCAATTCTGCGATTGATCATGAACAAAAACAGCGTCCACCAACTGATTCTCGACAAGCTGCGCATCGACCTCGATATAGCCGAACGCGCCGCGCAAACCGCTTACGAAACCGCGACCCACGAAGAGAACATCGCCGAGAACAAGTACGACACGCTTGGACTTGAGGCGTCTTATCTGGCGGCGGGGCAAGCGAAACGCGTCGAGGAAATCCGACAGTCACTGGCGCTGTGCCAGAACCTGACGCTGCGTCCCTATGACGAAAACCGTGGCATCGAGGTTGGCGCCCTGCTCGGCCTGGAAGACGAAAAGGGTCGCGAGCAATGGCTGTTCCTGGCGCCGGACGCCGCAGGCTTGAAAATCGATGTGGTGGGTCAACCGATTACCGTCATCACGCCGCGCTCGCCGCTGGGCAAAAGCCTGCTGGGCAAGCTCGAGGGGGATGAGGTGGAGATTCTGGTGGCGGGCACCCGGCAACAATTTGCTGTTACCGAGGTGCTCTGAAGCAAGCGATCAGTGGACCGGCAGTTCGACACCGTCGAACAGCTCTTCCAGCTCCTGCTTGTTGTGGCAGGCGATGGCTTTGGCCATTACTTCGCGGGTCAGGTGCGGGGCAAACTTCTCGATGAAGTCGCACATGAAACCACGCAGGAAGGTGCCGCGACGGAAACCGATCTTGGTGACGCTCGATTCGAACAACTCGCTGGCATCCAGTACCACCAGGTCGCTGTCGAGTTTGGTATCGACCGCCATTTTGGCGACGATGCCCACGCCCAGGCCCAGGCGCACGTAGGTTTTGATCACGTCGGCGTCGGCGGCAGTGAACACCACTTTCGGCGTGAGACCACGATGGCTGAAGGCTTCGTCGAGTTTCGAACGGCCGGTGAAGCCAAACACGTAAGTCACGATCGGGTATTCAGCCAACGCTTCGAGGGTCAGCTTCGGCAGCTTGGTCAGCGGGTGGCCCTGTGGCACGACCACGCAGCGGTTCCAGCGGTAGCACGGCATCATCACCAGATCGCCGAACAGTTCCAGCGCTTCGGTGGCGATGGCGAAATCGACGGTGCCGTCAGCTGCCATTTCGGCGATCTGCATCGGTGAGCCCTGATGCATGTGCAGCGCCACGTCCGGGTATTGCTTGATGAAGTTGCTGATCACCGGCGGCAGTGCATAACGTGCCTGAGTGTGGGTAGTGGCGATCGACAGGGTGCCTTTCTTCTCGTTGGAGAATTCCTGAGCGATCTGCTTGATGCTTTCAACCTTGCGCAGAATCTCACCGGCGGTGGTGATGATGCGCTCACCGGCGGGGGTGACGCGGGTCAGGTGCTTGCCGCTGCGGGCAAATACTTCAACGCCGAGTTCGTCTTCCAGCAGTCGGATCTGTTTACTGATGCCCGGTTGCGAGGTGTAAAGGCTTTGGGCTGTAGCGGAAACGTTGAGGTCGTGGTGCGCCACTTCCCAGATGTAGCGCAATTGTTGAAGCTTCATATGTATCCCTCAAAGCAGGTAGACGCCACGGGCATCAGCGACGGTATATAACTATATTAATGGTTTAAAGAATAAATCTAGAACTTTTTTGTCAAAGCGCCATTATTCCTGCCTCAGCGATCTTCGCGCCGCCGCCGCTCCACCAACGGCACCAGATAAACCGGGACCTTGGCCAATTGCAGGACCCGCGCCGCCGTGCGCCCCAATGGTGTTTCCGCGCCTACCCCGTGGCTGTGACTTCCTACGATCAGCAGATCGACAGAGAGTTTCTGCACCTGGTCGAGAATCACCTGTGACGGATCACCCTGCACCACGCGCACGGCACGAATCCGCTGCAAGTCCTGCTCGCCCTCTTCCCCAAGCTCTTCGCGAAAACTCTCCAGTACGCGCTGCTCGATATTGGCGATGACTGTTTTCAGACCCTGGCTATGGAATTCGTTCAACGCCTGCTCGTCGAGATAACTCTGCAACACCGATTCGGCGAACAGCCCCATCGGCTCCACCGCGTGAACCACATACAGATCGGCATCGAATGTTCTAGCCAACGCCAAGGCATGCTGCATCACTAACGGTGCGTACAGACCGAGGTCAGTGGCATACAGCATCGAACGAATCATATGACCTCCTCGCAAGCCAACATGGCGGAGATTTGATTCAGCTTAGCAGTGCCTTGACGAGTACGACGGGCGACGCAACGTGTTGAAGCACGGGGCTTTAGATCGACGGTTCGTTGCTGATGCCATGCGGCACATGGCCGGTGGCGACCACTTCACGGGCCAGTTCGCAATGACCGGCCTGATCGTCGAAGAACACGTCGGCGGCAAACGCTTCGAGAAACGCCGATTTGGTCAGGCCACCGAGAAACAGGGATTCGTCGAGGCGGATGTCCCATTCACGCAACGTGCGAATCACCCGCTCATGGGCCGGCGCCGAGCGCGCGGTGACCAGCGCCGTGCGGATCGGGCAGTCGTCGTCAGGGAACTCGCGCTGCAACAGATTGAGCGCCGCCAGAAAGCCTTTGAACGGCCCGCCACGCAATGGCTCACGCGCCGACTCTCGTTCCTTGGCCTGGAATGCTTCGAGCCCACCGGACTGATAAACCCGCTCCGACTCGTCGGAAAAAATCACGGCGTCACCGTCGAAGGCGATGCGCAATTCATCGCTGGCCGCGCGACTGGCGCCTCCGGACAAAATCGTCGCCGCCGCAAAACCGGCATCCAGCGCAGCGCGCACGTCTTCGGCATGCGTGGAGAGAAACAGGTCGCAACCAAACGCTTTGAGGTAGGGATAAGGACTGCGCCCACCGACGAACGCCGCGCGGGAAATGGCCAGACCATAATGGTGAATCGAATTGAAGACGCGCAATCCGGTGTCGGCGCTGTTGCGCGACACCAGAATCACTTCTACCCGTGCACGGCCGAGACGACTGTTCAGGTTCAGGAGTTTTTCTACCAGCGGGAACGCATCACCCGGCGCGAGGATCTCGTCTTCGTGTTCGATCTGATATTGCCGGTAGGCTTCGACGCCGCTCGACAGGTAAACCTTGTGGCTCTCGCTCAGGTCGAACAAGGCACGCGACGAAATCGCCAGCACCAGTTTGTCATCAATGTTTTTCGCCATGCCTTCCCCCACCCTGCGCAAAAAACCGACTCACGTGTTGCGTCGGTCAATAAAACTCAATGTTCGATACAACGCTTCGATGCGCGGCAGTTCACACCCTGCCGCTTTCGCCGCCGCCAGGGGCCGGGCGTAGATGGCCTCCAGTTCCAGCGGTCGCTTGTGCACAAAGTCGTGGTACATGCTCGGCCAATAGTCGGGCAGTTTCTCGGTCATCGTAAACAGGAAGTCGGCGTAACCGGGCGCCACGTCCTGGCCGCACGCCTTGGCGCCCTGCACAACCTCGGCCATCAACGCCTGGATCAGCGCGCGACTGTCAGCATCGGCCATCAGCGCCGTGGTGCCCGCGCCGAGCAGCACCGAGAGACCGTTGTAGGGAATGTTCCAGATCAGCTTCTGCCAACGCGCCTGATGCAGATTGGGCATCGCCTGGGAATCAATGCCGGCGGCACGGAACAACTCGCAACCCTCTTCGACGATGGCCATGCGCGCCGCATCATCAGTAGCAGGGCCGCTGTGATAACCGACGTTGACTGCGCCGAGCGCCTGATGGGTGATCAGACCCGGGCCGTCGCGATGCACGCAAATCAGGCACAGACCGCCGAGCAGATGCAGGGAGTCAGGCAACAATTCACGCAGGCTGTCTTCAACGTCCAGACCGTTTTGCAGCACCAGCACTTTCGCGCCTGGCTTGGCCGCCGCAATGATCGACGGCGCCAGCCCGGCATTGCTGGTGGTCTTGGCGCCGACCAGCAGCCAGTCGCATTTTGGCATGTCTTCAGCTGCCGAATAGGCCTGCACCGGATCGAGCTTGAGCCGGCCATGCACCGCACTGTCCACCTGCAAGCCACGTTCGGCCACGGCAGAAAATTCGCTGCGCAACAGAAAGTGCACATCGAACCCCGCCCGCGCCAGCATCAACCCGTAGAACCCGCCGATCGCACCGGTGCCGATAATCCCCACCACCGGTTTGTTGATTGTCCCCATTTATGGCAACTCCTCTGCAATTCGACCCAGTGCCTGCACCAATGCCGTGTTGAGTGCGTCAGCTGTCAGGCGCGTGTGCAATGCACCAAAGAACTCGCCGTCGCGCACGACAAACAGCGCCGGCAAATGAAAGACCTGATAACGCTCGACCAGACCGCCGTTGTCGCCCGCATCGATCCAGCACAGACGATCCACCGCCAGTGCGAATCCCGGCAGCACTTCGCGGGCGAAGCGGCAACTGGCGCAGCCGACGCTGGTGAAAATCACCAGCGAAACGCCGCTCATCGCCAACAGCCTTTGGTCGGCGTCGAAATCGGTCAGTTCGGATTCGACCACTATACTGGGGGAAACAATGTCAAATGGCTGACACAGGGAGTCTGTGCTCATGGGACGTTTCATTCCTCATCCGGACGAAGTGCCGGTTGAACTGACGTTGCTCACGCCCGAATGTATTTCCAGGCAACAGCTGCACACTATCAGCCTCGGCGGCATCGCTTGCAATTACCACCGTGCCTGGCGCCATGGCACGGCGCTGCAAGTACGCCTGCCGACACTCAACGCCGACATGTGTTTTCCGGGCTATGTGGCGTGGTGTCTGCGCCGCAAAAAAGGTTATCTGGTGGGCATCGCCTTCACCGACGAACAAACGCTGTTCAGTGCACGAATGGGTGAGCAGGTGTGTCAGATTGAACGCTACTGCCGCATCAACGACGCCCACGATGGCCTGCAGAATATTCAAGCGGTGGCCCTGCAATGGGTCGAACAACACGCCGACGAGTTCTCCCACGACAGCGTGAGCAAGGCTTTTACCCTGCCAGTGCTGGATTAAAGCGGCGTTTGCCCATTGTCGAGCAGCGCCTGACGCGCTAAGGTTCCGCTCCCCGACGCGCTTAAATCCGCTGTGCTCCGCCGCGCGGGGATCGCTGGCGGCCGGCACCCGTGACCTGACGAGTAAACGATGGCTGATTTACCGATCAACGACCTAAACGTCGCCTCTAACGAGACCCTGATCACACCTGATCAGCTCAAGCGTGATATCCCTCTGAGCGACGCCGCCCTGCGCACCGTCACCAAGGGCCGCGAAGTCATTCGCAACATTCTTGATGGCACCGACCACCGTCTGTTCGTAGTGATCGGCCCGTGCTCGATCCACGACATCAAGGCTGCCCACGAATACGCCGAGCGCCTGAAGGTGCTGGCCGCGGAAGTCTCCGACACCTTGTATCTGGTCATGCGCGTGTATTTCGAAAAGCCGCGGACCACCGTCGGCTGGAAAGGCCTGATCAACGATCCGTATCTGGACGACTCGTTCAAGATCCAGGACGGTCTGCACATCGGTCGTCAGTTGCTGCTGGACCTGGCTGAAAAAGGCCTGCCGACCGCGACCGAAGCCCTCGACCCGATCTCCCCGCAGTATCTGCAGGACCTGATCAGCTGGTCGGCCATCGGCGCGCGTACCACCGAATCCCAGACTCACCGTGAAATGGCTTCCGGCCTGTCCTCGGCAGTCGGTTTCAAGAACGGCACCGATGGCGGCCTGACCGTAGCGATCAACGCCTTGCAGTCGGTCTCCAGCCCGCACCGTTTCCTGGGGATCAACCAGGAAGGTGGCGTGTCGATCGTCACTACCAAAGGCAACGCTTACGGCCACGTGGTGCTGCGTGGCGGCAATGGCAAGCCGAACTACGACTCGGTCAGCGTTGCGCTGTGCGAGCAGGCGTTGAACAAGGCGAAGATCAAGCCGAACATCATGGTCGACTGCAGCCACGCCAACTCCAACAAGGATCCGGCCCTGCAACCGCTGGTGATGGAAAACGTCGCCAACCAGATCCTCGAAGGCAACCAGTCGATCATCGGCCTGATGGTCGAGAGTCACTTGAACTGGGGCTGCCAGGCGATTCCGAAAGACCTCGCCGATCTGCAATACGGCGTGTCGATCACCGATGCCTGCATCGACTGGTCCGCCACCGAAAACACCCTGCGCAGCATGCACGCCAAGCTCAAGGATGTTCTGCCAAAACGCCAGCGCAGCTGATACGCGTTTTACAGGCATAAAAAAACGCCGGGCATTGCCCGGCGTTTTTGTGTGCGCGATTCAGATCTTTGCGGCGCGGCGCTGGTGACGCTCCATGTAACGCTCGACGTAGGAGCAGGATGGAATCACCGTGTAGCCCATTTCTTCGGCATATTGCAGCGCGCTTTCCGTCAGCGCCGCCGCAATGCCACGACCGCGCAAGGCGTTGGGCACGAACGTGCGATAGATATCCAGGGTCTGTTTCCCCAGATCCATATAGGTCAGGTAGGCACGATGACCGTCCACATTGGTCTCGAACTGATGACCAGCCTGGTCATGGTGGATGGACAACGCCTCGCTCATCACTACTCCTCGCGGGTCTTGGATTCTGACCCCTACCTTACCGATGTTTTTCCGGCGAAGGAACATCTACGCCACCCCGTGCCTGATCGACACCGAGAAGAGACACACCGATCTCGTACAACCGAGCACCTGATAAATAGTAGGCACCATTGGCAAAATTGCTCAAGATACGCTCGTCATCAAGCGGGTTGACGCGGGTTGCTCCGATGGACGCAGGGACGGTTTGGGAGAAGATCTTCCCGGGCCGCTTACCTGAACATTGCCGGATGTTGAGACTTAAGACGTGCAACCTTTTTTAAAGTCACCTCAACATGGACAAAGATAAGCGAAGCAGCACGCAAGATCGGAACAAAAGTGTGGACGAATTCATCTAGAAAGACTTTAGCCAACACTGCAAAAACAACACGCCATGACGGGAACTTTTTCTGTTTGACTCGCTCAGTGCGGGGCTTGTAGCTGGCTGTTTTTTAAACAGGCCAGTTAAAAGTTGCTCGAAAAAGAATCAGCGCCTACAATTTTTTTTGCTTCTTGCCTTACGTCAGTTTACTTACTACAAGTAATGGGTAGTATGTACGCCGGCTATTTCCTCAATCGGAGGAGACAGCCACTTAATTGAAAGTCCTTGAAGGGGAACACGATGAACAACGTTCTGAAATTCTCTGCTCTGGCTCTGGCCGCAGTTCTGGCTACCGGTTGCAGCAGCGCATCGAAAGAAACCGAAGCACGTCTGACCGCTACTGAAGACGCAGCTGCTCGCTCCCAGGCTCGTGCAGACGAAGCTTACCGTAAAGCTGATGAAGCTCTGGCTGCTGCTCAAAAAGCACAACAGACTGCTGACGAAGCTAACGAGCGTGCTCTGCGCATGCTGGAAAAAGCTAGCCGCAAGTAATAGTCCTTCGGGATTGTTATCAAGCCGACCCATATTTTGGGTCGGCTTTTTTGTGCCGGATACTTTTGTCCGGACAATAAAAAACCCGCCGACGCTCACGCATCGGCGGGTTCTTTGTTTGAGCTTACTGCTGCAGATCGATCGGGGCGCTGGAGACCATCGGCGCCGAGGTGCCAGGCGTACCGATTTCGGTTGGCAGGCCATCTTCGGCTGCGACTACATCGCGCACCACATCCCAATTCATGCGCAGGTTGTTGGTGATGTCTTCACGCTTGAGCATCGCGTTGATCACCGCCGTGTGCTTGTCGACCACTGACGGATTGCCTTTGTCGTCGATCGGCGTGTGCGCTTCCAGATAGACCTTGCCGCCACTGCGACCGAACTTGTACGCATCATTGAGGATGCGCACCGAAGTCCCGACCGGCACCATGCCGGCCATTTCCAGCACGTTGTTGTTGAACATGCGGAAGCAACCGTGGCTGGTGCGCATGCCAATGCCGAACTTCTTGTTCGAACCGTGGATCAGGTAACCCGGCGTGCCCAGGGTGAACTTGAACGGGCCCAGCGGGTTGTCAGGACCGGCCGGCACCACGTTTGGCAGCGGATCACCATCAGCGGCGTGTTCAGCCTTGATCGACGCTGGAGGCGTCCAGGTCGGATTGGGGGTTTTGGCGGTGATGGTGGTGTGCGCGATCGGCGAACCCCAACCTTCACGCCCGATACCCAGCGGGAAGGTGTACACCACGTTCCGGCCTTTGGGGTAGTAATAGAGACGGTATTCGGCAAGGTTGATGACGATACCTTCACGCGGGCCCGGCGGCAGAATGAAACGCGTCGGCAGAACGATCTCGGTACCGGCACCTGGCAGCCAGGCATCGACGCCCGGGTTGGCCGCGACCATTTCCGAATAGCCCAGATCGTAGGTGGTGCCCAGATCGGCGAAGGTGTCTTCGTACTTGGCTTTGATCACTTGCACCTGGCCGACGATGTCTTCACCGGGTGGTGGCAAGGGAAGCTCCAATGCAGCAACGGGACCGGCCACACACAGGGCGGCAAGTGACAGGCAGCGGGTGACGGCAGGAAAGCGCGGCAACATCCGGAAAATCCTTCGCGTGATCAACAAGGGTATAAGAGCGCGATTGTACACCGCACTTGGAATATTCGGGGAGACAGGCCGATAGACCGTGCCTGCGCTCTTTTTATCTTAGAGCTCGAAACGCAACTCGGGCCAGATCGGCGAAGTGCCACGCTTCTGCGACTCAAGAATCGCCCGGCACAGCGAGCACAGCCGCTGGTCCTGAAAGACCCGGCGATCCACGCTCGACCAGCGCGGTTGCGCCGGCAGCAGGCTGCCGCACAAGGTGCGATCGGCCGAGCCACCGAGTTCGAGTTGACGTGTCACCAGATGCACCCGCACTTCCTGGCAGGCGAACAGATCCAGCTGCTCGTCAGGCTCGATCAGTTGATAGGCAAAAAGGGACCAGGCAGAACGCGACATCGGGGCCTCCGATTAAGGGGGCGCCACATTAGCCGAAAGCCTGCCGCTAGAAAAGCCTCAAAGCAGCGGTTTCAGCGTCGGCCAGACATTTTCCAGCAACTTGCCTTGAGCCCCGGCCGCCGGGTGCAGACCATCGGCCTGCATCAGGTCCGGATGACCGCCCACGCCGTCGAGGAAAAACGGCACCAGCGGGATTTTCTTGTCGTCGGCGAGTTTGCCGTAAACCTCGGCGAAAGCATCGGTGTAGCGCTTGCCATAGTTGGGCGGCAACTGCATGCCCAGCAGCAGCACCTTCGCGCCGCTTTGTCGCGAACTGTCGATCATCGCCGCAAGGTTTTGTTGCAATTGCGTTGGCGGCATTCCGCGCAGGCCATCATTGCCGCCCAGTTCGAGGATGACCAGATCAGGCTTATGCTCTGCAAGCAGCGCGGGCAGCCGCGCCAGGCCTCCGGCACTGGTGTCGCCACTGATGGAGGCATTGACCACTTTATCGTCGAAACCCTCCTGTTCAAGCCGTTGCTCAAGCAACGACACCCACCCCAAACGGGTATCCAGGCCGAAACCGGCGCTGATACTATCGCCAACGATCAGGACAGTACCCGCCGCTGCGTTCTGGGCCATGCACATCAAGGCCAGGCCAGCACTCAAAAACCACACTCGCATCGGATTCTCCATGGGCGCAAGCATTCTCACCGCGAAGAACCTCAGCAAAGTGGTTTCCAGCGCGGAAGGTGAACTGACTATCCTGCACGAACTCAGCCTGGAACTGAACAAGGGCGACAGCCTGGCCATCGTTGGCGCGTCCGGTTCCGGCAAATCCACCCTCCTGGGCCTGCTCGCCGGACTCGACCTGCCCAGCAGCGGCGAAGTCACGCTGGCCGGCCAGGACCTGAGCGGTCTCGACGAAGACCAGCGCGCGCGCATTCGTGCCGAGCACGTTGGTTTCGTCTTTCAGTCATTCCAATTGCTCGACAGCCTCAATGCCCTGGAAAACGTCATGTTGCCGCTGGAGCTTGATGGCCGCAAAGACGCCCGTGAGCGCGCCACCCAATTGCTGCAACGGGTCGGCCTCGGCCAGCGCCTGACGCACTCTCCGCGCCAATTGTCCGGTGGCGAGCAACAACGTGTGGCGATTGCCCGGGCGTTTGCTGCCGAACCTGACGTGTTGTTCGCCGATGAACCCACCGGCAACCTCGATAGCCACACCGGCGAACGCATCAGCGACTTGCTGTTCGAATTGAACAAGGAACGCGGCACCACCCTGGTGCTGGTGACCCACGACGAACGCCTGGCCCATCGCTGCCGGCGCCTGATCCGTCTTGAAGCCGGGCTGTTGGTCGCCCCCCTGGAGCCTTGATGGCACGTCTGCCGCTGTTGCGTCTGTTCAGCCTCGCCATCCGCCAACTGCTGCGCGATGCCCGCGCCGGAGAATTGCGGGTATTGTTCTTCGCCTTGGTCGTGGCGGTGGCGGCGAGTACCGCCATCGGGTATTTCGGCGCTCGCCTCAACGGCGCCATGATGTTGCGTGCCACCGAGTTTCTCGGCGCAGACCTGGTGCTTGAAGGCAGCTCGCCGGCCCGTGAGGAGCAGATCAGGAGCGGCGCCGAACTGCGTCTGAACCATGCGCAAGTGGTGGAGTTCTCCAGCGTCATCGCCACCGACAACGGCATTCAGTTGTCGAGTATCAAAGCGGTTGATCGCGCTTATCCATTGCGCGGCGAACTGAAAAGCGCACCGGCGCCCTTCGCCACTGAAGAGACCGGTGGCGAACCACAACCGGGCGAAGCCTGGGTCGAGGCACGTCTGCTGACTGCGCTGGATCTGAAGATCGGCGACAGCATCGATGTCGGTTCGAAGACATTGAAGCTGACCCGGGTGCTGACCTACGAGCCGGATCGCGCCGGCAACTTCTACAGCCTGACGCCACGGGTGCTGATCAATCTCGACGATCTTGCCGCCACCGCAGTGGTGCAGCCCGGCAGTCGGGTGAGCTACCGCGAACTGTGGCGCGGCGAGCCGCAAGCGCTGGAAACCTATCGACAGTTGATCAAACCGGGGCTCGCGGCGAACCAGCGGATTCAGGATGCCCGCGACGGCAACCGACAGATTGGTGGCGCGTTGGGCAAAGCCGAACGCTATCTGAACATGGCCAGCTTGGTCGCGGTGTTGCTGGCCGGGGTGGCCGTCGCTCTGTCGGCAAATCGCTTCGCCAGCCGTCGTTTCGATGCCAGTGCGTTGCTGCGTTGCCTCGGCTTGTCACGCCGCGAAACCATGGTGTTGTTCAGCCTGCAACTGACGGTACTTGGTCTGCTCGCCAGCCTCAGCGGCGCTTTGCTTGGCTGGTTGGCACAGTTGGGTTTGTTTGCGCTGTTGCATGATCTGTTGCCGAGTGATGTGCCACCGGGCGGCCTGTTTCCGGCCATCGCCGGGATCGGCACCGGGTTGGTGGCGCTGGCAGGTTTCGCCCTGCCGCCGCTCGCCGCGCTGGGTCGTGTACCGCCATTGCGCGTGCTACGCCGCGACATGCTGCCGATCCCATCGAGTACCTGGATGGTTTACGGTGCCGCTTTGGGCGCTCTAGGTCTGATCATGTGGCGCCTGAGCCTTGATCTGCTGCTGACGTTCGCACTGCTCGGCGGTGGCGTCGTCGCTGCGCTGGTGCTGGGTGGCCTGCTGCTGTTGTTGCTGCAAAGCCTGCGTCGGATGCTCGCCCGTGCATCGTTGCCGTGGCGTCTTGGCCTCGGCCAACTGTTGCGCCATCCGCTGGCCGCAGCGGGTCAATCGCTGGCCTTCGGTTTGATTTTGTTGTCCATGGCGCTGATCGCGCTGTTGCGTGGCGAACTGCTCGACACCTGGCAAAACCAGTTGCCAAAAAACGCGCCAAACTACTTTGCCCTGAATATTTTGCCGGCGGACAAGCAGGCTTTCACCGATCACCTGATCAAGGTGTCTGCGCAAGCGGCGCCGCTGTACCCGGTCGTGCCGGGGCGGCTGATCAGCATCAACGGTGAGCCGGTGCAGCAAATCGTCAGCAAGGATTCTGCCGGCGACCGCGCGGTGCAACGTGACCTCAGCCTGACTTGGGCCGCGGATATGCCCGCCGGCAACAAACTGACCGCCGGATCGTGGTGGACCGACCAGCCAACCGGTGATGTACCGGGTGTGTCAGTGGAAGGCAAAGTTGCCGAGAGCCTCAAGCTCAAGCTGGGCGATCACATGGTGTTCAGTGTTGGCGGAGTCAATCGCGAAGCGAAAGTCACCAGCCTGCGCGATATCAACTGGGACAACTTCCAGCCGAACTTCTTCATGATCTTCCAGCCCGGCACATTGAAAGATCTGCCGGCGACCTACCTGACCAGTTTCTATCTGGCCGCGGGTCACGACCAGCAGATCGTCGAGCTGTCGCGCGCCTTCCCGGCGGTGACCATCCTTCAGGTCGAAGCCTTGCTTGAACAGCTGCGCAGCATCCTCGCCCAAGTCACCCTGGCGGTGGAATACGTGCTGTTGTTTGTCCTGGCGGCGGGCATGGCCGTGCTGTTTTCCGGGTTGCAAGCGACGCTGGATGAACGCATTCGCCAAGGCGCGCTCCTGCGTGCATTGGGTGCGGAGCGGCAATTGCTGATCAAGGCCCGGCGCATCGAGTTCGGCCTGCTCGGCGCGGTCAGCGGTTTGCTCGCGGCAATTGGCTCGGAAGTGGTGAGTCTGGTGCTGTATCGCTACGCGTTCGATCTGCCGTGGCATCCGCATCCGTGGCTGCTGGTGCTACCGCTGATTGGCGCAGTGCTGATTGGCGGCGCTGGCGTGTTCGGCACGCGCCGGGCACTCAACGCAAGTCCGCTGACAGTGTTGCGCGAGGGTTGATAGACTCAAGCGCTCGTCACCACAAGAAGTTGCCATGAGCCGTTATCGCCCTCCCCGCACCGCCGGCACCGCGCTGATCACCCCTGAAGGTGAAGCGCGGATGCGCGCCGAATTCCATGAGTTGTGGCACGTGCGCCGCCCACAAGTGACGCAATCGGTCAGTGAGGCGGCGGCTCAGGGGGATCGCTCGGAAAACGCTGAATACACCTACGGCAAGAAGATGCTGCGCGAAATCGACAGTCGTGTGCGCTTCCTCACCAAACGCCTGGAAGCACTCAAGGTTGTCAGCGAAAAACCCAGCGATCCGAACAAGGTCTACTTCGGCGCCTGGGTCACCATCGAGGACGAAGACGGCAAGCAATCGCGCTACCGCATCGTTGGCCCTGATGAACTGGATCTGAAGCTGGGCCTGATCAGCATTGATTCGCCGTTGGCCCGCGCCTTGATTGGCAAGGCGCTGGATGCCGAAGTGCGCGTGCAAACCCCGACCGGCGAACAATGCGTTTACATCGTGGCGATCGATTACCCGTAATCAGCGACGGGTAATCAGCCCCTGCCGCGCGACACGCACCAGTTGCCTGATCATTTCAGAGGCCTCTTCCTGACTCGGTGACTGAATCACCGCCAGATCGAAACTGTCACTGGCAAAACGCGTCAGCGACTCGCCGTCCTCAACGAACTGGATCAGGAACGCGGCAGGACCGCCGCTGCGCCGTGGCCAGCCGTCGAGATAACGCAACAGCGTCGGCTGATGTTTACCGCCAAGGAGGATTTTTGGATTGCGCTGGGTGATATGTGCCGTGATCGGCGCGGGACGTGCTGGAGGGCGTAATGCATTCATTGGTCGTGTCTCTGCCTCAAAAGTCTGCATGGCAGGTGAGAGGCAACACCGAACCAGCGCTTTAGCGGTATTTCGAAGCCCTGTTCCGGCTTCTGACGGTGACTGATCGAGTCACCTGGCGCCCCGCAAGTAGCTGTTTAAATCGGCGCATGGGCAACATCCTAGAGAACGTGACCGATCAGTGTCAAGAATCAGCCACAACAAAAAAAGGCCCGCACAATGCGGGCCTTTTGCTTGAGCCAGAGCGGTCAACCGGCGATGGCGCGGTCCACCGATAGCTTGCCGGCGCCCTCGATCAGTACCGCGAGGCTGCCACCGAGCAAAGCCAGGGCGAACTCGTAACCGTTGTTGGCCATGAACAGACCGTTGCTGATGTGCACGGTGAAAATCGCCACCAGCGACAAGACGGTCAAACCCAAGGCTGCCGGACGAACCAGCAGGCCGATGATCAGCGCCAGGCCAGCGAAAAACTCGGTACCACCCGACAGAACGGCCATGGCATAACCCGGCGTCAGACCCAGGCTCTCCATGTACTGCGCAGTGCCGGCAAGTCCATATCCACCGAACATTCCGAAGAGTTTTTGTGCGCCATGTGCGGCGAAGATCACCCCGACTACGATGCGCAGGATGGTCAGGCCGTAACCAGCGCGGGTGAACAGTACCTTGTTGATCAGAGAGCTCATGCTGCGTTCCTTGTTTTGCGAAAGTGTGTGTGGGTTGGCCGCTATATTAATCAGTTATTTTCATGTTTAAAGCGCAAATATTTCGCCATAACAATCGATTTATTTGATTATTTCCGTGAGACAACTTTCTGTCCACCGGGCTCCAACGACTCCCGCTCCCGATCGAACGCCAAGTAATACTTGTTCACGCTATTAACATAGCTGACGGCCCCCATTCCCACCTGCTCCATGGCAATACGCTCGACCTGAAAGAACCACTGGTTGGGATTGAGTCCACGGCGCCGGGCTTCGGCGCGCATGCCTTGCACTCGCTCAGGGCCGATGTTGTAGGCCGCCAGCGTAAACGCCATGCGTTCGCGCTCGTTAAGTTTGGGGCTGTTGAAGAACTTGCGACGGATCAGCGCCAGGTACTTGGCCCCGGCCTGCACGTTTGCATCGAGATTCTGGATATTGTTCACGCCGACGCGCTGGGCGGCGGATGGCGTGATCTGCATCAGCCCGGTCGGGCCACTGCCGCTGCGGGCGTTGGGTTGCAGTGCCGATTCCTTGAACGCCAGCGCCGCCAGATTCAACCAATCCATATTTTGTGCAGCAGCGTGTTTTTGCAGGGTCGGGCGCAGTTTTTCCAGACGCTGACGATCGGCCTTGGCCAATGGATAGTGAACCTGATAAAGCCGGCGATAAATACGCAGAAACGCCGCGTCTTCGTTCGCCGGTTTCTTGTAACCGCTGAGGAAGCGGTCGACGCTGGCCCGCAACATCGACGCATCACGGCGCACGAACCAGTTTTCCTCACCCGGCTCACTGATCACCAGTTGTCGATCAACACGCAGCTTGGGCAGGATCTTGCCCCAACGCTCGGCAATCGGCAGTTCAACGACGGTCAGGTGAAAAATGCCGCCCTGAACCATCTCCAGCACATCCTCGACGGCCAGCGTCGGATCGACCCACTCGATCTTGATCGGCGCGAGTTTGTGCAGTGCCAGTTTTTGATTGAGCTGACTGATCGCCTCCCCTGCTGCGCTGCCGGTGGGCAACGCGAGGGTTTTACCGGCGAGTTGCTCGACCTTGGTGTAGCGCCGCTGGCCTTTGATGCCCACCAGCACCAACGGCACGTTGCTGGCGATAGGTTCACTGCTGGCCACCGCATAACCCGGTTGCAGTTCGAGCAATTCCCCGGGCGCCACCAGGTCACCTTCCCCACGCTGCAACGCGCCGAGCAGTTGATCCTTGGCTTTGGGAATGATCTTGAGGGTAATTTCCTGGCCATCCCGGGAGTGGCCATTGAGGTATTGCTCGAAGGCACGCAGGCGATGGTATTCGACGCCGATGGCCTGGCCCTGGACTTCACCGGAACTGTTACGGCTCTGGTTGACCAGCACCCGCAACACGCGGCTGCTGCGAATCTGCGAAAGATCGCGGACTTTGGCGGCGGGCACGGCTTGTAGCGGCCCGGGCAGACGCGCAACCGCCGTCATTGGCAGTAGCAACGATGCACACAACAGCAGCAAAACCGAGGGACGAATCATCCACTCTCCGGAAAGGATACGGGGCAAAATCACCGCGCAACGGTTGAAATCACCGACGAAAACAGAGCGCCTGGTGCGCTGGCAACGTGCGAGAGACTGGCACAGTGCTGGCATTACTGCCAACCCAAGCTGTTTCGCGGCATCAAAAGACAGCGATAACTCTTTGTAGTTCTTGGCTTTTCTTATGAATCTACAGCTCTGGTATGCTTTCCGGCCTTCGGCCCGAGGTAGCAACCATGCAACTCATCGATATCGGCGTCAACCTGACCAACCCAAGTTTCGCCGACAAATACCAAGCCGTACTCGACCGCGCCTATGCCGCCGGGGTCTGCCAACTGGTGCTGACCGGCACCAGCGTCGAGGGGAGCGAGCAGGCGCTGGAGCTCTGCCAGCAGCTGGATGAAAGCGGTCAACGACTGTTCGCCACCGCCGGGATTCACCCGCATTCGGCCAGTGACTGGAACGCTGACAGCGCCCGACGCCTGCGCAGTTTGCTGAAGGAATCCAATGTGGTCGCGGTGGGTGAATGCGGGCTGGATTTCAACCGCGATTTCTCGCCGCGCCCGCAGCAGGAAAAAGTCCTCGAAGAGCATCTGGCACTGGCCGTTGACCTGCAATTGCCGGTGTTCTTGCACGAGCGCGATGCCAGTCAGCGCCTGCTGGAGATTCTCAAGGATTTCCGCGATCAACTGCCCGCCGCCGTGGTGCATTGCTTCACCGGCGAACAAAAGGCGTTATTCAGCTATCTCGACCTGGATCTGCACATCGGCATTACCGGCTGGATCTGTGACGAGCGCCGAGGCACGCATCTGCATCCGCTGGTCAAGGAGATCAAGCGCGGGCGGCTGATGCTCGAAAGTGACGCGCCGTATTTGCTGCCACGCACCCTGCGACCGAAACCGAAGAACGGACGCAATGAGCCGGCGTATCTGACTGAGGTGTTGCGTGAGGTGGCGTTGCATCGGGGTGAGACCGAGGAAGATCTGGCGGCGCACACGACCGCTTGCAGCCGGGCATTTTTTGGTCTCCCTGAATTGGCCTGAACATCTTTTTCTTTCACCACCGGATCTGTTGACCCACATCAAATCGGCCCCCCTGCATAGAGGCACAATGCTGGCACCTTGCCAAAACTGTTTCCGCTATCAGAGAAGACCTCCATGGGTGCCTGGCTTAGCAACATCTCGCTGAAATACAAATTCTGGGCGGTCAACGCGGTCGCCTTCGTCACCACCCTGCTGCTGGTGCTATATGCCGTTCAACTCGAACAGCAGGCGCGCAGCCACGCGGCCCAATCGTCGGCGCAAACTCAGGCGCAGTTGCTCAAGGCCTGGCCTGCCGGGCAACCGCTGCCCAAGGCCGAGCAAGTGCTGACGTTTAAACGCGGCGAAGTACCGCGCCTCAATGATCAGCCGCTGCTGGAGATCACCGAAAGCAATGGCTGGCATGCGATCAATCACCTGCCATTGTTCGGCGACAACCTGCTGATCGGCGCCGAAGTTTTCAGCCGCGCCGACGGTCAGCAAGTCGCGGTCGTCACTTATGGCCCCAGCCTCACTCAAGTGTTCGGGGAGCGCTTCGCCAATTACGCGGTGGCGGTGTTCATCCTGATGCTTGCCATGCTTGGCGCTTCGCAACTACTGATCCGCTTCCTGCTCAGCCAACTGAACACGTTGAAAGACGTGATGCTGCACGTTGAAAAAAGCGGCGACCTCTGCGCCCGCGTGCCGCTGGCCGGCAAGGACGAAGTCGGGCAAATGGCCAATGCGTTCAATGCGATGCAGGCCGGTTATCAGCGCGTCGTCACCACTGTCGCCAATACCGCACGGCAATTGGATGTCGGGGCTGCGCGCCTGGCGTCGAGCATGAACGAAGTGCGTCACGGCATGCTCGGCCAGCAGAGTGAAACCGATCAGGCGGCCACGGCGATCAACGAAATGACCGCCACCGTTTACCACATCGCCCAGCACGCCGGCGCCACCCGCGATCTGTCACAAACCGCCGATGCCCTCGCCGGCAGCGGCCAGCAAGTGGTGGCACGGGTTCAGCATTCGATTACCGGCCTGTCCAGCGGCGTGCAACAGACCGCGCAGATGATTCAACGGCTGGCCGAGGACAGCCAGAAGATCAACGGCGTGGTCGGCGTGATTCACAGCATCGCCGAACAAACCAATCTGCTCGCGCTCAACGCCGCCATCGAGGCGGCCCGCGCCGGTGAGATGGGCCGTGGGTTTGCGGTGGTCGCCGATGAAGTGCGCAACCTGGCCAAACGCGTGCAGACCTCCACCGACGAGATCACCAGCATGGTGTCGGCGTTGCAGGCCGGCACGCGTGATGCGGTAGATTTCATGCAGGAGAGTTCGTACAAGGCTGACGATTGTGTGCAGCAGGCGCAGGAAGCGGGCGAGGCACTGGCAGAGATCACCGGAGCAGTCGCGCAGATGCGTGAGAGCAACACGCAGATCGCCGTGGCGGCAGAGCAGCAAAGTCAGGTCGCCGAGGAGATGAATCGGGCGGTGGTGAGCATTCGCGATGTGACCGAGAACACCGTGCAGCAGACAGTGGATTCGGCGACAACCAGTAATGAGTTGGCGACGTTGGCGGGGGAACTGAGCAAAGCCATTGGACAGTTGAAACTCTGAGGGCCCATCGCGGGCAAGCCCGCTCCCACAGGGATCTTCAGCGGACGCAAATTATGTGAACACCGCTCAATCCTGTGGGAGCAGGCTTGCACGCGATGGCGTCAGCCCGGTCAATATCAATTCCTGCGATGAAGCCTATCGCGTTCATAGCCAAGCTTGATTCGCCGCCCTTCACGCCCCCGCCTATTCTTCACCCATGTGTTCAACACGGATCGAGGAGTAGCAGACATGGGCAAACGTCACCCCAACCTTCCCGCGTGGCAATGGCGCGCGCACCCGGGCAATCACCAGCATCCGACCCATCAGGTGCTGCACTTGATCGCAGTGCCGTTGTTCATCGTGGCGTTTCTGTTGATCGTTTCCGGCGTGTTCAGCCTGAGCCTGGTCAGCGTGGCCATCGGTGTGATTGGCATCGTCGCGGCGCTGGGTTTACAGCGCCACGGCCACCACCTGGAAGCGTGAGCGCCAGCGTCGGCATCGAGTCAGGCAAAGATCGTGACAGTCTGGCGACTCATGGCGATCAGTTCCCCTTGCGCGCTCCACAGCTTGGCGGCGACATGACCGTAACCGTCGGCGGCATACTCGATGTCTGCCAGATATTGGCACCAGTCCAGCGTACCCAAGTCGCGTAGCGGCTGAACGAATTCGATGGTCCAGGTCAACGTGCTGCCCGGCGCAGGCTTCTTCAGATACGGCAACAGCGCGGGTGGCCACGCATCCACCAGCGCCAGCAGATGCGCTTCACTGACCGGCTCTTCTTTCACATCCCCACGCAGACGTACCCATCCGCCCATCAGCCGCGATGAGGTGCCGGTGAACGGCATGCCGCCGGTAGTCCAGCGCATCGCCAGGTGGCGCATGAACTCCGGGGTCACGCCTTTGATGTACGGCAACTCCTGGCATTCGTCCCGGTGCTTCATTTGCGGCGCGGGATACGCTTCAACCGCTACCTCTGATGGTCGTGAGGCACCAAAGCTGCCCTGGACGATCGTCACCACCTGACCGTTCTGCATCGCCCGGCCCAGCACCTGGCTGACGGCTTTGCCTTCTCGCAGAACATCGACTTCGAATTGCACCGGCACTTCGGGCTCGACCGGGCCGACAAAGGTGATCGCCAGCGAACGCACCGGGCGATCCGCCGGCACCCTGGCGCGCATGGCCTCGAATTGCAGCGCAGCCACCAGGCCACCGAAACTCGCGCGGCCCTGACCCCATTCGGCGGGAATGGTCAGTTCCGGACCACGACGGACCGCATCAAGCAGATCGCTAAAGCGCATGGCAACCTCAAAAAACGAAAAATGAATGCGGGGATCTTAACCAGCCACGCAGAGCGCCGCAGCGTCTATTCCGGTCAAATGGGCAGACAGATAGGCCTTACACCGATTTCAAACCCAATGAAAAACCCTGTAGGAGATTGCGGGATTATTCGAAGCAGGTTGCGCTGAGCTTTTCGAGCACCCGATCTGCCTTGGCCTCAGACTTGATCATCGTTGCCTGCCAAGTCGCGACACACGGCTGAAGGTCCGCCTCCAGCTCGGCCCGCGCCAGCCACTGCCAGCAATCGTGCCAATCACCCAAGGCCCCTTGCGCGGACTTCAGCCGCTCCAGCGCTGACTCGGGCAAGCGATCCAGTTCGGGATAAGCTTCGATGCCATAACGCACACGCTTGATCAGCAGGCGCAGACGATGCCGGTCATGGGCCGGATCGTGCAGCGCTTCGTCGAGTTTTTCCCATTGTTTGCCGAGGCGTTTTTCGATGCGCTTGCCCAGACGCTTGAGCAGGCCCTGACGCTGCGAGGCACGCAAGAAGCGCGGAAAAGCGTCGAGGATCATCAGCAGCGAGGCCACTTCCTGGCTCGCCGCCAGCGCCGGGTAGGCTTCGGCCATCTGCGCCATGCGTCGCTGTGCGGCTTCGGGTTGATCGTGTTCGAGCAGATACGCCGCCAGCACCTCGCGATCACGCCACGGTGTGGTCAACTGACCGACCGCCGACGCTGCGTCTTCCAGTTGCTCGACACCCGGCAAGCCGCGCAACGGCCGCAACAGACTGCGCAAGCGTCTCACCGTGGTGCGCAGATCGTGCAGCGCCTCAGGGTCGGTACGCGCGGTGAGGCGCGCCTGACAGGCCAGCAATCGTACTTCCAGGCTCAGGACATGAGCCACCAAGCCGTCAACCAACGCAGACATCACTTGCTCCCTGATTCAAAAAGCCTGTCGACCGAGTCTGCAATGTCGCAGCCTCAGCCGACTTGTGCCAAGTCAGCAGCTTAGCGGCCGGCGCGGGATTCGCGAATATAGAAACGCGCCTTCTCGGCCTTGTTCGCACAGCCTTCGAAGCCTTCAAATTGTTGCTGGGTCTTGGCGGCCGTCAGCAATGACAGCGCTTTGGAATAACTCACGGTGCCGGCAAAGCCTTCGGCCTTGGCCAGGTCCAGCTCATGCCACGCGGTGTCGAGCTGGCTGCCGCAGCTGTCGCGGTAAGCGGTTTTACCGGCGCAACCGGCCAATGCCAGGGCCAACAACGGTACACAGATCCAGGCTTTCATCACTCACACCTCAAAGATAGGTCAACAGTCGTGCAGGTAAGACGATAAGGCTGCGGAAAAGTGCCTTGCCGCCCCATGAATAGGCGATGGCCAGAGGATAGCGCCGAGTGGTCAAACAGTATAAAAAAAACGACGTCATCGGCGCGCTGAACGACCTCGGCGATTGAGCCCTCTGCCCGATGGGTGCATTGTGCAACCTTGTCGGGAGGAAGTTTGATGAAAAAGCGTGTCGCACTGGTGCTGGGCTCCGGTGGCGCCCGGGGTTACGCCCATATCGGAGTCATTGAAGAGATCGAACGACGCGGTTATGACATCGCCTGTATTGCCGGTTGTTCGATGGGCGCGGTGGTTGGCGGGATCTACGCCGCCGGCAAGCTCGATGAATACAAGAACTGGATCGAAAGCCTGGATTACCTCGACGTACTGCGCCTGGTGGACGTGAGTTTCCGCCTCGGCGCGATTCGCGGAGAAAAGGTCTTCGGTCAGATCCGCAAGATCGTCGGCGATATCAACATTGAAGACCTGCGTATCCCTTATACCGCGGTCGCGGCCGACCTCACCAACCAGCAGGAAATCTGGTTTCAGGAAGGCTGTCTGCATCAGGCCATGCGCGCCTCGGCGGCGATTCCCAGCCTGTTCACCCCGGTGATGCAAGGCAACCGGATGCTGGTTGACGGCGGGATTCTCAACCCGCTGCCGATCGTGCCAGTGGTGTCGAGTCATTGCGATCTGATCATCGCGGTCAATCTCAACTCGACCAACCAGCGGCATTACAAGCTACCGGTGATCCAGCGCCCGCCTGCCTTCCGCTCGCGGTTCGACAGCCTGATCAATTCGCTCGGTTCAAAGATGCCTTTCCGTCGCACCCAGGCCGAGAAGATGTTGAAACTGGAGCAGGAAGCGCTGCGCGCGCAGGCCGCTGAAATCAATCCCTGGATTGAAGGCGCCGAACCGGAAAACCAGCAACCGGCAGCCGCCCCGGAGCGTGAAGGCGCACCGAAATCCGCAACCGGTTCATTCATCATCGATAACGTGGGACCGGCGTCATTGCTGGACTTGATCAACCAGAGTTTCGAGGTGATGCAGACCTCGTTGGCGCAGTACAAAATTGCAGGGTATCCGCCGGACATCCTGATCAACGTGCCGAAGCGGGTGTGCCGGTTTTTCGAGTTTTACAAGGCGCCGGAGTTGATCGCGCTGGGAAGGGAAATTGCGCGGGATACCTTGGATCGGTATGAAGAGGAGCAAAACAGAGAACCCTGAAATTCTCTGCTGAATGCCAGGCCCTCATCGCTGGCAAGCCAGCTCCCACTTTGGTCTGTGTGAAACACAGTTCTCATCCACACCCGAGAAACCGGGGGGGGAGTCCTGAAATTCTCTGCTGAATGCCAGGCCCTCATCGC
>NZ_JACOPU010000002.1:0-848140 GCF_017973755.1 Pseudomonas sp. P42 | reverse complement strand
CTGGCAAGCCAGCTCCCACTGTGGTCTGTGTGAAACACAGTTCTCATCCACACCCGAGATACCTGTGGGAGAGTCCTGAAGTTCTCTGCTGAATGTCAGGCCCTCATCGCTGGCAAGCCAGCTCCCACTGTGGTCTGTGTGAAACACAGTTCTCATCCACACCCGAGATACCTGTGGGAGAGTCCTGAAGTTCTCTGCTGAATGTCAGGCCCTCATCGCTGGCAAGCCAGCTCCCACAGTGTTTAGTGTGAAAGACAAGCGCAAACACACCCGAGATACCTGTGGGAGCTGGCTTGCCAGCGATTAGGCCAGAAAGGACAACCCAAAATTCAAAGGGTGTTGTCGCTAATCAGCCGATACCCTACCCCCGCCTCTGTCACGATAAACCGTGGCCGCATCGGATCATCCGCCAGTTTCTGGCGCAAATGCCCAACCACGATCCGCAGGTAATGACTGTCCTCGGTGTGCGTCGGCCCCCAGATATCCTTGAGCAATTGCTGCTGGGTGATCACCCGTCCCGGATGCCGCGCCAGTTGCGCCAGCACCGCGTATTCCTTGCGGGTCAGGGCCACTTCGACGCCATCAAGCAACACCCGTCGATAGGCCAGGTCCACCGTCAGCGGGCCGAAATTCAGCGCTGCCTGCTGCGCTTCTCCCACTGGCGCCTGACGCAACAACGCGCGCACTCGCGCCAGAAACTCCTGAATGCCGAACGGTTTGGTCACGTAGTCGTTGGCGCCACCGTCCAATGCCTCGACCTTCTGCCCTTCGCTGGCGCGCACCGACAGCACCAGCACCGGCGCCGTGGCCCACTCGCGAAATTCGCGCAGCACTTGCTGGCCGTCCATGTCCGGCAGGCCGAGGTCGAGCACCAGCAGGTCCGGTTTATTCAGCGCGGCTTGCGCCAGGCCCTCGGCGCCGGTGCCGGCCTCGAGCACTTTGTAGCCTTGTGAAACGAGGCTGATGCGCAGGAACTTGCGGATCTGCGGTTCGTCGTCGATGACCAAAATGGTCGCGGTCTGGCTCATGAATTCACATCAACACAAAAGATTGGCAAGAGAGTAGCGCAGTCAGATTCAGGCTTCATCGTCCATCCCCGGTTGCGCCTGCAATGGCAGGTGCAAGGTGATGCAGGTGCCGCGCCCGTCAATGCCATCGGCAACGCTGATTCGCCCGCCATGCGCACCGACCATGCCCTGACAAATCGCCAGGCCGAGGCCGGTGCCCTGGCCGCCGCGATCACCGCGTGCGGCGGTGTAGAACATATCGAAAATCTTCGCCCGCTCGTCTTCGGGAATCCCAGGTCCTTCGTCGCTGACCGAGAAGTAAATTTCGGTGTCGTTCGCGCCAGCATTCAATTGCAATCGGCCGTTGGGTGGCGAGAAACGCGCGGCGTTTTCCAGCACATTGACCAGCGCCTGCTCGATCAACGCCGCGTGCACGTACAGCAACGGCAACTCGGCCGGCACCTCAGTGCTGACCTGCAACGGCGCGAGCACTGCGCGCAGACGATTGAGCGAACTGCCGACGATATCGGCCGGCGACACCCAGTCACGCGCGAGTTTCAGCGCGCCATGGCCCAGGCGCGTCATGTCGAGCAGGTTCTGGATGTAGCGGTCGAGGCGTTCGGCTTCATCACGGGTGCCTTCGAGCAGCTCGCGTCGATCCTCCAGCGGGATCGCTTCGCCGAGGGCCAACAGGCTGTCGATGCTGCCTCGCATGGACGTCAGCGGCGTGCGCAAATCATGGGAAACCGAGGCCAGCAGCGCGCTGCGCAATTGCTCGGTTTCGCCGTGCAAGCGCGCCGCTTCCAGATCATCCGCCAACTGCGCGCGAGCCAACGCCTGTGCCAGTGGCTGACTGAGCGCGGTGAGCAAACGACGACGCTGGCCGCTCAAGGTCTGGCCCTCTTGGGCGCACACCCCGAGCAGCGCCAGCGGACCGTCCTCGACCGACAGCGGCCACCACCACCAGCGACCGAACGGCAGCGTGCCGGTGCCCACCCCGGCCGGTTGATCGTGCTGCCAGGCCCAATCGGCGGCAGCGCGTTCGGACTCGGTGAATTGCAGCGGCCCACCGGTTTCAACTTTCCAGCCAGCCTGCCCGTCGCGATTGAGCAAGCAGATTTGCAGATCGCTCCAGCCATTGAGGTGCTGCGCGGCGGCATTGACCACGGCCTGACGGTCGGTGGCGGCGGTGAGTTTGCGCGACAGGTCGAGCAGCTCGGAGGTTTCTTCCTGGGTGTCGCGCAACGCCTGCAATTGCCGACGCTGACGCGCAGCCAGATTGCCAGTGAGCGCCGCCATCAACAGAAAGAACAGCAAGGTCAGCACGTCTTCTTCGCGCTGGATGCTGAACGAAAAATTTGGCGGTATGAACAAAAAGTCGTAGGTCAGAAACGATAACGCCGCACAGGCCAGCGCCGGGCCGAGACTGCTGCGCACCGCCACCAGCAACACGGCCGCCAGGAACACCAGCGAGATGTTCGGCAGCGGCAACACACTCGACACTGCCCACGCCAGTGCAGTGGCCAGCACCGTGGCGACCAGCGCCAGCATGTAGTCGAACCAAACCAGTGTCAGTGGATTTCGAGTACGCGGTTGATCCTGTTGTTGATCGCTGTCGAGGACGTTGATTTCCAGCCCATGAGCCTGACGCAACAACCGCGCGGCCAGCCCTCCACCGAACAGACGACGGCGCAATCGTGGCCGGGACTGGCCCACCAGCACCAGACTCGCGCGGCGTTCGGTAGCATGCTGGATCAGGGTTTTCGCCACCTCGCCGGCGCGCAGCAACACCACTTCGCCACCGAGGCGTTCGGCGAGTTGCTGAGCACTTTGCAAACGCAGACGTGATTGCTCGTCGCGCACGCTGCCGTTGTCGACGTGCACCAGACTCCACGGCAAATGTCGACGCTGTGCAACGCGGCTGGCGTGACGCACGAGACGCTCGGCCTGGGCATCGCCATCAATGCCGACCAGCAAACGTCCGCGCACCGCCGGTGCGGCCTGACCCATTTGGCGATAGCCTTGGGCGAGGTCGTTATCGACTTGTGCCGCTGCCGTTTGCATCGCCAGTTCGCGCAATGCGGTGAGGTTGGTCTGGGTGAAAAATGCATCGATCGCCGCCCGCGCCTGCTCCGGCACATAGACCTTGCCTTCGCGCAGTCGCTCGAGCAATTCGCGCGGCGGCAGGTCGATCAGCAACAACTCAAAGGCTTCTTGCAGCACCCAGTCCGGCAGGGTTTCGCGCACCTGCACGCCGGTGATGCCGCGCACCTGATCGTTGAGGCTTTCGAGGTGCTGGACGTTGACCGTGGTGTAAACGTCGATGCCGGCCGAGAGCAGTTCCTGAATGTCTTGCCAGCGTTTCGCATGGCGACTGCCGGGGGCGTTGCTGTGGGCCAGTTCATCGACCAGCACCAGCTTCGGTTTGGCGGCGAGGAGGCCGTCGAGGTCCATTTCTTCGAGCATCACGCCACGGTATTCCGAACGCACCAGAGGCTGCTGCGGCAAGCCGCCGAGCAACGCTTCGGTTTCGGCACGGCCGTGGGTTTCAACGACGCCGGCGATGACTTTCACACCTTGGCGCAGTTGGGTGTGGGCGGCCTGGAGCATGGCGTAGGTCTTGCCGACACCGGGCGCGGCGCCAAGGAAAACCTTGAGCCGGCCTCGGCCGTCGCGGGGCAGGTCTGCTAACAGTGCGTCGGCGCGGCCGGAGTCGCTCATGCTTGAAGTTCTCTCTTACTGATGGTTATGCAGTGTTCTAGTGGCCCTCTTCGCGAGCAGGCTCGCTCCCACGAGGAGTATGCAGTCTCCTGTGGGAGCGAGCCTGCTCGCGAATGGCCGCGCCGCCGATTCAGAGTTTTTCCAGTGCCATGTTCAACTCAAGCACATTCACCACCGGCGGTCCCACCAGCGGCCGCTCGATGTGCGCATCAAGCAGTTGCTGCACGGTCGACACCGGCAGGTTACGCGCTTGCGCGACACGCGCCAGTTGATAGGCAATTGCCGCCGGAGGCAAGTGCGGATCGAGGCCGCTGCCAGAAGTAGTCAGCAGCGCCAGCGGCACCGGGCCTTGACCTGGAACCTGCAACTTGGTGGCGTCGTCGATCACGCGGGTGGCCAGTGCCGGATTGCTCGGCGCCAGGTTGCTTGCGCTACTGGAAACAGTGGCAAAGGCGCCGGCCGATGGACGCGGATGGAACCATGCATCGCCGACAAAATCCTGGGCGATCTGCGATGAACCGCGGACCTTGCCGGCGGCGTCGTGCACCAGGCTACCGTTGGCCTGCTCGGGAAACGCGACCTGCGCGACGCCCGTGACGACCAGCGGATAGGCAACGCCGGTGACCAGGGTCATCAGCACCAGCAGGCTCAGGGCCGGACGTATCATTGTGGACATTTCATAATCCTCGAATTCGTTGGGCAAACTTTTGGTGGCGTGTCAGGGAAATTTCTTCCCCCTCACCCCAGCCCTCTCCCCCAAGGGGGCGAGGGGAAAGGGAGCCGATCCATGTGTTTTTCAAGACCTGAGTTCGGCTCGGTATCTCAGGTAGGCGTAACTCGCCAAAACACCTCAATCAGTTCCCTCTCCCCCCGGAGAGGGTTAGGGTGAGGGGCTCCTCAGCCTCACACCAGATGCAACGCCGTGAGCAGCATGTCGATCGCCTTGATCCCCACAAACGGCACCAGAATCCCGCCCACGCCATAGATCAGCAGATTGCGTCGCAGCAACGCCGCCGCACTCGCCGCTTGCACGCGCACACCGCGCAGAGCCAGCGGAATCAGCACTACGATGATCAAAGCGTTGAACACAATGGCCGACAGAATCGCGCTCTGCGGACTGCTCAGGTGCATGATGTTCAGCACGCCCAGTTGCGGGTAGATCGAGGCGAACAACGCCGGCAGAATCGCGAAATACTTGGCGATGTCGTTGGCGATGGAAAAGGTCGTCAGCGCACCACGGGTCACCAGCAATTCCTTGCCGATCTGCACCACGTCCAGCAGCTTGGTCGGATCGCTGTCGAGGTCGACCATGTTCGCCGCTTCGCGTGCGGCTTGCGTGCCGTCGTTCATCGCCATGCCGACGTCGGCCTGCGCCAGCGCCGGGGCGTCGTTGGCGCCGTCACCGCACATCGCGACCAGACGACCGTCGTTCTGCTCGAGGCGAATACGCGCCAGTTTCTTTTCCGGAGTGGCTTCGGCGAGGACGTCATCGACGCCCGCTTCAGCCGCAATCGCAGCAGCGGTCAGCGGGTTGTCACCGGTGACCATCACCGTGCGAATCCCCAGTTTGCGCAGCTCGGCAAAACGCTCGCGGATACCCGGTTTGACCACGTCCTTGAGGTGGATCGCGCCGAGCAATTTACCGTCGACACAGACCAGCAACGGCGTGCCGCCGCTCTGGGCGATTTTGTCGATTTCCCGCGACAGGGCCGGCGCCAGATCGGCGCGTGGTTGGCCGATGAAACTCAGCAGCGAATCCACCGCACCCTTGCGATAAATGCGGCCCTGATAGTCGACACCGGACAAGCGGGTTTCAGCGCTGAACGGCACAACCGTCAGGGTTTGCGGCGAAGGCTCAGGTTGCGGATGCAGACCGCGCAGGTACTCGACGATGGATTTGCCTTCGGCGGTTTCGTCACCCAGCGACGCGAGCAACGCACCTTCGGCCAAGTCACGGCCCGTCACGCCAGGCGCAGCATACACAGCACTGCAACGACGGTTGCCGAAGGTGATGGTGCCGGTCTTGTCGAGCAGCAGCACATGCACATCGCCCGCGGCTTCCACCGCGCGACCGGACTTGGCAATCACGTTCAGGCGCACCAGACGATCCATCCCGGCGATACCGATCGCCGACAGCAGGCCGCCGATGGTGGTCGGAATCAGCGTCACCAACAGCGCCACCAAAAACACCAGCGGCAGGCTGCCGTTGGCAAAGTGGGCGAAGGGTTGCAGGGTCACCACCACCAGCAGAAAGATCAGCGTCAGACCGATCAGCAGGATATCCAGCGCGACTTCGTTCGGGGTCTTCTGGCGTTTGGCGCCTTCGACCAAAGCGATCATGCGGTCGAGAGTTGATTCACCGGGGTTGGCGGTGATCTTCACCAGCAGCCAGTCAGACACCAGTCGGGTGTTGCCGGTGACCGCCGAGCGGTCGCCGCCGGACTCGCGAATGACCGGCGCCGATTCACCGGTAATCGCCGCTTCGTTGACCGCAGCAATGCCTTCGATGACTTCGCCGTCACCGGGGATCATCTCCCCCGCTTCGACGCGCACCACATCGCCCTTGCGCAGACTTGTCGCCGGCACAACCTGGAAGCTGCCGTCAGCCTGTCTGCGTCGAGCGCTTAAGCCTTCGCTGCCAGCCTTGAGGCTGTCGGCGCGGGCCTTGCCGCGGCCTTCGGCCAAGGCTTCGGCGAAGTTGGCAAACAACACGGTGAACCATAGCCACAGGGCAATTTGCGCGGCGACGAACGTCGGCACATCAGCGTCGGGAATGAAGCACAGCACCGTGGTGAAAATCGCGGTCAGCTCGACCACCAGCATCACTGGCGAACGCTTCAGTTGCCGAGGGTCGAGTTTGACGAAGGCTTGCACCAGCGCCGGACGCCACAGGGCCGAGATCGCGGTTTTCGCTTGTTCCGGTGCTTTGGCGGCAGCGGGTTTGATTGCGGGCATATTCATCATTGACTCCTTAGAAGCCCAGGCTCAGGTGTTCAGCGATCGGACCCAACGCCAGAGTCGGCAAAAAGGTCAGGCCGCCCACCAGCAAAATGGTCACGGTCAACAGGGTCACGAACAGCGGGCCGTGGGTCGGGAAACTGTTCTGGCCGATCGGTGCGGTTTTCTTCATCGCCAGGCTGCCGGCCAGGGCCAGAACCGGAAGGATGTAGCCGAAGCGACCGATCAACATGCCCAGGCCGAGCATCAGGTTGTGGAACGGCGTGTTCGCGCTCAAGCCGCCAAACGCCGAACCGTTGTTCGCACTGGCCGAGGTGTAGGCGTAGAGCAACTGGCTGAAACCGTGCGGGCCGGGGTTGCTGATGGTTGCCGCAGGGCCTGGCAGGGTGGCGGCGATCGCGCCAAGTACCAGCACGCCGACCGGCATCACCAACAGCGTGACCACGAGCAATTGCACTTCTCGCGCCTGGAGTTTTTTACCCAGGTATTCCGGCGTACGGCCAATCATCAGACCGGCGAGGAACACCGCGATCAACACGTTGAGCAACATGCCGTAAAGCCCGGCACCGACGCCGCCGAAGATCACTTCGCCGACCATCATGTTGACCAGCGCAACCATGCCGCTCAGCGGATTGAGGCTGTCGTGCATGCCGTTGACCGAGCCGTTCGACGCCGCCGTGGTGGTCACCGACCACAGCACAGTAGCGGTGGTGCCGAAGCGTGCTTCCTTGCCTTCCAGCGGTGCGGTCTGTTCGACGGCAGCGTTGTTCAGGGTCGGATTCGGCTGGTACTCAGCCCACAGCGAAGTCGCGCCGCCGATCAGGAACAGCGCCAACATGCAGGCAATGATCGCGCGGCTCTGACGCAGGTCCTTCACGTAATGGCCGAAAGTAAACACCAGCGCCGCCGGGATCAGGATGATCGAGGCAACTTCGAACAGGTTGCTCCACGCGGTCGGGTTCTCGAACGGATGCGCCGAGTTGACGCCGAAGAAGCCACCACCGTTGGTGCCCAGTTGCTTGATCGCAATCTGACTGGCAGCCGGGCCGAGCGGGATCACTTGATCAACGCCCTGCAGGGTCACCGCATTCACATACTGCGCGAAGGTTTGCGGCACGCCCTGCCAGACCAGATACAGCGCCAGCAGCAGGCACAGTGGCAGCAAGCCGTAGAGGGTGGCGCGGGTCATGTCGACCCAGAAGTTGCCCAGTGTCTTGCTCGACTTGCGGCCGATGCCACGGCACAAAGCGACCAACACGGCGAGGCCGGTGGCGGCGCTGACGAAGTTCTGCACGGTGAGGCCGACCATCTGGCTCAGGTAGCTGAGCGTCGCTTCACCACTGTAGGACTGCCAGTTGGTGTTGGTCATGAAACTGACCGCGGTGTTGAACGCCTGAGTCCATTCCTGGCCCGGCAGGTTCTGTGGGTTCAGCGGCAGGTGATCCTGAAACAGCAGAATCGTGAACAGCAGCAGGAAACCGGCAAGGTTGAAGGCCAGCAGCGCCAGCGTGTACTTCTGCCAGCTCTGTTCATCCTGCGGATTGACCCCGGCCACGCGAAAACAGCCGCGCTCGACCGGACCGAGAATCGGCGTCAACCAGGTACGCTGGCCTTCCATCACCTTGTAGTAAAAGCGCCCGAGGAACGGCGCCGGCAGCAAGACCAACGCAAAGAATGCGAGGATCAGCCAATAGTCATAACTTTGCATAGCCGCTCCTAGTTCCGATCCGCGCGCAACAGCGCAACCAACAGATAAATGAACAGCCCCACTGCCAATAGCAGTGACACCCCGTCCAGAACGCTCATGGAAGATCTCCGTGTTACGGCGTATTGCCGCGTGTGGAGTGATTGTCGGGAAGGAGGCTGTAAAGGAACGAGAGCGAGGGTGCGCGCGGGGCATAAAGAAAGCGTAAAGAGTGGGTTTATGCGTTCGTTACAGCCAGGTTTTGCGCTGGCTGGGCCGGCCTCATCGCGGGCAAGCCCGGCTCCCACAGGTTTCGCGGTGAAAGCAGATTCTGCGGTCTACACAAAACCCTGTGGGAGCGGGCTTGCCCGCGATGGCGGCATTACAGACTCCATCGCACCCGACTGGCGCACAAAAATGCCAACATCCACCGCCGAACATCCCCGATACGACAGCTTTCAGCCCTTTACGACCCGCCAATACAAAATGGCACGCCCACTGCACACACCCTCCCCCGGGCTTTCCAACCGTTCAGGGAGCAAACGCATGAACACACAACTCAAACCCACGCTGGGCACGCTGCACTTGTGGGGTATCGCCGTGGGGCTGGTGATTTCCGGGGAATACTTTGGCTGGAGTTACGGCTGGGGCGTGGCCGGGACGCTGGGTTTTCTGGTGACCTCGTTCATGGTCGCGACCATGTACACCTGCTTTATCTTCAGCTTCACCGAACTCACCACCGCAATTCCTCACGCTGGCGGGCCGTTTGCCTACAGCCGTCGAGCGTTTGGTGAAAAAGGCGGATTGATCGCCGGGCTGGCGACGCTGATCGAGTTCGTCTTCGCTCCACCGGCGATTGCGCTGGCCATCGGTGCCTATCTGAATGTGCAATTTCCGGCGCTTGATCCGAAACACGCGGCAGTCGGTGCGTACATCGTATTTATGGGATTGAACATCCTTGGGGTGAAACTGGCGGCGACCTTCGAGTTGATCGTCTGCGTGCTCGCCGTCGCCGAACTGCTGGTGTTCATGGGCGTCGTCGCTCCGGCCTTCAGCTTCAGTAACTTCGCGCTGAATGGCTGGGCCGGTTCGGACGTTTTCGGTGCGCCAGCGATTGCCGGGATGTTCGCCGCGATTCCGTTCGCCATCTGGTTCTTCCTCGCCATCGAAGGCGCAGCCATGGCCGCCGAAGAAGCCAAGGACCCGAAGCGCACAATTCCAAAGGCTTACATCAGCGGCATCCTGACTCTGGTGCTGCTGGCGATGGGCGTGATGTTTTTTGCCGGCGGCGTCGGCGACTGGCGCACCTTGGCCAACATCAACGACCCACTGCCGCAAGCGATGAAAACCGTGGTCGGCGAAAACTCCGGCTGGCTGCACATGCTGGTGTGGATTGGCCTGTTCGGTCTGGTGGCGAGCTTTCACGGGATCATTCTTGGCTATTCACGCCAGTTCTTTGCCCTCGCCCGCGCCGGCTATCTGCCCGCCTCGCTGGCGAAACTGTCGCGCTTCCAGACGCCGCACCGGGCGATCATCGCCGGCGGCGTGATCGGCATCGCGGCTATTTATAGCGACGGCCTGATCAACCTCGGCGGCATGACCCTCACGGCGGCGATGATCACCATGGCGGTGTTCGGCGCGATCGTGATGTACATCATGAGCATGCTCAGCCTGTTCAAACTGCGTAAATCCGAGCCTAACCTTGAGCGCACCTTCCGTGCGCCGTGCTATCCATTGATTCCGATGATTGCATTGGTACTGGCGGTGGTGTGTCTGGTGGCGATGGCGTGGTTCAACACACTGATCGGGCTGATATTCCTCGGTTTCATGGCGGTGGGGTTTGGTTATTTCATGCTGACTGGCCAACTGCGTGCCAACGCACCGGCCGACGCGATGCTCACGGGACATTGAGGGATTGATCGGGTGCACCGGGCATAACGGGCCTAGAATGGAACCACTGCGAGTTCACTTCGCTCAAAAGTTGTATGCAGCGGTTAACGGCGAAATCCTCGCCCACCGATCTGCCTTTAAGGAGAGCCGTTATGCCTTGGTATGCCTGGTTGATTCTTGTCGTTGCAATCGGCTCGATCGTGGGCGGGTTGATGATGTTGCGAGACACCGCCAACAAGGTCGAACTGACCGATGAAGAACGCAAGCGTGTCGCGCAACGCAATGCCGAAGCGGACGCGAAAGAAGCGCAAGACCGCTAAAGAAAAAACCCCGCCTAACTGGCGGGGTTTGTTTTTCAGATCCGTATCTGCCCTTCTGCGTGTTTTTTAGAAGTAGAAGTACAGTCACCATTTAATTTTCCATGGTTAATATGCGGGTATTGTTGCGGAGAGATCCAGATGCGTTACTCGCAGGACCATAAAGCCCAGACTCATCAACGGATAATCAAGGAAGCCTCTGCGCGATTCCGCAAGGATGGAATCGGTGCGACCGGCCTTCAGCCGTTGATGAAAGCGCTGGGGCTGACACACGGCGGTTTTTACTCGCACTTCAGATCGAAGGACGAGTTGGTCGAAAAGGCACTGCAAGAGGCAGGCGACCAGGTTGATGGGTTATGCGCTGAAATCTTTGCCCAGGAACATCCGCTGCAAGTGTTTATCGACACTTACCTGTCCGAATGGCATCAGACGTCGCCACATGAAGGTTGCCCCCTCCTGACCATCTCTGCGGAACTGGGATTGCGTGGACAACCCAGTCCAACCAGTGACGCCGTGCTCAACGCACGACTGAATCAGATCGAAGACACCCTCGAAGGTGACAATGGCGCCGACCGGGCCATCGTCATCATGTCGACCCTGGTTGGCGCCTTACTGCTGTCACGCAGTGTCGCGGATAACGAGTTCGCTCAACGCATCCTCGATGTCACCCGCGAGCACCTCAAACAATCCAAAGACTAGGCCTGCCAACGCTTGAACAACACGCTGGCATTTACACCGCCAAAGCCGAATCCGTTGGATAACGCATATTCGATCGGCATCGGCCGGGCCTGGCCATGGACGATGTCCACGCCTTCGCTGGCAGGATCCGGATTTTCAAAGTTGAGCGTCGGCGGCACCACTTGGTCGCGAATTGCCAACAACGTAAAGATCGCCTCAAGTCCACCCGCAGCACCCAGCAAGTGGCCGGTGGCGGATTTGGTCGAGGTCACGGCGATTTTGTTCTCTGCACCGAACAACGCCTTGATCGCCGCCAACTCGCCGAGGTCGCCAACCGGCGTGGACGTCGCGTGAGCATTCAGATGCTCGACCTGATCCGGCGTAATACCGCCCTGAGCCAAAGCCAGCTCCATTGCCCGCCGTGCACCACTGCCATCTTCCGGCCCAGCGGTCAGGTGATAGGCATCGGCCGTGGTGCCGTAACCGACCAGTTCCGCCAAGGGCTGCGCGCCACGAGCCAAGGCATGTTCAAGAGACTCAATCACCAAAAGGCCCGCGCCCTCGCCCATGACAAAACCATCACGTCCACTGTCGAATGGACGTGATGCTCGCTGTGGAGTGTCGTTGTAGCCACTGGACAGGGCCCGCGCAGCCGCGAAACCGGCAAGGCTGACTCGATCGATCGAGGCTTCCGCCCCGCCGCACACGGCGATATCGGCTTCACCGGATCGAATCAATCGCGCCGCATCACCAATCGCCTGAACGCCGGCAGCGCAAGCAGTCACTGGCGCCCCCAACGGTCCTTTGAGGTGGTGCTGAATCGATACGTGCCCGGCTGCCAGATTGACCAGAAACGACGGAATGGTGAACGGCGACAAACGACGCGGGCCACGACTATCAGTCGTACGCACGGCATCAGCAATCGCACCGAACCCACCGACACCGGAACCGATGATTGTCGCGGTGCGCTCCTGATCAGCTGCATTTTCCGGATGCCAATCAGCCTGCTCTAGCGCCTGCCGCGCGGCCTCCATGGCAAACATGATGAAGCGGTCCATCTTCTTCTGTTCTTTCGGCGCGGTGGCGCGGTCCGGGTCAAAACCGGCCTCGGTGTCTTCTTCCAAGGTCGGCACTCGGCCGCCAACACTCGTGGGCAAGTCAGCGACCACTGCTTCAGGCAAATTGCGCAACCCCGAACGCCCCTGCAGCAAACGTTGCCAAACAACCTCAACACCGCTGCCCAAGGGTGAAACCAGGCCCATGCCCGTGACGACTATTCGACGCTGATCCATACCGCGTGACCTCTAACTGATTCAGAAGAACTTACTTGTAGCGACTGGCAGCCGAACTGCGGGACAGGTTCGGCGCCATCACCAGCCGCGCAGCCACAAAGGCTTGCCACTCACCCGCATCCGGAAGGGACGGGATGGTAATGAGCTCGCCCTGATCCAGACCTGCCAGCGCGGCATCGACCATCTCGCCAGCCTCCATGACCATTTCGGCCGGGATGCCGCTGGCATCGACTCCGGAACGCTCCCAGATTTCAGTGCGGGTAACGCCGGGCAGCACCGCCTGGACTTTTACACCGGTGCCGTCGAGTTCAGCGTTCAGCGATTGGGTCAGGCTCAGCACATAGGCTTTACTGGCACTGTAAGTGGCGTTGAAACGCTCTGGAAACAGCGCCACGACCGAGGCAATGTTGATGATCGTGCCGCGACCCGCCTTGGCAAAACTCGCTGCAGCGGCCGATGCCAGACGAGTGACCGTGGTGACGTTGAGCTGGATCAGCCGCTCAAGATTCTCTAAATCTGCATTAGCCAACAGACCGTCAGCCGCAACGCCGGCGTTGTTGACCAACAGGGTGATGCTTGAGTCGCTGCGCAGACGCTGCTCGAGTTTGAGCACGTCATCCTTTTGCGTCAGGTCCGCCTTGAGCACTTCGACCTGAACACCATGGGAATCACGCAACTTGCTTGCGGCACTGTCCAGACGCTCTTGGTCGCGGGCCACTAACAACAAGTCAAAACCGCGCGATGCCAACCGCTCTGCGTAAACCGCTCCGATACCAGACGATGCGCCAGTGACGAGAGCGGTACCTTGGGACGCAACAGAATTCATGACAGGACTCCTGGAATGCTTGAGAGATAGCCCTCTGGATCGGGTTGATGCAGAGCGCGTGGAAATTATTATAGGCATAATCTCAATACAATATGATAGCCGTAATTTTTGGCTATCCGACGGGTGTGCTCTTTGGTTTCCTCAGTCAAACGCCTTACCAGAAAAACAAAAAGGCCGGTCAATGACCGGCCCCTTGGCGTTGAACAATAAGCTTAGTTCACTTCCAGCTTGTCGCGATTGCGATCCAGGATCGCCTTGCCGATACCCTTGACTTCCAGCAACTCGTCCACGGATGCGAACGGCCCGTTTGTTTCACGATACGCAACAATCGCTTTGGCTTTGGCCTCGCCTACACCCGACAGTTCCCTTTGCAGCGTTGCCGAGTCGGCATCGTTGAGATTGATTTTTGCACTTTTCGAAGACGCCGCAGCGTCGATCACGACCGGCAATTCTGGCGGCACCGGCGGTGAGACAGGCGCCGCAACCACCGCAATAGAGGCGCTAGTGAGCAAAGCAAACATCAAGGAATAGAAATAACCAGTACGCATTAGTGACGCTCCATCATCATTTGAGAAAGCAGCTTTCCGAAGCTGCTCTTCAAATGTAGGTCATGACGGTCTCAAGTCAAAAACGCGTGCGTTACAGAATGTGAAACAATCAGGGCTCGAGGCGGCGTTGCTGGTAAATCCAGTCGACGATCTCGCCGTCGGGGGTATAACCGGAGACGGTTTCGCGCAGGAGTTGGCGGACTCGGGAATAATCATCCGCTTCAACCGCGCTCAGGAGATTGCTCAACCTGTCCTTTAATACTTCCCAAGGCAGGTGATCTTCATTGGCAGACATGATCATCGGATGAGAGGTCGCCGCCACGTTGTCACCGATCAACAGTTCTTCGTAGAGCTTTTCACCCGGCCGCAATCCGGTGAACTCGATGGATATGTCGCCTTGAGGATTACGTTCGGAACGAATACTCAAACCTGACAGATGGATCATCTTCTCTGCCAATTCTACAATCCGCACCGGCTCGCCCATATCCAAAACGAACACATCGCCGCCCTGCCCCATCGATCCTGCCTGAATGACCAACTGCGCCGCTTCAGGGATGGTCATGAAATAGCGAGTGATCTTCGGATGGGTGACCGTTAGCGGACCACCGGTTTTGATCTGGCTGTGAAACAGCGGGATCACCGAACCGGAAGAGCCCAGGACATTGCCGAAACGAACCATGGTGAAGCGGGTTTTGTTGACTCGAGACACGTTAGAACTGTCACCGAACAACACCGGTGCAATCTCCCGACTCAGCGCTTGGAGAGTCAACTCGGCCAGACGCTTGGTACTGCCCATGATATTCGTCGGGCGAACGGCCTTGTCAGTGGATATCAGCACAAAATTCGACACCCCCGACTGCACGGCTGCTTGTGCCGTGTTGAGTGTTCCAATCACATTGTTGAGCACGCCCTCGGCAATGTTGTGCTCGACCATTGGCACATGCTTGTAGGCCGCAGCGTGATAAACCGTATCGACTTTCCAGGTTCTCATTACATCGAGCAATTTGTCCTGGTGCCGGATCGAACCGAGAATTGGCAGCAGGCGAACGGGAACCGACTCCCGACAGACACGATGCTCCAGTTCCGACAAAATGCTGTAAAGGTTGAACTCGCTGTGCTCATACAACAACAGCGTGGTCGGGCCAAGGCTGAAAATCTGTCGACAAAGCTCTGAACCTATCGAACCGCCGGCTCCGGTAACCATGACAACCTTACCGCTGATGCAGTGCGCCAACAGATCTGGCTGAGCCGGCACTGCGTCACGACCCAGGAGATCGGCAATATCCACTTCTTGAATATCTTCAACCTTGACGCGCCCGCTGGCCAGATCCGTAAAGTTGGGGACACTGCGCACGTGTAGCGGAAAGCCTTCCAGCAGGTTGAGAATTTCTCGGCGTCGGGCACGGGTCGATGACGGCAGCGCGAGTAAAATCTCCTGGGCCCCCGTCACCTCTATCATCTGTTGAATATGCTTGGGTTTGAATACTTGGAGCCCGGAGATAGACCGGTCGGAAATACCAGGATCATCGTCCACAAATGCCACAGGGCGCATGACGCGTCCCATACGCAGTGCGGCGACCAGTTGGTTGCCGGCAACCCCGGCTCCGTATATCGCAACTTTGGTCATACCGTCGTCACGATTGGTAAAGGGCACATGCTGAGCGGCCGTGAACCAGTCCCCCATGAAGAACTGACGCATGCACAGGCGCAGCCCTCCAATGATTATCATGCTCAACCACCAATAGTTGAAGATGATGGATCGCGGAACCACTGCCTGGTGATTGCTGTACCAGTAAACGGCCACAGCCAAAATGAGCGAGGAGAGGCTGACCGCCTTGACGATTGCAATCAGGGCATCGTTACCGAAGTAACGCATGACCGCCCGATACATGCCGAAACGGATAAACAGCGGGATGGCGATGACTGGAGCGCAAACGAAAAGCCAGATGTGGGCCTTGAAGGGGTTGTACATGTCATCAATGCCCAATCGCACGATGAACGACAACCAGAGGGCGACCCAGACCAGAACGACGTCAGTCGCCACCTGCAGCAAACGCTTTTGTTTGCGAGGCAACCCAAGCAAGACAGTCCGCACCTTATCCATTCAGCCGTCCGAGCACTTGGCTCCCTCCTCAACCAGTCGATGGCCCACATTGTAACCTCAATGCACGGGCTTTCAGCTGAATAAATGGCCACCCAAAAAGTGAATTCGCCCTCGGAGCATTCTTCCAGACGCTACAGAATTTCACCTTCGCCTTCACGTTCTCGAAAACATGGTGAGACCGGGAAGTAATGCTTATGCGCTCGTGTTCCAGCTCCCTCGTGGGCACCCCATCCGAATGTAATCGGCAAGTGGATTACAACCCGGTATTTCGAGGCCATGCTCTTCGACGTATACATCCGGCTTAAAGTCCTCATGCAGTGGCTGAGACGTTATGCCGCTCGCCCAAGATCGAACATGAAGTCTTACGTCCTGTGCAGAAGCATCGAATAAATCCGATTCAAGAATGGTTTCAACATCCCGCTTTTCCTGTTCGGCGCGTCTTGCGGCATCTAGTCCGACAAGCTCCAGCTCCGCAACATATTTATCCATGTCGAAGTAAGCTTTAGACGCTTCATGACTATTATTGACTGCCTGCTCATACAAATCATTGGAGTTGGCCAGTGCGAATATTTTTTGAACAGCACTGTCGACATCGAGATAATCTGCAATGCAGGAATCGCGCAATCCACAAGAGGAAAGGAAGTCGGATATACCTGTAGCCTTATCAAAGCAGAGCACCGGCAACCGCGCGTCAAAGGCGTCGATAGCGACATTGGGCAATGGATCAAGTCGAGACGAAATGAACAGCAGATCGGCTTCTTCATAAGCCGTTTCGATGGCGGACGTCTCGTCAAGCATCACGAACCGCTCCTGCAACCCGGACCGCTTGATCTGATCGGCAAGGTAAACCGAATAACCGTCTTCGACATCAGGGTTATAACCCTTGCCAATCCAGACAAATCGAAATCTGTCGCCACCCGGTGTAAGCATGGTTTTGATAGCGCACTGTATGAAGAGATCAGCACCCTTGCGAAAGTTGACGTAACCCGCACCCAGGACCACGAACTTGCGCTCAGTATCCGCCGCAGGCCGCATCCGTCCACGCAGGTATTCGGATTCGCGCTTCGTGTCCTTCTCAACGATCAGTTGTGCAGGCAGTACGCAACGCCCTTGGGGAATAATATGCGCCGTCAGGGACTTCAGAGCAGGGCATGAATCCTTGGCGCTTTCCCAAGTCACGTCTGCGGAAAACACCTGGTCGCTAGACCACAGCCTGGCATCGGAGAACACTGCACTGGAATTTGGATATGCAGACGCGAACTCATGAATCAGCGGAATAGCAGGCACAAAGTGTCTAGCCAGCGGTTCTAAAACCACACGGCACTCCATGCTATTGACCAGCGCAAATTTAAACTCGAATTTGCTGCACAAATGCTTGATAGCAGGATGCGCGTAAGGCACGTTATTTTTTAGTCGCGAGCTCGCCATTGTTGCTACGGCTGCCTCCTCGAAGGCGCCAAGCAGCGCGCCATCCCCTAACAAAAGGGCAACTACGTTGTAACGACTGGATAAGCGCTCTACGAGGTTGAGTGCGAGTATCGGCGCCCCCGATCGAGACGCTTCATGGCTGACGACCATGACCGTGTCACGCGTGGAATCAAAGGCGCGGTTTTTGGAATATCTGATTTCTGGCAGAGTTACAATGCGCCAGCTTTCCTGGTGACCGTAATTCAAGTAATGCGCGATCGGGTCAATAGATGAGCAAAGATCCGGATTGAGTTTTAGATAAAGTTCCGGATCAAAATTTTCAGGCAATAAACTCAAGTCGTATTCAACTGGACTGGCTGACGCTTCTTCGGGCATGGTTATAATGCGCCAGCTTTCCTTGTGACCATGGGTCAAATAATGGGCAATTGGATCTATTGATGCATCGAGATCAGGATTAAGTTTCAGATAAACTTCCGGATCAAAATTTTCGGGCAACAAACTCAAGTCGTATTCAACTGGACTGGTTGACAATTCTTCGGGCAGGGTTATGATGCGCCAGCTTTCCTTGTGACCATGATTCAAGTAATGCGCAATCGGATCTATTGATGTATCGAGATCAGGATTGAGTTCCAGATAAACTTCCGGATCAAAATTTTCAGGCAATAAACTCAAGTCGTATTCAACTGGACTGGCTGACGCTTTTTCGGGCATGGTTATAATGCGCCAGCTTTCCTTGTGACCATGATTCAAGTAATGGGCAATTGGATCTATTGATGCATCGAGATCAGGATTGAGTTTCAGATAAACTTCCGGATCAAAATTTTCGGGCAACAAACTCAAGTCGTATTCAACTGGACTGGTTGACACTTCTTCGGGCAGGGTTATGATGCGCCAGCTTTCCTTGTGACCATGATTCAAGTAATGCGCAATCGGATCTATTGATGTGCCGAGATCAGGATTGAGTTTCAGATAAATTTCCGGATCAAAATTTTCGGGCAACAAACTCAAGTCGTATTCAACTGGAATGACCGACACTTCTTCGGGCTGGATTATAATGCGCCAGCTTTCCTTGTGACCATGATTCAAGTAATGCGCAATCGGATCTATTGATGTGCCGAGATCAGGATTGAGTTTCAGATAAATTTCCGGATCAAAATTTTCGGGCAATAGACTCAAGTCGTACTCAGCTGGACTGGCCAACGTTTCTTTGACTACCTCAACTTCAGCTTCTTCAGTACGGGTGTGGCTGGATTGAACTAAGTCTGTCTCAATGACAACCAGTTTTGTAGGAATTTCTGGCTCGCCAGCCTGCTTCAGGGGTAGTTCGGTATTCTTCAGGTTTTCTGAGCGGTCAGTAAACGTTCTGAACAGCTTGGAAAAAAAGCCACTGCGAGCCAAAATCTAATCCTTCTAATTGGGCAAATATAACGTGCGCGTCCGAAGATTTTTATTGATGACAGATTCGACGTTTCCCAACATCACAGTCACCATGAAAAAATCTACAGACGGCTGAAGCGTACTGTAGTACGTCAACTTCGCTTTACGTCGTCAACGGGCTGGGGCGATGCTCCATGCTGTTGCACATGATACACATTTTGCATAGGATTCCGAGATTTTTGGGAACACATCCGCGGTGGGCAAACAGCCGTAACGAGAGCCTTGAGCTACCCCGATGCCTCTCAGGGGCTGATGCACTCAACCTCTCCCGCTCGAAATTTAACCGCCAGCCAAATGAGCGGCAGATACGCCACTACCAGCGCTAACGCGCCATCGATCTTGAAATAGCTCACCCCAAGCGCAATCGGCAGTAGCCACAACACGTTGATCAGGCCGACCGCAATAGTGACGGGTAAGTGTTTGCCAAACTGCCGCGAGGCAAACTGATAAGCGTGACTACGATGCGCTTCGTAAATCTTATCTCCGCGCAACAATCGGCGCATCAATGTGAAGGTTGCATCAACGATGAATATACCCATCAGTATCAGCCAGGCCCACAGTAACCCGGGATCAACCCAGGCAGCCTGAAGCGCTAGCACTCCAAGGACGATGCCGAGAAACCCGCTACCTGCATCCCCCATGAAAATCTTCGCCGGTGGAAAATTCCAACATAGAAAACCTGCGGAACATATCGCCAGCAAACCCGGGGCCCACGCCATTTCAGCGAATCCACCAAACAAGTAGATCAAACAGGCACCCGTACAAGTCGTCACGGCTTCGACGCCCGCAATACCGTCAATACCATCCATGAAATTATAAAGATTAAGCATCCAGACCAGATAGACCACCGCCAATAGGTGCCCAAACCAACTCAGCTCAACGGCGATACCTCCGATGACTAATGGAGGCAGCCCCCCAGCCCAGTAAACACCCCAGGCCGCCGCAAAAAAATGGGCTAAAAGACGCCAGCGCGCAGCGATGTGACCATGGTCATCCAAAAAACCGATAACGGCGGTAATGCCGCCAGCCCCCGTCAGTGCTATCAACGCATGTTCTGTCGTTAAGCTCAAATGGAACAAAAAGAACAACGCACAGGTAAACGTCAGAACAATAGCGACGCCTCCACCGCGAGGTGTCGGAGTCGTGTGAGAACTTCGTTGATTGGGTACATCGATCAAACTCCGCGATAACGCATAGCGGCGCAGGAATGCGGTCAGAGCGAAAGAAAATACCGCAACAACCGGGATAAGCCACCAGACATTCATTTTTTGCGAGATTCCAGAAATGGTTTCACTGTAGCGTCAAGAGCACATTGAAAATCTACCGGGGGCACCCAGCCCAGCAGTTGTAGATTCTTACTAATATCAACTTCAAGCGAACCAAAGATACGCTGTGCGACCGCATCCTTGCCGATAAGCTTTGCCGCTGCACTCATCAGGCCTACCGGCAGCGGTAATAAAGTGGCTGAACGGTTCAAAGCCACAGCGATGCACTGTAACAACTCTGTGGTTGAAACCGCACGCCCGTCGCTGACCAGAAATGTCTGATTTGCAGCGCCAGGGTGCTCAATACAGGTGACTATAAAATCAATCAGGTTATCCAGACTGACCAGACTTCGTTTGTTATGCACAGCACCGAAAGGTAAAGGAATACCGCGCTCCAGCCAACGGATCATGCTCAGGAAATTGGCTTTCACTCCAGGCCCATAAACCAGGACAGGCCGGATGATCACGACCTCCATCCCGGTAGTTGTTGCGAGCGCTTTCAACCCCAGCTCTGCCTCAAGCTTGGAAATACCATAAGGGTCGACGGGAGCCGGAGTGTCATCCGCGCTAAATGCACATCCAGCGCGGGTGTATTCACCATTGACCTTGATCGAACTGATGAAGATGAAACGCTTTACCCCTGCACGCGCAGCCTGCCGAGCGAGGTTTAGTGTGGCTTCAACATTCACCCTTCGAAATTCGGCCAGCGGATCGACGGCGGATTCATTCATGACATGAACCCGCGCAGCTGAATGCACCACCACATCAACTTGCTCAAGTGCGTCTTGCCAATCGATATCAATTGCCAGGTCTGCAAACGCAAAGCGGCGAATTGATTGTGGGAGCTCACGACATTCATTGCGCAACGCGGCAATCAAGGAGTACTGCTCGCAAGCGGCAAGATAGCGCAGCAAAGCCCCTCCCAGGAAACCTGAGCCACCGGTGACAAGTACGGCTTGAACTTTCATTGATCAGGCTCGGCAAACGAAAATTGACTGCGGATGTAGCATCACAACGGTTGACTCCCATCAATCCCGGCTATGCGTGACCTCTTTCTAAACAACGGCTTCACGCACAAGAAGACAGAACCAACAATGCCTGAAAGCACGAATGCAAAGAAAGCCTCCGACCGCCTGCAGCCTTAACCGATTTCTGCAGCAATGCGAACGGCAAGATCGCGCGCATATCTTCTGAGCTCTGGAACAGCGGTCGCTTCCCAAAATTGAGCCTTGAGCATTGGCCCGACGTAACTCAACCATTTGACCGGCACTGCGTGCTGGTCCAAAACAGAAAGCGACTCATCTACGCAAATACCCAGGCCGAGGCTATCCAACCGAATCAGCCCCACTTTGCGCAACTGAACGATCAAACGATCATCAACCCGAGCAAGATTTGAATTCGGCCCCGTGCAGTTGATGATATGCGAGACTTCTAGAGACTCGACCAATGCGCTACCCCGCACCCCAATGTGAACACTCAGACCGCCAGGTAATACATCAATGTCGTGGATTCGCCCCGCCATTGGCTTGAGCCTGCCCTGTTCGATCTGCGCCGAGAACGCTGCATATGAAGCAGGTGCGACACGATGGCGATGGGCATCCCAGTACACCTGCATATGGCGCAGGAATCGCCGCCGTTCTGCTTCACTCAAGCGCTGCCATAATTGCGCGGTGATCGGGCGCACAGCGGCGACGATATCGCGCCAGTCAACATCATCCCTGGCTGCAGTGCGCACCAACGAACGCATTTGGCGCAAATAGCTCAACACCGTCGGAGCGGAAGACAGCAGAGCCTGGACCACATCCCCGGCAACGTTATCCACATGCCGCGAGCTACGATGCGGCAACGGCTGAACACCTCGCCGGGAGAGCATGTAAACCGGCCCGCTGTGCCCTTGCTGATCAAGCGTCAACGCAACGTCCAGAGCAGTCAGGCCTGCGCCAAGCAACAGCACGGGAGCCTGCGGCTCGATCGGCACTTCGATTTCACCTGACCACGGGTCTGCGACATAGCGGCCTGCGTCACGGGGAATGGAGGTAATCGTGGGGTTGAATGGCGAGAAATTTCCGAACGCCAGAATCACATGATCGGCAATAAATTCCCGACCATCAGCGATACGGACCCGCGCCTTGCCGTTCTGTTCTTCAATACTGTGCGCTTCGGTGGTGATCCGCTCGAAACTCACGCCATCACGACAGTTGCGCTCGGCGTCTGCGAGCAACCCGCATAGGTACTCGCCATAGAGCTTGCGCGGCACAAAAGATGCGGGCGTAGTTCCCGGTAAGCGAGTTTCGCAAAAACGCAGAAAATGATCTGGCTGATCCACCAACGCCGACATGTTCCCGGCAGGTACATTCAGCAAATGCCTGGAACTACTGGTTCCGTAGGCTAATCCACGAGCCATTTCACCAGAACGATTGAGTAAAACTACTCGAGTGCCCGGATTGCATACCTGCAAAAACTGAACGGCTGTAACCGCACCACTGAAACCTGCACCAATGATGACAAGGGTATTCAAGGTTCGATTCGCCCAACCAGGTATTGCATGATTTTCGCCACCGACGTAGACACATCTTCCTCAAGTGTATTGATCGAGATGTCCGGATTCAGTGGTGGCTCATACAAGGAATCGATGCCGGTGAAGTTTTTTATCATGCCCGAACGAGCCTTGCCGTAGAGACCCTTCGGATCCCTGCGCTCACACTCAGGCAATGGCGTGCTGATGTAAACCTCGACGAAGAACTCATCACCGATCACCTTCCGGGCCAAAGTCCGATCAAGCCGAAAAGGCGAAATGAACGCACTGACAACGATAAGGCCCGCGTCGACCAATAATTTGGCAACTTCGGCGATTCGGCGAATATTTTCCGCACGATCACCATCATTGAACCCCAGATCGTTGCACAGACCGAGACGCATATTGTCTCCATCCAGCAAATAGGTGTGACGACCATGCTCGAGCAGTACCTGCTCCAGAGCGTTTGCTATCGTCGACTTGCCGGCACCGCTAAGCCCCGTAAACCAAAGAACCACAGGTCGTTGCTGCTTGAGAGCACTACGCTGCCCCCGGTCGACGACCATTTGATGAGCGACAAGATTTTCCGTCATCTAAACTATACCGCAGCTATAAACATTGACTTAAATCGGATTCCCAATGCGAGCAGAAAACATACACAGGCAGGCTTAGAATCCAAACTCAGAATTAAGCGTGAAGAATAGACCCACAGCCTCTCCTCGCCAAGGAAAACATGGACAGGACAAATATCCGACTGGTTTACAGGGGTGATATCCATATCTGCAACAACTCATCCACATAAGTAGAAACAGATTTTGGAGGAATGGAATTTAACGACAGGCGCTGCAACAAACCTCTCTCGGCGAGCAATCGCTTCAAGGCGCTTTCCAGCCCATCGACACTACCCGGATCAAACAGCAATCCGTCGAAATCATGCGTAACAGCTTCAGCGATTCCAGGCACGTCGGACGCCACAACAGGACAGCCGGCAGCTTTGGCCGAATAGACAACCAGCGGCGTATTTTCATTCCAGACAGATGGCACTACCAGCGCATCCAATCCACCCAACACGGCGAATATTTCTTCGTTGGAAAATGTGCCACAAAACTTTACTGCTTCGTTGCCATCCGCCAATTGGTGCAACCGTGCCACATAGTCAGGAAAGTCACTTTGCTTACCGTAAATTTCAAGTTGTATTTCGCGGGAAGAAAAACGCTGGACGGCCTCCAGAAGGACATGACAGCCCTTGTGTGACGCAAGGGTGCCAATGAACCCCAACACCAATGGACGCTCGCCCAGCGTACGATCCCGCTTCACCACCGGCTGGTCCAGATTGATGCCATAGGACGATCTGACCACGATGTCAGACCGCACACCATTGCGCACCAACAATGCCTCGATCATTCGGTTCGGAGCGATGATTCCCTGCAGGAGATTCAGTCGTCGAACATTGCGTTCAAGGCGACCACTCAGCGCCCGCACCTCATCGACTAGCGATCCGGCAGGCATCAGAGGCGAGCGAACAACTCTTGCCAGCATATCGCTGACGCTGTCCGGCACTGCTGTCACCAGCTTTCCAATCCGATCAGGAAGCTGACTGGCGGCAAAATGCACAACACAATTACCCACATCCGAACTCGGCCCGATACATGTCCGCCCCCCACAACGAAGCAGTTGCCCAGTGGGGCAAATACTCCAGAAGTCGGTGGGCGTGTAATAAGCGGGAACACCGGCATTAACCGCTTTCTCGATCAGGCCTGTACCGAGACGATTCAGGTGAAAAAAATGAACGACATCCGGCTTGAACTCATTGAGCAAACGCTCAAAGTAGTCAGCCGCCAGATGATTGTCATAGCCGATTTCGATTTTTGATGTCTGATCGCCCATGGGCATATAAGCGTGCCGAAAGCGATCAATCAGAATTGAATCGTACTGATATTGATCAAATCGCTTCTGATCCGCGAGCGCCTCGCTTTCCGGATAGCCAGTAAGGACCCTGACCTCATGCCCACGTGATTTCAATTCGCGCGCAACGGAGAGGGTCAAAACTTCAGTGCCCGCAGAATAATCCGGGAAAAACTGATGAACCGTGAGTAGCACCCTCATCTGGAACAAACGCTATCAGCGAGCAGACAATAACTCACCCAGCCATCCTCACTTCTGCATTTCGTTTTTTGCCCATTCAAAGGTTCTAACGATCCCTTCCTTCATCGACACCTTAGGCTCCCATCCCATCTCGTCTCGCGCCAAATCATTGCTAAGCACGCTGACTGGCACATCGAAAGATCGTCCAGGTTTGTAGTTTCTCGCAACCGGCTCACCGCTGACCTCTTCGATCATCGACATGAGGCTGTTGAGGCTGGTGCCTACACCTGAGCTGATATTAAAGACACTGGCGCTACCCGAATATGTAGCAGCCTTGGCAAATGCTTCAGCCACATCACTGACATGAAGGAAGTCGCGCTCGACACTGCCGTCACCCCAGACCTCTATCGGCGATCCCTTCAAAACGTTATGGATGAATACACCCACAGCGCCCTGTGCGGTTTCGACACGCTGGCGCTCACCGTAAGGATTGGCAACCCGGAGAACAATAGGCTTTATGCCATAGAGATGGTTGTACATCTGCAGATATTTCTCGATGGTCAGCTTCGTAATACCATAAGAAACTTCGGGATCTGTGGGATGTTTTTCATCGATAGGCAGGTACTTCGGAGCGCCATAAACTGTGCCGCCGGAGGAAATAAAAACGATCCTGCCAACCTTGTGCGCAACCATCGCGTTGAGCAACTGCAAACTCGCAACCACATTACTCTGCACATCGTAAACCGGGTCTTCGTTCGAGCTTTTCGGCAGCGTGGTGGAGACAAGATGAAAAACAGCGTCTGCCCCTTCTACTGCTTTATTTACATCGCTGACGGAAGACAAATCACCTGTCATCCATTCGACGCATTCATGAGGTAAAAATGTACGATATTCAACTACACGCGGTCGCTCAAAAACTCGAATTGAATGGCCATCTAACAACAAGCGATCAACAATAGTCGATCCAATAAAACCGCCGCCACCAAATACTGTAATTTTCATAAAAACTCTCGACCGACATCGAAGCCGTGGCAAATAGATTGACATTAATCGTCAACAAAAATGACAAAAAAAGTAACACAAAAGCCAAAAAGCGTCAAGAAATCAGCGCTTTCAGCTTTTGCATTATCCTTTTTATAACAGGCCGTTCAAGCAAGTATTTAAACAATCGGTATTGGCGAAGTTTCGCCAATAGCAAACGCGAAATCCCGTCCTCGATCGACACCACTGTTTGCGCCTCGTTTGTCAGGCAGTGAGTGCTATAAAGATAATCCAGGTAAGTCGTGACACGCCGGTTCTCCACAGCTGTCGTTGCCAGCTCCCTTGCCAAACCTGCTGGCAAAAACGGCTGGGTTGATCGTTCTCGGTTAGCCTGGGCCTCATCCAGTATTTGAAGCCACTGACGATTAGTAGCCGCCGCCGTGTAATGGGTGTCGATCAGTTGCCGGCACGCTTGCGCCTTTTGCTCACGCATCACCGCATCATTCGAGAGGGTTAGCAGTACGCCGACATAGTGGTTCACTTCATCCTCGCCATGAGGAATAAGATACCCGGTGTCCTGCCCAACCAACTCATCCTGCCCCCCGACATCCGCAACAACAGGTACAACACCCGCTGCCATGGACTCAAGAAGCGCGACCGAAATCCCCTCATACTCCGAAGGCATCAACAGCACATCGGAAATCGCAAGCAACGAAAGCCACTCAGCATGGGACTTCGCCCCCAGCACATGAACGTTTGCAGCCAGCTCATGCTGTCCAATCAATGCTTCAAACGCCGGACGCAACTCACCATCACCGATGATCAATGCATTGAAGCGAATACCTGTCTGTTTCAGTGCCGCAAGAATCTCTGCCAATTTCAGCGGGCGCTTCTGGTTACACATGCGCCCGGCAAAAATAATGGTCAACGCATGCTCGTCCAGACCTAAGGCACGTTGAGTTTCAGTACGCTGGGCTTGAGAGAGAGAAACTGGATGAGATTTGATTCCCGTATACATAACCCGAATCTTCGTAGAGTCAGCGTTACGCTCAGCCATCCATTTAGCCAAATGGCCGGTACTGACCACATTCATGTCCAGTGCATCTTGGTAACCCACACCGAATCGCGGATGGCCTCCATTGAGCCAGTGCATTTCCTCAGTGTGGCTTAAGTCCACAAATGTCGTCTTCGGTGCCTCGGTACGCAAGTAAGGAAGGAGCTGGTAACCCAAAGTACTCCCGGCAACCAACACTGTATCAATGTTCCTGGAGGCAATGAGGTACAACAGGAAACGTGGAAAATCGGACAGCGACAGAATATTGGGCAGGATGAAGATATCCGGTGTCAGCTCCTTAAACCTGTCCAGCCAACGATGATCAGCCTCGAGCGTAGCGCAGACTGTCACGTCGGCCCCACCAGAAACCAGCCCATGAATAAGATCAATATTGACTCGATCGGCCCCACCCTCAACCATCCACGGCAGTAGAAACATCACCCTTCTACCGTGCGCATTGAATTCCAATGGATTGTCGAAGGGAACGCCTTCAGGCAGCGTCTCGTAAGCGGATGGATAGCGTCGTTGAGGACTCGGTACAGGTTTTAGAGACATGGAAAGTGCAGCATCAACGCCTTCCTGCAGCGGCAAGCTCTTGCAGGTTTGAAGGAATTCGGCAATGGTGAAACCCCAAAATCCAGCATCCGCCAACCGACTAAGCAACGAATTAGGTTCGCGACCATCAGGCAAGAGCCCTACTTGGTCAAATACTTGCAAAATGGCTGATTTGCGTACGAGGATACCTCTGACCTTTGCATGAGGGTTTTCAAGATAATATTTCCCCTCACTCAAGCTCTGCTGTATTGCGCCCCCCCCCACTCCGGGCACTACGCCGAAGGAATTGCAGAAAGCAAACTCCGGGTTCGACTCAAGGCACCATATTCCCTTTTCAATAAACGTCGGATCGAACTCAATCGCTGCATCAGCCAGAACAATATATTCAGGGCTCGCCCAAATCTCATTCGCCACCGTGCAATCTGCGCCCCGCTTTATCAGGACACGCTTGTCCTCGGCCACCGCCTGAAGAAACGCAGGGTTCAATGGCTGCTCTTCAACTCCACTACAGCAAATCAGCCACTTCCACGCTTGGAATGTCTGACCTAGTAACGACCGATATAGATCGGCAAAATCCTGAAGGGCATCGCTGGAACGACTGACCACAAGAACTTTACATGACTGAAGACCGTCAGAGTGCTCTGCGGCTTTATATCTTTTGCTCATTTCGCCCGGACCCATGACAGGTGGAAAATTGTAGTGCGCGGAGTTTGACATAGTAAAAACTTACTTCCCTGCGCCGAAACGCTGAAAATCTTTAAAAAATTTAAGCACTGACATACCGCTTACATCGCGAAGTTTTAAGAATGGTTTCTCGACAAAGGTATAGGTCAGATGAGCGAACGCATAAACGCACGCAATTAAAACTGGATAAACAAGCCATGGATTTGTATAAACACGCTCATACACCCCATATCTACTCAACATACTCATCACAAATATAAATGCAAAAGTATGACCAAGATATATAGAGTATGAAATCAGACTGGTATATTTTACAAAACGATTAAGCATGTCCGAACGCGAAGCATTCAAACTGAAAAATGCGGGAATTAATGCCGCAAAAATTATCGCGGAGCACGTAAAGAAAATCGATTGCACAAACTGGCTACCGGCTGTCCAAGGCAGGCCCTGTCGTGTCATGACCATCATAACTACAGCAAACACGAAGGGGACATACCAACATCTCGCAAGACGTTCAAAAATCGGACGGTGCCAAGTATATATGTAGGCGATCACTACTCCAAAACCGATGGCATCCAGCCGGTATAGGACAACATATCGTGCATCATCATAACGCACCGATTGAATTGGCAAGCCAATACGGGCGATGAAGGGAGCAATCATGAATGCCATGATAACGATCATTGCCGCTCGCTGGACGCCTGCACCCAGGCCAATCATTAACAACATGACTAGCGGAAAGGTATAATAAAACCATTCCTCAACCGCCAAACTCCATGACAATCGATAAAAATCGGTCATGTTCCACGCGAAATTCTGCGCGAACACTAAATAGTGAAATTGCTCGGCGAACGTGGTCGCACCAGCCCAGTCAAAACGCAGTGACACGAAAAAGAAAAAGATATAAAGCGGCAATGTTCTCATCCACCGTCGATACCAGAATCCTGTAAGCCCGCCCATCTTCTGTTCGCGCCAATGCGCCGCTTCTTTCAGAAGAATTCTGCCGATCAGAAAGCCACTCAGACAGAAGAATAAATCCACGCCAAACGTCGCGAGAAACGCTAAACCCGCCAACAAAGGATGAGGATCCGAATGCCCAAGCATATGCCCGAAAACAACGAGCAGGCAGGCAATGGTTCGACAGGCATCCAGACCAAAGGAACGATGAGCATCAGGAGGCGTGCCTACTGCTTGAAGATTATTCATCGAGTTTCACGTCTTTAATCCACAGCACTTCGCAGCAATGCCCATTCGGCATCCTGAACTGACCCAGTGAAACACGTGTGAGTACAGTCGGCGAAAACTCCACACGGTAATGGCAGGAAGCAACGCCCGCTCGATTCTGGTTCTCAACTGGTTTCAGCTTCTTGAGATTGAATTGCTGACTTATGAACCCTTCAGGCTCCGCGAGCGAAGGATCGGCAGGATAAAGGTGCAGGAAAAACTCATCGTGCAAAGCGCTGATATCACATGCTTGTACTTCAAGCGTGACTTCGCTAGTCGTCAATTTCACGTCCAACCCACGCGGAAGCACAGGCTCGGCTTGCGCCAGCACTGGCGACTCCATCACCTTGCCAACGCCTGTCCAGCGCACGAAAGCCAATACGCCTACCGCAATCAGGGCGAAAAAGAGGGCAGCAGTCACTATTTTCAGATCTACCTTCATTTACTGCCCTATCATCACAGATGCCTTTATGCGATAAGCGCCAGCGCCGCATTCAAATACCTGAAAGCGAAACTCTACCCCCCGACCGAAGTGCAGGCTTGATCGGTTATTCTGCGAACCGTGTGTTTACAATACGTGGAGTTTACGCAGGACCTTACCTGCAAAACGCCGCAACGGATTGCTGGGGATTTGCCTTGGTGCCACCGGCGCTATAGCAGCCGGGTTGAAAAAATCTTCTTGGCCAGTGAGCGCGATGAAATCGAGATAAGTGAAGCCATGCAGCGCTTCGATGTCTGCTCGTTCTTCAGAATTATTCATCAATTGATAAAGAAGCTCGACACCGAAAAGCCGGGTACCTGGGCAACCACCAATCTGGATTGCGAACATGGCCAGCAGGTATCCACTATTGGCGCCCTTCGGTGTCACCCACCTTTCACTCTCAGGAAACGCCGCAAGAATGTCAGCCAGGGACATGCCAATGTAGTGCTTCTTCTGCAAGTACCATTCCAGCCACATCCGAGCGCGCCTATCCGGCCGCTCACCGCTTTCATTGGACTGATCCGAGAAAATCCGATGCAAAGTCAGCTTTTCCTGAACCACATGGATGTCGGCTATCATCAACAACCGTGTCCACATTTCAGCATCGTCTGTCTGCGCGTTTGCGCTTCTGTACAGACCGGCTTGTTCATAAGCACTTCGTCTGACCAGCGCACTTGGGTGGCACAACTGGTTCTCGTTAAAGAACAGGGAACGCAACCACGCTGTGCGCGGCTTGTTCGGCTGATTGAACCATTCGACAACAAGAGGACGGTTGTTCTCGTCAATGCATTGAACGTGCGAAAACACTGCGCCTACGCCGGGATTTTCCTCCAGCACGGCCACTTGCTTTTCCAGCTTGTCCGATTCCCAGGCGTCGTCCGAGTGATGAATCGCAATGTATTCACCAGTACTTTGTGATTCGACGGCACGGTTTATGTTGTAGATATAACGTCGCGTTCTGTCATTCTGAATTTTTTTTATTCTGGGATCATTGTAACTTTCGATAACGGCCCAGGAACCATCGGGTGAAACGTCATCAACGATAATCAGCTCCCAATCAGTAAACGTCTGACGGAGAACAGAATCGATCGCCTGCCCGATAAACTTCTCATGATTATAAGAAGTAAGTACAACAGAAACCTTTGCCACTCTTTATTCTCCTTTGCGCCCTTTCAAGAGCCGCCCTGCCTTGCGCAACCGATTAACCAAACCAGACTCTACGAAACGGTGAAACGACAGGTATCGCTTATGCCTAAGTGCAAATGCCTCTTGCTCAAATATCATCGATGAGATCGTTTGCTGCAACCTTATGAGCTCGTTTTTTGACCAGTCGAGTTGAGCATTGGATTGCGCCAGTTCTGAGTTAGAACGCGCAAGCTCCGAATTCGAATTAACCAGTTCAGAATTGGACTGTGCCAGCTCACTGCCGGATTGAGCCAGCTCGATGGTGGATCGAGCCAGGTCTGACTTCAATCGTGCCAACTCGGAATTTGATTGTGCCAAATCGGAATTCGATTGTGCCAACATCGAGTTTGTCTGCGCCAACTCATATTTCGATTGAACGCAATCGGCATTCGCTTGCTCCAGCTCGAACATTAAGCGAGACACGTCTGATTTTATCTCGGCTAATTCCGTCTGCAGAATGGCCGCTTCGGCATTTCGTTTGGCCAGCTCCGCTTCAATCTGTCTATTTTCGACGACGCTCTTTGCCAGCTCCGCTTCAATCTGTCTATTTTCGACGACGCTCTTTGCCAGCTCCGCTTCAATCTGTCTATTTTCGACGACGCTCTTTGCCAGCTCTGCTTCAATCTGTCTATTTTCGACGACGCTCTTTGCCAGCTCCGCTTCAATCTGTTTACTTTCGACGACGCTCTTGGCCAGTTCCTGATTCGCGTGTTGGAGTTCGTTATTCGAATGCGCGAGTGCAACATTGGTTTGCGCAATCTCGACTTTCAACCGCTCCAACTCCGCATGCGTCATCTCCAGCCTCTGCGCCTCTCCAGCACAGTAACCTTGCAGCTCAACTAGCTCAGTTTCCTTTTCTTTGCAAACAGCCATCCAGGTATCGCGCTGCCCCACCAGCCAATCCTTGTCCTTCAACAGTGCAGAAAACTCGGCACTGCAATGCTGCCGCATTTCGGCAATCCGCAAATGCCGACCGCGCAATAGCTCGATCCCCTTCAGCGCCAACGTCAGATTTTCTTGCGAAAACTGTTCTTTGGCCGGCGGCAACTCGGTTGAGTAGTCAAAGAATTCAAAGTCATCTGCATAAAGCAGCTCGATCAGCGCTTTCGATCGTGGGCTGATAAATTCCGGAAGATAAGGAATCAGGCTCTCATTGGCTTTTGAAGAAGTGAATGGATTGACGTAAGCGTCGCCTAAATGAGCACGTAGGGCCTCATTCAACCCGCCAGTATCCTCAATCTTCGACACAGCGCTATATGGAAATAGTTGAGGTTTGAGCAATTCGTATTGCGGCGCCCAATGCCAGTCCTGGAAGTCACCGGCCTCATAGGTATTCAAGTACTCCAGAAAGCACTCGAACGCCGCAGCAACATCAAGCATGGTTTTAACCGGGCATGTAACAAATGCCTGATCAAGATAGGCCTCAATCTGTAACGGTTCGCGCAGCAATATTTTTGACTGCCAAGCGGAAAAAAGCCTCTTATATGGATTTCTCACCAGAGCGAAGCTGAAAAAACCACCTGTCTTGATTTCCTGCAATTGCTCCTGCGAATGCAGGCTCAGTTGCGGCGCAACAATGTTCAACGAGTCATGAATGACAAGCTCAGGATCAGTCTCGGAGCTGGTTTTGAGTTGTCGAACTGCTTCGGCAACGCCTTCTAACTCGGCGAACCACCATTTCAGTGATGTACAAGCCACTTTCGGGGTCGCTACGTAGAATAATTTTCGCTCCTGTGAAACACAGCTGTTCCATGTCAGAAAATCCGGCAAAAGCTGGTCGTCAGTGCTCGTCATTACCGTCCTCTCTGGCTTATTGTTTTTTCTTAAGAACGGATACCTTGCCGACGCTGATGCACTCTTCGTACGCCTGCGTTGCGAGTAGCTCATTGATCAGAAGACGCGGCCCCAGCACAGGGTCAGAAGCATCATCAAAAGCGATACAGGCACCTTCAGCTACGTGTGGCAACCAGCATTCGAAATCACGTTTTACACCTTCATAACTGTGGTCGCCATCAATCCACAACAGACCAACCGGCTCGCTCCACTTAGGAACGATCATCTCACTGCTCATATTGATCAACGACACAATCTCGCTGCACTCTGTGATCAACATGGTTTTGTAAAATTCGGTACGGTCCTTGGGACCAAAGACGCCGCCGAGCACACCGATAAAGGGTTTATGTGGATCCACCGCGTACACTGGCGCTTGATGCCCGGCTAAAGAACCTCGGCCCAGGAAAACGGTGGAGCGACCACGGTAAGAACCTACTTCCACAATGCAGCCAGACCGGACCTGACCGGCCAACACATAGAGAGCCAGCCCCTCTTCCAGGCTGATCATGCCATCAGTGAGTTTATGGAAAGTGTGAATCTCCCTGAGTTGTTCCGCGGGAATGATTTCAGAGTAGTTCAATTGCTGGCTCATTATTAGAGACGTCCATATAACCAAAAGATCTTGTACCCTGATCCGACACAAGACGGAACATGAGTGCATCCAGAATGCGGTGACACAAGGCCGGCTCGCTTTCCGACCATACGCCTCCCCCGACAAAGTATACGCCCGGCATCATGACCATATTGAAGCTGAAGGTGACTTTGAATGCCCGGTCTGTTCCATCGCATTCGAAGTAATGGCCTTCGTCAGGAAAGCGCTGTCCGGTAATCACAACGCCTGACACCGTCCGTACATGCGTTGCAAAAAAAACTCGAGAGACGGAGGCCTTCAACTCGCCAGTCATAACGATGTCGTAGTCACCACCAGCCTGCAGAACATTGCAGCGCCGTCCTAGCTTGTCGAAGATCTCGAAGGAGTCGATACGCGCACCCTGCTCCGGGTAGATTGTCGTGGACTCGGGAACCATTCCCGGATCGAAATACAGATCGTCCGAGGCCTTTTCCTCAGCATCCAAGGATTTGATTTCGTCAGCTTCGATCGCAACCCTCTCGCTTCCGATCTGCCGAAACTCTTCAATCAATCTCGGCTGCTCATCTACAGGGGCATAGATCAATTTTTGATACGCCCGCACGACGCTCATTGGCGAACCAGTACAGATCAGTTCGCCGCGCTCCATCAGGATCGCTCTATCACAGAGTTCAACGACCTGCGGCCCTGAATGGGATACGAACAGAATGGAAGTGCCTTTGGCTTTCAACTCGTCAAGGCGAGCGAAACACTTTCGTTGAAAACGCTCATCCCCGACCGCCAACGCTTCGTCGACGATCAGAATATCGGGATCCACCATCGCCTGAACCGCAAAGGCCAGACGAACGATCATGCCACTCGAATAAGTCTTGACCGGCTGATGAATGAATTCGCCAATGTCGGCAAAAGCCGTGATGTCGTCGTAACGCTCATCGACTTCCGACCGACTCAAGCCCAGGATTGCGGCATTCATGTAAACGTTTTCGTGCCCGGTGAACTCTGGGTTGAAACCAGATCCCAACTCAAGCAGAGCGCCTATACGGCCCACAGTCTGCACTTGGCCGGAACTCTGGTTCAATGTGCCGCAGATGACCTGAAGCAACGTGGACTTGCCACTGCCGTTGCGGCCGACAATACCGACAGTCTCGCCTCGCTTGATGTCGAACGAAACGTTCCGTAGCGCCCAGAACTCATGGAAGTACTGCTTGCGTTGACCGGCAAGCATTTGCGCCAGTCGATCCCGCGGTTTGTCATAGATGTGATAACACTTACTGACATCCTGCAGCGTGATTGCAATTTCAGAGGACATCGGCAAACCCCTTTCTGGTTTTCTGGAAAAAGGCAAAGCCAAGGCAAGCGACCAGTACTCCGACGCATGAATAAATTCCAAGCACTTGCCAATCTGGTTGCTGCCCGAAAAACAGAACGCTTCTGACGTTTTCGACCGCAGCGGTCAGCGGGTTAAGTTGCAGCATCCACCGGTATTCCTCGTCCACAGCGGTGGCAGGATAGAAAATAGGCGCCAGGAACATCAGGCCGCTTGTGACTAAGCCAATGAAGTGGGCGACGTCTCGCATATACACCCCAAGGGCAGCCAACCCCCAGGACAGACCCAGAATGATCAACAACAACGGGGCAATAACCACAGGGAGATAGAACATTGTGACCGGTGGCATTCCAAATACAATCCAGTAGGCCACTGTCCAGACAATCAAGCTCACCAACGCATGAAACAACGACGCGCCAGCTATCACGCACGGTAATATCTCTAGAGGAAACACGACCTTTTTAACGTAATTGGCATTTGAAATTATCAAATTCGGCGCGCGAGTGACGCACTCGGAAAACAGGTTGAAGACCATCAATCCCGCGAAGAGTATCAACGCGAATTCCGATTTGGAATCACCGGCACCTACCCAACGAGATTTGAAAATAAAACTGAATACAAACGTGTAGATCGAGAGCATCACGATAGGGTTGAAGAAAGACCAGAGGATTCCCATGAAAGAGCCGCGATAACGGCCAATAACCTCTCGTTTGATCAACGCGGCGATTAGCGCACGGTTGCGCCAAACGCTGGTAAACATAACACCGGGCGAAGCTGAAAATATCTGCATCAGCCAGCAACCTCAATGACACTCATAAATAAACTCCATTGATACATAATTGATCAGACCCCTTTAAAAATTACAGCGACCAGCAAACCCACATTTCCCATTAGAGTCTGACGGTAGACACCTGAGCGCCAAATACCGAATAGTCGGCCGGGGAGTTTTCGGGTGCGGGCTATTTTGAATCGCTGCAACACTTCACGATTTTGCTCTGTAAGGAGAAACTCTACCGCCTCCAGATTACTGATGTTTTGATCAATCCAGCGACCCAGCCGACCTTGAAACAGCTTCTGGATTCGTACGATAGTCGACTTGAGCCCGGTATTGGCACCGATCGAATTCGCCTCATGCTGGCGATAAAAAAGATGGGGAAATTCGTCGAAATAGAATGTTCCACCGGCTGCAGTCACCAGCAGGTAGGCCCACCAGTCGTGAGCGACGATGCTCAGATGCGCATTGGATCTCAACAGTTCATGCGCAGCACGATTGAATACCATCGTGTTGCCGGCAGCAATGTTCTGAACCAAGGCGTTGGGAAATCCAAATGCGCGAGAATAAAGAGGCGTGATCCCTACCATCACGCCCTCCTCGTTTACCAGGGTGGTACGAGAGGCATACAGTGCAGGAACGTCCGCCGGCACTTCATGCAGCCACGTCAATGCGGCGCTCAGTTTATCGGTCCCCCAGATATCGTCCTGATCCGACCAGGCAAAGAAATCAGCACCTATATCTTCGCGGCAGGTGAGTGACATGAAGTTACTGGCGAAACCGGTTTGGGGGCCAGAAAGCAATGTTACCTTCTCGCCCCCCATACGCGCCTGGAAATCCTTCAAAAGACTCAGCGTCGAGTCGGTAGACCCATCATCGGAAACGAACAGGCGCCAATTTGTATGGTCCTGACGTTCAATTGACGCCAACTGCTCGGAAAGAAACCGTTCGCCGTTGTAGGAGCACATCAATATCGCGACGGACTCACCCACTTCTGGCACTTCGACAGCTTCGAAATCCAGGTTAGAGCTGGAGGAATCCGCGGACTGGGGGCTTGCCACTGTATGCTCCACTGCAATTAAACGCCGGTCGGCGAGCCTAAAGAATAGTCTCCAGCACTCGCGCTACTCGAGCCCCTTTCGCTTCCTTTACGAAGCGAGCGATTATAGAGAAATTTTATTGCCGATAGTTAGGCTTCGAGCGGCCATAAAAAACACAACTCATTTCAACACCCGATCAGGTTTTCGTTCCAACGATAGCCGTCATACAACAAACGAAGAAAAATAAAAATTTGTCTCGCAATCGACGGCGGCACTGTGAGCATCGCAGGGAAAGCAGCAGAAAATCCCGCCGCCTCAACATCAGCCAGCTTCTGACAAAAGGCAGGTTATCCACACCAACAAGCAATGCAATGATCCTTACCTGCCTGAACCACCAGCCTTCCCGGATGGACGCGTAACGCTGCAACAACGATGAAAGCCCGATATTGGCTCCCACCTGATTATTCTCATGCTGCCGATAAAGCATGCTGGACCGTGAATCAATGAACCACTTGAACCCATGGGAGCGGGCAAACGCATAGCAATACCAGTCATGCAAAGTGACGTGCTGTAACTGCTCCCAAACCCGGATAACTTCTTGACGCAGCGATTTGGCAAGCACAGCACTCAACACATAAGTGCAACCTGGGCCCGCCGCTTCGAACAGGAAGTCCCAGTCGACTTGTGCTTGACTCTTGTCGAGCAGAATGGTTCTACCGTCGGGCCAAAACGCTGTGACATTACTCGAATAGGCATCAACACCGCGCACGGCGATCACATCCATAGCGCGCGCCAATTTATCGCAATGCCAGATATCATCCTGATCTGCAAACGCCACAGCATCATAGCCATGCAGATCAACGTCTCGGATCAACCTGAAAAAATTGCGAGCCGCACCGCCAAAACGACCTGCGCGTGCCAAGAGAATCACGCGACCATTGGCGGCGGCAAGCTCCTCGCACCACTCCTCAGTACCGTCGTCAGACAAGTCAACGCTGATATGAATGGTGACATCGACGGCTTGCTGTCCAAGGATCGAAGCTACTTGCTCTTCGATCCACTGCATGCCGTTATAGGCAGCCAGCAAAACTGCAATCTTGGGATGTTTTACTGGCATGCCATTCCTGCTAACAGCGGTTGAACGCACCGATTGGGACGCTGTACTTTCGAATCAGCGAGAAGGCGTGTCCAGCAACTTTTGCAGATACTGACCGTAACCGGTTTTCTTCAAGGCTTGCGCCTGAGACGCGAGTTGCTCGGTAGTGATCCAGCCATTGTTGTAGGCAATTTCTTCGAGGCACGCGACCTTCAAGCCCTGACGCTGCTCAATTGTGTGCACAAAATGACTAGCTTCCAATAGCGAGTCGTGCGTGCCGGTGTCCAGCCAAGCGAAGCCTCGACCGAGCATCTCGACACTGAGAGACTTCTGATCAAGGTAGGCGCTGTTCACATCGGTAATTTCAAGCTCACCCCGCTCGGACGGCTTGATGTTCTTGGCAATTTCCACAACATTGTTGTCGTAGAAGTACAGACCGGTTACCGCATAGTTGGATTTTGGCTTCAGCGGTTTTTCTTCGATGCTCAGGGCACGGCCGGTAGCGTCGAACTCGACCACGCCGAAACGCTCGGGATCGGAGACGTGATAGCCAAACACAGTGGCACCATGCTGCTGCGAACTGGCGGAGCGCAGGTTATCCGAGAAGTGCTGACCGTAGAAAATGTTGTCACCTAGGATGAGGCAGCAAGGGTCTTTACCGATGAATTCTTCACCGATGATGAAGGCTTGAGCAAGACCGTCCGGGCTAGGCTGTTCAGCATAAGTCAGCTTGATGCCATAAACACTGCCATCACCCAACAACTTTTTGAAGCATGGCAGATCTTCCGGTGTAGAGATGATCAGGATTTCGCGCATCCCGGCGAGCATCAGTACCGACAGCGGATAAAAGATCATCGGCTTGTCGTAAATCGGCAGCATCTGCTTGGACACACCGAGGGTAAGCGGATGCAGACGAGTGCCCGAGCCGCCGGCGAGAATGATGCCTTTACGATTTATGGTGGTCATTTGTTAAGAACTTCCCTAAGCATTCGAGTTACACCACTTTGCCAATCCGGCAAGTGTAGAGAAAAATTGTCGCGCAGCTTCTGAGTATTCAATCGCGAATTAAGCGGGCGACGAGCGGGTGACGGGTAAGCAACCGCCTTGATCGGACTGATAGTCTGCACGGCAAGCTCTTCGCCATTGGCCTTTGCGAAACCGAGCACATGGCAGGCATAACCGTACCAAGATACCTCACCACTGGCGGCCAAGTGATACAAGCCAGCCAACTCAGGTCGAGACAGAGACTTCTGCAACGCGAGCGCAGTGATATCCGCGATCAGGTCAGCCCCTGTGGGCGCCCCAATCTGATCAGCAATGACGCTCAGTTCCTCACGGTCCTTGGCCAGACGCAACATGGTCTTGGCAAAATTTTGCCCGCGCTCCGCGAACACCCAACTAGTGCGAAAGATCAGATGCTTGCAACCTGACGCCTGGATAGCCTGCTCTCCCGCCAGTTTGCTTTCGCCATAGTGATTCAACGGCGCGGCGATGTCGGTTTCCCGCCAAGGCATATTGCCTTGACCGTCAAAAACGTAATCAGTCGAGTAATGAATTAGCCAGGCGTCCATTTGCAACGCCTGCTCGGCCATCATCTTTACCGCCAGTGCATTGACCTGCATGGCGAGCTCGGGTTCCGACTCGGCTTTGTCCACAGCGTTATAGGCGGCTGCGTTGACAATAACGTCCGGCTTGAGCCGGGCTATCGCGTCACGCAAAGCCGACAGATCAGCCAAGTCGCCGCATAAGCCGTCAACCGTCTGCCGATCTAACGCAATCAACTCGCCAAGCGGAGCAAGGGAGCGCTGAAGCTCCCAACCCACCTGCCCGTTCTTACCCAGCAGCAGGATTTTCATGCCTTGTTAGCACGATCCGCGTAGTTCTGATCGATCCACTGCTGATAGGCGCCACTCTTGACGTGTTCGACCCACTCAGAATTGTTCAGATACCATTCAACAGTCTTGCGGATACCGGATTCAAAGGTTTCTTCCGGGGTCCAGCCCAGCTCGCGCTGGATTTTGCTCGCATCAATGGCATAACGCTGGTCATGGCCAGGACGATCCTGAACATAAGTGATCAGGTTTGCGTGTGGGCGATGCGCAGAGTCCGGACGAAGCTCGTCGAGAAGTGCGCAAAGGGTATTCACGACTTCGATATTCTGCTTTTCGTTATGACCACCGATGTTGTAAGTCTCACCGATGACACCTTCGGTGACGACTTTGTACAGCGCTCGAGCATGATCCTCGACATAAAGCCAATCACGAACCTGATTGCCTTTGCCATACACAGGCAGCGGCTTGCCTTCCAGCGCATTGAGAATGATCAGCGGAATCAGTTTCTCGGGGAAATGGCACGGGCCATAGTTATTCGAGCAATTGGTGACCAAGGTCGGCAGGCCATAAGTACGGGCCCAGGCGCGAACCAGATGGTCGGAACTGGCCTTGCTGGCCGAGTAAGGCGAGCTTGGCTGATACGGAGTGGTTTCGGTGAAGAGATCCTCCGGGCCTTCGAGATCACCATAAACTTCATCAGTCGAAATATGGTGAAAACGGAAGCTCGCCTTCCGTGCATCATCCAGCGCAGCCCAATAGTGGCGCGCAGCCTCAAGCAACGTGTAGGTGCCGATGATGTTGGTCTGGATGAACTCGGACGGACCAGTAATCGAGCGATCAACGTGGGATTCCGCAGCCAGGTGCATGATCGCATCCGGCTGATGGTCACGAAGGACGCGGTCGATTTGATCACGATCACAGATATCAACGCGCTCAAATGCATAACGCGAATTCAGGCTGACATCAGCCAACGATTCGAGGTTACCGGCATAAGTCAGCTTATCGACGTTAACTACTGCGTCGGTAGTGTTGGAAATGATGTGACGGATGACTGCCGAGCCGATAAACCCGGCGCCGCCGGTTACTAAAATTTTCACGCGAAAACATACCCTTGAGCTGCGGACGGCGCCACCAACGTGCGCGGTCTAATCCATAAATGCAAAAACCCTCATCCAGGCGGCTTTTGTCAGAGTCAGTCTGAATCGATGTGGAATGTGCCGATATCGAACAAGCGGAGCATTTTACAGCTTAATGAACGTTTTACTAATGGATATAAACAGGTTGAAGCGCAATTTCGACAGACGCTCTGCTCATGACGCTTTCAGACAAGACGTTTTCGTGCCGCTCTGGACGATCGCCCCAGAAACCAGCTCAACATCGGACCAATCAGCATTCCTACAAGCAACGCCAAAACCACCGCCAGCGAAACTGGCATGCGCGGCCCGGACAAACCAAGAAACAACAAGGACACTGTCTGCTGATTTTCAAGCACAAACGCCAGAATCGCCAACACCAGCAAAAGAATAAAAACGCCAAGAAGTATGCGCTTGAGGTTACGCATGAATAGCTCCCTGAGAGATAGCGACTGTCAAACCCCCTCCTCCTCTTCCTCGTTCACCCGATCGCGCAGTTCTTTGCCCGGCTTGAAGTGCGGAACGAATTTGCCATCCAGGCTGACGGACTGGCCGGTTTTAGGATTGCGACCAACGCGCGGCGCGCGATAGTGCAGGGAGAAGCTGCCGAACCCACGGATCTCGATGCGATCACCGGTGGCCAGGCATTGGGACATTTGTTCAAGCATGGTCTTGATGGCCAGCTCCACATCCTTGGATGAGAGTAGCCCTTGATGGGTGACAATTCGTTCGATCAACTCCGACTTCGTCATATTTTTCCCTTCTTTTTCAAGCAGCTAGATCAGCGCTTGAAAGGTTTTAGCACGCCCGGAAGATTTTGAACAGCCCAGGGATTGACATATCTCCCTACGCGTCGATACGCGCATTTTCAGGAGATCAACACCCGACCGGATCATGCGAGATTAGCGACAGATCACCAGCATGGTTCGAGTAACGAGACCCGCAGGGTTGAAGCCGAACGGGTAATCATCCTCATCCTTGGCATCATCAGATCGCGTAATCACTTTGTAACCTGCTCCCTTGCATTCCTTCGCCGCACGCTTTTGGCACTTCTCCCAGCCAGAGCCCAGCCCGGAGCAGTCGACCTCGATACCACTGACGCCGCGCACAGCATGGGTCTTCGCACTTGTGGTGCAACCCGCCAGCGCCAACACCGCTGCAACGACAATAAACTTGTTCATCCACTTCCTTATGCCAGGCCATGCCTGACGACTACACGCTTAAGACCAGCTTAGTCGTGAATAGACGATTGATCCGATTAAAGAAACAGACCCATAAGCAAAGGAAATGGTTTCACGCGCTGAAGCGTCGCATCAAATTGCAGGCACAAAAAAGGGCGACCGAAGTCGCCCTTTTTAATGATCAAACAGAACTTAGTTCTGTTTGGCCATTGCCTGGCGCAGCAGTGCCGCCATGGTGGTGTCGCCAGCAGGAGCTTCTTCAGCCTTCAGGCTTTGGATAGCTTCTTTCTCTTCAGCATCGTCTTTCGACTTGATGGAGAGCTGGATTACGCGGCTCTTGCGATCAACGCTGATGATCTTGGCTTCTACTTCCTGGCCTTCTTTCAGAACGTTGCGCGCGTCTTCAACGCGGTCACGGCTGATTTCGGAGGCTTTCAGAGTCGCTTCGATATCGTCGGCCAGAACGATGATGGCGCCTTTGGCGTCAACTTCTTTCACAGTGCCTTTAACGATGGCGCCTTTGTCGTTCTCTTGAACGTACTCAGAGAACGGGTCGCTTTCCAGTTGCTTGATACCCAGGGAGATACGCTCGCGCTCTGGGTCAACCGACAGGATAACGGTGTCCAGCTCGTCGCCCTTCTTGAAACGACGAACAGCTTCTTCGCCAACTTCGTTCCAGGAGATGTCGGACAGGTGAACCAGGCCGTCGATGCCGCCGTCCAGACCAATGAAGATACCGAAATCGGTGATCGACTTGATGGTGCCGGAGATTTTATCGCCCTTGTTGAACTGGCCAGAGAAATCTTCCCATGGGTTAGATTTGCACTGTTTGATGCCCAGGGAGATACGACGACGCTCTTCGTCGATGTCCAGAACCATAACTTCCACTTCGTCGCCGACTTGTACGACTTTCGAAGGGTGGATGTTCTTGTTGGTCCAGTCCATTTCGGAAACGTGTACCAGACCTTCAACGCCTTCTTCCAGCTCAGCGAAGCAGCCGTAGTCGGTCAGGTTGGTTACACGAGCGGTAACGCGAGTGCTTTCTGGGTAACGGGCTTTGATAGCAACCCATGGATCTTCGCCCAGCTGCTTCAAGCCCAGGGAAACACGATTGCGTTCGCGATCGTACTTCAGAACCTTAACGTCGATTTCGTCACCAACGTTGACGATCTCGGAAGGATGCTTGATGCGCTTCCAGGCCATGTCGGTGATGTGCAGCAGGCCGTCCACGCCACCCAGATCGACGAATGCGCCGTAATCGGTGAGGTTTTTGACGATACCTTTGACTTGCTGGCCTTCCTGCAGGGATTCCAGCAGAGCTTCACGCTCGGCGGAGTTCTCGGCTTCCAGGACGCTGCGACGGGAAACGACAACGTTGTTGCGCTTCTGGTCCAGCTTGATGACCTTGAATTCCAGCTCTTTGCCTTCCAGGTGCGTGGTGTCGCGCACTGGACGGACGTCAACCAGGGAACCTGGCAGGAACGCACGGATGCCGTTAACGTCGACAGTGAAGCCGCCTTTAACCTTACCGTTGATAACGCCCTTGACCACTTCCTCGGCTGCGAAGGCAGCTTCCAGAACGATCCAGCATTCAGCGCGCTTGGCTTTTTCACGGGACAGCTTGGTTTCACCGAAACCGTCTTCAACCGAGTCCAGAGCAACGTGAACTTCGTCACCGACATTGATAGTCAGATCGCCAGCGTCGTTGTAGAACTGCTCAAGCGGGATGAGTGCTTCAGACTTCAGGCCAGCGTGAACGGTTACCCAGCGAGCTTGGTAATCGATATCAACGATAACACCGGTGATGATGGAGCCTGCCTGAAGGTTCAGGGTTTTTAGGCTTTCTTCAAAGAGTTCCGCAAAGCTTTCGCTCATTTTAATTCCTGTAAATGAGGGCGAAGGATACGCCCATCTCCACACCCCAGACGGTGTGGGTTAGTTTCATATAGAAGAAGCGCCGCAGGACTATGACTGGTCCCCTGCGACCTTCTTGGTCACCCGGCGATATCGCGAATGGCGATCTCGCTCATGATGCGTTCAAGCACCTGATCGATGGACAACTCCGTGGAATCCAGCTGTATGGCATCAGCCGCCGGTTTGAGCGGGGCTACTGCGCGCTGGGTGTCACGCTCATCGCGTGCACGGATCTCATCTAGCAGACTCGACAGACTAACACCCTCGACTTTGCCCTTCAACTGCAAATATCGACGGCGCGCCCTCTCCTCGGCACTGGCGGTCAGGAAAATCTTCAGCGGTGCGGTCGGAAAAACCACCGTACCCATGTCGCGACCATCGGCCACCAGACCCGGCGCCTCCTGAAACGCGCGTTGACGCTGCAGCAGCGCCTCGCGTACGGCGGGCAATGCAGCCACTTGAGAGGCGCCGGAACCGACGCTTTCAGTGCGAATGACATCGCTGACTTCGTCACCTTCCAGAATGATGCGCTGCAGCTGACCGTCGGTCGCCGCAATGAACTGCACATCCAGATGAGCGGCAAGTTTCTTCAGCAGCTCTTCATTGGTCAGGTCGACACCGTGATTGTGCGCAGCAAACGCCAGCAAGCGGTAAAGCGCACCGGAATCCAGCAGATTCCAGCCCAGACGCTTGGCCAGGATCCCGGCTACAGTGCCTTTGCCCGAGCCGCTTGGCCCATCAATGGTGATGACCGGTGCAATGTTTTTCACGACTGAGCCTCTTGTGCCACACGAATGCCGACCTGAGCGCACAGCGCGAGGAAGTTCGGGAACGATGTCGCGACGTTGGCGCAATCATGGATGCGAATCGGCGCGGTAGCGCGCAATGACGCAACACTGAAAGCCATGGCAATGCGGTGATCGCCGTGGCCATGCACTTCGCCGCCGCCGATCTGGCCGCCGTCGATGATGATGCCATCCGGGGTCGGTTCGCACTTGACGCCCAGTGCCAGCAAACCGTCCGCCATGACCTGGATACGATCCGACTCCTTGACCCGCAGTTCTTCGGCGCCGGTCAGCACGGTACGCCCTTCGGCACAGGCAGCGGCCACGAACAGCACCGGGAACTCGTCGATAGCCAGCGGAACCAGCTCCTCCGGAATCTCGATACCCTTGAGCTTAGCTGCTCGAACGCGCAAGTCAGCCACTGGCTCGCCGCCGACTTCACGCTGGTTTTCCAGCGTGATGTCCGCGCCCATCAGGCGCAGGATGTCGATGACACCGGTACGGGTCGGATTGATACCGACGTGCTCAAGCACCAGCTCGGAGCCTTCGGCGATCGAAGCGGCCACCAGGAAAAACGCTGATGACGAGATGTCGCCCGGCACTTCGATATGAGTTGCGGTCAACTTGCCGCCGGACTCGACCGAAGCCGTCGCGCCTTCAACGCTCACCGGGTACCCGAAGCCACGCAGCATGCGCTCGGTATGGTCGCGGGTTGGCGCAGGCTCGGTGACAGTGGTCTTGCCTTCAGCGTACAGACCCGCCAGCAGCAGGCAGGATTTCACCTGAGCGCTGGCCATCGGCATGGTGTAGGTCAGGCCTTTGAGTTTGTGACCGCCACGAATGGTCATCGGTGGACGACCTTCAGCAGCGGTTTCGATCACGGCGCCCATTTCACGCAGCGGATTAGCCACGCGATTCATCGGACGCTTGGACAGCGAAGCATCGCCCGTCAGGGTGCTGTCGAAATTCTGCGCCGCCAACAGGCCGGACAGCAGACGCATCGATGTACCGGAGTTGCCCAGATAGATGGGGCCCGGCGCAGGCTTCAGGCCATGCAGGCCGACACCGTGAATGGTCACGCGACCATGATGCGGGCCTTCGATGACCACGCCCATGTCGCGGAACGCCTGCAAGGTTGCCAGGGCGTCTTCGCCCTCAAGGAAACCTTCGACTTCGGTGACGCCTTCGGCCAGCGAACCGAGCATGATCGAGCGGTGGGAAATGGATTTATCGCCCGGTACGCGAATCCGACCGGACAGGCGGCCACCAGGTTGAGCCAGGAAGATCAGATCGTTGGAATTCATAGCGTCCACATAGGCCCTGCGGGCCAGGATTTTACTGAAATGCTCACGGGCAACCCGGGCGCGAGTGAAAACGCCCAACAATTGGTGCCCATCCCCTGTATCGACCGCGTCGCGCAAGGCGTCGAGGTCGCTGCGAAATGTATCGAGTGTGCGCAGAACAGCCTCGCGGTTGGCGAGAAAGATGTCGTGCCACATCACCGGGTCGCTTCCGGCGATTCTTGTGAAATCGCGAAAACCACCGGCAGCGTAACGGAAGATCTCAAGGTTTTCATTGCGCTTGGCCAACGAGTCGACCAGACCGAAGGCCAGCAGATGCGGCAAATGACTGGTTGCGGCCAGCACCTCATCGTGACGCTCGACCTGCATGTGCTCGACGTCAGCCCCCAATTCGCGCCACAACCGATCAACGATCGCCAGCGCAGCCGGATCGGTTTGCTCAAGCGGCGTCAGGATCACTTTATGACGACGGAACAGTTCGGCATTGGAGGCTTCCACCCCGCTCTGCTCGGAGCCGGCTATCGGATGGCCCGGCACGAACCGCGCAGGCATGCCGCCAAACGCCTCGGTCGCCGCGCGCACCACATTGCCCTTGGCGCTGCCGACATCAGTCAGAATCGCCCGACCCAGGTCCATGCTCGCCAAACGCGCGAGGACTTTTTCCATGGCCAGAATAGGCACTGCCAACTGAATCACGTCAGCGCCCTGACACGCGGCCATCAGATCGTCTTCACAGCGATCCACCACACCCAACTCGACCGCCAACTTGCGCGATTGCGGATCGAGATCGACCCCGACCACTTCACGGCAAACGCCACTTTCACGCAAGCCTTTGGCAAACGAACCACCGATCAACCCCAGACCAACCACCACAAGGCGACCGATCATAGGTGCAGCAGATTGCAGCGCAGTGACATCACCCACGAGCCAGAACCTTGCGCAGCGCTTCAAGGAAACGGCTGTTTTCGGCCGGCAGACCAATGGTGATCCGCAGGTGATTCGGCATGCCGTAATTGGCCACCGGACGCACGATCACACCTTCAGCCAGCAACCCCTGGAACACCGGAGCCGCCACCTGAGCGAGATCGACGCAGATAAAGTTGCCTTTGGACTCGATCCAGCCCAGACCCAGCTCACGGAAACCCGCTTGCAACTGCTGCATGCCGGACGCGTTGAGCTGACGGCTTTGTGCCAGATACTCCTCGTCTTTCAACGCCGCACAGGCAGCCGCAAGGGCCAGGCTGTTGACGTTGAATGGCTGGCGAACACGGTTCAGCACGTCCGCCACTACCGGAGTCGACAAACCATAACCAACGCGCAATGCAGCCAGGCCATAAGCCTTGGAGAAGGTGCGCGAAACCAGCAGGTTCGGATACGCCGCGAGGAAATCCAGACCATCCGGCAAGTCGCTGCTTTCGGCGTACTCGATGTAGGCCTCATCCAGGACCACCAGCACATGCTCCGGAACATCCTGCAGGAACTCGTCCAGCGCTTCAGCGCCGAACCAGGTGCCGGTCGGGTTGTTCGGATTGGCGATAAACACCACTCGAGTGTTGGCATCGATGGCCGCCAGCATCGCAGGCAGGTCATGCCCCCAATCCTTGGCCGGCACCACTTTGGCTTGAGCGCCGACCGCTTGAGTCGCGATCGGATACACCGCGAACGCATGCTCGCTGAACACGGCGTTGAGGCCTGGCGCCAGATAGGCACGCGCCACCAGCTCAAGAATGTCGTTGGAGCCGTTGCCCAGGGTGACCTGGTTCAGCTCGACGCGGCACTGCTCGGCCAGCAAGGACTTCAGCGCAAAGCCGTTGCCATCGGGATAACGAGTCAGCTCTGCCAGCTCTTCGCGGATCGCCGCCAAGGCTTTGGGACTGGCACCCAGCGGGTTTTCGTTGCTCGCCAGCTTGACGATTTTTGCCGGGTCCAGACCCAGCTCGCGCGCCAGCTCATCCACAGGCTTACCCGGAACGTAAGGCGAAAGTTGTTGCACGCCCGGCTGTGCCAGAGCGAGGAAATTGCCACTCATTACTACCGCCCCTTACAGAACTGCTTTCGGGTAGGAACCCAGCACTTTGAGTGCTACGGCTTCCTGACTGATCTTTTCCAGCACACCTTTGATCAACGGATCACGGTGGTGACCGACGAAGTCGATGAAGAATACGTAGGTCCATTTGCCGCTGCGCGACGGCCGGGTTTCGATGCGGGTCAGGTCGATCCCGTTGTCATGGAACGGCACCAGCAGCTCGTGGAGCGCGCCGGGCTTGTTGCTCATGGACACGATGATCGAGGTCTTGTCGTCGCCGGTTGGTGGTACTTCCTGGTTACCGATCATCAGGAAGCGCGTGGAGTTGTCCGGACGATCTTCGATCTTCTCGGCCAGACGCGTCAGGCCATACAGACCGGCGGCCATGTCGCCGGCAATCGCCGCCGAATTCCACTCACCCTTGACCCGCTTGGCCGCCTCGGCGTTGCTGGACACCGCCACGCGCTCGACATTCGGGTAATGCGCATCCAGCCACTTGCGGCACTGGGCCAGCGACTGAGCATGGGAATAGATGCGGCTGATGCTGTCGGTCTTGGTGTTTTCACCGACCAACAGGTGATGGTGAATGCGCAACTCGACTTCGCCACAGATCACCATGTCGTGCTCGAGGAAGCTGTCGAGGGTGTGATTGACCGCGCCTTCGGTGGAGTTTTCCACCGGCACCACGCCAAAATTCACCGCACCGGCCGCCACTTCACGGAACACTTCGTCGATCGCCGCCATCGGCTTGCTGATCACCGCGTGACCGAAGTGCTTCATGGCCGCAGCCTGAGTGAAGGTGCCTTCAGGGCCGAGGTAAGCCACTTTCAGCGGCTGCTCCAGCGCGAGGCACGAAGACATGATTTCGCGGAACAACCGCGCCATTTCTTCGTTGCCCAACGGCCCCTGATTGCGCTCCATCACTCGCTTGAGCACCTGGGCTTCGCGCTCAGGACGATAGAACACCGGCACTTCGCCTTCGGCCAGCGAGGCCATCTTTACTCGCGCAACTTCTTGGGCGCAACGCGCACGCTCACTGATCAGCTCCATGACTTTGGTGTCCAGAGCGTCAATGCGAACGCGCAGTGCCTTGAGTTCTTGCTCGGACATCAGCCGTGTTCCTTCTCGAATTCAGCCATGTACGCCACCAGCGCGTTAACGGCGGTGATGTCGACGGCGTTATAGATGGAGGCGCGCATGCCGCCCACAGAGCGGTGGCCCTTGAGGTTGAGCAGACCACGCTCTTCGGCACCGACCAGGAACGGCATGTCGAGACGATCATCGGCCAGACGGAACGGCACGTTCATCCACGAGCGATCCGACTTGTTGATCGGGTTGCTGTAGAGACCGCTGGCGTCGATGAAGTCGTACAGCGTGCGCTGCTTGGCATCGTTCAGCTTGGCGATGGCTTCGACACCACCCTGCTCTTTGAGCCACTGGAACACCAGACCGGACAGATACCAGGCCAGCGTCGGCGGCGTGTTGTACATCGAGCCGTTGTCGGCCGCGACCTTGTAGTCAAGCATGGTCGGGCACAGCGCACGAGCCTTGCCCAGCAGGTCTTCACGAATGATGTTGACGACGATGCCGCTTGGACCAATGTTCTTTTGTGCACCGGCGTAGATCATGCCGAAACGCGAGACATCGACTGGACGCGACAGAATGTCCGAAGACATGTCAGCAACCAGCGGCACGTCGCCGACTTCCGGAATCCACTGGAATTCCAGACCGCCAATGGTTTCGTTCGGGGCGTAATGAACGTAAGCGGCGTCTTTCGACAGGTTCCACTCGTTCTGGCCGGGGATGGCGAAATAGTCGTAAGGCTTGGCGGTGGCGGCAACGTTGACATGGCCGTAACGCGAGGCTTCTTCGATGGCTTTCTGCGACCAGATACCGGTGTCGATATAGTCGGCCGAGCCGCCCTCAGGCAGCAGGTTCAGTGGAATCTGTGCAAATTGCTGGCTGGCGCCACCTTGCAGAAACAGCACTTTATAGTTCGACGGGATATTCAGCAGGTCACGCAGATCCTGCTCGGCCTGGGTGGCGATGGACACGAACTCATCGCTGCGATGGCTCATTTCCATGACCGACAAGCCCTTGCCATGCCAATCAAGGAGTTCACCCTGGGCGCGCTGCAGGACAGCTTCAGGAAGCGCCGCAGGACCGGCGCAGAAGTTATAGGCTCGCTTGCTCACATCCAATCTCGCTCTGATTTGGTGGTATCACGCAATAAATCGCACTATTGATCAACACGGCCCTGTGGGAGCGAGCCTGCTCGCGAACGCATCACCGCGGCTTCGAAGGTACCGCAGCGCCTGCTTTCGCGAGCAGGCTCGCTCCTACAGGGGATCTCCATGATGTCGAAAATTCATACCGGACAAATAACAAGGGGGCGAATTCTCATCCGCCCCCTCGCTTGTCCGCTTATTCTTGCGGTTCTTCGTCTGCTGCGGCGTCGAGCTGCTGGTCTTCGACTGCATCGTCGATCACGACATTGCCTTCGAACTCCTCGCCCTCTTCACCTTCGAGCTCTTCACCTTCGACTTCCGAAGGCTCCTGAACCCGCTCCAGGCCGACCAGGGTTTCATCCTTGGCCAGTTTGATCAGCGTGACACCTTGAGTGTTACGACCCAGGCTCGACACTTCGTCGACACGGGTACGCACCAGCGTGCCCTGATCGGAAATCAGCATGATCTCTTCGCCGTCCTGCACCTGAACCGCACCGACCAGACGGCCGTTACGTTCGTTGCTGACCATGGCGATAACGCCCTGACCGCCACGCTTGTACTCAGGGAACTCGGTGATGGCGGTACGCTTGCCATAACCGCGCTCGGAAGCGGTGAGAATCTCGCTGCCTTCTTCCGGGATCAGCATGGAAATCAGCTTCTGACCTTCCGGCAGACGCATACCACGCACACCGCGCGCGGTACGGCCCATGGCGCGAACTTCGGATTCCTTGAAGCGAGTGACCTTGCCGCCGTCGGAGAACAGCATGATCTCCTGCTCGCCGTCGGTGACGGCCGCGGAAATCAGGATGTCGCCTTCGTCCAGCTCCAGCGCGATCAGACCAACGCTACGCTGACGGCTGAAGGCCACCAGCGGGGTCTTCTTGACGGTACCGTTGGCGGTCGACATGAAGATGAACGGCGCCTTCTTGCGATCGGCCGCCTTGATGCGCGCGCGGCGCTCTTCGTCGGTCTCGTTGCTGTTTTCGATTTCTTCTACATCAGCCTCGGCGCCTTCCGCTTCTTCTTCGTCAGCCTGACGCTTCATGGCTTCGAGATCGACCGGCAGCATGGTGGTGATGTATTCACCCTCGCTCAATGGCAAGAGGTTGACCAGCGGACGACCACGGGCAGCGCGGGACGCTTCCGGGATCTCGTAGGTCTTGAGCCAGTACACCTTGCCCTTGCTGGAGAACAGCAGCAGCGTGGTGTGGCTGTTGGCAACCAGCAGGTGAGCGATGTAGTCCTCATCCTTCACGCCAGTCGCCGATTTGCCTTTACCGCCACGACGCTGAGCCTGGTACGCAGCCAATGGCTGGGTCTTGGCGTAGCCACCGTGGGAAATGGTCACGACGCGCTCTTCTTCCGGGATCATGTCACCCAAGGTCAGATCGAGGCGTGCATCGAGAATTTCGGTGCGACGCACATCGCCGTATTCGGCACGGATCACTTCCAGCTCTTCGCGAATCACTTCCATCAAGCGCACGGCGCTGTTGAGGATGCGGATCAGCTCGCCGATCTGGTTGAGGATCTCTTGATACTCGGCCAGCAGTTTCTCGTGTTCCAGACCGGTCAGACGGTGCAGACGCAGTTCCAGAATGGCTTGCGCCTGCTCTGGCGACAGGAAGTATTTGCCTTCACGCAGACCGTATTGCGGATCGAGTGTCTCAGGACGGCACGAATCAGCACCAGCGCGCTCAACCATCGCGACCACGGCGGAGGATTCCCACGCGGTCTTGATCAGCGCTTCCTTGGCTTCCGACGGGGTCGGCGAAGCCTTGATCAGGGCGATCACCGGATCGATGTTCGACAGGGCAACCGCTTGACCTTCAAGGATGTGGCCACGTTCACGGGCTTTACGCAGTTCGAACACGGTACGGCGGGTGACGACTTCGCGGCGGTGACGGACGAAGGCTTCCAGCAGATCCTTGAGGTTAAGGATCCGCGGACGGCCGTCGATCAGCGCGACGATGTTGATGCCGAACACCGCTTGCAGCTGGGTCTGGGCGTAGAGGTTGTTGAGGATCACCTCAGGCACTTCACCGCGACGCAGCTCGATCACGACGCGCATACCGTCCTTGTCGGACTCATCGCGCAGTTCGGTGATGCCTTCGAGTTTCTTCTCTTTAACCAGCTCGGCGATCTTCTCGATCAGACGCGCCTTGTTCAACTGGTAAGGAAGTTCGGTGATGACGATCTGCTGACGGCCACCGACCTTGTCGATGTCCTCGATGATCGAGCGGGCACGCATGTAAATGCGCCCGCGACCGGTGCGGTAGGCTTCGATGATGCCGGCGCGACCGTTGATGATCGCGGCGGTCGGGAAGTCCGGACCGGGGATGTATTGCATCAGTTCATCGACGGTCAGCTCAGGGTTGTCGATGAGCGCCAGGCAACCGTCGATGACTTCACCGAGGTTGTGCGGCGGAATGTTGGTCGCCATGCCCACGGCGATACCGCTGGAGCCGTTGACCAGCAGGTTGGGAATCCGCGTCGGCATGACCGCCGGGATCATCTCGGTGCCGTCGTAGTTCGGCACCCAGTCCACGGTTTCCTTGTGCAGGTCGGCCAGCAGCTCGTGCGCCAGCTTGGTCATGCGCACTTCGGTGTATCGCATGGCCGCGGCGTTGTCGCCGTCCACAGAACCGAAGTTGCCCTGACCGTCGACCAGCAGGTAGCGCAGGGAGAAAGGCTGAGCCATGCGGACGATGGTGTCGTACACCGCAGTATCACCGTGCGGGTGATACTTACCGATCACGTCACCGACAACACGGGCAGATTTCTTGTACGGCTTGTTGTAGTCGTTGCCCAGCTCGCTCATCGCGAACAGTACGCGACGGTGCACGGGCTTGAGGCCATCGCGCGCATCCGGCAGTGCACGGCCGACGATCACGCTCATCGCGTAGTCGAGGTAGGACTGCTTCAGCTCGTCTTCGATATTGACCGGGAGGATTTCTTTGGCCAGTTCGCCCATGAGAAGCCTGATTCCTTTTTCTGGTGAAACTTCGTCATATCCATGTGGGAGCAACGAAGCTCGTCGGGCACGGCAGAGTGCCGTGCGCCGACTTACGACAAATCAACATTCCGGAGAGTGGATTTGCGCAGTAAAGACAGCTCCGTGGAGCGGCCTCGGAAAACGCCGGATGTTATCACAAAGGCCGCCACGCACCTATCCCCCAGACGCGCATGGAGCATAGTTAGTTGACTGGTGACAGGCTTAACGGGGACGAGAGAGGCTCAGAGCTTCTTTGAATGCAGAATTCGGGCTTGGTTTGAGGATGTTTATTGACTTTTAGGGCTTCATCGCTGGCAAGCCAGCTCCCACAGGATCGGCGGCGAGCACAAAACCTGTGGGAGCGAGCCTGCTCGCGAAGAGGTCAACGCAAACGTCAAGCCAATCAATGCAGGCGCTTGCGGCACATCAACTGGGCCATTTTCGCCGTATCCGGCCGCTCGACGATGCCCTTTTCGGTAACGATGGCATCGATCAGATCCGCCGGTGTCACATCAAACACCGGGTTGAACGCCTCAACGTCAGCGCCAACACGCTTGCCGCCGACTTCCAGCAATTCGGCACCATCGCGCTCTTCAATCGGAATTTCGTCGCCGCTGGCCAGATTCATGTCGATGGTCGAACTCGGCGCCACCACCATAAAACGCACACCGTGATGCATGGCGTTGACCGCCAGTTGATAAGTGCCGATCTTGTTGGCCACGTCGCCATTGGCGGTGATCCGGTCAGCACCGACGATCACCCAGGTCACGCCTTTGGTTTTCATGATGTGCGCGGCGGCAGAATCGGCATTCAGGGTGACCGGGATGCCTTCGTTGGCCAGCTCCCATGCTGTCAGGCGCGAACCCTGAAGCCACGGCCGGGTTTCGTCGGCATAGACGCGCTCGACCATGCCCTCGAGAAATGCCGCACGAATGACGCCAAGCGCCGTACCAAAACCACCCGTCGCCAGAGCGCCGGTATTGCAATGGGTGAGAATCGCCTGAGCGTTGCCCTGATGCTTGCGGATCAGATCGACGCCGAGCTGGGCCATGGTCAGGTTGGCCTCGCGATCACTTTCGTGGATGGCGATGGCCTCGGCTTCCAGTGCTGCCAGCGGATCGGCATTGCCTTTGAGGCGATCGAGCCGATCGTGCATGCGGCCCAGCGCCCAGAACAGGTTGACCGCCGTCGGCCGGGAATCGGCCAGCAGGGCAAAATCCTCTTCCAGCGCGGCGTACCAGTCGCCACCTTCGGCCACCCGCGTACGCGCCGCGAGCACAATGCCATAAGCCGCACTGATGCCGATCGCCGGCGCGCCCCGCACCACCATCGAACGGATCGCCTCGGCCACGCCGGCGGCGCTGGTGTAAGCGATCCAGGTTTCCTCGAACGGCAAAATACGCTGATCCAGCAGGTGGAGCGCGCCATCTCGCCAATCGATGGCCTTTACTTTCTCCGCAGCCAACAGTCGATCGCGCATCCCACACCCCGCACTCATGAACAAAAGCCGCCGATTATAGCGATCCCCCCGCGAAGACGCTCGGGTATACTTCGCCATCCTTTACAAAAGCACTGGAACCGACCCTCGATGCCGAAACCTGTCCTTGCGCTCGACTTATTATTGCTGCCAACCTGGCTGGTACCCGTCGAACCCGCAGGCGTTGTGCTCAAGGAGCATGGCCTGGGCATCCGCGACGGTCGCATCGTGTTTATCGGCCCGCGCAGCGACGCACTGAAGTGGAACGCCGCTGAAGTGCGCGAATTGCCCGGCGTCCTGCTCAGCCCCGGCCTGATCAACGCTCACGGCCATGCGGCAATGACGCTGTTCCGTGGCCTGGCCGATGATCTGCCGCTGATGACCTGGCTGGAAAACCACATCTGGCCGGCCGAAGCCAAATGGGTCGATGAAGACTTCGTTCGTGACGGTACCGATCTGGCCATCGCCGAGCAGATCAAGGGCGGCATCACCTGCTTTTCGGACATGTATTTCTTCCCCAAAGTCGCCAGCGAACGCGTGCATGACAGTGGCATTCGCGCGCAGATCGCCATTCCGATCCTCGACTTCCCGATTCCCGGCGCCTCCAGCGCCGATGAGGCCATTCGCCAAGGTGTCGAGCTGTTCGGCGATCTGAAGCATCACGAGCGCATCAAGATCACCTTCGGCCCTCATGCACCCTACACCGTCGGCGACGAAAATCTCGAGAAAATCCGCGTGATCGCCGAGGAGCTGGACGCGTCGATTCACATGCACGTCCACGAAACGGCGTTCGAAGTGCAGCAAGCAGTGGAGCAGCGCGGGGAACGGCCGCTGGCCCGTCTAGGCCGACTGGGCCTGCTCGGGCCGCGCTTCCAGGCTGTGCACATGACGCAGATCAGCGATGACGACCTGGCGTTGCTGGTAGAAAGCAACACCAGCGTGATCCACTGCCCGGAATCGAACCTCAAACTGGCCAGCGGTTTCTGCCCGGTCGAGCGTTTGTGGCAGGCTGGTGTGAATGTCGCGGTCGGCACCGATGGTGCGGCGAGCAACAATGACCTCGACCTGCTCGGCGAAACCCGTACCGCAGCGCTACTGGCCAAAGCTGTCGCCGGTTCTGCCACTGCGCTCGACGCCCATCGAGCGTTGCGCATGGCCACGCTCAACGGTGCTCGCGCACTGGGAATCGAAGCGCAGGTTGGCTCGCTGGAAATCGGCAAAGCCGCGGACATCGTCGCCTTCGACCTGTCCGGCCTGGCGCAGCAGCCGGTCTATGACCCGGTTTCGCAGCTTATATATGCCACCGGGCGCGATTGCGTGAAACACCTGTGGGTCGCCGGCAAGCAACTGCTCGACGACCGGCGCCTGACGCGCATGGATGAACAGCAACTGGGCGCAACCGCCCGGGCCTGGGGCCAGCGCATCAGCGGCCACACCGAATCGTAAACACCTCGCAGCCAACCCGCGGGGCTACAGCCTTTTTCAAGTTTTAGAGGATTGAACCATGAGCAACGTCGACCACTCCGAAATCGCCAAATTCGAAGCCCTGGCCCATCGCTGGTGGGACCGTGAAAGCGAGTTCAAACCGCTGCACGACATCAACCCGCTGCGGGTCAACTGGATTGACGAACGGGTCAATCTGGCCGGCAAGAAAGTCCTCGACGTCGGTTGCGGCGGCGGCATCCTCAGTGAAGCCATGGCCCAGCGCGGTGCCACCGTCATGGGCATCGACATGGGCGAGGCGCCGTTGGCGGTCGCGCAGTTGCATCAACTGGAGTCCGGCGTCAGCGTCGAGTACCGCCAGATCACCGCCGAAGACCTGGCCGAGGAAATGCCCGAGCAGTTCGACGTCGTGACCTGCCTGGAAATGCTCGAACACGTGCCTGATCCATCGTCGGTCATCGCCGCTTGCTACCGCATGGTCAAGCCGGGCGGCCAGGTGTTCTTCTCGACCATCAACCGCAACCCGAAGGCGTATCTGTTCGCGATCATCGGCGCCGAATACATCATGAAGCTGCTGCCGCGCGGCACCCACGACTTCAAGAAATTCATTCGTCCGTCCGAGCTGGGGGCCTGGAGCCGCCTGGCCGGCCTGACCGTCAAGGACATCATCGGCCTGACCTACAACCCGCTGACCAAGCACTACAAACTGGCCAACGACGTTGACGTCAACTACATGATCCAGACCCTGCGCGAGGAATAAGCCGATGGCCATCAGAGCAGTTCTTTTCGACATGGACGGTACTCTGCTCGACACCGCGCCAGACTTCATTGCCATCTGCCAGGCGATGCGCGCGGATCGCGGCTTGCCGCCGATCAACGACAAGCACATCCGCGACGAGATTTCCGGTGGCGCCAAAGCCATGGTCGCGGTGACGTTCTCGATGGACCCGGAGTCGCCGGGCTTTGAGGAACTGCGTCTGGAGTTCCTTGAGCGTTACCTCGTCGGTTGCGCGGTGCACAGCAAACTGTTCGACGGCATGAGCGAACTGCTGGCCGACATCGAAAAGGCCAACCTGATCTGGGGCGTGGTCACCAACAAGCCTGTGCGTTTCGCCGAGCCGATCATGCAGCAACTGGGGTTGGCCGAGCGCTCGGCGCTGCTGATCTGCCCGGATCACGTGAAGAACAGCAAGCCGGATCCGGAGCCGCTGATTCTCGCGTGCAAGATGCTTGATCTGGATCCATCGACCGTTCTGTTTGTGGGCGATGATTTGCGCGATATCGAGTCGGGGCGCGACGCCGGGACCAAAACGGCCGCGGTAACCTACGGCTACATCCATCCGGACGACAACCCGCGGCATTGGGGCGCGGATGTGGTGGTGGATCATCCGCTGGAGTTGCGCAAGGTACTGGATAGCGCGCTCTGCAGCTGCTGATCAAAGTCAAAAGATCGCCGCCTGCGGCAGCTCCTGCAGGGGAGTTATCCAACTCATGTAGCAGCTGCCGCAGGCTGCGATCTTTTAGCTATTAACGGATTGTGAGGTTTTTATGTTTGATTATTCCGCTCGTCCCGAATTGCTCAAGGATCGGATCATTCTGGTCACCGGTGCCGGTCGTGGCATTGGCGCGGCCGCCGCGAAAACCTATGCCGCCCATGGTGCCACCGTGCTGCTGCTGGGCAAGACCGAAGCCAATCTGACGCAGGTCTACGACGAAATCGAAGCGGCCGGCCATCCGCAACCAGCAGTCATCCCCTTCAACCTCGAAACCGCCCTGCCCCATCAATACGATGAACTGGCAGCGATGATCGAGACCGAGTTCGGCCACCTCGACGGCCTCCTGCACAACGCCTCGATCATCGGCCCGCGCACGCCGATCGAGCAGTTGTCCGGGGAAAATTTCATGCGTGTCATGCAGGTCAATGTCAACGCCATGTTCATGCTGACCAGCACGCTGCTGCCGCTGCTCAAGCTTTCCCAGGATGCGTCGGTGGTGTTTACCTCCAGCAGTGTTGGTCGCAAGGGTCGTGCTTACTGGGGCGCCTACGGTGTGTCGAAATTTGCCACCGAAGGCCTGATGCAAACCCTGGCGGATGAGGTCGACGGCGTAGCGCCGGTGCGCTCCAACAGCATCAACCCGGGCGGCACCCGCACCAGCATGCGAGCGCAGGCCTATCCCGGAGAAAACCCGCTGAACAATCCGACTCCGGAGGACATCATGCCGGTCTACCTCTACTTGATGGGCCCCGACAGCACCGGTATCAACGGCCAGGCATTCAACGCACAGTAATGCCATACGTCGCATTTGTAGCCGCGGCGGATTACTGCCGCGGCAGTCATTTGCCGCTATCGGCCGTCACAATAAAGTCAAATATCCAGCACCTCCCCTCCTCGCAATTTCACAAGCCATTGATTCATATGGGTTTAAATAAAACCGAACTGAATGGCACGACTTTCGCTCTAATTTCCCACAAAGCATGCCGTGTGAAGGCAGTGGGGCGAGGCCTGGTTCGATAGCTTACTAATCGTCATCAGGCAGACTAAACTTACGCCAAATGTCCTACGGGACTGATGGATCAGTACGACGCGCAGCCCATAGCCGCTCTCACCCAGCCTGTAAGACAGACTTACTGCTTAGGGGCTCACGCCACATGAAATCACCCTCCCAGACCAATGCAATTGACTTTGACAGTGCCAAATTGCAACGCCTGGGCTTTGGTCAGCTTCCTCCACTTCTGGAACGCCCGACCAGCCTGACGCAATTGCGCCAGCAAATGAGCCTGCAATTGCAAACCAGTCTCGAACCGCAACGCATACTCGGTCTGTTTTTCCGCGAGGTTCAACGCCTTGTGCCGCTTGACGCCTTGAGCTATGAGCACAAGGGCAGCGATTTGCGCCTGGAGTTCGGCGCACGCGGCCACCATTCCGTCAGCTACAGCCTGAGCCACGAAGGCGAGCACATGGGCGAAGTGGTGTTCCGCCGCAATCACCGCTTCAACGAGCAGGATCAGGGCAATCTCGAATCGCTACTGTCGTCGCTGCTATACCCGATGCGCAATGCCCTGCTGTACCGAGCAGCTACCCAGAGCGCGTTGCGTGATCCGCTGACCGGCGCCGGCAATCGCATCGCAATGGAGCAGACGCTGCAACGCGAGATCGAGATGTCTCGACGGCATGTGCAGCCGCTGTCGGTGTTGATGCTGGATATCGACCACTTCAAGCGCGTCAACGACAGTCACGGCCACAGCGCAGGAGATGACGTGCTTAAAGCCGTAGCTGCGTCGATCAAGAGCCAGTTGCGCAACGTCGACATGGTCTTTCGTTATGGCGGGGAAGAGTTTCTGATCATGCTGTCCAACACCAGCCGGGAAGCGGCGGCGATGGTCGGCGAGCGTCTGCGTTATGCGGCGCAAGCGGCGGAGTATTACGCCGATGGTCAACTGATCGAGCTGACGGTCAGCCTGGGTTGCTCCACCCTGCTACCGGGTGAATCGGCAGAAAGCCTGTTGCGCCGCGCGGACAGTGCGCTGTACGTGGCCAAGCGTGAGGGGCGTAATCGGTTGGCAATGGCGGGCTGAATCCTTCCAGACAGCACAAAACAGTGTGGGAGCGAGCCTGCTCGCGAAAGCGGTGTGTCAGTCAACCGAGTGCTGACTGACACGCCCTCTTCGCGAGCAGGCTCGCTCCCACATTAGCTTTGAGCGAAGCCGATAATCAGTTTTCGAGCACGGCCCGGCGCTCACGGCTTACCAGCAAGCGTTCGGACGTTTCCAATTGCATGCACCGCTCCAGGAACAGGTACATGTAGTCGTAGCTCTTGCAGATGGCCTGACGCAATTCGACTTGCAAGGCCTTGCTCGGGCTCATGCCAGCCAGAGTGCAGATGATTTCCAGCGCCTCCCATGGATGAGCATCGTCGTACTGGGCGTGCATCTTCAGCCACTTCATCGCACGCTTGCGATCCTCTTCAGGGAATGCCGCAGCGTACACGCCATTCGAACAGACCAGCGCCGACCACTCCCCGGTCGCACCTTCGATGGCGTAGTTGGTCGCGGCGATGGCCACAATCAGTGAATCGGCGGAACTGGTATGCCAGCACCAATGACTCAAGGCATGCAGTTCAGGCGGCACATGCTGGGCCTGGAGATCCTCAAGGCTTACACCGTGCGCGCGACTCCAGTGCACCCAATAATCGGCGTGATTGAGTTCGACGCGAATGTTGCGCATCAGCCAGCGCCGCGCCATGTCTTCGCCGGGATGACGGGCAAATCTGGTCTTGGTCAGGTTCTGCGCCATGTACAAGGCGAACTGCTCAACGACCGGCCAGCCCCCGATCAGGTACTGGCGCATGGTTTTGGCGCTGAGTTTGTTATCACGCATGCGCAGGTAAAGTTCATGTTCGACAACCCGGCGCTTGCTCTCGCTGCAATCATCTATCAGCTGCTGTGCCCAGCCTGGATAACTTGCGGCTTCCATGAGTGGTCCGCTTCGGTTGAATGTGTCGATCACTGTTCGGCTCCTTTTGATTTGTGATTGTAAGGATCGGCGAGAGATTTCAACGGAACGTGCCAGGCGCTTTGAACAACAGTGGTTGCGGTCTGGCGGGCCGACTTTGCAAACTGTCACAGGTAAACAATTGCGGACGCTCAATAACATAACCTTGTGCGTAATCCACACCAATTTCAAGCAATGCCTGCTCGATCTGAGTTGTTTCGACAAACTCGGCAATTGTCTGCTTACCCATGACATGCCCGATGTGATTGATCACTTCGACCATTGCGCGGTTAATCGGGTCGTCCAGCATATCCTTTACGAAACTCCCGTCGATCTTCAGGAAGTCTACAGGCAAATGTTTCAGATAAGCGAATGAAGACATTCCGGCACAAAAGTCATCCAGAGAGAAGTAGCAACCTAAGCCTTTGAGTTCATTAATAAATCTAATTGCACTGCCCAAGTTTGAAATTGCACTGGTTTCAGTAATTTCAAAACAAATCATTTCAGGCGGTATTGAATAGTTAACAAACTGCTCGCGCAGAAAGTTCAAAAACGCGTCATCTCCTATAGTAATGCCTGACAGATTAATCGCACACATCGCTAATGGGCCTTCATGTTCTTGCGCAATACATTGAGCAATCACCTTGAACACGTTTTGCACTACCCAGCGATCCAGCTGACTCATCAAGCCATAACGTTCAGCAGCAGGAATGAAACTGTCGGGCAGAATCATTCGGCCGGCTTCATCATGCAGACGCAGGAGAATCTCAATGTGCCCACCCTTGCCCTCACTTGGTTTGAGGGGGGAGATCTCCTGGGCAAAGAGGCAGAAACGGTCCTCTTCCAGCGCCATGTGCAAACGCTGCACCCAAGCCATTTCACCGAAGCGCAGCGACAGTTCAGAGTCGTCGGCGTGATAGACCTGCACCCGGTTGCGGCCCTTTTCCTTGGCCATGTAGCAGGCCATATCTGCCGCACGCAGCGAGGTTTCGAGGGTCGTCGGGGTTTGCGTGATATGCACCAGGCCGATACTGACCGTGGTCTGGAATGGTCGCCCTTTCCATACAAAATGCAGGTTCTGCACGGTCTGACGCAGCACCTCGGCAATTTTCTCCGCCGCCTCCGGCGAGCAGTTCTGCAGCAGAATACCGAACTCGTCACCGCCAAGCCGCGCCAGCGTATCGCCCTCGCGCAGGCCTGATTGCAGCAGCGTGCAGATGTGTCGCAACAGTTCATCGCCCGCCGCATGGCCGCAGGTGTCGTTGACCAGTTTGAACTGGTCCAGATCGAGGAACATCAATGCGTGTCGCCCCGCTTGCCGCGTGAGGGTGTGCAGCGCCTGCTCCAGGCGATATTCGAACTCGCGGCGGTTAGCCAGCCCCGTCAGTGCATCGTGGGTGGCCTGCCAGGAGAGATTGGCGATGTATTGGCGTTCCTGGGTCATGTCGTGCAGCACCAGCACCGTGCCGCTGACCTTGCCCGCATTGCGGATCGGTGCACCGACCAGCGTCACCGACAACGTGCTGCCGTCCAGGCGCTGGATCAGCTTTGAGTGTTCACTGCCGCCACCGAGTTGACCACTGAGAATGTGTTCGATCAGCGTCAGACCTTCGGCCTGGGCGTTGTCATCAAGCAAATTGAACAGCGCCGCCAGCGGCAAACCGGCGGCCTGTTCGGCTTTCCAGTGGGTCATGGCTTCGGCGGCGGGGTTCATGTAATCGATGGCCCCCGTCACGTCGGTAGTGATGACGCCATCGCCGATCGATTGCAGGGTGACCTGCGCGCGATCCTTTTCCAATTGCAGCGCCTCGGCAAAAGCGTGGCGCTGCTTGAGCAATTTCTGGGTGCGCAACAAGGCCAGCACGATCAGCCCCAGCGCCGTGGCCAGGTTGATCGCCAGCAACAGTCGCAGGATCATCCGCGAGCCTTCGCCCAAGGCATCACTGAAGGCTTTCGCCGCCGGAGTCACGGCATCATTGATCGCAAAGATCTGCGCCTTCCAGCGCAGGATATCGGCGCTGCTGGCGGTATTCTCGGAAATACTGCGGTGCATCTCGCGGGCGAGATCATCCAGCTCGATCAGATAAGCGTCACCCACCGTCCAGCGGTCGATGGCAGTCTCCAGATAACTGAAATGACGGAAGTTGAGGTACAGCCAGATCACGCTGGAGACGTCGTCCGGATGGTTGCCACCCTTGAGGATGCCTTCGCGTGCAGCGGCCAGATCCGGCGGTTGACGATCCAGCGCCAGACGGAGCTGATGACCGCCCTGGGGGACGCTAATCGCGGTCTGGTATTTGAGGAATATCTTTTCGTCGCGACTGTCCGCGTACAGATTGAGGTAGTAGATGGCATCTTTCTGGCCCTTGGACCAGAGACTTTCCCCAGCAACGTAGCCGCGAACGGCCGACAGCACGTAAAGGCTCACGCCCCCCAATAACGCTTGAAACAACACGACGGCAATAAATGGCCAGACGATGCCCAACAATCGTGGCGTTCCGAAAGTCCGCTTTTGCTCCATGAGATCCCTTGCGCAAGTACTGCCAGATGAACAACCGTAAAATCCCGCTCCTGACAGCTCAGCCTAGGCTAATTTTTGATATGTCAAAGGGACAGCTCGGCCGTCTGCAACGCTGATCGTGCAACCGACTGATCTTTAGAGGCTTTCCGAGCAGGTTTACTCAATGATATTCACACACTGAGGGCAAAAAAGGGCAAGAAACTCAGGGACACTGAATCTGCTGCAAATGGCCATACAATTTGGCGTACAGCCCGCCGTCGGCAATCAACTGCTGGTGATCGCCATCTTCGGCCACTTGTCCGCCATCGAATACCAGCACCCGATCAGCCTGCTTCACTGCCGATAACCGGTGCGCAATGATCAGCGTGGTGCGGCCATGTAGGAACCGCGCCAAGGCTTGATGCAGGTTGTATTCGGTGGCAGCGTCGAGGGCCGAAGTGGCCTCGTCGAGGATCACCACTTTTGGCTCGGCGAGGATCATCCGCGCAATCGCCAGGCGCTGGCGCTGACCACCGGACAAACGCACGCCGGAACGGCCAACGATGCTGTCGAGTCCATCCGGCAAGGCGCGGATCGCGGGTTCGAGCTGAGCGATTTCCAGCGCCTGCCAGCAGGCTTCGTCGCTGCGCGTGCGGCCCATCGTCAAGTTGGCGCGTACGGTGTCATTGAACAGCGCCGGATGCTGCAACACCACCGCGACGTTTTCCCGAACCGTCTCAAGACCGATTTCCTGCTGGGTCGAACCGCCAAAGCGAATCGTCCCGGCCAGCGGCGTGTACAGCCCCAGAAGCAATTGCACCAGGGTGCTTTTACCACCGCCACTGGCGCCGACAATCGCGACTTTCTCTCCGGGCGCAATGGACAGGTTCAACTGATCCAGCACCGGTTCATCGCCGTAACCGAAGCTCAGGCCTTGCACCTCAATGCCCACGGTATCGCGGCCCTTGAACGGATCGACGCCGCCCGGATACTGCGGCTCATCGGCCCGCGCCAGCAGTTCGTTAATCCGCGCCAGCGCCCCTCCCGCCGCGTAATAGGCGTATTGCAGGTTGAGCAGTTGTTCCACCGGACCGATCATGAACCACAGGTAACTGAACACCGCGAGCATCTGCCCGATCGACAGGTCGGAGAACAGCACGGTGAGCATCGCCGCGGCGCGAAAGATGTCGATACCGAACTGGAACAGCAGGCCACTGGCACGGTTGGAGGCGTCGGTTTTCCATTGCGAATTGATCGCGTAGTTACGCACCTCCTGCGCCCGCAAACCGAGCCGGCCGAGGAAGAAACCCTGACGGTTGCCCGCCCGCACTTCCTGAATCGAGTCGAGGGTTTCGCTCAGCGCCTGGGTGAAACGCGCGGTGCTGTCGTTCTCGAGTTTCTTCAGGTGTTTGACGCGTTTGCCCAACTGCACTGTGGCGTAGATCACCAACGGGTTGAACAGCAGAATCAGCAGCGCCAGTTTCCAGTGCATCCACATCAGGATGCTCGCGGTGCCAACCAGCGTCAGCATCGCCACCAGAAACCGGCTGAGGGTTTCACCGACAAACTTGTCGAGGGTGTCGAGATCGGTGACCAGATGGGTAGTCACCGTGCCGCTGCCCAGACTTTCATATTCGGCGAGGGAAATACGCTTCAGCCGTTCGATCAAGCGCACGCGAATGCGATAGACGATGTCCTTGGCCAAACGCGCAAACAGCCGCGACTGCAACACGCCAAAGCCCAACGCGCCGCAACGCAGGGTCAAGGTGACCACCAGCATCAGGCCGATATAGCCCGCCGCTTGCTGCCACATCGTCGGTAACAGGTGATTCATCACCTTCAGCGCCGCATCGCCGTGGCCAAGCAGGACTTCGTCCACCAGCAATGGCAGCAGCAACGGAATCGGCACGCTGCACAGCGTGGCCAGAACGGCGACGCCGTTGGCGATCCACAGGGATTTTTTGTGAGTGAGTGCCAGTCGCCGGACTTCTGCCCAGCTCAGCCGGTCGATACGCTTTGCGGCTGGCGTGTCATCGGCCCGGTCAGGCACAGGCTGCGCGCTCCAGCCATCGGCCCAGCAATGGCGACAGCTCACTGAGCGGTTGATAACCGTTGGTCAGCAATGCCAGCTGGCCGTTGCGTTCGGCGAGCAGCGTGGGGAATCCGGCGATGCCGAGGTCCTGCACCCAGCTGAAATCGGCCTGAGTGGCTTTGTGTTGATCGGCATGGTCGAACAACGCAGCAAACTCGATGCGCGGCACGCCCGCCTGCTCCGCCAACTCGACCAGTACGCTGGCCTGAGTGACGTCGCGACCTTCAGCGTAAAACGCCTGCTGGATCAGTCCGACCAGTTTCCACGCACAATCCGGCGCCAGGCTGCGTGCAGTGACAATCGCACGGCAGGCAGGCTCGGTGTCGTAGACAAAACCCTCGGGCAACGCACCGTCAAGCTTGAAAGGCTGACCCGTGGCCTCGGTGACCGCTTGCCAGTGTTCAAGAATGTAGCGGCGGGTGGTCGGCTCCAGCGCCGAACCGCTGCCGGTGCGCAATCCGCCCACCACCAGATGCAGCTCGACCCCAGCTGCCTGCGCTTGCTCGACCAGCGCCTTGGCCACCGGAGCAAATCCCCAGCACCAGGAACACATCGGATCCATCACATAGAGCAGGCGCGCAGACATGGTTAAGCCTCGGTGGATGCTTGCTTGTAGTTAAAGCCGATCGGGTGCGGCTGGTTGCGGGCCTTGGCCAGTTCGATCTGCTTCTGCCGGTCGATGGCGCTGCGGCGAGTCTTCTCGCTCAGCGTGTTCCAACAATGCGGGCAACTGATGCCAGCGACGTAGTGCTCGGTGGTGCGATCTTCAACGCTGACCGGTGTGCGGCAAGCATGACATTGATCGTAGTCGCCTTCGGTAAGGTCGTGGCGCACAGTCACCCGGTTGTCGAACACAAAGCAGTCGCCCTGCCACTTGGTTTCTTCCTGCGGCACCTCTTCGAGGTACTTCAGAATGCCGCCCTTGAGGTGGTAAACCTCTTCAAAGCCTTCGCCCAACATGTAGCTCGATGCCTTTTCGCAGCGGATGCCACCGGTGCAGAACATTGCGACCTTCTTGTGCACGGCCGGGTCGAAGTGCGCTTTGATGTAGTCGGGGAATTCGCGAAAACTGGTGGTTTTCGGATCGATGGCGCCTTCGAAGGTGCCGATCGACACTTCGTAATCGTTGCGCGTGTCGATCAACAGCACTTCAGGGTCGCTGATCAACGCGTTCCAGTCTTGCGGATCAACGTAGGTGCCAACCTTTTTGTTCGGGTCGACGCCGTCAACACCGAGGGTGACGATCTCTTTCTTCAGTTTGACCTTGGTGCGGTAGAACGGCTGCTCGTCGCAGTACGACTCTTTGTGGTCGATGTCGATCATGCGCGGGTCGTTCTTCAGCCAGGCGAGCAGGCCATCGATGCCTTCGCGAGTGCCGGAAACCGTGCCGTTGATGCCTTCTTCGGCAATCAGCAAGGTGCCTTTGATGCCGTTGTCGACCATCGCTTGCAGCAGTGGCTCGCGCAGGTTGACGTAATCTTCGAGGGTGACGAACTTATACAGTGCCGCCACGACAATCGGTTGTGTCATGGGTATTTCTCCAGGTGGCTACCCTCGTAAAGGGTGAACCGGATGCGAAAAAAAACGCGCCGGGTGAGCGGCGCGTTGCGGATTCTAGCAAAAAAGCGGCTTCGAGCGGCGAGCTTCAAGCGACAAGCCAATAGCGCTGTGCTTTAACTTGCGGCTTGAAGCTCAAAGCATGCAGCTGCTTTTAATGCCCTCCTCCGGCACAGGTTGGCGACGCGGGGGCGGCGCCAGTCTCTGCCCATTCCTGCGGGGTGTAGGTGTGCAGCGCCAACGCATGGAACTCACCCATCAGCTCGCCAAGCGTGCCGTAGACTTTCTGGTGGCGCTTGACCCGGCTCAGCCCTTCGAACTGCGCGCTGACTACCACGGCCTTGTAGTGAGTCTGTAACCCACGACTGTGCATATGGCTTTCATCCAGCACTTGCAGATGCTCAGGCTGAAGCAGCGCCAGCGTGGATTCGATGCGTTGTTGCATGGTCATCACGAACTCCGCTTACTTCTTCTTGGCCGCAGGAGCTGCAGGGGCCAGCTCTTTGGTCATGTCTTCCAGCAGCTTGTTGACTACCGGCACGGCGCTTTCCAGCTTGCCCTGCGTCATCTGGGCCGATTGCTGAGTCAGCTGCGGCATTTTTTCCAGGACTTTCTTGCCCAGTGGCGACTTGTAGAACGCGACGAGGTCCTTGAGCTCGGACTCGCTGAAGTTGCTGGTGTAGAGCTTGACCATGTCCGGCTTGAGCTTGTTCCAGCCGATGGCCTGGTCCAGCGCAGCGTTAGCCTTGGCCTGATAGGTTTCCAGCACGGCTTTCTTGGCTTCCGGGGCTTTGGTCTGTTCAAAACGCTGGGCAAACATTTGCTGTACTTGCATGTACACCGGGGTGCCCAGTTTGTCAGCGTGCGCCAGAGTCAGGAAAGCTTCGGCACTGGCGTTGTGGCTGGCGGTATCGGCGAGGGCCTGGCCGCTGGCGCAAACCAGGGCTACTGCGGTGCAGATGGCACGAAGACGAGTCATCGAGTTTCCTTTTCAGCTAGGCGAGGTAAAACCCCAAGGGCGCCCATTCTGCGCCTAACATTCATCGCGGCTCAACCCCCAAAGCCTTGCCGCGCTTGATTGGCGGGGTTTTACCGGTCAACAATCGATTCGAGGGAACCACCAGGGCCGACACCGGCCTAAACTGCGCAAACAGACCAACAGGAGTGTGCACGATGAGCCGTATCGAAACCGACAGCCTGGGCCAGATCGAGGTCCCGGACGACGCATACTGGGGTGCTCAGACGCAACGCTCGCTGATCAACTTCGCCATTGGTCAGGAACGCATGCCGCTGCCGGTACTGCACGCCCTGGCCCTGATCAAGAAAGCCGCCGCGCGGGTCAACGACCGCAACGGTGACCTGCCCGCCGACATTGCCCGCCTGATCGAGCAGGCTGCCGACGAAGTCCTCGACGGCCAGCACGACGACCAGTTCCCGCTGGTGGTCTGGCAGACCGGCAGCGGCACTCAAAGCAACATGAACGTCAACGAAGTGATCGCCGGTCGTGCCAACGAACTGGCCGGCAATCCACGCGGCGGCAAGACCCCGGTCCACCCGAACGATCACGTCAATCGCTCGCAAAGCTCCAACGACTGCTTCCCCACTGCCATGAGCATCGCCACGGTCAAAGCCGTGCAAGAGCAGCTGCTGCCTTCGATTGCCGAGCTGTCAGGTGGCTTGGCTGAACTGGCCGCGCGGCACATGAAACTGGTGAAAACCGGCCGCACGCACATGATGGACGCGACGCCGATTACCTTCGGTCAGGAATTGTCGGGCTTCATAGCGCAACTGGATTACGCCGAGCGGGCGATCCGCGCGGCACTGCCGGCGGTGTGTGAACTGGCACAGGGCGGTACCGCCGTCGGTACCGGGCTGAATTCGCCGCACGGTTTTGGCGAGGCCATTGCGGCAGAGCTCGCTGCGTTGTCCGGCCTGCCCTTCATCACCGCGCCGAACAAATTTGCCGCGCTGGCCGGTCATGAACCGCTGACCAGTCTGTCCGGCGCGTTGAAAACCCTCGCCGTGGCCCTGATGAAAATCGCCAACGACTTGCGCTTGCTCGGCTCGGGCCCCCGCGCAGGTTTCGCTGAAGTGCGCTTGCCGGCCAACGAGCCGGGCAGCTCGATCATGCCGGGCAAGGTCAATCCGACCCAGTGCGAAGCGCTGTCGATGCTCGCCTGCCAGGTGCTGGGCAATGACGTGACGATCGGCATTGCCGCGAGCCAGGGCCACTTGCAGTTGAACGTGTACAAACCGGTGATCATCCACAACCTGCTGCAATCGATCCGCTTGCTCAGTGACGGTTGCAGCAACTTCCAGCAGCACTGCATCGCAGGACTCGAGCCGGATGCGCAGGTCATGGCCCAGCATCTGGAGCGCGGTCTGATGCTGGTGACGGCGTTGAACCCGCACATCGGTTATGACAAATCCGCAGAAATCGCCAAGAAGGCTTACAGCGAAGGTCTGACCTTGCGCGAAGCGGCGCTGGAGTTGGGCTATCTGACTGATGAAGAGTTTGATGCGTGGGTGCGGCCGGAGAACATGATCGAGGCGGGCGCCAAAGGCTAGAAGCAAAAAGATCGCAGCCTGCGGTAGCTCCTACAGGGGAACGCATTCCAACTGTAGGAGCTACCGCAGGCTGCGATCTTTTGACCTTCAAGCCATCCGCAGCCGCCGCGCCTTGAGCCCGGCAATCAACGAAGGCCCCAACGCCACCAGCGCCGAACCCAGCACCACCAGCACCGCCCCGCCATACCCCAGCGCATTGATCTGCTCGGCATGCACGTATTGCGGCCAGATCCCGGCCGCAATCGCCACGGCCACGAATGTCACCAACGGCGTGATCGCCAGCGTCGCACTGACCCGCGAAGCCTCCCAATGCGCCAATGCTTCGGCAAACGCGCCGTAGGCAATCAGCGTGTTCATGCAGCACGCCAGCAACAGCCAGCCCTGCACCGGGCTCAACTCAAGCGCTTCGAGTGGATGCACCCAGGGTGTCAGCAACAACGCGCAAAACAGGTAAATCACCATCATCACCTGCAACGAATTCCACGCCGACAGCAATTGCTTCTGGCCCAAGGCGTAGAACGTCCACACGGTCGATGCCAACAGCACCAGCAATACGCCCGCGGTGTAATCCGATAATGAGGTCAGCAACTCCGCCAGCCGCTGATTGAAAAACAGCACAAAACCGATCAGCAACACCGCCAGGCCAATGCCCTGCCCGATGCTGAAACGCTCCTTGAACACAAACAGACTGGCGATCAGCAACATGATCGGGCCCATCTGCACCACCAGTTGCGCGGTGCCCGGGCTGAGCAGGTTTAGCCCCATCAGGTACAGCACATAGTTGCCGACCAGCCCGAGCACCGCCATCAGCACCAGCCAGCCCCCCTTGGGCCCGAGCACTTTGCGGCTCGGCAGGCGCTTGACCGCGGCCAGGTAAATGAACAGGCAGCCGCCGGACACCAGTAGACGAAACCAGGTCACCGTGATCGGGTCCATCACCAGCAACACCTGTTTGAGTTTGATCGGCAGGATGCCCCACAGAAAAGCCGTCAGCAGCGCCAGGAACAAACCGTAGGCCCAGCGCCCAGATGAAATGTGCATGCGAACCCCAAAGCCTGCTGACTGGAGCGCTCATTCTAGGCCTCGCGCCTGATGCAACACAGGGACAGTTAGAGCCGGGCCGCAAATGAAACTGTACAGGTCGCTGCATCAAGTTGACGCAACGCCGTTGATCGGCTGATCAGGCGGGCCAAGTGGTTCAGACATAAGCTCATTCGATCCAGCCCAAGCGTTGCATCAGCAGGGAGACCGATCATGTTAGGCATGCGCGCCCAAGACCCCGCCCCCGCCACGCACTTTCGCAGTGACCGAGTGTGTCGGGTTAATGGCGAACTGTTTTTCAGCACCCGGGAAAATACACTTGAGGGGCCGTTTGACAGCCATGAGAAGGCTGAGCAGGAGATAAAGGCCTACATCGCGCGGATGCAACTTCAGGATTCAAATCGCTAATCCTTGGTGAATTCATTCGCGAGCAGGCTCGCTCCCACAGGGAACTGCATTCCAATGTGGGAGCGAGCCTGCTCGAGAAAGCGGTAGATCATTCAACGCATTTTTCTGCGTTTAGAGCACCGCCTCAAACAACCCCGTCGCCCCCATCCCGCCGCCCACGCACATGGTGACGATGCCGTAACGCAAGTTACGCCGCTGCAACTCCCGCACCAGATGCCCGACCTGCCGCGACCCGGTCATGCCGAACGGGTGGCCGATGGAAATCGAGCCGCCATTGACGTTGTATTTGTCGTTATCGATCTCCAGCCGATCACGGCTGTACAGGCACTGTGAAGCAAACGCCTCGTTCAACTCCCACAAGTCGATGTCAGCCACCTGCAAGCCCTTGGCCTTGAGCAGTTTCGGCACCGAGAACACCGGGCCGATGCCCATCTCGTCCGGCTCGCAACCGGCCACGGTGAAACCGCGGAAAAACGCCTTCGGCTTGAGCCCCAGTTGCAGCGCCTTTTCCAAGCTCATCACCAGCGTCATCGACGCGCCGTCGGACAGTTGCGACGAGTTGCCAGCCGTCACCGAACCATCGTCGGCGAACACTGGTTTAAGCCCGGCAAGGCTTTCATAAGTAGTGTCCGGGCGGTTGCAGTCGTCGCGCTCGACGACACCATCGAGGATCTGCACTTCGCCGCTGTTTTTGTCCTCGACGCGATACTTCACCGCCATCGGCACGATTTCTTCGTCGAACAAACCGGCCGCCTGGGCCTGAGCCGTACGCAACTGACTTTGCAGCGCGTAGCGATCCTGCGCCTCACGGCTGACGCCATAACGACGTGCAACCACTTCGGCGGTCTGGCCCATCGTGTAATAGATGCCAGGCGTTTGTTGCTTGAGCAGCGGGTTGATCAGGTGATCGGTGTTAACGCTTTTCATCGTCAGGCTGATCGATTCGACGCCGCCCGCGACGATGATGTCGCTGCAGCCCGAGGCGATCTGGTTGGCGGCAATCGCAATAGCCTGCAAGCCCGAAGAGCAGAAACGATTGAGGGTCATGCCGGCGGTGCCGGTACCCAGACGCGAAAGCACCGCAACGTTGCGACCGATGTTGTAGCCCTGCGCGCCCTCGTTGGAGCCGGCACCGACGATGCAATCCTCGACACTGGTCGGGTCGATGTCATTGCGTGTCAGCAACGCGTTGACGCAATGAGCCGCCATGTCATCGGGACGGGTCTGGTTGAACTTGCCGCGAAAGGATTTGGCCAGGCCGGTCCGTACGCTGTCGACGATCACCACTTCACGCATGGCATACCTCATTGTTGTTATCGGTTGAGAGTGGACCTGAGCATAAGTCCACCCCATTACCAACCGCGACAATCATTCACCCCGCGTATGCGTGCCCATCGTTTCAGTCCTTGTGCTTTTTGGCCTTCTTGTCGGATTTCTCGAAGGCTTCTTCCAACGCAAGGTTGATCGTGCGCAACACTTTGACCCGCGCCCAGCGCTTGTCATTGGCCTCGACCAGCGTCCACGGCGAGATCTCGGTGCTGGTGCGATCAACCATGTCGCCCACTGCGGTGCGATAGGCGTCCCACTTGTCGCGGTTGCGCCAGTCGTCTTCGGTGATCTTGAAGCGTTTGAAGGGAATTTCTTCGCGCTCCTGGAAACGCTTCATTTGTGTGTCCTTGTCGATCGCCAGCCAGAACTTGACCACGATCACGCCAGCATCGGCGAGCTGCTCTTCAAAGTCGTTGATCTCGCTGTAGGCGCGCAACCAGTCGGCCGGCGGGCAGAAACCCTCGATGCGCTCCACCAAAACCCGGCCGTACCACGAACGATCGAATACGGTGAACTTGCCCCGCGCCGGCAGATGCCGCCAGAAACGCCAAAGATACGGTTGCGCGCGTTCCTCTTCGGTCGGCGCGGCAATCGGCACGATGCTGTATTGGCGCGGATCGAGTGCCGCCGCCACCCGGCGAATCGCCCCGCCCTTGCCCGCCGCATCGTTACCTTCGAACACCGCCACCAAGGCGTGCCGACGCATGCGCTTGTCACGCATCAGCCCGGACAGCCGGGCCTGCTCGGTGATCAATTGTTCTTCGTAGTCTTTCTTTTCCAGGTGTTGGCTCAGGTCCAGGCTGTCGAGCAGGTTCAATTGATCGACCGCAGTGCCCAGCGGCGCGGCGCTGACTTCGTGAGGATGAACGTCCGGACGCTTCAGGGCAGCTTGCAAACCTTCAAGGAGAATCTTGCCTACCGCCAGACTGCGATAGTTGGCATCCGCGCCTTCGATGACGTGCCACGGCGCATAGTCGCGGCTGGTGCGGCGCAGCACGCGCTCGCCGTATTTGACGAACTTGTCGTAGGTCTGCGATTGCTGCCAGTCCAGCGGGCTGATGCGCCAGCTGTGCAGCGGATCGTCGGCGAGGGCCTTGAGCCGGGCCTTCATTTGTTTTTTGGACAGGTGAAACCAGAACTTGAAGATCAGCGCGCCTTCATCGCAAAGCATCTTTTCCAGACGCTCGGCGCCGGCGATCGCCTGATCCAGCCGCGGGTCCTTGAACAAACCATGAACACGGCCCTGGAGCATCTGGCTGTACCAGTTGCCGAAGAAAATCCCCATCCGCCCCTTGGCCGGCAGCATCCGCCAGTAGCGCCAAGCCGGTGGTCGCGCCAGCTCTTCATCCGTCTGCTGGTCGAAAGTGCGCACCTCGATCAGTCGCGGATCCATCCACTCGTTGAGCAACTTGACCGTCTCGCCCTTGCCCGCGCCTTCGATGCCATTAATCAACACGATTACCGGGAAACGCTTTTGCTGCTGCAATTCGAACTGGGCTTCGAGCAGTGCTTCACGCAGCGCAGGGACGGCAGCCTCGTAGGTGTCTTTGTCGATGGCATGACCGATTTCAGCGGATTCAAACATTGGACGGCTCCTTCCAGAATTCAGCAAGACTAGCGGATTGGGCACGGATACAGGGCACAAATTCCCACGCCACACAGACCTCCTGATTATGGAGGACCGCGATCTTCCGTGATTCCGTCAAGACGCTAATTGCCATGGATCAAGCGCCCTGCGCCTGATCGGCTAGAATGGCCGCCTTGTCATTGCCGAGCCTGCCATGAAACCTGTATCGCCCCACGCCCAACTCGACTGGGATGAAAACGGACGCCCGCGTTCACGTGTCTTCGATGACGTGTACTTTTCCGATCAGTCGGGGCTCGATGAAACCCGTTATGTGTTCCTTGAGCAGAACCGTCTGGCTGAGCGTTTTGCGGCACTGCCGGCAGGTGGACGACTGGTTATCGGAGAAACCGGGTTCGGCACCGGGTTGAATTTTCTCTGCGCCTGGCAAGTGTTCGAACAGCATGCCGTGGCAGGTGCACAGCTGCATTTTGTCAGTGTCGAAAAGTACCCGCTGAGCCCGGCGGATCTGCACCGCGCTCTGGCCCTGTGGCCGGAACTCAAGCCGCTGGCCGATCAGTTGTTGAAGCATTACGTGGCCATTCATCAGGGCTTCCAGCGCATCACGCTGGCCGATGGTCGCGTCACACTGACACTGCTGATCGGCGATGCCCTTGAGCAATTGCCGCAGCTCGATGCCCAGGTCGATGCGTGGTTCCTCGACGGCTTCGCTCCGGCAAGAAACCCCGACATGTGGACGGCCGAACTGTTCGCCGAACTGGCACGTCTGGCGGCGCCCGGCTCGACCATCAGCACCTTCACCAGCACCGGTTGGGTAAGGCGCTTGCTCAATGCCGCCGGGTTCAAGATGAAGCGCACGCCGGGCATCGGCCACAAATGGGAAATCCTGCGTGGTGAGTTCCTCGGCTGGCCCGAAGGCGTTGCGCCGCCCGCTGCCGAGAAACCCTGGTTTGCGCGCCCGAGGCCATTGACCGGTGAGCGGCGAGCCTTGGTGATCGGCGCCGGTCTGGCCGGCTGCGCCACGGCGGCCAGCCTCGCGTCACGCGGCTGGCAAGTGAGTTTGCTGGAGCGTCATGCTGGCGTTGCGCAAGAAGCGTCGGGCAATCCCCAGGGCGTGCTGTATTTGAAACTGTCTGCCCATGGCACCGCGCTGTCGCAACTGATCGTCAGCGGTTTCGGTTACACCCGACGCCTGCTTGAAACCCTGCAACGCGGCACCGACTGGGACGATTGCGGCGTGCTGCAACTGGCGTTCAACGCCAAGGAAGCCGAACGCCACGCGCAATTGGCCGCTGCGTTCCCCGAAGACCTGTTGCAGTGGCTCGAACAGCCCGAGGCGCAAACCCGCGCCGGTGTCGGTCTGGCCCATGGCGGCTTGTACTATCCCGAAGGGGGTTGGGTGCATCCGCCCGCGTTGTGCCAGGCACAAGCGACGCACCCGAAGATCAAATTGCTCAGCCATCAGGAAGCTGTCGAACTGCGCAGGGTCGATGACCAGTGGCAAGCCTTCGACGGTGACCATTTGCTCGCCAGCGCGCCGGTCGTGGTGCTGGCCGGCGCTGCCGAGATCAAGCGTTTCGCCCAAAGCGCCGAGTTACCGCTCAAGCGCATTCGCGGGCAGATCACCCGTTTGGCGCAGACCGGACAAAGTCAGGCGCTGTCCACCGTGTTGTGCGCCGAAGGCTACGTTGCGCCCGCGCGGCTGGGCGAACATACCCTCGGCGCCAGCTTCGATTTCAATAGCGATGACCTGACCCCGACCACCGCCGAACACCTGGGCAATCTGGCGATGCTTGAAGAGATCTCCAGCGATCTGGTTGCCCGTCTGGCCATCAACGAACTCAATGCTGAAGACCTTGAGGGGCGCGCAGCCTTTCGTTGCACCAGTCCGGATTATTTGCCGATTGTCGGCCCGCTCGCCGACCGTGAAGCCTTCATTCAGGCGTATGCCGCGCTGAGCAAAGATGCCCGGCAAGTGCCGGACATCGCCTGCCCGTGGCTCGACGGTCTGTACGTCAACAGCGGCCACGGCTCGCGCGGGCTGATCACCGCGCCGCTGTCGGGTGAGCTGCTCGCCGCTTGGCTGGACAATGAGCCGTTGCCGGTGCCACGCAGCGTGGCCGAGGCCTGTCATCCCAATCGTTTTGCATTACGTCAACTGATTCGCGGCAAATAACCGTTACAGCTCGGGCATCGCACAGATGCCCAGATCCACCAGGCGTATCGAGCCCATGGATCCAGTTTTTCCAGCCGAAACAGGTCCCAGCCAAGAGCAAGCAAAAGTTTTAAGCTATTCCCCCCTTCGCCAGCCGCCTTACGCGGCTCACGGCTCACGGCTGCGGGCCGGAGTTTTCCGTTTCGGTTTTCATGGCAATAATCCTTTATTGCAGGTTGGAGCCAATAAACCTATCGACTTGAAACCAAATTACAACCCGACAATAACGATATATCGCAGATACATCATATGGAGCACACAACGACAACAATCGTGCACTACATATCTATATCAAGCTTTCAAAGTCTTGCACAAACACACCCTAAAACCATTCAATATTGAAGTTATATTTATCCACGAAACATCCGTAGGCTAGCTCCACACCCAATAGATGAGCTTTCCTACATGACATCACCGACAGACAACTCGACAAATAACAATCACGCCCATGAAGTCGTCAACAACGCTTTCGAAAAAATCACCGATCAGGACATGACAACGCCTGTAGCAAACTTCCTGGCCACATCTCTGGAAAACTTTGAACCTTCGCACAAAAGCAAGATTGATGAATATCGTGCGGCACTGGAAGAGGCGTTTGTTCTTCAGAACGCTGTCGACCAATCACTTTCATCACTCGAGACACCCAGCGTCTTCTGCAAGCGAAAGTTCAACATGACGATGCGAACTAAATACCCAGCCAGGGTCACCTCCAAACACAAAATCAAGCTCAAACCGAAAGCTTCCACGGATGATGCGGATTACAGTATTACCTTGCTGCAGGCTGCGATGTTGAACTTCACGGAGACCGAAGCCGCCGCCGATTACTACTCAAGTGACAGCGAAATCGTGTTCAGTCCTCACGACGTGTCTGATGACGATATTCCCAAGGAGAAAATCACCGCCCAGGAATTTTCTGCGCTGAGCCGCAGCCTTGATCTTGGCAACGAATACCAGAAAATGATCGAGGAAAAGTTCAATACTGCGCAAGCCCGAGCAGATGCCGTGCAACTGGCCATGCTCAACATGAAATTGGCGGCATACACCAAATTCTTCAGCAAGGATATCGATGAAGAAACCTGGTCGACGCTAAAGAACCTGACAGATAAAAAAGTCGACACTGCCAATGGTAGCGCCCCTGAAAAAGGACGCATCCTGTTTTACAGCGTTCAACTTTTAGGCAAGTACGACACCAACACGGTCATGCTGATAGTGAGCAAAGACGACCCGACGAAAAACCAGTACATATTATATGTACCCAATGACAGGGGCCCGGGCTTTTATGTGTACAACAGCCCGGATGATTTTCGTCAGAAGTTTGAATACCTACTGCACAACGACACACCTCTGCCAAAATTTTTTGCATCCCAGATGAACCTTGTCGACCAAGCGGCCTGCCTGGCTGAACTAAAGGAATTACAGAAAGCAAAGAATACCGGCCCAGTTGACAGGAAAGAACGGAGCGTAGAGACCATCGATTTGTCCGGCAGGGAATATGTAACGCTGACAAAGTTGAAGGCCGAAAACCTGTTCGCCCATATTGCCACCCTGAACCTGAATACATTTATAACCGATACCAAACGAATTGCCGTTCCCGTCAATGAAGTCAATCTGCCAACCCATGCCAATCGGCGTGCAAATAGTCATTTGCACCCACGCCCGCCGGTGTCCGAACAACTCACTTATTCCTTCCGCATGCGCCTGCGGTCGTCCCCTGTGGATGCTCTGCTAAGCGAATTGTTTACCGGGGTAGAAGAATGGACAGTTGAAGAAAAGAAGAAGGGACTGCTGCAATTGCTGGAGCTGAAGGAGCTGCGAAATCAGCAGCCCACGTCCTCTGCTGCCGAAGACGAAGAAAACTCCGATGCTCAAACCCGGTTACCGGATTACTTCAACGCGTTCGAGCTGGTAGGCAACCGTGAAAACACACGCCTTTTTCTATGGAAACGCGATCTGGCCGGTTACCAGCAACGAGACGTTGTGGCAAGCCGACTGAAGACTTCAGGGCAACCTTATGAAGACGGAGCGCAGATCCAGCTCTTCAACAGCAGGTACTTTATCTGGATCAAGGACAGCGCCTATGAAGTGAAGCCGAGTCTGCTGGATTGGCGAGTCGTCCACCCATTCAATAAAAGCGCTTATCGCCCGTACGTCATGTACCGAGGTTGGGAGTTGGCCAAATAAGCGTCCACCGCACAGGTCAGGCGACTCGTCAAAGACAAACCATGACCTGAGCAGGATCGCACACGCGCCCGGCCAGAACGGTGGCTGCCGTTTGTCTCAACGGGATGCTTATAACTTATCGTTCTAAAACTCCACATACCGGGGCGGGTCAGTTTCTGAGTACCCGCCCTTTGGCGAGGTAGCGTTTGACCCCCTCCCCAACGGAAAAACCGGTAAGGATTTTATGTGTGGATTAGCTGGCGAGTTACGTTTTGATCATCAACCTGCAGACCTTGCAGCCATTGAGAGAATCACCCATCACCTGGCCCCTCGCGGCCCTGACGCGTGGGGTTTCCATGCCCAAGGGCCGATTGCCCTGGGCCATCGTCGCCTGAAAATCATGGACCTGTCGGACGGCTCGGCGCAGCCGATGATCGACAGTCAACTGGGTTTGTCCCTGGCCTTCAACGGTGCGATCTACAACTTTCCGGAACTGCGCGCTGAGCTCGAAGCACTGGGTTATGCCTTCTATTCCGGTGGCGACACCGAAGTGTTGCTCAAGGGTTATCACGCTTGGGGCGAAGCACTGCTGCCCAAACTCAACGGCATGTTTGCGTTCGCCATTTGGGAGCGCGATGCGCAGCGTCTGTTCATCGCCCGTGACCGTCTCGGCGTGAAGCCGCTGTACCTGTCGCGCACCGGCCAGCGCTTGCGTTTCGCCTCTGCACTGCCGGCGCTGCTCAAGGGTGGCGACATCAACCCGATCCTCGATCCGGTAGCGCTCAACCACTATCTGAATTTCCACGCCGTGGTGCCCGCGCCGCGCACCCTGCTGGCCGGCATCGAGAAACTGCCGCCAGCGACCTGGATGCGTGTTGAAGCCGACGGCACCACCGAGCAGAAAACCTGGTGGACCCTGCCTTACGGCCCACACGAGGACGAGAAAAACCTCAACCTCGAGGACTGGGTCGACCGCGTGCTCGACAGCACCCGCGAAGCCGTGGCAATTCGTCAACGTGCGGCGGTGGATGTCGGTGTGTTGCTGTCCGGCGGCGTTGATTCGAGCATGCTCGTAGGCCTGCTGCGTGAAGTCGGTGTGGAAAACCTGTCGACCTTCTCTATCGGTTTTCAGGATGCCGGTGGCGAGCGCGGCGATGAGTTCCAGTATTCCGATCTGATCGCCAAGCACTACGGCACCCAGCATCACCAACTGCGCATCGACGAGAAAGAGATCATCGAGCAACTGCCCGCCGCGTTCCGCGCGATGAGCGAACCGATGGTCAGTCATGACTGCATCGCGTTCTATCTGCTGTCCCGCGAAGTGGCCAAACACTGCAAGGTTGTGCAGAGCGGTCAGGGTGCCGATGAGTTGTTCGCCGGTTACCACTGGTATCCGCAGGTGGATGGCGCAGCCGACCCGTATGCAGCGTATCGCAATGCATTTTTCGACCGTAGCTACGACGATTACGCTGCCACTGTGCAACCGAAATGGCTGACCGCCAATGACGCTGCTGGCGACTTCGTCAAAGAACATTTCGCCCAGCCAGGTGCTGACGCCGCCGTGGACAAAGCCCTGCGTCTGGACAGCACGGTGATGCTGGTCGACGACCCGGTCAAACGTGTCGACAACATGACCATGGCCTGGGGTCTGGAAGCGCGCACGCCGTTCCTCGACTATCGACTGGTTGAACTCTCGGCCCGTGTGCCAGGCAAGTTCAAGCTGCCCGATGGCGGCAAGCAAGTGCTGAAGGAAGCTGCGCGACGAGTCATTCCAAGTGAAGTGATCGACCGCAAGAAAGGCTACTTCCCGGTGCCTGGCCTCAAGCATTTGCAAGGTGACACATTGAGCTGGGTACGCGAACTGCTGCTCGATCCAAGTCAGGATCGCGGCCTGTTCAACCCGGCCATGCTCGACAAATTGCTGACTGATCCGCAAGGCCAACTGACCCCATTGCGCGGCTCGAAGCTGTGGCAACTGGCAGCCCTGAACCTGTGGCTCAGTGAACAAGGAATCTGATTGATGAAACCTCACGCCACAGCCATTAACCAACGCCTGCTACGCGGCCAGACACCGTCGTATGAACGATTGCAGGCGCGTCTGGCTGAAGACGGCAGCGAACTCAACACCGCCCCGATTGCCGTGCATTGCGGCTGGGGCCGGTTGCTGATCGGTCACACGTTTCCCGACCCTGCGTCATTGGCCCAGGAACTGCTCAATGAGCAGCCGGGCGAGCGTGATATCGCCCTGTACGTTGCCGCGCCGCAGCAGATTCTTGGCCTCGAACCGACGCAGTTATTCCTCGACCCGTCCGACACGCTGCGCCTGTGGTTCAGCGACTATCGCCCCGCCACTCGCGTGTTTCGTGGCTTTCGCATTCGTCGTGCGCAAAGCGAAGCGGACTGGCAGGCGATCAATCAGCTGTACCAGGCGCGTGGCATGTTGCCGATCGACGCCGCGCTGTTGACCCCGCGTCATGAGGGCGGCCCGGTGTACTGGCTGGCCGAGGACGAGGACAGCGGCGCGGTGATCGGCAGTGTCATGGGCCTCAATCATTGCAAGGCGTTCAACGATCCGGAAAACGGCAGCAGTCTCTGGTGCCTGGCCGTTGATCCACAGTGTTCGCGGCCCGGAGTCGGCGAAGTGCTGGTGCGGCACTTGATCGAGCACTTCATGAGTCGCGGTTTGAGCTACCTGGATCTGTCGGTACTGCACGACAACCGTCAGGCGAAAAGCCTTTACGCCAAACTCGGTTTCCGCAACCTGTCGACCTTTGCAATCAAGCGCAAGAACGGCATCAATCAACCGCTGTTTCTCGGCCCGGGTCCTGAAGCGCAGTTCAATCCGTATGCGCGGATCATCGTTGAAGAAGCTCATCGGCGTGGCATCGATGTGCAGGTGGATGACGCCGACGCCGGGCTGTTCACTCTCAGTCACGGCGGGCGCCGCGTACGCTGCCGCGAATCGCTGAGCGACCTGACCAGCGCGATCAGCATGAGCCTGTGCCAGGACAAAAGCCTGACCCACAAAGTGCTCAAAGGCGCGGGACTGAAATTGCCGTCGCAGCAACTGGCTGGCAACGCTGACGACAATCTGGAGTTTCTTGATGAGCATCAGCGGGTGGTGGTCAAACCGCTCGACGGTGAACAGGGTCAGGGCGTGGCCGTGGATTTGCAGAGCATCGAAGAGGTGCAGCAGGCCATCGAAACTGCGAAGCAGTTTGACAGCCGTGTGCTGTTGGAGAGCTTTCACGAAGGTCTGGATCTGCGGATTCTGGTGATTGGTTTTGAAGTGGTGGCGGCAGCCATTCGCCGACCGGCCGAAGTGATCGGTGACGGTCAGCATTCGATTGGTGCGCTGATCGAAGCCCAGAGCCGACGCCGGCAAGCGGCCACGGGCGGCGAAAGCAAAATCCCGCTGGACCACGAAACCCAGCGCACGCTGCATGCGGCGGGTTACGACTACAGCAGCATCTTGCCGGCCGGCGAACATTTGTTCGTAAGACGCACGGCGAATCTGCACACCGGCGGCACACTGGAAGACGTCACGGCGATTCTGCATCCAACGCTGGTCGACGCAGCAGTGCGGGCGGCGCGGGCGCTGGACATTCCGATGGTCGGCCTCGATCTGATGGTGCCGGCGGCGGATCAGCCGGACTACGTGTTTATAGAAGCCAACGAACGGGCCGGTCTCGCCAACCATGAGCCGCAGCCCACGGCTGAACGCTTTGTGGATTTGTTGTTTCCGCACAGTCAGCCGGTTGTTTCCTGAATCTGCTTTGTCTGGTCTGACGCCATCGCTGGCAAGCCAGCTCCCACATGTGACCGCATTCCCCTGTGGGAGCTGGCTTGCCAGCGATGAGGGCCTGACAAGCGACGCAAACTCTCCCTCCTCATCGAAACCATCGATGTGCTCAACCCATCAGGAGTTTCCATGACCCTCCAAACCCCCGAACCGGATCTCAACTATCTGCAAAAAGTACTGCTGGAAATGCTCGCCATTCCCAGCCCCACCGGGTTTACCGACACCATCGTGCGTTATGTTGCCGAGCGTCTGGAAGAACTCGGCATTCCGTTCGAGATGACCCGACGCGGCACCATTCGCGCGACGCTCAAGGGTAAAAAGAACAGCCCCGACCGCGCCGTTTCCGCGCACCTGGACACCATCGGTGCCGCGGTCCGTGCGGTCAAAGACAACGGTCGGTTGACGCTCGCACCGGTCGGCTGCTGGTCGAGCCGTTTTGCCGAGGGCAGTCGCGTCAGCCTGTTCACCGACAACGGTGTGATTCGCGGCAGCGTGTTACCGCTGATGGCCTCCGGGCATGCGTTCAATACCGCCGTTGACGAGATGCCGATCAGTTGGGATCACGTCGAACTGCGCCTGGACGCCTACTGCGCAACCCGGGCCGATTGCGAGTCGCTGGGCATCAACGTCGGTGACGTGGTGGCGTTCGATCCATTGCCGGAATTCACCGAAAGCGGCCACATCAGCGCCCGCCACCTCGATGACAAGGCTGGCGTCGCAGCGCTGCTGGCGGCACTCAAAGCCATCGTCGACAGCGGTCAGGAACTGATGATCGACTGTCATCCGCTGTTCACCATCACCGAGGAAACCGGCAGCGGTGCAGCGGCGGCCTTACCATGGGACGTCAGTGAGTTTGTCGGCATCGACATCGCACCGGTCGCGCCGGGGCAGCACTCCAGCGAACACGCCGTGAGTGTGGCGATGCAGGATTCCGGCGGGCCGTACGACTATCACCTGTCGCGGCACCTGCTGCGCCTGGCCAGTGAAAACGAGTTGCCGGTGCGCCGTGATCTGTTCCGTTATTACTTCAGCGACGCGCATTCGGCGGTGACCGCCGGCCACGATATCCGCACCGCTCTGCTCGCCTTTGGCTGCGATGCGACTCACGGCTATGAGCGTACGCACATCGACAGCCTGGCAGCGCTGAGCCGCTTGCTCGGGGCGTACATCCTGAGCCCGCCGGTATTCGCCAGCGACGCGGCCCCGGCGAATGCTTCGCTGGACCGCTTCAGTCATCAGATCGAGCACGACACGCAGATGGAAAGCGATACGCGGGTGCCACCAGTGGACAGTCTGGTGGGGCAGCGTTCAGACAATTGATCCAGATGTTGTAGTGCGATGACTGACCCCATCGCTGGCCAGCCAGCTCCCACCGTTATTTCGGTGGAACACAACTTTTGTGTACAGCATCAATCCCTGTGAGAGCTGGCTGGCCGGCGATGGGGCCGGCCAAGACAACACAAAACTGGCAGGCGAAGATCAATCGCCGTAGCATCGCGACATTGATTTAGCCGAGGTGCCCATGCTCATCCCTTACGACGCTCTTGAAGTCGACACCCTCACCCGCCTGATCGAAGATTTCGTCACCCGCGACGGTACCGACAACGGCGACGACACTCCGCTGGAAACCCGTGTTCTGCGTGTGCGTCAGGCGCTGACCAAGGGCCAGGCATTGATTGTTTTTGATCCCGACAGCGAGCAGTGCCAGTTGATGCTCAAGCATGACGTGCCCAAGCATCTGTTTGACTGAAACCTCAACGGGCCTTTTCCAGGGCCTGTTTGCGCTGGATCCGCTCGTAGACTTCCGCGCGATGCACATTGACCTTCTTGGGTGCCTCGACGCCAAAGCGCACACTTGCACCGTTCACTGACAGAACGCGCACGGTGATGTCGTCACCAATTGAAATCAACTCACCAACGACACGGCTGAGTACAAGCATGAGATTCGTCCTTCAGGATTAGCGAGCAATGAAGATGCGCGGCTTACGGCGCCGGTTCAATGCATCGCGGGCAAATCAGTAATGCCCTACAACCCTTCAGCGCGCCGCCCTTCAGACGTTTCCCGCAAATTGTTAAACAGCCCTCATCTCAAGCAGCAGAAAAGCGCGGCCCGAACAGAATCACACTGGCACCGATCACGCACAGTGCCACGCCGATCCAGTCCGACCCCAATGGCCGAACCCGCTCGACCACGGCCAGCCAACCAATGGACGCCACGATGTAGATCCCGCCGTAAGCGGCATAGGCACGCCCGGCGTAGGCCGCGTCAACGCGCGTCAACAACAGCGCAAACAACGTCAGGCTGAGCAGCGCCGGGATTACCCACAGCGCACTTTTGCCCTGACGCAGCCACATGAAGAAGGCGAAACAACCGGCGATTTCAAATAATGCCGCGAGGAAGAACCACAAGTAATTGAGCATTATCGCGTCTCGACAGGGTGACCATTGCGGCCACCCTAACGACGGAAAGTGCTACGGACAAGATCAACCGTTGTTTTGTTTGGCCTTGGTGCGCATTTTATCGGCCATGGAGGTCATCTCGTTGTAGAGCAGTTGCGGATTCTTCTGTTTGATGGCCCATGCCATGCGCCCTTGTTCGTGGGGCAAGATCATGAATTCGCCGGCGGCTACTTGCTGATAGATGTACTCGGCAATGTCCGCTGCGCTGATCGGCGAACTTTCCAGCAACTTGCCGACCTGCGCTTTCATCGCCGGGGTCGGGCCACGGAACGAGTCGAGCAAGTTGGTCTGGAAGAACGACGGGCAGACCACATGCACGCCGACTTCCTGTTGCGCCAGTTCGATCAACAGGCTTTCCGACAATGCCACCACCCCCGCCTTGGCGACGTTGTAGTTGCTCATGGCCGGGCCTTGCATCAGCGCCGCCATGGAGGCGATGTTGATGATCTTGCCTTTGCTTTGCTCAAGCAACGGCAGGAACGCCTTGCAGCCCTTGACCACGCCCATCAGGTTGATCGCTATCTGCCAGTCCCAGTCTTCCAGCGACAGTTCGCTGAAGAACCCGCCGGAAGCGACACCAGCGTTGTTGACGATGATATCGATACCGCCAAGTTTCTCCTCGCAAGCCTGGGCGAACGCGGTGAGCTGGCTGTAATCACGCACATCGCAGCGCTGGATAAAACCGTCGCCGCCAACCTCACGGACCCGTTTCAAGGTTTCCTGCAGACCGGGTTCGCTGACGTCGGACAAGGCCAGTTGCCAGCCTTCACGCGCCCAGCGCAGCGCGATTTCGCGACCCAGGCCTGAGCCCGCGCCAGTGATCATCATGCGATTTTGCATAGCAGACAGCCTTGTTGTTCCGGGAAAGATTCGCCGAGTGTAGCGAAGGAACGGTGTCCACCCACGCTCTATCAGATTGCTGAATGGTGAGGGCAAACCGTGGCGTAAAGATCAAAAGATCAGCACCTTTAAAAGGAAATAAGCAAGCAATCCAAATACCTTAAAAAAACATTGAATTTTCTTTCATTCATACGAGTCGGAATTTGTAAGCCGTCTGGAATTAGTTATTCTCCAGCCGCCCTGAAACACCAAGACTTCTCGAACGCTATCAACAAGGAAATCACCATGGGCACAATTCTTATCATTATCCTGATCCTGTTGCTGATCGGTGGTCTGCCGGTCTTCCCGCACTCCAGAAGTTGGGGTTATGGTCCATCGGGCATTATCGGCGTTGTGTTGGTCGTGCTGCTGGTGCTGCTGTTACTCGGTCGGATATAACGATCCAGGCATAAAAAAAGAGGCCCTTTTCAGGGCCTCTTTTTTATTGTGCGGATCTTTGCAGCTGGATCAGTCCGGCTTGCCGTGGATTACACCGGCAGTGTTGTCCATCAGGCTCTTGGTCGCTGTTTGCAGGAACGCTTCGAGCTTGAGCTTCAACTCGGCAGTGCGCGGTGCATTCGGCACTACTTGGGCACCTGGATTGGCGCCCAACTGATAATTCCAGATCTTCGGCCCCATATCCTTGTCTCTCGGCAGCACGAGGATCTGATCAGCGGTAACGATCGCAGTAGTCTGCTCGCTGCCCGAAGGCTTGATCACACCGAAACCGGTATCGCCTTCCGGCAGATCGAGCAAGTCCCGACCCCAGCATTGATGACGCACTTCGCCACCGAGACGCCCCATGATGGTCGGCACAATGTCGATCTGCGTACCCACGGTGTGGTCGAGCGTACCAAACTTCTCCTGGATGCCTGGTGCGATCATCAGCATCGGCACGTTGAAGCGACCCAGATCCATTTCGGTGATCTGGCGCTCGTTGCCGAAACCATGGTCACCGACGATGACGAACAGGGTTTCCTTGAAGTACGGCTCTTTGCGCGCCTTCTCCATGAACTGGCCTAGCGCCCAGTCGGAGTAACGCATGGCGGTCAAGTGCTCGTTCAGCGAGCCCCGATCGGTCACGCGCTCAACCGGTAATGGCGTCGGCAAGGCGTAAGGCGTGTGGTTGGACAGGGTTTGCAGCAGCGCGTAGAACGGCTTGCCGTTTTCCCGCGCCTTGAGCTCCTGCAGGCCACGGTCGAACATGTCCTGATCGGACACGCCCCACGTCGGATCGGAGAACACCGGGTTGACGAAGTCGTTACGGCCAACGAAGTTGGTCATGCCTTGGTTGCTGAAGAAGCCCGACTGGTTGTCCCAGGCAAAGTCGCCGTTGTAGACGTAGACATCGTCGTAGTCACGGGCACTGAGCAACTGCGGCAGGCCAGACAGCTTATGGCTGCCTTCCGGGGTCTGCATCAGGTATTCGAAACCCGGCAGGTTCGGGAAGCAGGCCATGGTCGCGAACATGCCCTGGTGGGTGTGCGTGCCGTTGGAGAAGAAGCGATCAAACAGCAGACCTTCCTTCGACAGCTTGTCCAGATACGGCGTGATGTTACCCGGTGCACCCAATGCGCCGACCGAGTGACCGGCCATGCTTTCCATCAGGATCACGACAACGTTTTTGATCGGTAGTGTCTTGTCGGCAGGCGGCGTGTAGTCACGGCGCACGGCAGCGATGTCGGCATCGACCAGTTTGTCTTGTGGCATCACCAGCATGTCGCGGACGATTTGCTGCGCTTGTTCTTGCGGCAGCGTGGCTTTCCAGATGTTGTCGCGGTCCTCGCCCATGCGTGACTTGGCGGCAGCGATCAACGACAGCGTGCCGTTAAGGCCGAGCTGGTTGGCGAAGTTGGAGTCGGTGGTGTACACGTCACCCCAGCGCATTGGCGGGCCTTGACGCAGGGTGCCGCGTGCAGCGACCACGCAGATCAGCAAGCAAACCACGAACACCGCAAGACGGGTGTACCACGGCGCCACCTGACGAGAGCTGACAGTGCCGCCGCTGAAAGGCCCGCGCGGACGCGTGGCACGGTCGGCGCCCTTGAACGCCAGCGTCAGAATCACCGTGCCGATGACCCACGCCAACAGATAGCGCACCACCGGGAAACCGTACCAGAGCATGCTCATCACGGTTTTCGGGTCTTCCTTCACGTACTGGAACACCAGACCGTTGAGGCGCTGGTGGAACTCACGGTAGAAGTCCATTTCCATCAGACCGAGGAACAGCGCGATGCTCGACGCAATGGTCAGCCACAGGCGGAAGAAGCCCCGCGCAGCCATGGCACGGGCACTGAACAGCGCCAGCACCAGCGGAATGCTCAGGTAAACCACCAGGCGCAGGTCGAAACGCAAGCCGTTGGCGAACGCTTCGAGGAACGTCGCAGCCGGGGTGTCGAGGATCATCTCGCGGTTGTAGACCAGCAGCGCGAGGCGCAGCACGGAAAACATCACCATCATGACCAGCGCACAGAGCAGCGTGTAGGCCAGATGCGATTTGACGGTCGGTTGCAGCAGGCGACTGGAAGATCGCTGCTGATTCAGGGCGTCCGGGTTTGCCATGTCGTTTTAGGACCCATTGGAAGTTGAAGTTGCAAAAAATACAGCGGCGCCATGCCCTCTATTGGTCATTCCAGACCCCGGGGCGTGCGCAGTGCGCAAATGTTGCATGATCACCGGCACCATTGCCATTGATTACTGCCCTGTCACCAGACACATTCATTTGAAGTAATGACCACGGGACAGCATGGAAACAGCGCGGGCGGATTGTCTTGAACGCGTTGTGAAAATTTCGTTCAACGCATATCTGGAAACACAATATAAACCGCAAAACAAAACGCCCCGAATCGATCGGGGCGCTTCATTAAGACGGGAATTACTTCTCGGCGCGCTCTTTAAGAGCTTTAAGGGTGTTGAAAGGAGCATCAACGACGAACTTGTTGGCAACCATCGCCGGGACACTGCCGCCTGGCTCGGTGTGCACTTGATAGGTCACTTCAACCTGATCGCCTTTGGGCACGAACTTCCAGAAACCCTTGACCTGGGCCACGCGGACAAACCCTTTTTCTTCCGGAATGTACGTCGGCACACCTTCAAGAGTGCGAGTCAGACTGCCATCGGCGCCTTCGACGGTGGTGACATGGGTTGCCGAATCACGCGGAGTCACGGGCCACGGCGTATTGAACTGGGTATAAGTCCAACTCTGATCACCTTCGTGCTTGAGCAGTTTCTGGGTTTTGCATTCGTAAATCCATGCACAAGCGCCCGTCACATCGTCCTGAAGCGCGCGCAACTTGGCGACAGTAGTCTTCATCAAGGCTACGCCCTGATAGGACTTGTAGTCCGAACCCGGGATTTCGCTCAGGGAAACCTTGATGCCGTCCTCGTTCTTGGCGACTTTCCAGTCTTCAGCCTGCGCCAGCGACGTGGCCAGTACGGCGGTCAAACCACACAACACAGCAATACGATGCAGCGAACCCATAGTCTTTTTCCTTATTGTTGAAGTTCCGTTCGTTTGACACATCAGGCCGCCGTCATTTGCTCCCACCAGCCGATCAACTTGATCGCCTCTTCCTGGCTATCGCCACAGACTTCGACATCGGCGGCAAAGCCCGAACAGACAGCTGGGCGCTCCGGGCGGCCGAAAATGCTGCACAGGTTTTCGACCGAGAGTTGCACGCAACGTTCGCCGGCAGGTTTGCCATCAGGCATGCCGGGAATCGCCGAGCTGATGGAGGGGGCAATGCAGCAGGCGCCACAGCCTTCACGGCATTTCATGACGAACAAATCCTCGCGAGGGGCGATGTGTGAAAGGGACGCGGACAGGGTAACCGGTAAAACGGCTGTTTAAAATTCCCTGCGCCGGGGTTTTTACGGATAAGTGAATGTGACTGACCAGTCTCCGACAAAGCGTCTGGTTCAGGGCTCACAGATGCATTGGATTCACTGCTTGAATTCAAAATCCAGGGCTGCGCCGTCTACTTCACGACGCTCGTCATTGCGCAGTTGCAACTGCATTTCGTTGCTGAGTAAACGGCCATTGAGCTGGAACCCGCTGTTCTTCTCGCCAAACATTTGCGGCAGGATCGGTTCGCGCTTGGGCAGATTGACTGTGCCGATTGGTTTCAACTCTTCAACCATGTCCTTGGGCAAGCTCAAGTCGAGTCTGGCTGACGGCAGTTTGGTTTTCGCCACTTCGCTGGCAGATTTCGACTTGGAAGCCACTGGTGGACGCTTCTTTACCGGCGCAGCTTTCTTCTTCTGCACATTAGCCGGCGTATTTGTTTGGCTCGCCAGCGCTTTCTTCTGGGTCGCCGCCGCGGCCGGTTTTTCCTGGACCGCAGCCGCCATGACACCCGGCGAATGACTGATCATCAGCAAGCAAAGGACAATCCCGGCGGCAGAAAAAATCGCTTTCATGAACCCAACGACACTAACGGCAGAGGGCCATATGCTCGCTTGTTGAGCGTCACAAGACAAGTCTGTCCGTACCTTCGTTCAGAAACCGACCGCCGTTTCCTGACACAGTTGGGTTGCCAACATTCCAAGGGTCATCAACGCCCGCTCCGCCTCGCGGTTCCACGGAATGCCGCAGTTCAGGCGGATACAGTGATTGAATTGCTCTGTATTACTGAAGATCAGGCCGGGCGCGATACTGATGCCCTGCTGCAACGCGCGCACGTGCAATTCCTGAGTATTGACCCGCCCCGGCAGACTCACCCAGAGGATAAAACCGCCCGTGGGCCGGGTCATTTGCGTGCCTTCGGGGAAGTGCTGCTGCACCGCCAACTGGAAGGCGCTGAGGTTTTTCCGGTATTCCTGACGGATGTACCGTAAATGCCGGTCATAGCCGCCGTTTTCAAGATAGGCGGCAATCGCCATTTGCGTCACGCTGCACGCCGAATGGGTGCTGAAGGTCTGCAAGCGCTGGATTTCCTGCTGGTACTTACCGGCAATCATCCAGCCGATTCGCACACCGGGCGACAGGGTCTTGGAGAAGCTCGAACAATAGATCACTCGGTCAAGTCGGTCATACGCCTTGAGGGCCTTGGTGCGGCCCTGTTCAAACATCAACTCGCCATAGATGTCGTCTTCGACGATCTGGATATCGAAATCCGACGCCAGGCGCAGCAGTTGTTTCTGCCGCTCTTCAGGCATGGTGCCGCCCAGAGGATTGCTCAGGCGCGTGGTCAACACCAACGCCTTGATCGACCACTGGTTGGCGGCCAGCTGCAGCGCTTCGAGGCTCATGCCGGTGGCGGGATCGCTGGGGATCTCAATGACTTTCAGGCCCAGCAGGTCGGCCAGTTGCAGCAGCCCGTAATAGGTCGGCGACTCGGCGGCGATCAGATCGCCCGGCCGGGTCAGCACGCGCAGCGACATCTGCAACGCATCGACACAACCGTGGGTGATCACCACTTCAGACGGGTCGACCACCACGCCCGCGTCGCGCATGCGGATCGCCACTTGCCGGCGCAGTGGTTCGAAGCCGGGGCTGAACATGTAGCTGAACGCTCGCGGGCTGTGGAAGCGAGTGACTTTGGCCAGTTGCTGGTGCAGCGCCCGCACCGGCAAATAGTCCACGCTCGGCACTGCGGCGCCCAACGGAAAAACGCCTTCGCGGCGCGACTCGACCAGAACCTGCTGAATGATGCTGCTGCGCGTGACCAGTCCTGGCCGCTCGACCCGGGCGATATCCGGCGTCGGTGCCGTCAGCGCGGGCGTCTGGTGCACGTAATAACCAGACTGCGGTCTGGCGCGAATCAGGCCTTGGTCTTCGAGATTGGCGTAAGCCTGCAAAACCGTAGCATGGCTGACGTTGAGCTGCGAACTCATCTTGCGTACCGAAGGCACGCGCTCCCCCGGTTGATAGACACCACGACGGATGTCCTCGGCCAGTTGCTGAGCAATACGTTGGTAGAGCAAGAGATTGGTCATGACGCAGCACTCGATTTCACGGGCATTTTATTCTTGTGTGAAACAATACCGGAACAGTTTAGAAGTGTACTGGGACAGTTGTCACCATAGACGACCATACAGTGCGTTGTCTGCCACAACTGTACTGATTTGCGCGCTATTGGACAGGCGTAAAAAAGCCCGGCACTGCATGACAGTCCGGGCTTTCCAGAGACGCAACCCTCAACGGGCGGCGCCGAGCTGGCCTTTTTCGTCGGAGAACACAATTTCCACACGACGGTTCTGTGCTCGCCCACGCTCGGAAGCGTTGGCGTCCACCGGGTATTCGTCACCGTAACCTTCGACCTGAATACGTTTGTCGTCGATGCCCAGGTCCATCAGCACATCGGCCACCGACTGCGCGCGGTCGCGGGACAGTTTGAGGTTTTCCTGTTTGCCGCCGGTGCTGTCGGTGTAGCCCTCGATACGCACTACGCGCTTCGGATTCAACTGCAGGAACTGCACAATCTTCAGAACAACGCGGTTGGCCGAGTTTTTCAGCTCCGCTTCACCGGTGTCGAACAACACGTCACCCAAGGTCATCACCAGACCACGATCAGTCTGCGTGGTGGCCAGCGCAACAATCTGCTCTTCGAGCCACTTGCCCTGCTGCTGCACGCTCAGCAGTTTTGATTCACGCAGGGCCAGTTGCAGGCGCTGACGATCCAGTTCGAGCTTGGCTGCACGTTCTTCGTTGAGCACTTGATTGGTGTGCTCGCGGGCAATCGCGCTATAACGCTGGCTCAGGTAGGCGTAGTGCACCACGTCCGAACCGCTGCCCCAGTAAGTGGACAGGCGATCGGCACGGGCCAGGGACTCGCCGGCGCGGATCACGTCTTTCGGCGCAATGCGCAGCACGTTGGAATCTTCCTTGACCTTCTGGAAGTCGGCGCCGGCCTCTTGCAAAGCGGATTCACTGTGCTGACCGGCGCAGCCGAACAGGCTCGCGCAACCGACGAGAATCAGAGCACCGAGGACCTTGGATTTGAGGCTCATTGGGCATCTCCCAGTTGCTTGCGCAGACGGACGATGCGGGTGTTAAGCACATTCAACTGTTCTTCGCTTTTCTGGGTCAGCACTTTGGCTTCTGCCAGACGTGCGTCGAGTTCAGCCTGTTCGGAACGCATGCGCGCGTTCCGAAAGGATTCGTCTGCCATGTTGGCTTTGGCCCGGTTGTACTTGGTTTCGGCCAGTTTCATTTCCGGCACGTCATCGCCAGTGGCACCGACGGCCTTGGCCTGGGCAATGGCCTGCTCGGTCAAACGCATTTGTTCAATGGGTGCCGGATCGGTCGCGCAACCGGCCATGGCCAGAACGGCCACAGCCGCGAAAAGAGGTCGAATACTCACTAAGAATCCCTACTGTTTTGGGGCACTGACAGAATGTTGCGGCTGTTGCTGCTGCGCCTTCCAGCGCTCGATATTGCGTTGCAGCGCGGCTTCCGTCAGTCCGGACGCGGGCAATTCTGTCATCTTTTTGGCCAGCTGTCCGCGCAACCACGGATCGTTGCACGCCGAGTTGTGGGAAACCGCGAGGAACAGACCGGGTCTGTCGATCGGTTGTTCAAACGCCAGCAGGTCATCGGCCATGCCCAACGCCTGCGAGGCGGCCATGCCCGAGTAGCGTCCGGCGAGTACATATTCCACTTCACCCAGCAGAAGTTTCTGAAAGGCCTGGGTGAGGTTTGCTGTCCGGGTCAGGGTCAATTGCTGAGCGGCGAAAGTGCCGAATGCCTGGGTCATTCGAGACTTTTCCGACACGCCACCGGTATGACCGTGCAGGTCGCTGGCTTCGCCGTAGGTCAGCGTAGAGCCTTTGCGCGTCCACACCAGATAGTCGTTTTCCAGCAGCGGCGGATGGATGTAGTCGAGGTTCTCCAGCTCATTGAGCGTCAGCGACGCATCGGCCAGCATGTCCATGCGCCCACTGCGCACCTCATCGAGGGCCTGCGAGCGCTTGCCGGCGTAGAGCAACTCGACTTTGATGCCCAAGTCTTTGGCCACTTGCTGCAACAGGTCTGCGCTGGCACCGATCAACTGCTTGGGGTTTTGCGGATCCTGCCACAGATACGGCGGAGCATCCGGGCTGCCGGTGACGATGAGGCGCTCGCACTTGCCCGCGGCCGAGGCCGAGGCCAATCCTGGCAACAGCGCCAATCCCAACAACAATCCGCAGCGCAGATCCATAGCCAAACGCTCCCACTCAAACCCGAGACAAAAAAAAGCCCGACCAAAAGGTCGGGCTCTTTATAAGTGAAGCCGCTGGATTAGACCAGCTTCTCCAGCTCAGGGATTGCTTCAAACAGATCTGCTACCAGACCGTAATCAGCTACCTGGAAGATCGGCGCTTCTTCGTCCTTGTTGATCGCAACGATCACTTTGGAGTCTTTCATACCGGCCAGATGCTGGATCGCGCCGGAGATACCGACGGCGATGTACAGCTGTGGCGCAACGATTTTGCCGGTCTGACCGACCTGCATGTCGTTCGGTACGAAACCTGCGTCGACGGCGGCGCGCGAAGCACCTACAGCAGCGCCCAGCTTGTCGGCCAGGGCGTACAGGTGCTTGAAGTTGTCGCCGTTCTGCATGCCGCGGCCGCCGGAAACGACGATCTTGGCAGCGGTCAACTCAGGACGATCAGACTTCGCCAGCTCTTCGCCGACGAAGCTCGAAGTACCGGCGTCGTGTGCAGCGCCAACAGCTTCAACAGCAGCCGAACCACCTTCAGCAGCAACCGGATCGAAACCGGTGGCGCGCACGGTGATGACTTTGATCGCAGCCGTCGATTGCACGGTAGCGATGGCGTTACCGGCGTAGATCGGACGCTTGAAGGTGTCAGCGCTTTCTACCGAGATGATCTCGGAGATCTGGTCAACGTCCAGCTGCGCAGCAACGCGTGGCAGGATGTTTTTGCCGTTGGAGGTGGCGGCAGCCAGGATGTGGCTGTAGCCAGCGCCCAGTTCTGCGACCAGCGGAGCAACGTTTTCCGGCAGCTGATGCGCGTAAGCCGCGTTGTCAGCGTTCAGGACTTTGCTCACACCTGCGATTTTCGCAGCGGCTTCAGCCACGGCGCCAGCGCCTTGACCAGCAACCAGAACGTGGATGTCGCCGCCGATTTTGGCAGCAGCAGCCACGGTGTTCAGTGTGGCCGGAGCCAGCACTTTGTTGTCGTGTTCGGCGATTACCAAGATAGTCATGATTAGATTACCTTCGCTTCGTTTTTCAGTTTCTCGACCAGTTCAGCCACCGACTTGACCTTGATGCCTGCGCTGCGTGCAGCCGGCGCTTCGACTTTCAGGGTCTTGTTGGTGGAGGCGGTGGAAACGCCCAAAGCGTCCGGAGTCAGCACTTCGAGAGGCTTCTTCTTGGCTTTCATGATGTTTGGCAGGGACGCGTAGCGCGGCTCGTTCAAACGCAGGTCGGTGGTGACGATCGCCGGCAGTTTCAGCGAAACAGTCTGCGCGCCGCCGTCGATTTCGCGAGTCACGGCAACGCTGTCACCGGAGACTTCGACTTTCGAGGCGAACGTGCCCTGACCATAACCGCTCAGTGCAGCAAGCATCTGGCCGGTCTGGTTGTTGTCGCTGTCGATGGCTTGTTTGCCAAGGATCACCAGCTGAGGCTGTTCCTTGTCGACCACAGCCTTGAGCAGTTTGGCCACGGCGAGCGAGGTCAGATCTTCAGCGGATTCGACGAGGATGGCACGGTCGGCACCCAGAGCCAGTGCGGTACGCAGCTGCTCCTGAGCGGTGGTCGGGCCGATGGAGACGACGACGATTTCAGTCGCAACACCTTTCTCTTTCAGGCGTACGGCTTCTTCCACTGCGATTTCGCAGAACGGGTTCATCGACATCTTGACGTTGGCGAGGTCTACGCCGGAATTGTCCGCCTTGACGCGAACCTTGACGTTGTAATCCACAACGCGTTTGACAGCTACAAGAACCTTCATGGATTCCTCGTTACTCTCCGGTGAAAAGAAAGTCGCCTAGGCGAACCTGGCGGTTGATGCTCATCGGGCTACAAGGGCACCTCTAAAAACGCCGGCCTGTATACGCGGTGATTCCACGCTGCGAAGTGCTGTGACCGTTCGTCAGTGGTGACCGACGAGTCATGCCTCTTCACGGTGTGTAAACTGCGCGCCGCACCTGCGCTGCGCATCACCTTGTACTGCCTACGCCCTGTCTTTAGAGGTGCTCTTGAAACCGCCAGTCTGCCTACGGCGAGCGCAAAACCGCCCGTATCTTGACCGGAACGCCTATTCCGGTCAATACAGCAAAATGACCATTCATAAGCCGCGCTTCTTTGATTTATCTGGGCTGGAGCCGATTCAAACAAACGTTTGTATTGGACGCTAGGAGTGGTGTAGATATAATGCGCCCCCTAGAGAGAAAGGTGGCTTCTCCTTTATCCCCTTGACGTTAACGTAAAGGCGTAGCGGAAGCGACATCAAACCTCCATATTAGAAAAAAAACTGTTGAGCCTTGAGTAGGAGATAGCCTGTGGAACGCGAATACATGGAATTCGACGTGGTCATCGTCGGTGCCGGCCCCGCTGGCCTGTCCGCCGCCTGCCGCTTGAAGCAGAAGGCCGCCGAAGCCGGTAAGGAAATCAGCGTCTGCGTGGTCGAAAAAGGCTCCGAAGTCGGCGCACACATCCTTTCCGGTGCCGTGTTCGAACCACGCGCTCTGAACGAACTGTTCCCGGACTGGAAAGAACTCGGCGCCCCGCTGAACACGCCGGTTACCCGCGATGACATCTTCGTGCTGAAAAACGCCGAAAGCGCGCAGAAAATTCCAGACTTCTTTGTGCCCAAGACCATGCACAACGAAGGCAATTACATTATCTCCTTGGGCAACCTGTGCCGCTGGCTCGCCCAGCAGGCCGAGAACCTGGGCGTAGAAATCTACCCGGGCTTCGCTGCTCAGGAAGCGCTGATCGACGAACAAGGCGTGGTTCGCGGGATCATCACCGGCGACCTCGGTGTCGATCGCGAAGGCAATCCGAAAGAAGGCCTGTATACCCCGGGCATGGAGCTGCGTGGCAAGTACACGCTGTTCGCCGAAGGTTGCCGTGGCCACATCGGCAAGCAACTGATCAAGCGTTTCAACCTCGACAGCGATGCCGACGCCCAGCATTACGGCATCGGTCTGAAAGAAATCTGGGAAATCGATCCGGCCAAACACCAGCCAGGCCTGGTGGTTCACACCGCCGGTTGGCCACTGGAGATCATGGGCACCGAGAACACCGGCGGCTCGTTCCTCTATCACCTGGAAAACAATCAGGTAGTGGTCGGCCTGATCGTTGATCTGTCGTACAGCAACACCTACCTGTCGCCGTTCGACGAGTTCCAGCGCCTGAAACATCACCCGGTGCTGGCTCAGTATCTGGAAGGCGGCAAGCGCATCAGCTACGGCGCCCGCGCAATCTGCAAAGGTGGCCTGAACTCGCTGCCGAAGATGGTTTTCAAGGGCGGCGCGCTGATCGGTTGCGATCTCGGCACCCTGAACTTCGCCAAGATCAAAGGCAGCCACACCGCGATGAAATCCGGCATGCTCGCCGCTGAATCGGTGGCTGACGCGCTGTTCGCTGAAAAGGACGGCACTGAAGAGCTGACCACTTACGTCGACGCCTTCAAGAAGAGCTGGCTCTACGACGAACTGTTCGCCAGCCGTAACTTCGGCCCGGCGATCCACAAGTTCGGCGCGATCCTCGGCGGTGGTTTCAACTGGCTGGATCAGAACATCTTCGCCGGCAAACTGCCGTTCACCCTGCATGACAACAAGCCGGATTACGCCTGCCTCAAGCTCGCGGCAGACTGCAAGAAGATCGACTACCCGAAACCCGACGGCAAACTCAGCTTCGACAAACTCAGCTCGGTGTTCATCTCCGGTACCAACCATGAAGAAGAACAGCCTTGCCACTTGAAGCTGACCGACCCGAGCATTCCGATCAGCAAAAACCTGCCGCTGTACGATGAGCCGGCGCAGCGCTACTGCCCGGCCGGCGTGTACGAGGTGATCACCAAGGAAGACGGCGAGAAACGCTTCCAGATCAACGCCCAGAACTGCGTGCACTGCAAGACCTGTGACATCAAGGACCCTTCGCAGAACATCACCTGGGTGACGCCGGAAGGCGCTGGCGGCCCGACTTACCCGAACATGTAAGCCGAACCGCTGAACAACAAGGCTCCCGAAACGGGGGCCTTTTTGTTGCCCGCCATTCAATGCATCACATCAAACCCTGTGGGAGCTGGCTTGCCAGCGATGGGGCCGTGTCAGACAACATCCTGGCAGCCTGAACCACCGCAATCGCTGGCAAGCCAGCTCCCACAGGGATTGTGTAGATCCTCAAGCAGCGCGTTCATCGCCTGGGCTGCGCTCAAAGTAGCGCTTATATTCACGACTGAACTGCGAAGTACTCTGATACCCCACCCGATGCGCTACCTGCGCCACACCCAATCCCTCAGCCACCAGTAATGTCTGCGCCTTGAGCAGCCGCAAGCGTTTCAAATACTGGACCGGTGACAACAACGTGCTGCGCTTGAAATGCTCATGAAAGGTCGACACGCTCATGTTCGCGCAACTGGCCAATGTTTCGACATTCAACGGTTCGGTGTAATGCGCGTGCAAATGACTGATCGACGCCGCCACCCGGGCGAACTGCCCCTGCTGCTCAACCAGCGCGCGCAACACATCGGCCTGCGGTCCGCGCAACGCGACGAACAGCAATTCGCGAATGCGCGCCGGCCCCAGAATCTGACACTCCAGCGGATCGTGCAGACAACGGAGCAACCGTTCGACACAGCCGCGCATGTCATCGTCGAGCACCACCGACGTCATCGACTCCGGCGTCTGCGCCGGAATATGCCGCCCCGGCGCTAGCCCCATCGCCAGCACCAGCTCGCCGAGCAAAACCCGGTCGATCGCCACCGACACACCCAGCAGCGGCGCATCCGGCAAGGCAAAGGTTTCACACTCGAAAGGCACCGGCAGCGCCTGAATCAGATAATGCCCGGCGCCATATTCCATGGTGCGCGGCCCGAGAAACGCCAGTTTGCTGCCTTGGGCGATGATCATCAGGCTCGGTTCGTAGATGTGCGGGCCACGGGCAACATCGCAACTGGCGCGCAGCACCTGCACACCCGGCAGCCCGGTCGGGGAATAACCGTCGCGCAGTGCCAGCGGTTCAATCAGCGAAACCAGCGTGGCGTTGGCATCAAGGTGACGAGTTAATTGCATCGAGGTTCTTCAGAAAAAAGTAACGGAAAAAGGCATGAAAGCATCATCGCAGATCCTTTTGCCAATGCGACCGAACAAACCCGTATGCCGGAGGATTAGGCATGAGACCCGGAGGAATCGCCATGGCCGGACAGTCGCGCGGCGCCCAAAATGCGCCGCCTCACTTGTCACTGCTTTTGCGAGGTTTCACATGTATACCGCTATCGGCTATGCCGCCCAATCGGCCACCACCCCCCTCGCCCCGATGAAATTCGAACGCCGCAGCCCTCGCGCCGATGACGTCGCCATCGAAATTCTCTACTGCGGCGTCTGCCACTCCGACATCCACCAGGCACGCAACGAATGGGGCATCGCTGTTTACCCGTTGATGCCCGGCCACGAGATCGTCGGAAAAGTCACCGCCATCGGTGCGAATGTCACCCAACACAAAGTAGGCGATCTGGTCGGCGTCGGCTGCATGGTCGACTCCTGCCGCAGTTGCGAAGCCTGCCAGTCGAACCTCGAGCAGTATTGCCTCGAAGGCCCGACCATGACGTACGCCACCCCGGACCGGGTCGACGGCAGCAATACCATGGGCGGCTACTCCGACAGCATCGTCGTCAGCGAGCACTTCGTCGTGCGCATCCCGGAAAACTGGCCTTGGCCAGCGCTGCGCCAATTCTCTGCGCCGGCATCACCACTTATTCGCCGCTCAAGCATTACGGCGTCAAGGCTGGCGACAAGGTCGGGATTCTCGGCATGGGTGGTCTGGGCCACATGGGCATCAAGTTCGCCAAGGCGATGGGCGCCGAAGTCACCCTGTTCACCCGTTCGGCGAGCAAGGCTGAAGAAGGTCGTCGTCAGGGCGCCGATCATGTGATCGTGTCCACCGACGCCGAGCAGATGAAGGTTGCCGCGGGTTACTTCGACTTCCTGCTGGACACCATTCCGGTGCAGCACGACCTCAACCCGTACCTCGATACCCTGCGCTTTGACGGCGTGCACATTCTGGTCGGCCTTATCGAGCCGGTTGATCCACCGGTGCACGCCGGCAAACTGGTGATGAGCCGCCGCGTACTCGCCGGCTCGTTGATCGGTGGCATTGCCGAAACCCAGGAAGTGCTGGATTTCTGCGCCGAGCACAACATCACCTGCGACATCGAAATGCTCGACATCCGCCAGATCAACGAGGCTTACGCCCGCATGATCGCCGGCGACGTGAAGTACCGTTTCGTGATCGACATGGCAACGCTCAAGGTTTAATCACACCTTTAAACCCAGCTCCGCCGATAGCCGGGCTGTGACCCCTTTGATCAGGGGAATCAGCTCGGCCATTTTCTCCAGCGGCATATAGGGCACGGTGCTGGCGATGCTGATTGCCGCCACAATGCCTTTGCTCGCATCACGAATCGGCGCCGCCACACAGCGGATCGACGGTTCGTTGTCTTCCAGATCGAACGCGTAGCCACCGGCCACGTAATCGGTCATGCGTTGTTCAAGCTGTTCCCACGACTGCTGGGGATGCTGCGGCCAGAACTGACTTTTCCCACCCGCCGGCAGGCTGATGTCGTACAGACGCTGCCAATCCTGCGGCGAATCATCGAGCATCAACGCCTTGCCGATCCCGGTGCGTGCCAGCGGCATACGATGGCCTACCCGCGAACGCATTTCCGGTCCGTTGCGCCCCGGGTTCTTCAGCAGATACAGCACTTCATCGCCTTCACGAATCCCCAGGTGAACGGTGTCCCCGGTCAGTGCCGACAACTCATCCAGATAAGGTCCGGCCAGGCTCACCAGCGGCAACTCTTCACGTGCCTGAAAGCCCAGCTCGATCAGCTTCGGTCCCAGCAGATAACCGACTTGCGGCACCACGCGCAGGTAGCGCTCATCCACCAGACAACTGGCCAGACGATGGGTGGTGCTGCGCGTGGTGCCGATCAGCCGGGCAATCTCCTTGAGATCACGCGCGCCACTGGCCACGGCCTGCACCACACCCAGCCCGCGAAGCAGCGTCTGGGTGCCGGTGGGGGCGGCGTCCTTGATTTTTTCCGGGGCGTCTTCCTGCATATCCAGCCTTTACCGTTGAGCGAGGGAACGGGCGGCATTATGGTCGCCCGACGCTAAGCACTACAACTCGATACGTTCAACCTTGCCCACCAGCAGCACGTAGGACAATGCACCGATCAACGCCAGAACCGCGATGTAGGTGATCGCCGGGGCGAACGAATCCCCGCTGGCGAGGAAACCGATCACGATCGGCGTTGCAATCGCCGACAGGTTGCCGATGAAGTTGAACACTCCACCGGTCAGGCCGAGCAGGCGTGCCGGCGCCAGTGTCGACACCAGCGACCAGGTGATCGAGGCCAGTCCATTGCCAAAAAACGCCAGCGCCAGGAAAGCAATCACCAGCGGCGTCGACTCGACGAAGTTGGCGCCGATGATCGAAGTGGAAATCAGCAGCCCGCCAATGATCGGCAACTTGCGCGCAAAACCAATGGTGTAACCGCGACGAATCAAGAAGTCGGAAAAGAACCCCGAGCACAACACGCCTACGAACGCGGCGAGAAACGGCAACGAGGCCAGCAAGCCAGACTTGATGAAGTCCATGCCGCGATATTTCACCAGGTAAGTCGGGAACCACGTCAGGAAAAACCACAGTGTCGAGTTCAGGCAGAACTGGCCGAGGTAGATGCCCCACAACTTGCGTTTAGTGAGAACAATGCCGAGATCGGTCCAGCTGAATTTGGCTTTGACCTTGGCGCTGTCGGCCTGGATATCCACCAGCCCGCCGCCCTCGCGGATCAGCTCGATTTCTGCATCGTTGGCACCTTTGAAATCCCGTGGCTCGCGATACACCGCGTACCAGATTGCCGCCCAGATAATGCCCACCGCACCTGTCGCGACAAACACCATGTGCCAGCCGAATTCGTGTTGCAGCCACGCGAGAACCGGCGTGAGAAAGGCCAGACCCACGAACTGCCCGGACGTGTAAAAACCAATCGCCGTGGCGCGTTCACGCTCGGGAAACCACGTTGTCACCACGCGACTGTTGATCGGATAGGCCGGGGCTTCCAGCGCGCCGACTGCCATGCGCAGGACGAACAGCGCGATGAAACTGGCGGCGAAACCAAGCATCACGGTGGCGATCGACCACAACAGCAACGCGACGCTATAAAGAATGCGTGGCGGCACGCGATCCACCAGCCAGCCACCGGGGATTTGCATCGCAGCGTAGGTCCAGCCGAATGCAGAGAATATCAGGCCAACGTGAATCGGATCGATGCCCAGTTCGCTGGTCAGGGCCGGGGCGGCAATCGACAGGTTGCTGCGGTCGAGGTAGTTGATGACCACGGTGATAAACAGCAACACCATGATGAAAAAACGCTTTCGGCTAGGCGCGACTAAAGACGCCTGCCCGGTGAGGGTTTGCGGTTGCATGAGAGATGCCTCTTCTTATGTTTATTTGAGGACAGTCTTAAGACTTGCACGGAACCCTGTGGGAGCTGGCTTGCCAGCGATTGCGGTGTGTCTGTCACATCAGTGTTGGACGTGCCGCCGTCATCGCTGGCAAGCCAGCTCCCACAGGGATTAGTGGTGTGTCAGGCTGGACTCACCACTCGGCAAAACTGCCATCGGCATGGCGCCAGATCGGGTTGCGCCAGCGGTGACCGACGGCCGCGCGTTCGATCACATATTCCTCGTTGATCTCGATACCCAACCCCGGCCCGTTCGGAATCTTCACAAAGCCTTTGTCGTAATCGAACACCTGCGGATCTTTTACATAGTCGAGCAAATCGTTGCTCTCGTTGTAATGAATGCCCAGGCTTTGCTCCTGGATAAACGCGTTGTAGCAAACCGCATCCAGTTGCAGACACGCCGCCAGCGCAATCGGCCCCAGCGGGCAATGCAACGCCAGCGCCACGTCATAGGCTTCGGCCATGTTGGCGATCTTGCGGGTTTCGGTAATGCCGCCAGCGTGGGAGGCATCCGGCTGGATGATGTCGACGTAGCCTTCGCTCAGCACACGTTTAAAGTCCCAACGCGAGAACAGACGCTCGCCCAGTGCAATTGGCGTGCTGGTCAGCGGTGCCAGTTCTTTCAGCGCTTCGTAGTTCTCGCTGAGCACCGGCTCTTCGATGAACATCAGTTTGTAGGGGTCGAGTTCCTTCATCAGCACCTTGGCCATCGGCTTGTGCACCCGACCATGGAAGTCGACACCGATGCCGACGTTCGGCCCGACCGCATCACGCACGGCGGCGACGTTGGCCAGGGCGAGATCGACTTTTTCGAAGGTATCGAGAAACTGCAGCTCTTCCGTGCCGTTCATTTTTACCGCGGTGAATCCACGGCTCACGGCCTCTTTCGCTGCACGCGCGGTGTCAGCCGGACGGTCGCCGCCGATCCACGAATACACGCGAATCTTGTCGCGCACCTGACCACCGAGCAAATCGCTGACCGACACACCAAGGGCCTTGCCCTTGATGTCCCACAGCGCCTGATCGATACCGGCCAGCGCACTCATGTGGATCGCGCCGCCACGGTAGAAGCCGCCGCGATACAACACCGTCCAGATGTCCTCGATGTTGCGTGGGTCTTTGCCGATCAGGTAGTCGGACAATTCCTCAACAGCCGCCGCCACCGTGTGTGCACGACCTTCAACCACAGGCTCGCCCCAACCGGTCACGCCCTCGTCAGTTTCGATCTTGAGGAAGCACCAGCGCGGCGGAACGATGAAGGTGGTGAGTTTGGTGATTTTCATCTTGTTGTCTCTCTTATAGATGTAGCGCTCGCAGCGCCAAAAAGTCTTAGCGAAGGGCTTTCCAGGCAGCCACATAGGCCTTGGCATTCGCCGCTACTTGCTCAACGCTCATCCCCGGTTTGAATAGCCCCGAGCCGAGACCGAAACCCTTGACGCCAGCGTCGATGAACACCTGCATGTTGTCCGGGGTGATGCCACCGACCGGCGCCAGAATCGTCCCGGCCGGCAATACCGCCAGCCAGGCTTTGACGACCGCCGGGCCCATCTGCTCGGCCGGGAACAGCTTGAGAATGTCCGCGCCCTGCTCCAGCGCCGCGAAGGCTTCGGTCGGCGTGGCAACGCCCGGCGACAGGTACAGGCCCGCCGCTTTTGCCGCACGCAAGACCTTGGCATCGCTGTGGGGCATGACGATGACCTGGCCGCCGGCCTCCTTCACCAATTCGACCTGTTCCGGGGTCAACACCGTACCGGCACCGATCAGGCAATCGGGTGGCAAGGCCTTACGCAGGATGGCGATACTTTCGTACGGCGAAGGGGAATTGAGCGGTACTTCGATGACGCGAAATCCGGCCGCATACAGGACTTCTCCCACAGCAGCAGCTTCCTGCGGATGCAGGCCACGCAGAATCGCGATCAGACCGTTTTGCGCCAATGCTTGCTTGAGCATGTCAGGCCTCCAGTCGGGGTTAACGGGATGAGGAATCGATCAGTCCGGCGGCCAGCGCCAGTTGCCACAAGCCACGCTCGGTGGCCTGCTCGGCCAGCGTCACGTTGGCGAAGCCACAGGCGTCAAGGGCACGGCTATAGCGTGCGCACAGTTGCGCATTGCCAATGAGGATGATCGAGGGAAGATGCACGCTGTTGCGGCGAAGGCGCTGAGCGGCGGCAAGTGCCGCCAGTTCATGGCCAATCATCAGGCCGGACAAGTAATCCGCTTGCGCCGTCGGGCTGAGTTCGCCGGTCAGGCCCAGGGTACGGGCACTGAACAATGTAGAGAGCACACCGAGTTCACCGTCCGCCGACAGCGCAACCTGCACGCCGCGGTCAAATGCCTGGCCATCGAAAGCGGCGCCTTGCTGTTGGGTGCGGCCGAGAATGCTGTGTTCGCTGAGCACCGCGAACACTTCGCCGGTCATGAAGGTGTCGAAATGGGTGATGCAGCCATCGACCACTTCGACCCATTTGGAGTGACTGCCCGGCAGGCCGATCAACAGATCACCGCCCGCCTCGACAGGTAGATTCTGCAGAACGCCCAGCACTTGGGTCTCTTCGCCGCGCATCACGTTCGGCAGACGGGAACGCTGAATCACGCCCGGCACGATATGCACTCGCGTACCGCGAAGACTGATAACTGTTTGTAGGGAGTTTCCGAGATTGGCGACGTTCGCCGGCGTGTCGCAGTAGGCGGCTTCGCGCCAGCCCTGCGCGCTGCCGACCATGCCGCAAGCGATCACCGGCAGATCCGGTTGCGCTTCGAGCCAGTCGCCACAGGCCTCATCAAAGGCCAGTTCAAAACCGTCGGCACATTCGCGACCGTTGATGACTCGCGGGGTCTTCGGCAGTTGCATGATCCCGGACGACAGCGAGCGCTGCTCCAGCACCACACCGCCCGCCGCGAGTTTGTAAGCACGTAATGAGGTCGTCCCCCAATCGAGCGCGATCAATTGCGCCAGCATCGCTTCACCTGTTTTGTTTTTGGCAGTGAGTGCGACGGACTATAGACCTCTCAGCAGGAAAATCTCAATATGTAATTTCACATCCCATATTTTGGGACGTATTCAATCCACGGCGTCCATCGCTTTACGGGTTGCAGTTTTTTGTCGAGGATGACGCGCAGTACTTCATGTTCGCTGGCTCCGACTTCATGCGTCCGCCCTTCCTGATCGGTTACACCGGGCTCCAGGCGCCCATCCCCTCTGATGATGGTGTACGCCGCCAGCGGCGCGGGAGTTTCATCTACCTCTGAAACAAGTCGTAATTTGGTCTTGTATGGCGCGAATGAAGCGAGCATGCCGGCATAGGGCACGTCGCTACATAAACCGAGACTGTCGATCTGGTCATACATCGGCGACCGTTCATAGCGCCAGCGCAGAATGCACAGGGGCGCAAAGGGCACCCACGTTCGCGGTTGATCAGAGGGTTTGAGCGTCAGGCGTGAAGGCGCCACCCGCGGGTTTTCCACGGCGGCGATAAACCGCGAGGTGGGCAAATACATGACCTTTGAGTAATACGCCACGAATGCAAACGCAGTAATCACCACTTTGCATGGAATGTATTCCTGCGGTTTGAGGAGCTGCACCAACTCAACGGGCCTGATCTCGTTATGACCATCATTGATGACATGGTTCTCGACCCGGATGCTTGCAAACATTTCATAACGACGATCACCTTCGATCAATCGCATTTCACTGACAGTTCCGGCAGCTTCAAGCGCGATTTGATGTTCGACGGAAAAGTCCAGATCGCCATCCAGCGAGCACTGGATCGAGGTGCCGATCTGACCTTGTCGCCCATGCACCTTATACAAGTCGATCAGATTTCTGTCGGATGTAAAACGCAGATCGTAATAGGAAGAACTCAGGTGATCGATCGAGACAAACTCAAGCCTGGCGGGAGGGACATCCAGATGCATGCAAGCCGCACACGATAAAAAACCACCGAGCAAAAGCCATTTAAAAATTCGCAAACTCAACATTTAGCCCTCTGTCCTCACCTGCCGAGTGCCCTTGTAAAGTCCTCTGAAGGGATGCGCATAAACTCCGAAAAGTAGGTTTTATATTTCGTTGTATTGACTCTAAACGTACATACGACAAATGGGTGCGCGCTCAAGGCACTGCGCAACCTATCGCCCTCAAGAATAAGTTCCTTGCCCTGCACGTCTCCGGTCTCTCGAAAAATAACCCGGGCGATATATTTTCCTTTCGAAGAGTTCTCACTCACCTCAACGATACCGCTACCATATCGTTTCTGGTAATGACCAATAGAAAAATCCAGATCATCATCCAGGGTACAAACCAGCTCCTCGCCGATTTTAGACTGGAATAATCCTAACAGATCCGTATCACTTGAGAACCAAACGAAAAACGAACTCGCGCTCGGCGTAATTGAAACGCCTTGAAAGTCAAGCACTGCTATTTGCCTGCCATGATTCGAGGAACATGAACTGCATAGCAATATGGCGATTGCCAAAAAAATTCTATTCACAGTTTATTTTTCCCTGAGATAACCGAGTATCGAGTCCGCCAACAATTGACGGGCCGACTTCCCACCCTCCAGTTTTTGATCAAACATAATATCCGCATCTGCGTGATTGACATCGACTCGACCACTGACATTGGGACCTGAAGTTATCTCCCACTGTTCACCAAAGTCTGCAACAGTATCCGATATGTCCCGATTCTGGATTTTCGCCGCGCGGATATTTATCCAGAACTCCGCCTTTGGCTCAGGTTTTCGCCTGTAAATGGTTGAAATACCATAGACGATCTTTCCCTGGCCCACGGGGTCTATCGTGATCAACATTCTGACTTTGTAGCCCTTATCCGTCAAAACACTGGAAAGGTGTGCACCGTTCCAACCGCCCAAACTATGCCCGATGATATAAACAGGTGTCGTTTTATCAGGAGCTTCAACCAATACATTTTTCGCCAGATCGTCATCCGTCAAGAACTTATTATAGGCCAATGCTTTCATATCGCATTTCGACAAATAGCAAAGCGCATCAGCATCAGCCACTACTTTAGTTTGAACATGGGTCACGTTCCAGTTCGGCCCGCTCATGTAGTAACTTTCCTGATCTCCAGCCCCACCGACAAATAAAATAAACACCTTCTTCATGCTGATGGCAATGATTTTGGCGCACTTATCTTCGGGCTTGGTTAATTCAACGTTTCCTACGTCTCTTTTAGACAAAGGTTCCAGGCCCGCCGTATTTTCTCCTGCCATGTCCGTCACTCAACAAATAATTTAATAGTTTCAGGTAAATGCGAACTAACGGTATGGGTATATCCCGAAGCATCCGTAATGCCATGTTCCTCACTGCCATTGCCACGCTGAATCGTGTAGGGGTGGTAGGGCACGGGTTCTCCAGTCGCGTCATTCACCACTTGCAACCTGTCCGTAAAATGCACCGGCATCGGCAACAGCCCACTAAACGCCGCCCCTCCGCCACTCTGTCCAATAATCACCGTCCCCGAACCACCGACCACGACATTGCCGTGTCCTCCGGTGCTGTCGAGCGTTGCGGCGTTCAGGCCATTGATGAAAACGGTGCCGGAGACAGCGCCGGTGATCGGGCTGCCGCAGGCCGATTTATCAGTCATGCGCGCAGCGGCGAGGCCGTCGAAGAAGACGTTCGGCGAGCCGGAAACAATCGGGTTAGTGCCGTGGCCTGGCAATGGGCATGCGGTCGGGTCGGTGACGCGGGCGGCGGGTTTTCCACTCAATTCAAAGCTCCTTGCTTCAGAGGTTCCGGGTGTGGCTGGTAGATGTCGACTTCGGTCGCGGCGAAGCGCCAGCGGTTGTCGACGGGGTCGAACAGTGCGTGGCTGTGCTCGCGGCTGTCGGGGGATATAGCGGTTTGCAGGTGCTGCCAGGCTTCGTCGACATGCCAGGTGAGTTCAGCGGGCGTGGCGTCGTCGAGTTCGTTGAGCCAAGCGTTGTAGTTTCGCAGGCGATTCAGCTCGTAGGTACTTTGCAGCAACTCAGCCATTTGCGTGCCGAGGTCCAAATGATGTTCGGCCGTCCACTGACCGATCTCGGAGTAGACGTACCACCCCATCGGCATCAATGCGCCATCCTTGAGCAGCGAATGCCCCGCCTGAGCGACGAAACCGCAACTGATGTGCAGCGTTAGCCAGCCTTGGTGCGCGTCGATGAACGTCTTCGGTTCGAAGTTGCGCAACGGGATTACGCGATAGTCGTGAAGGCCTGCGCAGCGAGTCATGAGTTCGGCATCCAGGCGCGAGACAAATGCGCGGATGGCTTTGCCGCCCAGGCGATTGACCATGCAGAGAATGTCTACCGGTTGGCGCTGGGGGTTGTCGGAAAAGCCCGAGTTTTTCACCAGGCCATACAAACGTATTGACGCACGTAGTCCGCTCATCGCCCGCCACTCATTGACGCAGCGAAGGCTCCACGGGCGTGGAGAGTTTTTGCCAGAGGCATTGCAGGTGTCGTCCGTGAGCGCGCAAAAATGCGCGCGTAGAATGCCGGACTAGAGCCTTGGCGACAATCGAATAAACACTAAATAGCCATCATCGCTCACTGGCCTTCGGCGAACTCGCGCAACACTTTGCCGTCCATGCGATAGCGCACCCATTCTTCCTGCGGTTGCGCACCGAGGGATTTGTAGAATTCGATGGCTGGGGTGTTCCAGTCGAGTACGCTCCACTCGAAGCGTCCGCAGTCATTGGCGCAGGCGATTTTCGCCAGTTGCCGCAGCAGGGTTTTGCCCGCGCCGCCGCCGCGTTGTTCGGGGGTGATGTAGAGGTCTTCAAGGTACAGGCAGTTGCTGCCGAGCCAGGTCGAATAGCTGAAGAAGAACACCGCGAAACCGATTGGCAGGCCGTCGCGCAGACAGATCAGACCATGGGCGGTCGCGCCTTCGCCGAACAGGCTGCGCTCAATGTCGGCAACGCTGGCGATGACTTCGTGGCGAGCCTTTTCGAAATCCGCGAGTTCAGTGATGAAGGCGAGGATTTGTGGTGCATCGCTGGGAGTCGCCGGGCGGATCTCGATCGTCATGGACGGGCCTTGTCGGGGGAGGAAAACGCCATAGTAAAACGCGTTGAAGCGCTCTTCATATGGCAACAACGCATTATCCTGCTCGATGTGGCAAAACACCGCCGTTCCTGTGGAGGCGAGCCTGCTCGCGAATGCATTATTTCAGCCGCCTTCAATGTGACTGACCGTATGCTTTCGCGAGCAGGCTCGTTCCCACAGGCTCTGCATTCGCTTAAAAGGATGTTTATGAATAACTACGCCTTCGCACCACTGCCAGCGCTCGCGGCAGAACTGCTGCCCCATGCTCTGGAGCCTTCGGATGACGGTGCACACGACCTCGCACACCTGCAACGTGTCTGGCACAACGTGCGCACTTTGCAAGCCGAAGAAGGTGGCGATCTGGAAGTGCTGCTCGCCGCCGTGCTGCTTCACGATTGCGTAGCCGTCGAAAAGAACTCGCCATTGCGCTCGCAAGCTTCACGTCTGGCAGCGGGAAAAGCGTCGGCGGTGCTGGCGGAGTTGAACTGGGCCGACGCTAAAATCGACGCTGCCGCCCACGCCATCCAAGCCCACAGTTTTTCCGCCAACATCACCCCGCTCACCCTCGAAGCGAAACTCGTCCAGGACGCCGATCGTCTCGACTCGCTGGGCATGCTCGGCGTCGCTCGCACGTTCTATGTTGCCGGACGCATGGGGTCGGCGCTGTATGACCCGCAAGATCCGGAAGCGAGGGAGCGCGACTACAACGACACACGTTTTTGCCTTGACCACTTCCAGACCAAACTGCTGCACCTCGCCGACGGTTTCCAGACCGTCGCCGGCCAGCGCCTGGCGCAGATTCGCCATCAGCGTCTGAAGGGTTTCATGGAACAGTTCAAAGAAGAGATCGGCATCGTCTGAAGCAATACTCCGGCCTGCCGCGATCCTGACTTCGCCAACCTCGCACCTAATCCCTGACCTTGGCGTGGTAAACAGAGGCTGTTCACTTTCTAGGGTCAAGGAACCGCGTCATGTCGCAAGCAACACCTCAAGTGTCGAGCAAGCTGTTCGGCCTGTTCTGCCTCGCCAGTTATCTGCTGTCGCTGTCCTACGGCTCGACGTTTTTGCTGGCGCTGTTGATCGGTTCTCGCGGTGGCAATGAACACGATGCGGGCAGCGTGATTTCTGCGGCGATGCTCAGTACGTTTGTCGCGGTGCTGGTGTCCGGGCATTTGTCGGATCTGCTGGGGGCGGCGCGTTCGATTGCCTTGTTTGGTCTGCTGCTTGTTGCGGCGAGCCTGGGCTTTGCGATGACGCCGGGGTTTGGTCATCTCTTGCTGTTTTTCGGCTTGCTGCTCGGCCTGGGCTGGGGTGTGTTTTACACGTTGGGGCCGATTATTGTGGCGAGTCTGGTGACCCCGGCGCAGCGAGCGAAGTACTTTGCCTTGCTGTCCGGCAGCATGATGACCGGGATTGGCAGCGGCCCATTGCTCGGGCGTGCGGCCAGTGCGCTGGAGTTACCGGTGACCTCGGCGTTTTATCTGGCAGCGCTGGCGAGCCTGATCGGCGTGTTGATGTTCTGGCGTCTCGGCTCACGACTGAAAAGCACCCAAGCCACAACAGCCGCAAGCATCACTTGGTCAACGTCGGCGCAGGTGCTCGGTTCCCGCGCAGTCTTCGCGATCATCATGGTCGGTCTCGGTGGCTGCGTATTCGGCGGTTTGTCGAGTTTCCAGACCAGTTACGCCGCCGCCCATTCGCTGGATTATTCGCTGTTCTTTCTCGGCTTCATGAGCGCGGCAATCAGCAGTCGCCTGTTGATCGCAGGGTTTGTGGTCAAGCGTGATCCGTTGCGGGCGTCATGTCTGTTGTCGGGTTTGATGCTCGGCTCGATTGTGCTGTTCGCCTTCGGCGTGCACAGCGCTTTCAGTTATCTGCTGGCGGCGGTCATGCTCGGTGTCGGATACGGCCTGACCTATTCGGTGATCAACGGATTGGCGGCCAACGAAGCGCCCGTCGGTACCACTTCGCAGGCCTTGTTGCTGTTCAGCCTGGCGTACTTCATCGGCGTGTTCGGCTTTCCGCTGCTGGCCGGAAAAATCATCGTCGAACACGGAATGGCGGCACTGCTGTACACCGTATTGGCTGTGGCGCTGATCAACTGGCTGATCACCATCGGCCGCTTGCTCTGGCGACGACTCAACGTCAGAACCGCGCCAGCGATCTAGACCGTTCGTCGCTCATCAGGCACCAATCGACGACGAGGGCAGACCAACAAAGGGTATGGATTCCAATCACTGGAGAAGCCCTATGATCCCGTCAAGGTTGACCGCTTTCGTATTCAGCGCCCTGCTCTGCCCCGCGGTGTTCGCCGCCACCGCTGCGGGCACCGGCCCTACCGATCCGACCCCACCCCGAGCCCCCGTCATCAACAGTGCCCCCGGCATGAACACCGATGGCTCTGGCGTGCCATTGATCAACCAGCCACCTGCCACCGGTACTGACCCGCGCACGCAAGGCAGTGATCCCGGTCGCCAGGGTGGCATGAACACCCCCGATGCCCCCGCCACGCCAGACAACGCGGGCCCGGGCGTCGGTTCGAAAACCACCACCGGTGGCTCCGGTTCCGAAGGATCCGGCCAGTAGTTCGCCGACGCGAGCGACCCTATTCACACCCATGAAGAGGTAACCATGAACGTCGATAAAAACCTGGAAAAAGAAGTCCTCACCCGCCTGCTGCACGCCCACCCGAGTGGACTGGGCAAGGAGGTGCTGGACAACTACCGGGGCGAAAAAGTCGTCGCCAGCGCCCTCGCCTCATTGCAGGACCGCGGTTTGATTCACCATGGCCATATCACCTGCAACGAGGCCGGTGAACACTCGCTGAATTTGCCGATCAAGCTCAGTGCTGCCGGGGTTGAAGCAGCGCGCAAACTGGATCTGCAGTAGTCCTGCGGCCGCTCGCTGCCGATGCGGTGAGCGGCCGCTTGAAATCTATGGTGGGGCTGATGGCCTCATCGCTGGCAAGCCAGCTCCCACAGTTTTTCTGGTGGACGCAACATTTGTGCACACATCCGATCTCTGTGGGAGCTGGCTTGCCAGCGATAACGGTAGATCAGCCGCCGCTGGATTCACGGATCAGCGCATCCACTTCAGCAGTCCCCGGCGCTGTCGCCGGCCCCCAGCGTGTCACGGCCAATGCCGCCGCCGCGTTCGCTCGCTGCGCCGCCTCATATGCAGTCAAACCCTGCGCCAAGCCCGCAACAAACACCCCGGCATGCGCATCACCGGCACCATTGCTGTCCACCGCTTTGACGGCAAACCCCGGCACATGCCGACGCTCGTCACGTTGATGAATCCAGCAACCCTGCGGCCCATCGCGCACCACCATCAATACGTCTCGCGGCAGATGCTCAGCCAGACAATCCAGCGCAACACCGATGTCTTCAGCACCGGTAAAACGCAACGCCTCGACACTGTTGCTGGTCCACACATCAATGCGCGGCAACAGCGCCTGCATCAGCGGTGAATCCGGCGATTCCACCAACGGACCCGGATCGAACACCACGTGGATCGTGGCGGGCAATGCCAACGTCCAGTCAAGCAGAGCCTGCGCCTTGCCCTCGTGCAGCAGGCTGTAACCGCTGAGATAAACATAGTCCCCGGCCTCAAAAGCCACGCTGTTCAAATCATCGATGGTCACCTCGCCCTCGGCACCGATGTAGGAAATGAAACTGCGCTCGGCCGACGCATCGGTCAGTGCCACACACAAACCCGTGTCGCGCTGCGCAGGCTGGCTGATACCGATGTGAATCCCCTCGGCCTGCATCGCCTGCCGCGCCAGATCGCCGAAACGCCCGGTGCCATGACGACCGAGGTAAACCACCGGCAGGCCATTGCGCACCGCTGCCGCCATCACGTTGAAACCGCCGCCAGCCTCGAAACCGGCGGACTGCGCCAGTACGTCGCCGCCAATCTGCGGCAGTTTATCCACGGCCATGACCAGGTCGATGATGACCTGGCCGGTGTGCAACATCTTAGGCATGAGCATTCTCGACGGGTGCGGCACGGCGATCTTTTGCCCCGCCGAGGAGGAAATAGATGCCACCGGCCACCACGAACGTCACGATCCAGCCGAGGCCGTTGTGGCCCAGCCACGAGTCGGACAGGAAACCTTTGAACCAGACATTCTCAGCGGTGGTGCCGATGGTGGTGAAGCTGAAACCGAGCACGATGGCAATCGCCCACGCCCCGAATGCGCGCCACTCGATACCGCCGTGATACCAATAGGCACTGCTTGGGCTGACGTCGAGCAGGTCTTGCGGGCTGTAGTAATGACGATGAATCAAGTCGATCACGAAGATCCCGACCCACGCGGTGATCGGCACCGCCAGCAGGGAAATGAAGGTAATGAACGGGCCGTAGAAACTGTCGGCGATCAGCATGAAGTAGATCGAACCGGCGAAGATCGCAACGATGTCGACCACCACGGCGTAGACGCGCTTGACCTTGAGGCCGAGCGTCAATGTGGTCAAACCGGCGGAGTACACCGACAGGTTGTTCGACAGCAGCAAGCCACCGAACGCCGTGATCAGGTACGGCACGGCCATCCAGGTCGGCAGCATGTCGCGGATCGCCACGATCGGGTCAGTCGCCGAGGCAAGATCGTTGTTACCCACCGACAGCAGGCCGCCGAGGGTGATCAGCAGCACCAGTGGAATACCCGCACCGAACGCTGCGGAAGCGACCAGACGCGCGGCTTTGACGCTGCGATGCTGATAGCGCGACATGTCAGCGCCCGCGTTGGCCCAACCGATACCGGTGCCCGCCGCCATGGTACCGATGCCGATGATCATTGCGCTGACCGGCGCCGGTGTGGCGTTGAACACCGCGCTCCAGTCGATGGTGGCACAGAGGAAGCCGCCGACCAGAATGTTCAGCGCGCCGAACACGTACGTCGCCCACTTCTGGATCACCAGCAAAGTCGCATGGCCGAGGCCGGAGACCGCCAAGGTCAGCAGCACGAAAATCGCAATGAAGAGCAGCGTCAGCGCGGGTGCGCTTTTCGCCTCAACCGGTGAGCCGAACAGGATCGAGCACAGCGACAGCAGCACGAATGCAGCGGTGGTGGTGTTGACGGTTTCCCAGCCCAGACGCGACATCAGCGAGACCAGTGTCGGGCCGATATTGCCGCGTACGCCGAAAATCGCCCGCGACAAGGTCAGGCTTGGCGCGCGGCCACGGCGGCCGGCAATCGAGATGATCCCGACCACCGCGAACGAACCGGCGGCACCGATGATCGCGACGATGATTGCCTGCCAGATCGCCAGACCGCGAAACGCGACCAGTGTGGCACCCAGCGGCAGGCCGAGAATGGAAATGTTGGCGGCGAACCAGACCCAGAACAGTTGCAGCGGATGACCGTTGCACTCGGCTTCCGGCACCGGCTCGATGCCACGGGTTTCCAGCTGCCCGGCGTTCGATGAACTCATGAAAATGCTCCTGTTTGCCTTTTTTGTGGTTGTGGCAATGATGCGAAACAACAAGACATCGCGGCCATCCTCGGCCTGTCTTTGCGATCCATTGCGGGTGAATATTCGATTATGCGGTGCGCCTATCGCTGGCAAGCCAGCTCCCACAGGTACAGAGTGAACCTTAAGGTGTGCACTTGCTCTGTGGGAGCTGGCTTGCCAGCGATGGCGTCAGTTCAATCAGCGCAAGGCCAATAGCCCCTGCACCAACGGCTCAAGCTGCAGATGATTGACGGCTTTCACCGTATTGATCATCTCGGTCGGCCAACACTCAAGACCCAGGCAGGCCCCAAGCATGGCGCCGAGAATCGCGGCGATGGTATCGGTGTCGCCACCCAGGCTCGCCGCCATGCACAACGCATCGAACGCGCTCATTTCACCGATGGCCACCTGCTGCGCCAGGGCGAACGAGACCACCACCGATTCCTGCGACGCCACGGAAGTGCCGATCACGTCGTAGAGCAGATCGGCGAGCAATGCCTTGTCGCTGTCGACGCTGATGCTGCGCGCCCAACTGATGCGCGAAGCGATGCGCCCACCGGCCACCCAGTGACCGTGTTCTTGCGCTTGTTGCGCGATTTGTTGGCCGAGGTTGAGCGCCTCGCCCAGGTCCATGCCATTGATCCCGGCCGAGACCACCGCCGCCACCGCCGCCGCGCTGGAAATCCCCAGAGTGGTGTTGTGCGTGACCTGGCAGGCCTGCACCACTGCGGCGATAAACCGCTGAGCATCAGCAACATCTGCTGCGATCCCGACGGGGGTAATGCGCATGGCCGCGCCGTTGGTGGTGCCGTAGCGCCCGGCCTCTTGCGGCGAGTGACCGGCGAGGATCATTTCGATGGCGCGCTTGGTCGAAGGGCCCAGCAGGTCCTGCGAGCCTTTGGCCTGCATCTGCGCTTCCCACTCGATCAGCCGTTGCGCAAGGATGGCGGGGTCGATATGGCCCTTGCCTTCGACCAGCAACTCGCCAACCAGAATCGCCTGTTCCGTGTCGTCGGTAATCGAGCCTTTGGGCATGTTCGCAGCGATGGGTTGCAACGGACCGGCGTCTTGCAGATCGGTAATCTGGCCGAAACGTGTCTTGATGGTTTCGCGGTTCAGCGATTGAGTTGGCATGCCCAGCGCATCACCGAGGGCCAAGCCATAAAACGCACCGAGGGCACGGTTAAGCGGGGTCACTTCGATTCTCCAAATTGCAGGTGCAGACGGAAATGCACCGGGTCGAGCAGGCTTTCAACCTGCTCCATGAAACGGTTCTGCCGGTCGTAGGTGGTGCGCAGGGCTTTGAGAAATACCGTGCCTGGCGGCCGGCCGAGCAATTCGGCGTCTTCGGCATTCAAGGGTTCGGCGCCGAGCCACTGATCGCCGCGCTCGCCGATGTAGCCGTAGGCGGCCAGGGTGATGGTCAGGGAATTGTCGATCAGGCCGACACGCGGCAGGCTTTCCAGGCCGCCGTTGGCCGGCATCAGCGAGCGTTCGAGGGACACCAATGTGCCGTCGTTGGAGCGGCGACGGCGCTCGAGCAGAATGAATTGATCGGAGCCGAACACAGCGGAGAGATCGGTCCGGGTCACGGCTTCGAGGCGCAATACTTCGGTGTTGATCAGCGCACCAGTGTCTGCCAATGCCTGAGCCCAGCCGCTGCGTTGGTCGAGGACCACACCGTCAAAGGTGACGATGGAACCGACCCCGCTTTGCGTGGCGATGTATTTACGCCGCTTCAGTTCGGCCAGCGCTTCGCGCAACGTGCCACGGCTGACGTTGAATTCTTGAGCCAACTGATGCTCGCCGGGCAACAGAAAGCCGTCCTCCATGAGGCCGCTTTCGATGCGCCGGACGAGCTCGTCGACCACCCGTTGTTTCTTGTCGAATCGTACCTGTCTAATCATGTACAAATTGATAACCGAAACGGGCGTGGGTGGGCAAGGGATTTTTAGTTGAGCAGACGGAAGGCGGGAAGATCACAAGCACCCTCACCCTGGCCCTCTCCCGGAGGGAGAGGGGACTGAATGGGGGATGCTCTGGAGATTTGCCGACCTGGAAGTGCTTTGTCGAATCCATAGTCGACTGTATTTATCAGGTCGATGCAGGATGCCAGACACCTCGGTCGGCCCCCTCTCCCTCCGGGAGAGGGCTGGGGTGAGGGTTAGCTTTGACTTAGCGTTGCTTGAGGCGGTCAATAACCACAGCCAACAGCAAAATCGAACCGCGAATCACGTACTGATAAAACGTATCGATGTTCTTCAGGTTCATCGCATTCTCAATGATTGCCAGAATCAACACCCCGGCAATCACATGCCGAATCATGCCGATCCCGCCACTCAGCGACACCCCGCCCAGCACACACGCGGAAATCACTGTCAGCTCGAAACCCTGACCAATCATCGGCTGCCCGGAGGTCATGCGCGACGCCAGAATCACACCGGCCAGCGCACCGATCACACCGTGCACGGCGAAGATGATGATCTTGGTGCGATCTACATTGACCCCCGCCAGCAACGCCGCTTCCTGGTTGCCACCGATGGCCATGGTGTTGCGCCCGTAGGTGGTGTAATTCAGCAGCCAGCCGAAAAACAGGAAGCAGACGATGGTGATCAGGATCGGCACCGGCACGCCGAACAACTGGCCATTGCCGAACACGAAGAACGACTCCTGCGACACGCCCACTGCTTTGCCGTTGGCAAAAATGTAGGCCAGGCCACGCACGATCTGCATGGTCGCAAGCGTCGTGATCAAAGCATTGACGCGCAACTTGGCGATCACGATCCCGTTGATCAGCCCGACGATCAAGCCCATCACCAGCGCCGCACCGACGCCAAGGAATACGCTGTCGGTGTCGCGCATCACCACCGCCGCCACCACCCCGGCGCAGGCAATCACCGAGCCCACCGACAAGTCGAAATGCCCTGACGCCAGGCAATACAACATGGTGCAGGCAGCAATGCCGGTGGTGGAAATCGCCAGGCCCAACCCGCGCATGTTCAGCGGCGAAAGGAAGTTGTCGATCAGCAGCGTACAGGCGACAAAAATGCCCACCGCCGCCAACAGCATGACCCAGTCATCGAGGAAGCGGCGCATGTCCAAAGGTTTGCGCTCTTTCGGCAGGGTTTCGTTTTGGGTTGTCATCATAGTCACCTCTCAGTTCGCCACGCCGTCAGCGCGGTGGCGCGGCAAAGCCAGTTGCAGCAGGTTGGATTCATTGGCCTGGTCGCGGCTGACTTCGCCGCGCAGGGCGCCTTCGCACAGCACCAGGATGCGGTCGGAAATACCCATCACTTCCATCAGGTCGCTCGACACCACAATCACCGAAATACCGTCAGCAGCGAGGTTATGGATGATCTGGTAGATCTCGGCTTTGGCGCCGATGTCGATGCCACGGGTCGGTTCGTCGAGCAGCAGGACTTTCATCGGCATCGACAGCCAGCGACCGAGAATGGCCTTCTGCTGATTGCCGCCGGAAAGGAATTTGATCTGCTGGCCGGCGTGGGGCGTTTTGACTTTCAGTGCCTTGATCTGTTTGTCGGCGTTGCCCTTCTCCCACAGGCCGCGAATCAGGCAGCCAAGACCCGAATTCGCGCCACGCGCACTGATGTTGATGTTCTCGGCGACGCTGGCCAGCGGAATAATCCCTTCTTTCTTGCGATCCTCGGGGCACAGCAGAATCCCGGCGGCAATGGCATCGCGCGGTGAGCGTAGATTCAGTTCATGGCCGCGCAGTTCGAGGCGTCCGGCGGTTTTGCGCTCCAGGCCACTGAGCAAGCGAAACAACTCGGTGCGCCCTGCCCCGACCAATCCGAACAAACCGAGAATCTCGCCTTTGTGCGCCTCGAAACTGATCGGCTCACGCAGGCCCGGGCCGAGCAGGCCGTTGACTTTCAGCGCCACTGCGCCGCGTGGGCGGTTGCGGTAATCGTAGATGTCCTGAATGTCGCGGCCGACCATGCAGGTCACCAGTTGATCGTGGGTCAACTGACTCATGTCCTCGAAGGTGCGCACGTAGCGGCCGTCCTTGAACACCGTCACCGCGTCGCAGATACGGAACACTTCTTCCATGCGATGGGACACGTAAAGCACGACTTTACCCTCATCCCGCAGGCGCCCGATGATCGCCATCAAACGGTCGATCTCGCGCGCCGAAAGGCTGCTGGTTGGCTCGTCGAAGGCGATCACATGGGCGCCACGCGACAGGGCCTTGGCGATTTCCACCAGTTGCCGTTGGCCCAGCGACAAACGCCCGACTTTGGTCTGCGGATCGATTTCATCGGCCAGGCCTTTGAGGCAATCCAGCGCTTGCTGACGCAGCGTGCTGCGATTGATCAAACCGAAACTGGCCGGCAAATGGCCGAGGAACAGGTTTTCGGCGACGGTCATTTCCGGCACCAGATGCAGTTCCTGATGGATCACCGCCACGCCGCTGCCGATGCTGTCGGCTGTCGACTTGAAGGCCATCGTCTGCTCGCCAATCTGCAACTCGCCGCTGCTCGGAATGTAAGCGCCGCCGAGGATTTTCAGCAGGGTCGACTTGCCGGCGCCGTTCTCGCCCATCAAGGCGTGGACCTGGCCGGGATGGGCGACGAAGCTGATGCCGTCCAGCGCCTTCACGCCGGGAAAGGTTTTGCCGATCCCGTTGAAGCGCAGACTGCCGCTGGCGCTGTTTTCTTGTCTTTGTACTTGCGCGTGCATTTAAGCCACCTCTTCACACCGTTCAAACGGCCCGGTTGCCCGGGCCGTCGCTACGTCAGTTCCACAAGCCGATTTTTTCCAGCTCTTGCTTGAAGTTCTCGCGGGTGATCAGGGTGACGTCGTCCATGGCGGTGTATTTCGGCGGCTCTTTGCCGGTGGTAACCCACTCGTACATCATCTCGGCAGTTTTGTAGCCTTCGATGTGCGGGCTCGGCAGCATCGAACCGAAGAAGCCGCTGTTAGGCTTTTTCAGTTCGCCGATGGCGTCGGTGCCGTTGATGCCGATGCCGATCACATTGGCCGCGGCAAACCCGGCGGCTTCTGTGGCGCGCACGCCCCCAAGCACGGTGTTGTCGTTCATGCCGCCAATGATCAGGTTCTTCGCCGCGCTCGGCAGTTTCACCAACGCCGAGTTGGTGGCGTCCATGCTGCCTGGCACATCGAGAGTTTTCAGTGCGGCGAAGAGGATGTGATCCTTCGGCATGCCGGCGTCTTCGAGGGCCTTGACCGAGCCGTCCGTGCGTTTCTTGCCGGTGTCGAGTTCGTTGTAGGTGTTGACGACCGCGTAGGTGTCTTTCCAGTCCCAGTTGCGTTTTTTCGCTTCGGCAGCCATGGCGGCGCCCTGCTTCTGACCCACTTCATACGCGGCCATCCCCAGGTAAGGCACGTCCTCCATGAACTTGCCGTTGGCGTCGACAAAACGGTCGTCGACGGCAATCACCTTGAGGTCATTGAGTTTGGCTTTGGCCATGATCGCCGGGCCGAGCGACACGTCCGGCGGGCAGATCACAAAGCCTTTGGCACCATTGGCCGCGAGGCTGTCGATGGCCGACAGGGTTTTTTCGCCATCCGGGACGGCGATCTTGATCAGTTCAAACCCCCTGTCCTTGGCGGCTTTCTCGGCGAAGGCCCACTCGGTCTGGAACCACGGTTCCTCGGCCTGCTTGACGAGGAAACCGATCTTCACGGCATCGGCGGCGAGCAGCGAACTGCTCAGGCTGAACGCGGTGACCGCGAGCGCGGCACTGCACAGGGTACGAATCCCGAAACGACGTTTCATAAGCTGACTCCTTGTTATTTTTTTTGAGCAATGTTTGAAAAGCGGTAAAGCACGTTCCTGCAAAGTCTGTTGAAAATAGTCATATCGTATGATGATTGGATTTCAGGCGGATTTCTTCGCGTGGAATCCGATCGATCAGTCGTGGTACATCACCGAGCGGCCACCATCGATGGTGATGCACGAAGCATTGATGAATGGCGCTTCATCGCTGGCCAGGAACACCGCCGTCATCGCCACTTCAATCGGCTGACCAATGCGTTTGGGCGGGTGCAGGTCGAGGGCGCGTTGACGCTCGGCATGCGGGTCGGCGAAACCGTTCCAGTAATCGACGTTCAGCTGCGTTTCGATGTAGCCGGGGGCGATGGCGTTGACGCGGATGCCTTTCGCTGCGTACTCGATGCCGAGTGCGCGCGTCAGTCCCAGCAACCCGTGCTTGGCCACCGGGTACGGGAAACAGCCGGGAATAATGTGCGAAGAATGGGTCGAGGCAATGTTGATGATGCTGCCGATGCCCTGCTCGATCATTTGCGGCAGGACTGCTTTGCAGCCGTACCACGCGCCGTCGAGGTCGATGGCGAAGCAGCGACGCCAGTCTTCTTCGGTCATTTCCAGCGGATCGCGGAACACATTGACCCCGGCACAGTTGACCAGCACGTCGATGCGCCCGTGCAGTTCAACGGCGCGTTTGGCCATGGCGTGCAGATCGGTCTGGCGCGACACATCAGCCTTGATCGCCTGGACGTCAAAGCCTTGCTCGCGCCAATGGACGGCAACCTTCTCGACTTTTTCGGCCTGAATATCACTGATCAGCAGTTTGGCTTGCTGCGAAGCGAAGGCTGCGACGATGGCTTCACCGATACCCTGAGCGGCACCGGTGAGCAGCACGACTTTGTTTTTCAGACGCTCGCCCTTCGGCGGTGCGGGCACCGGCGGCAGGGAAAGAGGTTCACCCATGGCTCAAGGACTCCTGTTCGCAAGCGCAAAAAAACCGGGCATCTGACGATGTCCGGTCTGGAGAGCGTTTAGAACTGAACAGGCAGGCGCCACTGACGGCATTGGGCCGTTGCGTGGCGCGGACTCCGCGTGGGAGTGCGATGGAAATTCGCTGCATCACTTCACCTGTTTTGTTCTTTTTAAGTGTGAGTGCGTGTTACTGCTGGAGCCGACTATAAACCCGACCGCCAAATAATCTCAATATATAATTTTGCATCCCATATTTTGGGATTTAACCAGCGAAACGCGTACACAGCTTTCCTGCAACATCAACACGCATCGTCAGCACTGCGCCGTCCAGAGGATGGTTGTGCGGGCTCTTGGCGCTGGTGATGTACAGGGTTTTCAGGTCTTCGCCGCCGAACACGCAACTGGTCGGGCGACTGATCGGCAGATCGATTTTGCGATCAACCTTGCCATCAGGCGTCAGCCGCAAAAGACAACTGCCGTCCCAACGGGCGTTCCACACATAGCCTTCGACATCCATCGCCGAACCGTCAGGGCCGCCCTGTTCATCCGGGCCATACCAGAGATTGGCGACGTCGAGGTTGCCGTCGGTGTGGATGAAGTAGCTGTACAACGTGGCGTCCATACTGTCGCCGAACAACAGCCTGGTGCCGTCGTCGCTCCACAGCAGCGTGTTGGGAATCCCCAGGTTGCGTAGCAATGGCGTGACGCGTTTGTCGGGATCGATACGGAACAGGGCACCGGAACGCCGGACGATCGGCAGATCTTCGCCCTGCTCGCCGATGTTGTTTTGCATGGTGCTGAGCCACAGTCGGCCTTGTGCGTCACAGCGGGCTTCGTTGGGACGATTGCCAGGTTGCGGGTCGGCGACACAGAACAGCGTCAGGCGCGGTTCCAGGCCGGGGGAGTCGAGATCGAGACGATAGACGCCGCTGCTCAGCGTAACCAGCGCATCGCCGCTGGCGCAGGGGATGAACGCGGAAACGTGCTCGGGCATTTGCCAGATCTGCACGTTCTGGCCAATCAGGCGCAGGGCTTGTTGGCCGGCGATATCGACCCAGTACAGCGCCTGGGTCGGCGCGTCCCAGAACGGGCCTTCACCGAGTTGGGCGCGGTGCTGGGTCAGTGCGGTCCAGGTCATTTCAACTCCTTGGGTCTTGTAGTTTTTTCAGTGTGGGAGCGATATTGGATATTTAACCGGCCTTTTTGTCGGCCATGACTTTTGGGTAAAACCGTTTGATCGCCAGGTCTGCGTTGTCGATCAGGGTCATGCAGGCCCACACACCGCGCGCAGAATCGCGAGCGGCGATGGCGTCGGCCATGTCTTTGTGGATTGGCAAGGTGCGGCGCAGTTCATCCGGATCGGCCGCCGAGACTTCAAACGAAACGGCCAGCAACGCACCGAGCGCCGGGACCATCTGTTCAATGAACTGATTATGGCTGGCGGCAAGAATGCACTCGTGGAAGGCCTGATCGGCACGGTTGTAATCGCCGCCGCTGTCTACCGCGCGCTCGAGGGCGTTGTAGGCCAGTTGCACGGCGTCGATCTGCTCCAGCGTCGCGCGCTCGCAGGCCCAGCGCACAGCCATGGGTTCAATGGTGCGGCGCAGGTCGAGCAAATCATCGACGAAGTTTTCCGGCAGACCATTGCGTGACAGCCAACCGACGACCTGGGGATCGAACAGGTTCCAGCGGCGCACGGGCAACACGCGGGTGCCGACCTTCGGCCCGACTTCAAGCATGCCTTTGGCAACGAGGGTTTTGATCGCTTCGCGAATGACGGTGCGGCTGACGCCGAGCTGTTCGCCCAGATCAGCTTCGACCTTGATGGTCTGCCCCGGTTTGATCTGGCCAGCGGCGATCCAACTGCCCAGCGAGTCAACCGTTGATGCATGAAAGCTGCTGGACATGAACACCTCAAAGCGGATCGCGATGGGTGATCAAGCTAATGATCATACGATTGGGTGTCAAATCAGATTTTTGTGATCACACAAAACAAATGTGGGAGCGAACCTGCTGGCGATAGCGGAGTGTCAGTCAATATTTTCGTCGACTGATACACAGCTATCGCGAACAGGCTCGCTCCCACAGGGATTTGAAATTACGGTTCGAGGCCGATACGGAAGAACTCGCCGCCACTCCACACACCGAGCCAGCTCTGCCCATCGATTTTTTGACTGACCGCCAGTTCGACCAATTGGTAAAACACATTGCGATGAATCAACGCCTCAAGGTTGGCGCGCACGTGTACGTAAGGCGCAGGCTCTTGAGTGACCGCATCGATCTCAACTCGAATCGGATGCTCCGGCCCAGCCTCAGCGGTTTCGTCGACATTGGTGGTAAAGCGCAGCACCTGCGCCTCACCCTCGCCTTCAACCTCGACGGCAATCGCCACAAACGGCGCGTCGTCGACCTTGATGCCGACCTTCTCGACCGGCGTAATCAAAAAATAATCATCGCCGTCGCGGCGGATGATCGTAGAGAAAAGCTTGACCATAGGCTTGCGCCCGATCGGCGTGCCCAGGTAATACCAGGTGCCGTCCCGGGCGATGCGCATGTCGATGTCGCCGCAGAAGTCCGGGTTCCACAAGTGCACCGGTGGCAGGCCTTTGGTTTTGGGGATTTGTCCCAACAGGTCATTGGCTTTTTGCGGGCCACTCATGGCGTACTCCTTGAAATTACTGGTTGCCGATCCCCAACAGGCTGCGCGCGTATTGCGCCAGCGGTGGGCCGATCAGGTCTTCGGGTTTGCTGTCGTGGAACGTCAGTAAACCGCCACGACTCTTGATCCGTGCAGTATCAATCAAATACTGGGTGCTGGTCTCGATCAACATGATCTGAATCACGCCGCCGTCGATACCGAGGCGATCCACAGCCTCCTCATCCAGCCACTCATCAGAGTTGCCGATGCGGTCATCAGCCTTGGCGAAACGGGTGTAGAGCAAGTAATGCGCACCCGCGTCACGGGCTTCACCCATTGCCTGATCGAGGCCTTCCGGCGCGCGGGCGCGGCGAACCATCGGAAAGTATTCGATAAAGCCTTTGAACGCTTCCTCAGCGACCACGTTCGGCCGCGGATACGAACCACCCGGCGGCGCAAACGCACCCTGGGCGATGTAGATAAACGAATCCGGCTGAATACGGAAGTTGTTCACGCGGCGGCTGTCGCTGTGGTCCAGCAGCCCCGCGTCGCTCATCTGATAGCGAGTGCCTTCGGCCATATCGCTGACAGTCATACAGCCGCCAAGCGCCAAAATGGCCAGCAGCAAAACCAGGCTACGCATCCTTATCCTCCAGAAGCCGGTGACGGAAAACCGGCGAATGGGCGTTGAATGCAGCTTTTGCGCCAGCTCGGGAACTTCGTCGAACTACAGGACGCTTTCGCGAGCCGGCTCGCTCCCACAAGTGGAACGCATTCCAGATGTGGGAGCGAGCCTGATCGCGAATGGGAATATCAGCCGCCGATGATTTTCATGATGGTTGCGCCGCCGGAAAATGCCACTTCCTGCTTGTCGCCCAAAGCCTTCACCAGCAAGCGTTGTAGCGCAGGCAGTGCCTCGTGACGCGGTTTGTCGAGCAGATCGCCGACGTAGTGGCGGTTGCTCGACGACAGGCAACCATGCAGCCAACCGGTCGATGACAGGCGCAGGCGTGAGCAGGTTCGGCAGAAAGGCACGCTTTCATTGGCAATCACCCCAAAATGGCCCACCCCGGCAATCGCGTAACGCACAGCCGTAGCGTCGACAGGGGCATCGGCTTGCGCGTACTCGTAACGCTCACCGATCAGCTCCAGCAATTGTTGAAGACTGACAAACTGTTGCAGGAAGGCATTGGAGTCTTTGGCCAGGTGGCCCATGCGCATCAACTCGATAAAACGCAGCTCATACCCGCGCTCCAGGCAGTAGTCGAGCAACGGCATGACCTGATCGAGATTCTGGCCGCGCAACGGCACCATGTTGACCTTGATCTTCATCCCCGCCGCTGCGGCCTTATCCATGCCGTCGAGCACGGTGGCCAGGTCGCCGCCGCGGGCAATGCTGCGGAACGCGTCGGCGTCGAGGGTATCGAGAGAAACATTGATCCGGCGCAGACCGGCATCCACTAGCAGCGGAAGTTTCTTGGCGAGGAGTTGACCGTTGGTGGTCAGGCTGATGTCTTCCAGCCCCATCTTGCCGACGGCGGTCATGAACGATTCAAGTTTGGGGCTGACCAGCGGCTCGCCACCGGTAATGCGCAAACGCTCAATGCCAGCGGCTTCAATCAGATACGCCACGCCGCGCGCCATGGCGTCGGCCGACAGCTCATCCTGCGCAGCTACCAACCGCTTGCCATTGGGCACGCAGTAGGTACAAGCGTAATTGCAGGCTGAAGTCAGGCTGATCCGCAAATTGCGAAAGCGCCTGCCTTGACGGTCAACGATCATGATCACTCCGGCGAAAGGAAATCGAGCAGCTAAAACTTGACTCACAAATCAAGTTTTAGCAAGCCCTATGCCTGAGTATATTCCTGCGGTACTGCGCCATGTAACGAAATCATTGCGCAATAAAGCAGCTGAATGGCTCAGCTGCTCGGCGTTTCGGGGTCGCGCTTGCGCTTGTTGCCCATGCGCACGCCGATGTCCATCAGGAACTGGAAGAAACCTTCCTGATCTTCCAGCACATTGCTCCAGAACGGCGAGTGATACAGCGCGACAGCGCCGTGCACCAATGCCCAGGACGCGCAGTAGTGGAAGTACGGCGGCACGTCTTCGAGCTTGCCTTCGCTGATGCGCCCCTTGATCAGCAGGGTCAGGCGTTCGAAGTTCGAGGCACGGATCTTGTGCAGCTCCTCGACCATTTCCGGCACCTGGTTGCCCTTGACCACCTTCTCTTCGAGACGATCGAACAGACGATAGCGCTGCGGATCACGCATACGGAATTCGAAGTAGGCACGGGACAGTGCTTCCTTGTCCTTGTCGACATCGGCCGAATGCAGCAGCTCGTTCAAATCGCGCTCGTAATCGAGCATCAGGCGCAGATAGATCTCGGCCTTGGACTTGAAATGTTTATAGATCGTGCCTTTGCCGATACCTACGGCATCAGCAATCATCTCGACGGTGACACTGTCTTCACCTTGGTCGAGGAACAGCTTGAGCGCGGTATCGAGAATTTCTTGCTCGCGGCGACGAAACTCACGGACCTTACGAGGTTCTTTGTGCATAAGAAAAAGGTCTGAAGGGTCAAAATTCGAAGCCGCGTATTATGCCTAACTTGCGCAAAAATGCACGGATCATCCGACCACATCTGTGTTTCTTGTTCATTTTGAGAACGTTTTGGGCGCAATGAGAACTCAACTGAAGCGAACGTATTCCAAATTTGTTTAAAAACCACGACCAGCTAACTGGACTGCACGCCAGACTGATCAATACTTCAACTGTCGGACGGCATCTCCCCCAAGTGCCGTGTCGATAAAGGTACCAACGGACCGCGTGCCTTTGTTTTACTCCTAATGGTCTTAACCCGGATTCACCCCCCAGAACCCGGGTTTTTTTTGCCTGCGATTCAGACTTTCACATGAGCCAGCGGGAACAGCCGCTTGAAGTTTTCGGTCGTCTGCTCGGCAAAACGCTCGTAATTCTCACCACGCAGCATCGCCAGGAACTCTGCCACTTCACGCACGTATTGCGGCAGGTTCGGCTTGCCGCGATAAGGGATCGGCGCCAGGTACGGCGAATCGGTTTCAACCAGCAGACGATCCGCCGGGACTTTGCTCGCGACATCACGCAGCGCATCGGCATTGCGGAAGGTCACGATGCCTGACAGGGAAATGTAATAACCCATGTCCAGCGCAGCCTTGGCCATGTCCCAGTCTTCAGTGAAGCAATGCAGCACCCCGGCCTGTGGCAGCGCGGCTTCACGCAGCAGTTCGAGGGTATCGGCGCGGGCGCCGCGGGTGTGGATGATCACAGGTTTGCCGGTGTGCTGCGCCGCTTGCAGGTGCAGGCGGAACGACGCCTGTTGCAGCTCGGCGGCTTCCGGCTCGTAGTGGTAATCCAGACCGGTTTCACCGATCGCCACCACTTTCGGGTGATTGAGTTCGTGCAGCAACCAGTCCAGCGCGGGGGCGGCTCCCGGTTGCACATCGAGAGGATGCACGCCGACCGAGCAATCGACATCGTCGTAACGCTCGGCGAGGGCTTTGACGTCAGCGGCGTTGTCGGCGCTTACGCCGATGCACAGAAAATGCCCTACCCCGCGCTCGCGGGCCGCATCGAGTGCGGCATCCAGCGAGCCGTCATGGGCGGTGAGGTCGAGGCGATCAAGGTGACAATGGGAATCTACGAGCATAAAAATACGGCTACTTACATCGTATGAGTGGGACGGTCGGACTTGAGGGCTCCGGCCAGATGGGTTTCGATGCGACTGCGCGCGGTGTTGTCGCCGTCGTTGAACTGCACGCCGACACCGGCTGCGCGATTGCCTTGTGCGCCTTTGGGCGTAATCCAGGTGACTTTGCCGGCAACCGGGATCTTTTCCGGTTCATCCATCAAGTTCAATAGCATGAACACCTCGTCGCCCAGCTTGTAACTCTTGTTGGTCGGGATGAACAGGCCACCGTTTTTGATGAACGGCATGTAAGCGGCGTAAAGCACCGACTTGTCTTTGATGGTCAGGGACAAAATGCCGTTGCGCGGCCCCGGGCTGACGGGTTCATTCATGTTGACCTCCACTGCTGATGTTCAGAGTCTAGGCGCACACCATCGTTTTTGCGGGGATCACCGCTGGCCTGGCAGTCCCGCCCATTGCACCAACAGCGCTTCCAGCAACAGCGCCGGATTGAGATTGGCCTTGCTCAACACTTTCTGCCGCTGCGCGAGAATCCAGTCCTGAATATCGAGCACTTTGCCTTGGGCGCTTTTCTGCGCCAGGTACTGCACCACTTTGCGCATGTCGCTCAGACCGAGGCCGGCTTCATCCTCAGTCAGTTGATAACGCAGGATCAGGCTCGACCAGTCACAGAACCAGTCAAACAGGCGCAGCATCGGGATGTTTTTCCATTCTTCGGCCAATTGCGTTGGCGATTGCTGCTGCTTGAGCAACTTCTTCACCCCTTCGACCACTTGCGCGCGCTGTTCGCGTACGCCCTGGGAGTGAAGAGTGACCGCCATCAACGGCGAACCGGCGGCCAGCGTCAGCAGTTCGACACGCTCCGCTTCGGAACACTCCGGCAGGGCCTGAGCCAGCCATTGCAGGCTCATCGCTTCACCCGGCAGCGGGCAGGCCTGCTGCACACAACGACTCTTGACCGTCGGCAACAAACGGCTCGGCTGGTGGCTGACCAGCAACAACACCGTATTGCCAGAAGGCTCTTCAAGGCTCTTGAGCAAGGCGTTGGCGGCGTTGATATTCATCGATTCCGTGGGTTCGATCAGCACCACCTTACGCCCGCCCAGTTGCGCGGTCTGCACCACGAAACTGACCAGATCGCGCACCTGATCGACCTTGATCGCCTTGTCGGCTTCTTCCGGCTCGATAATGTAATTGTCCGGATGGCTGCCGGCCTTGAGCAGCAGGCAGGATTTGCATTCACCGCAAGCCTCCGGCGTCGGGTGCTTGCATAACAAACTGGCCATCAACCGCTCGGCCAGTGCGCGTTTGCCGATCCCGGCCGGCCCATGCAGCAGATAAGCGTGAGCATGCTGGCTACGTCCGGCCAGTTGCTGCCAGAGGCTGTCCTGCCATGGATAGGCCTCAGCCACGGCTCAGCTCCAGCAAGTTCGGAATCAGGGTATCCAGCGATTGTTGAACCTTGACCAACGGCTGACCGGCATCGATGCGCACATAGCGCGCAGGATCGGCTTCAGCACGCTTGAGGAATGCACTGCGCACCGCCTCGAAAAATGCCCGGCCTTCCAGCTCGAAACGATCGAGGCGACCGCGAGCGCTGGCACGAGCCAGGCCGATTTCTACCGGCAGGTCGAAAATCAGCGTCAGGTCCGGGCGCAGATCACCCTGCACGAAAGCCTCCAGCGTCGCGATACGCTCCAGCGACAAACCGCGACCGCCTCCCTGATAAGCATACGTCGAATCGGTGAAGCGATCACACAGCACCACCGCACCGCGCGCCAGTGCCGGGCGAATCACCTCGGCCAGATGCTGAGCACGCGCAGCGAACACCAGCAGCAGTTCGGTATCCGGGTTCATGACTTCGTCGGCCGGGGCCAGCAGCACATCGCGAATCCGCTCTGCCAGTGGCGTACCGCCGGGCTCGCGGGTCAGCACGACCTCGACACCGGCGGCGCGCAAACGCTCGGCGAGGTATTCGCGATTGGTGCTCTTGCCGGCGCCTTCCGGGCCTTCCAGGGTGATAAACAAGCCAGTCACAGGCAGTCCTTAATAAAAGTCATTGCGTGTTTTGTGGTGCGTCGGCGTCAGGAGTCGGCGCGGATTCCTCAGTCGGAACCTGCGGCAGCGACTCGGGCGCAGTATTAGGCGATGCCGCAGGAATCGACTCTTCGGCGGCCGGTGCCGCTTCCGGCGTAGTTGCCGGCGCCGGGCTGGAGCGGTAATCGGCACGGCGCTTGAGCTGAAATTCACGCACCGCATTGTTATGCGCATCGAGATCGTCAGAGAACACATGGCTACCGTCGCCACGGGCAACAAAGTAGAGGCTGGTGCCTCCCACCGGGTTCAGCGCCGCGTGAATGGCTTCACGCCCGACCATCGCAATCGGCGTCGGCGGCAAGCCGGGAATCACGTAAGTGTTATACGGCGTCGGCTCCTTGAGGTGAGCGCGGGTCAACTTGCCGGTGTAGCGATCGCCCAAACCATAGATCACTGTCGGATCGGTCTGAAGCTGCATGCCCAGCGCCATCCGGCGCACAAAAACCCCGGCAATCTCGCCGCGCTCCTGCGGTACACCGGTTTCCTTCTCGACCAGGGACGCCATGATCAGCGCTTGATAAGGCTCTTTGTACGGTGCATCGGCAGCGCGTTTTTCCCACTCTTTGGCCAGCACTTCGTCGAGACGCTCAAAAGCCTTTTTCAGCAGCTCGGTATCGGACACGCCGCGCACGAAACGATAGGTATCGGGGAAGAAACGGCCTTCCGGGAACAGGCCCTTGTGGCCAATCTTCGCCATCACGTCGCTGTCGCTCAAACCATTGATGGTCTGTTCGATTTTTTCATCTTTCGCCAGCGCAGCACGTACCTGGTGGAAATTCCAGCCCTCAACCAGCGTCAAGCTGTACTGAACCACGTCGCCACGCTTCCACGAATCGATCAGACCGTTGACGGTCATCCCGGGCTGCATGCGGTATTCGCCAGTGTGGATCGGCGTGCCAGCAAGATTGAAACGCCAATAGACCCGTAGCCAGAAAGCGTCTTTGATGACGCCATCGCTTTCGAGTCCAAGGAAGGTACGGGTCGGTGTAGAGCCCTTCGGCACATCCAGCAGTTCTTCCTGCGTGATGTTCAAGGGCTGTTCCAGCGCGGAGTGAATCTTCCAGGCGCTGGCGCCCAACAGCAGCCCTGCCAGAACCAGTCCGGTTTCCAGCAGCAGCAATAATTTACGTCTCACAAATCAGGCATCCAGTAGGGCGCGGGCAATGGCTTGCAGTTTACGGGTGAGCGGGCCAACCGGCCAGCTCAGTGCAGCGTAGGCGCGTACCGGCCAGACGCCATATACGCTGTTGCAGACAAACACTTCATCGGCCCATTGCAGCTGTTCCAGGCCGATATCAACGGTTTGGGTGGGGATGGCCAATGACTCGGCCTGAAACAATATTTCCGCGCGCATCACACCGGCGACACCGCAGCGTTTCAGATCGGGCGTGATCAACACACCATCGCGCACCAGAAACACGTTGCTGAACACCCCTTCGATCACTCGACCGGCCTGATCAAGCATCAAGCCCTCAGCGTGCTCGCTGTCTTGCCATTCGGCGCGGGCGAGTACTTGTTCCAGTCGATTGAGGTGTTTGAGTCCGGCAAGCAATGGCTGCCTGGACAGGCGCGTATTGCACGGAAACAGGCGGATGCCATGTTCGGCATGCGCAGCAGGATAAGCCGCCGGCGGATTGCCTTGCAGAATGCGTCGACCCAGCGCCGCAGGGTCAGGCGCGTAACCGCGCAAACCGTCGCCACGGGTGAGGATGAGTTTAAGCACACCCTCGTCCATCGCGGCAGCGTAGCTCAGCAGTTCGTGGCGAATCAGTTCGATATCGGCAGCGATAGCCAGACGCGAGCAGCCATCGGCCAGCCGCGTCATGTGTCGATCAAGCAATACTGGCTGGCCGTCATGCACGGCAATGGTCTCGAACAGACCATCGCCGTAAGCCAGGCCGCGGTCTTTCAGCGACAGAGTGTCAGCCGGTTGACCGTCGACCCAGCTGTCCATCAGCCTGCGAACCGACGGAACGCCAAGGTACCGTTGGTGCCGCCAAAGCCGAAGGAGTTCGACAGCACGACATCGATGTCCATGTTGCGCGCGGTGTGCGGCACGAAATCGAGATCACAGCCTTCGTCCGGCTCATCAAGGTTGATGGTTGGCGGCGCTACCTGGCTGTTGATCGCCAGGATGCTGAAGATCGCCTCGACCGCTCCGGCTGCACCCAGCAGGTGGCCCGTCATGGACTTGGTGGAGCTGACCGCCAGTTTATAGGCGTGCTCACCGAACACCGACCTGATCGCGTTGGCCTCGGCAAGGTCGCCGGCCGGGGTCGAGGTGCCGTGGGCATTGATGTATTGCACTTGATCGGCGTTGATCTTCGCGTCGCGCAAGGCGTTGGTGATGCAGCGAGCTGCACCCGCGCCGTCGGCAGGTGGCGAAGTCATGTGGAACGCATCGCCACTGGTGCCGAAACCGATCAGCTCGGCGTAGATGGTCGCGCCGCGCGCCTTGGCGTGTTCGAGTTCTTCGAGCACCAGTGCACCGGCACCGTCGGACAGTACGAAACCGTCACGACCCTTGTCCCAGGGACGGCTGGCGCGAGTTGGCTCGTCGTTGCGGGTCGACAGCGCACGGGACGCGCCGAAGCCGCCCATGCCCAGACCGCATGCGGCCATTTCGGCACCGCCGGCAATCATCACGTCGGCTTCGTCGTACATGATGTTGCGCGCCGCCATGCCGATGCAGTGCGTACCGGTGGTACACGCTGTAGCAATGGCGTAGTTAGGTCCCTGTGCGCCCAGATGGATGGACAGGAAACCGGAAATCATATTGATGATCGAGCCTGGCACGAAGAATGGCGAGATTCGACGCGGGCCCGTCTCATGCAAAGTACGGCTGGTTTCTTCGATATTGGTCAGACCGCCGATGCCCGAACCCATGGCCACGCCAATGCGCTCGCGGTTGGCGTCAGTGACTTCCAGGCCAGCGTTGCGTACGGCTTGAAAGCCAGCCGCGAGACCGTACTGAATGAACAGGTCGAGCTTGCGCGCTTCCTTGACCGACAGGTATTCCTCGACATTGAAGCCCTTTACCGAGCCGCCAAAGCGGGTGGAATAGGCAGAAAGGTCGGTGTGTTCGATCAGACCAATGCCACTGCGGCCAGCCAGAATGCCCTGCCAACTGCTTGGCACATCCGTGCCCAGTGGCGACAACATACCCATACCGGTGACTACGACGCGTCTACGCGACACAGCACTCTCCTTTTTCAAATGACGACTTTGCATCAGGCCTAAAGAAAAAACCGCACGCCGTGATGGCAGTGCGGTTTTTCCATGACAGCAAGCAACGATTACAAGCTATTAAGCCTGGTGGTTTGTAACGTAATCGATTGCAGCTTGTACAGTAGTGATCTTCTCAGCTTCTTCGTCAGGGATTTCGGTCTCGAATTCCTCTTCCAGAGCCATCACCAGCTCAACGGTGTCAAGGGAGTCGGCACCCAGGTCTTCTACGAAGGAAGCGGTGTTAACCACTTCTTCTTCTTTAACACCCAGTTGCTCGGCAACGATTTTCTTGACGCGCTCTTCGATGGTGCTCATACCTTGTTTTCACTCCTAATGGACAAATTCAGGCAGCTGGCCAGTGGGTAAGTGTATAGAAAGACTTTTCAGTTTTTCAACTGAAAGCTTCACTCCTCAAACCCTGCGGCCCTCTGCCTATAAATAGATTGCAGCTTTATAACGGATTTTAGACAGCTCGTATGACATTTTTTTGAAGCAATCCGTCACATTTTACTTACATGTACATCCCACCGTTCACCGGGATTGTAGCCCCAGTAACGTATGCCGCACCGTCGGATGCAAGAAAAGCGACCACAGACGCGATCTCTTGAGCTTGTCCCAGACGACCCAGCGGAATCTGCGTCTGCAAGGCTTCACGCTGTGCTTCAGGCAGTTCGCGGGTCATATCGGTGTCGATAAACCCTGGGGTTACCGAGTTGACCGTAATCGAACGCGAACCGACTTCACGCGCCATTGCACGGCTGAAACCTTCCAGACCGGCCTTGGCGGCTGCATAGTTTACTTGGCCTGCGTTGCCCATGGCACCCACCACCGAGCCAATACTGATAATTCGACCCCAACGGGCTTTGGTCATGCCGCGCAGAACGCCCTTGGACAGGCGATACAGACTGTTCAGGTTGGTATCGATCACGTCGTACCATTCGTCATCTTTCATGCGCATCATCAGGTTATCGCGGGTGATGCCGGCATTATTGACCAAAATCGCCGGTGCACCGAACTGCTCCTGAATGGTCGCGATCACTTTGCTGACGGATTCGTCGCTGGTGACGTTGAGTTCCAGACCGGTACCCTGAATGCCGTGCTCTTTGAGCGTGGCGGCAATCGCCTCGGCACCCTTGGCGGAGGTTGCGGTACCCACAACGATGGCGCCCTGACGGCCCAGCTCCAGTGCGATAGCCTGGCCGATACCGCGACTTGCACCGGTGACCAGTGCAACTTTACCTTGCAGACTCATGCAAGTTTCTCCTGATTCAGGCCTGCGCTGCACGAGCGGCAGCGAAAGCGTCTGGGGTATTGAGGTTGGAAGTCGAAACGCCTTCGGCGCAACGTTTGTTCAGACCCGCCAGTACTTTGCCCGGGCCACATTCGACCAGATTTGTCGCGCCCTTGGCGGCCAGTGTCTGTACGGACTCGACCCAGCGTACTGGCTTGTAGAGTTGTTCGAGCAGATCACGCTTGAGGGTTTCCAGATCGGCCGGCACTTGTGCACTGACGTTCTGTACCACCGGGATCTGCGGCGCCTGCCAGTTAATGGCGGCTATGGATTCGGCAAAGCGCTCGGCAGCCGGACGCATCAGCTCGCAGTGCGACGGCACGCTCACCGGCAGCGGCAAGGCACGCTTGGCGCCACGCGCCTTGCAGCCCTCAATGGCGCGCTCGACGGCAGCCTTGGCACCGGCCACTACAACCTGGCCCGGGGAGTTGAAGTTGACGGCGCTGACCACTTCGCCCTGTGCCGCTTCAGCACAGGCCGCCAGCACGTCAGCATCTTCCAGACCCAGAATGGCAGCCATGCCGCCCTGCCCGGCCGGAACCGCTTCCTGCATCAGCTGGCCACGGCGCTCAACGAGCTTTACCGCATCAGCCAGACTCAGGCTGCCGGCAGCCACCAGCGCGCTGTATTCACCCAGGCTGTGACCGGCAACAAATGCCGGACGCGCACCACCTTCAGCCAGCCACAGACGCCACAAGGCGATCGATGCGGTCAGAATGGCCGGTTGGGTTTTGTCGGTTTGATTAAGCAGCTCTTCCGGCCCCTGCTGGGTCAGTGCCCACAGGTCATACCCCAGAGCAGCGGAGGCTTCTTGGAAAGTTTCGAGGATCAATGGATGTTGCGCGCCCAGCTCGGCCAGCATGCCGAGGGACTGCGAACCTTGTCCTGGAAAGACGAATGCGAGGGAAGCAGACATGTAACAAGCCCCTAATGATCTTGTCGTCGGAAAATGACGCCCCACTGGGGGACGCAAGAAACTGACAGTTGGATGGCCCTTTGAACCGGGCGGTCACATTTAAGCATTGTCCGACGAAAACGCCTAAGACAACAAATCCTCCAGACGCCCGTGAAGGCGCTCGGGCAGGTTCTCCTGAATCTCGATCAGCGCACGCTGAATCGCACTCTGAAAGCCCTGAACTCCCGCCGAACCGTGGCTTTTCACCACAATGCCCTGCAAGCCAAGAAAGCTTGCGCCATTGTGTCGCGCCGGTGCCAGATCTGCCTGCAAGCGCTTCATCAATGGCAGCGCCAAGGCACCGATTGCGCGCGAAGCCATGTTCTTTTTGAACAGCGCCTCAATGCGCGCAGCAATCATCGTGGCCAGGCCTTCGCTGGACTTGAGCAGAATGTTGCCGACAAACCCGTCGCACACCACCACATCCGCCTCACCGCGATACAGGCCGTCACCCTCGACGAAACCGATGTAGTTAATGCCTCTGGCCGCCTGCAACAGCGTTGCCGCCAACTTGACCTGTTGATTGCCCTTGATGTCTTCGGTGCCGATGTTCAGCAACGCCACCCGAGGGCGAGCAATACCCAGCGTCTGCGCCGCCACCGAGCCCATCACCGCAAACTGCAACAGATGCTCCGCACTGCAATCGACGTTGGCGCCAAGATCAAGCAACTGGCAATAACCTTTCTGCGTCGGAATGGCTGCAACCATCGCGGGACGATCGATACCCGGCAAGGTCTTCAGCACATAGCGCGACAGCGCCATCAACGCTCCGGTATTGCCGGCACTGACACAGGCTTGAGCCTTGCCATCACGCACCAGTTCAAGAGCAACACGCATCGACGAGTCCGGCTTGCCACGCAGGGCCTGAGTCGGTTTTTCGTCCATGGTGATGACTTCGCTGGCCGCCACAATCGTCAGGCGCGCGCGATCGGCAGCCGATTGGCCGTTGATCAATTCTTCGAGAAGGGAGGGTTGACCGACGAGGGTCAGGTGCAGCGAGGGTGTAGCAGACAGGCAAGCAAGGCTGGCCTGAACAATGCTGCGGGGACCGAAGTCCCCGCCCATTGCGTCAATCGCGATGACTTGAGCAGACAAGTGATTACTCGTCAGCGCCCTTGTCGATCACTTTACGGCCACGGTATACGCCTTCTGGCGATACGTGGTGACGCAGGTGAATTTCACCAGTGGTTTTTTCTACAGACAGAGTGCTCGCCGTCAGGGCGTCGTGCGAACGACGCATGTCACGAGCAGAGCGGGATTTTTTGTTCTGCTGAACAGCCATAATTGATTAACTCCTAAACGTTTGGGTCACGCTTTAACTGCGCCAATACACTGAACGGGTTGGACCGCGTTACCTCGTCCTCGCTCGGTTCGGGCTCATCTGACCCCGCCGGCTGCTGGCATTCTTCCGGATGATGAGCAGGCACGATAGGCAAGGCAAGCAAAAGCTCCTCCTCGACCAGTGACTGCAGATCCAATGGATCTTCGCCCAGTTCCAGCACGTCATAACCTTTCGGTAACGACTGGGTATTCGCACCCTCCTTAACCACAGCGTAACTGCATTCGCTGTGGATCGGCAGGGTGACCAGCTCAAGACAACGCTGGCAAACCATTTTGACCTCGGTGTCGATAAAGCTGTGGATTACCACAGATTTACGTTCATCTCGTTCAAAAACGAATTTCGCCTGCACCGTACCGACAGTGTCGGAAAGCGGGTCGCAGAGTCTCTTCAAATCGGCCAGTAGCAGCTCACCTTGGATGGTGGTGCCACGATCAGCCAATTTGCGCGGGTCAACGTGAGGTGGAATCGGGTCATTCAACATAGGCGCAGCATTATAGGGATGCCCCCACCCATGTCAAAGGAAATTGTGCCCTGTCCGTCACTTGCGTGCCTCCGCTAGAATTCACATCTGCCTCAGGAGACGCAAATGCTGCCTTTATTACTTGCTTCAAGCTCGACTTATCGCCGGGAATTGCTCTCCCGCCTGCACCTGCCATTCGTCTGCAGCTCGCCAGATATCGATGAAAGCCACCGTCCCGGCGAACCGGCAATCGAGCTGGTCAAACGTCTTGCCGAACAAAAGGCCCGAGCATTGGCCAACAGCCACCCCGCTCACCTGATTATTGGCTCCGACCAGGTAGCCGTACTCGGCGACCGGATCATCGGCAAGCCGCACACTTTCGACAAGGCCCGCGAGCAACTGATGGCCGCCAGTGGCGCCAGCGTGACTTTTCTCACCGGCCTAGCGCTGCTCAATAGCCAGACAGGGCAATGCCAGGTCGACTGCGTACCGTTCACCGTGCACATGCGCCAGCTCGATCAGGCACGGGTCGAGCGTTACCTGCACATCGAGCAGCCTTACGACTGCGCAGGCAGCTTCAAGGCTGAAGGCCTGGGCGTGAGCCTGTTCCAGTCCACCGAAGGCCCTGACGCTACCAGCCTGATCGGCCTGCCGCTGATTCGCCTGATCGATATGCTGCTACTTGAAGGCGTACAGATTCCTTAAAGCAAAAGATCGCAGCCAGCGGCAGCTCTTACAGGGTTCGCGTCATCGCAAATAATGCGAATGAACATCGAACCTGCAGGCGCTGCCGCAGACTGCGATCTTTTGATCGCTACAACCAATTAACGCAACGATGGCCCGTGGAAACCCATCCACATCGCCAACTGCTCGGCCACACTGGCGCCAAGTTTCTTCGAGAAGCGATCAAACGGCGATTCCTGGACGGTGAAGTCCACCAACTCTTTCTCGCCGACCACATCACGCGCCACCGAACTGGCACTGCCCAGACCATCGATCAAACCCAGCGGCAGCGCCTGCTCGCCAGACCAGACCAGCCCGGAGAACAGCTCCGGATGCTCTTTATCCTTCAGGCGATCGCCACGACCCTGCTTGACGCTGTTGATGAACTGCTTGTGCGTGGTGTCCAGCACACTTTGCCAGAACGCCGTTTCTTCAGGCTTCTGCGGCTGGAACGGATCAAGGAACGATTTGTGCTCGCCAGACGTGTACGTGCGACGCTCGACTCCCAGCTTCTCCATGGTGCCGACAAAGCCGTAACCGGCCGCTGTAACACCAATGGAACCCACAAGACTCGCCTTGTCGGCGTAGATCTGATCCGCAGCGCTGGCGATGTAATACGCACCAGACGCACCGAGATCGGAAATCACCGCATACAGCTTGATCTCGGGGTGCAAGCCACGCAGACGCTTGATCTCGTCATACACATAACCGGACTGCACAGGACTGCCACCCGGACTGTTGATCCGCAGGATGACACCCTTGACCTTCTTGTCCTCGAACGCAGCGCGCAGGCTGCCGACAATGTTGTCGGCACTGGCCGGTTCTTTGTCGGCGATCACGCCTGTGACGTCAATCAGCGCTGTGTAGTTGGTGCTGCGAGTGGCGCTTTTTTCCATGTCCATCAGCGGCGTGAACAGAATCAGCGCGACAAACAGGTAAACAAATGTCAGCAGCTTGAAAAAAATCCCCCAGCGCCGCGAACGACGCTGTTCCTGCACACCCGCCAGAAGGGTCTTTTCCAGCAGCTTCCAGCTCTTCTCGTCACCGTCGTCGGCACTTGCCTTGGCCGGTGCTTTCCATTCGTCGGTCATGCCATCCACCCCAGCAAAAACGTATTAAGCCTGCTGCGCCAGCCAGGCATGCAATTCGGAAAAACGGTCGATCGACAGACGCGGCTCGAACTGCTGCAACGATTCGATCGATTGCGCGCCATAACTGACCGCTACCGAATCCATCCCCGCGTTACGCGCCATCAGCAGATCGAAGGACGAATCCCCGACCATCAGCGCCTGTTCGGCACGCACACCGCAATGAGCAAGTATCTGCTCCAGCATCAGAGGGTGCGGCTTGCTCGCAGTTTCATCGGCCGCGCGGGTAATGTCGAAATACTCTTCCCAGCCATTGGCCTTGAGCACCCGATCCAGTCCTCGCCGATTCTTGCCGGTCGCGACAGCGAGGTGATAACCCTGCTCACGAAAGGACGCCATTGATTCGACGACCCCCTCAAACAGCGGCGAAGGCACAGCCTCTGCCGCAATGTAGTGATCAGCGTAATACTCACGAAACAAGGTCATTTCGGCGTCGCTGATTTCGGGATACAAAGTGCGGATCGCCTCGGGCAAGCCAAGACCGATGATGCCTTTGACGGCAAAATCATCACGCAATTCGAAACCGGAGCGCCCGGACGCCGAATGCATGGCCTCGACGATACGATGAATGGAATCGGCCAGCGTGCCGTCCCAATCGAAAATCAGCAGTTTGTAATCAGATGGGCGCACTCAATCGCTCCACGGTCTTGGCCCACATTTCATCGACCGGCGCCTGCAAGGTCAGCTTGTCGCCATCCGGCAGCGGCACGGTCAGCATGTAAGCATGCAGGAACAGGCGCTTGCCGCCCAGATCTCGGATTTCCTTGGTGAAACCCTCGTCGCCATACTTGCTGTCGCCAGCAATGCAATGCCCGGCATGCAGGGTGTGAACGCGAATCTGGTGGGTGCGACCGGTCACAGGCTTGGCTTCGACCATGGTCGCGAAGTCGCCAAAGCGGCGCAGCACCTTGAACAGGGTCAGGGCTTCTTTGCCTTCTTCATTGACTTCAACCATGCGCTCGCCGGAACGCAAGTTGCTCTTGAGCAATGGTGCGCTGACTTTCTTGATCGAGGTCGCCCAGTTGCCGCGCACCAGCGCCATGTAGCGCTTGTCGATGCCATCGCCGCGTAACTGCTCGTGCAAGTGACGGAGCATGCTGCGCTTCTTGGCAATCATCAGCAGGCCGGAAGTGTCGCGGTCGAGACGGTGAACCAGCTCCAGCTCTTTGGTATCCGGACGCAACTGACGAAAGGCTTCGATCACACCGAAGTTCAAGCCGCTGCCACCGTGAACCGCAATGCCCGCAGGCTTGTTGATCACGATCAGGGCTTTGTCTTCGAAGACAATCGAGGCTTCCAGGCGCTGCAACAGGCCCTGCGCCAGAGGCACCGGCTCGTCACGCTCAGGCACGCGAACGGGCGGAACGCGCACGACATCACCGGCCTGCAGCTTGTATTCGGGCTTGATCCGACCTTTGTTCACACGCACTTCGCCTTTGCGCAAAATGCGGTAAATCAAAGTCTTGGGCACACCTTTGAGCCGGGCGAGGAGAAAATTGTCGATTCGTTGGCCGGCATACTCCGGCGAGACTTCAAGCAGTTGAACGCCTGGAGTCGAAGGGGCAGTAGTTGTCATGGCGCGGATGATAACAATTTTTATGGATTTGAAGCACTTAATCATTGCTGCTATAGTCGCGAACGCCGCCAAAAGCGGCCTGGACAGCGGAACCACGGTCAAAAACCGGCCCTGACCAACGCAATTCACCAGGACGCGAGGCCGTCCTACGGGGCTTTCGCTACGTAACGGTGGAGTTTGCAGTTGTAACAAGCGCAGGTGACATAAGGCCTGAATCACACCGCCGAGCAGAGTTTTTACTCGCCTGGCAGGCAAACATTCAAGGCCAGTTCACAAAGTGCAGTCAGCTGTGAATGACCCCGAGCGCAGGTTTCGGAAACAACGCCTAAATTAGCCATGATGCGTGACCTCCCCTTTCGGAGCTCACGGTAAATGCCAACCCGTTGCGGATTCTGCGCGCGGCAGCACCCGAATTATCAGGGATACGTGTAGGGTGGAGATGCACAACCGCTGGACTGTGTAGCATTAGGCTTTATCAAGACGCTTCATCTCGTCCACAGCCGCTGGTTGATTCCTCCTCCTGACTGAGTGCTTAAGTAGCCACAGCAAGCAGGACGCGTACGTCGCGGTCTCGGCCCAATTGGTCGCAATCGCTAGACACGGGAATGGCCAACCACTCCCGACGCACCTGACACCGACCGTGAGAAGTCGTGTGTGCCGAACGCCGTTTCCGGCAGCCCGGAAACCGACGGTACTACATGAAAAGAATGCTGATTAACGCAACTCAACCCGAAGAGTTGCGTGTTGCACTGGTAGATGGTCAACGCCTCTACGACCTGGACATCGAATCCGGTGCACGCGAGCAGAAAAAAGCCAATATCTATAAAGGCAAGATCACTCGCATCGAACCAAGCCTTGAGGCTGCCTTTGTCGACTTCGGCTCTGAGCGCCACGGCTTCCTGCCCCTCAAAGAAATCTCCCGCGAATACTTCAAGAAAGCCCCTGAAGGCCGCGTCAACATCAAGGACGTCCTGAGCGAAGGCCAGGAAGTCATCGTTCAGGTCGAGAAAGAAGAACGTGGCAACAAGGGCGCAGCCCTGACCACCTTCATCAGCCTGGCCGGTCGTTACCTCGTACTGATGCCGAACAACCCGCGTGCCGGCGGTATCTCCCGTCGCATCGAAGGCGAAGAGCGCAACGAACTGCGTGAAGCGCTGAACGGTCTGGTTGCTCCAGCCGACATGGGTCTGATCGTGCGCACTGCCGGCCTTGGCCGCAGCAGCGAAGAAATGCAGTGGGACCTCGATTACCTGCTGCAACTCTGGACCGCCATCAAAGAAGCCTCGCTGGATCGCGCCGCGCCATTCCTGATCTACCAGGAAAGCAACGTGATCATCCGCGCTATCCGCGATTACTTGCGCCAGGACATCGGCGAAGTGCTGATCGACAGCGTTGAAGCCCAGGACGAAGCCCTGACCTTCATCCGCCAGGTGATGCCGCAGTACGCCAGCAAGATCAAGCTGTACGAAGACAGCGTTCCGCTGTTCAACCGTTTCCAGATCGAAAGCCAGATCGAGACCGCTTTCCAGCGCGTCGTCGAACTGCCTTCCGGCGGCTCCATCGTTATCGATCCGACCGAAGCCCTGGTGTCCATCGACATCAACTCGGCCCGCGCCACCAAAGGCAGCGACATCGAAGAAACCGCCCTGCAGACCAACCTTGAAGCGGCTGAAGAAATCGCCCGTCAGTTGCGCCTGCGCGACATCGGCGGCCTGATCGTCATCGACTTCATCGACATGACCCCTGCCAAGAACCAGCGCGCCGTGGAAGAGAAAGTCCGCGAATGCCTGGAAGCCGACCGCGCTCGCGTGCAGATCGGCCGTATCTCGCGCTTCGGCCTGCTGGAAATGTCCCGTCAGCGCCTGCGTCCATCGCTGGGCGAAAGCAGCGGCATCGTTTGCCCGCGTTGCAACGGCACCGGCATCATCCGCGACGTTGAATCGCTGTCGCTGGCGATCCTGCGCCTGATCGAAGAAGAAGCACTGAAAGACCGCACCGCCGAAGTCCGCGCCCAGGTGCCGATCCCGGTTGCTGCGTTCCTGCTCAACGAAAAACGCAACTCGATCACCAAGATCGAACTGCGCACCCGTGCCCGCATCATCATTCTGCCGAACGATCACCTCGAAACGCCGCACTTCGAAGTTCAGCGTCTGCGTGATGACAGCCCGGAAGCCGCGACCAACCAGTCCAGCTACGAAATCGCTGCAGCCGCTGCCGAAGTCGAAGAAGTCCAGCCAGCCGCTGCGACCCGCACCCTGGTTCGCCAGGAAGCCGCGGTCAAGACTGCTCCGGCTCGCGCCAACGCTCCGGTTCCGACCGAAGTTGCAGCACCTGCCGCACCAGCGCCTGCTCCAGCGGCCATACCAGAACCAAGCCTGTTCAAAGGTCTGGTGAAGTCGCTGGTCAGCCTGTTTGCTACCAAGGAAGAGCCAGCCGCTCCGGTGGTGGTTGAAAAACCGGCCACCGAACGCCCGGCCCGTAACGAAGAGCGTCGCAACGGTCGTCAGCAGAGCCGCAACCGTAACGGTCGCCGCGATGAAGAACGCAAGCCGCGCGAAGAACGCGCACCGCGTGAAGAGCGCGCCCCACGTGAGCCGCGTGAAGAGCGTCAGCCTCGTGAAGCCCGTGAAGTTCGCGAGCCTCGTGAAGCCCGCACCGAAGCGCCAGCCGCCCGCGAAGAACGCGCACCACGCGCCCCGCGTGAAGAGCGTGCACCACGCGCTCCACGTGAAGATCGCAAGCCACGTGGCGAGCGTGAAGAACGTGTTCGTGAACTGCGCGAGCCACTGGATGCCGCTCCAGCTGTAGCCGCAGCCGTGACCGCTGAAGAGCGTCCGGCCCGCCAGCCACGTGAAGAGCGCGCACCGCGTCCACCGCGTGAAGAACGTCAACCGCGCGCCGAGCAGGCAGCTGCTGCCGTTGCCGATGAAGAAGAAGTCATCAGCAACGAAGAGCAACTGCCGGAAGACGGTTCGGAGAGCGCCGAAGGCGATCGCCCACGTCGTCGCTCCCGCGGTCAGCGTCGTCGCAGCAACCGTCGTGAGCGTCAGCGTGATGCCAATGGCAACGTGATCGAAGGTTCGGAAGAGTCCGAGTCCGACGAAAACGCTGAAGGCCCAAGCACTGCCGATCTGGCCGCTGGCCTGGCCGTGACTACCGCCGTTGCCAGCAGCGTCATCAGCGCTCCGGCTGAAGCACAAGCTCACGAGCAAGCCGAACGTGCCACCGCCGCTACTCTGGAAACTGCTCCAGTAGAAGCTCCGGTTGTTGAAGCCACCACTCCAGTGGAAGTGACAGCAGCTCCGGAAGTTGAAGTAGCACCGGTTCGCGAAACCCAGGTTCAGTTTGAAGCTTTTGCTGAACCTGCCGCCGAACCTGCGGTAGTCGTCGAGGCGCCAGTCGTCGCTGCAGAGCCGGTTGTCGAAACCGTCGCTGAAACCGTGACCGAAACCGTGCGTGAAGTTCGCGAAGAGCAGACTGCATTCAACTGGGTAGCTGAGCCTGCCGCCGCTGAAACACCAGCGCCTGCATACGAAGCGCCAGTGGTTGAAGAAGCCAAGGTTGCCGAACCGGCTCCAGCGCCAATCGTTGAAGCGCCAGTCGTCGAGGCTCCAGTGGTTGCCGAAGCACCAGCCCCAGTGGTTGAAACTGCTCCGGTCAGCGCGCTGACGCCAAGCGGCCGCGCGCCGAACGACCCGCGTGAAGTGCGTCGTCGCAAGCGTGAAGAAGAGCGTCTGGCGAAGGAAGCCGAGCTGGCAGCAGCTTCTGCTCCGGTTGTTGCCGAGCCAGTGGTTGAGGCAGCTTCTGCCCCGACTGCCGAAGAAGCTACGGTTGAATCGGTGATCGCTGAAGCGCCACGCTCCGTTCAGGACGCGGCACAGCAACACGAAGAGGCCCAGGAAAAAGAACACGAGCCTAAACCACTCGTCTGATTCCGTAAGCCACTAAAAAGCCCCGCCTGAGCAATCAGGCGGGGCTTTTTTATGCGATCTTTTGACTTCGCTGTTACTTAAATACCAGAGCTTCAGGAACGTCGATATCCCACAACACCCCTGGATCATCCACCAACACTTCCACCACCCTTCCCTGCTTGAACAAAGGCCTGGCTCCGCGATCACCGCTCAACGCCAGCAACCCCGAGCCAAACGAACGTCCAAACCCCACAGGATGCCCAAACTCGCCATCCTGCACCGGCACACTCACCGCATCGTCCACCATCGCCGCCACCACCCGCTCGATACTCGACGGCAAGATAAACGGCATATCTCCCAGCACGATCAGCCAGCCATCAACATCCGGACACGCCGCCACGCCTGAGGCAATGCTGTCGCCCATGCCGGTCGACTCGATCGAGACCACTTCACAGCCATAAGCCTGTGCCATGCGCATCGCCTGCGGTCGCGCTTCAGTCGTCACCAGCACGCGCTTGTCGAGACTGGCCGGCAGGTTCACCAGCACGTGCTCGATCACCGAACGCACGGCGCCATCACGACCAGCGCAGTCGGCCAGCAACTTGTCCTTGTCCGCGCCCACCACTTGGCGAAAGCGGCTGCCCTCGCCTGCTGCCAACACGATCACTGCGATGGAATGACTCATGCGCCCTCCACTGGCTTCTTCTGTTTCAACTCGACCCCGTTCTTGATCGCCACGATCTCCGCGAGCAAGGACAAGGCAATTTCCGCCGGCGAGTGACTACCGATGTGCAGACCGATCGGCCCATGCAAACGCTTGATCGCGTCGACTGACAAGCCTAGCTGAGCGAGATTCTCCCGGCGTTTCTGACTGTTGACCCGCGAACCCAGTGCGCCGACATAAAAGGCCGGCGAATCGAGCGCGGTGAGCAACGCCATGTCATCCAGCCGCGGATCGTGGGTCAGCGCGACAATCGCCGTGCGCTCGTCGGTCTGGATGTTCAGCACCGCATCATCCGGCATACCCGGAACGAAACGACCATGCTGTTCTTCCCAGCCGTAGACGAACTCGGTGCGCGGATCGCAGATCAGCACCTCGAAATCCAGCAGTCGCGCCATGTCCGCCACATACCGCGACAACTGACCGGCGCCGATCAACAGCAGACGCCAGCGCGGGCCGTAAATCGCGCGCAGGGTTTTGCCATCGAACTCCAGCGCGTCGGATTTGCTCGCGGGCGTCAACACCACTTCACCCGTTTCAATGTTCAACTCACGGGCAACGATCTCGTGGGCTTCACATCGCGCAAGCAGTTCGGAGACCCACCCCGGGTCGCCTACCCGCTCTTCTGTCAGGCGCAACGTGCCGCCACACGGCAAACCGAACCGCGCCGCCTCTTCACGCGTGACGCCATAGGTGATCAGTTGCACCGGTGGCCCGTCGGTGGCAATGCGCCCGTCGTGCAGCCGGGCGATCAAGTCATCCTCGACACAGCCGCCGGACACCGAGCCAATTACCACGCCATCCTCGCGCAAGGCGAGCATGGCGCCGGGCGACCGCGGCGCCGTGCCCCAGGTCTGCACCACGCTGAACAGCACCACCCGCTGGCCGGCGCGGCGCCATTCGAGCACGCTGCGCAGGACATTCAGATCGACGCTGTCCATCAGGCCTCAGCCTTCTGCCAGCCCTGCAACTGATAACGCACAGGCAGGTTGCGGATGCGTTTGCCGGTAGCGGCGAAGATCGCATTGCACAGTGCCGGCGCGATCGGCGGTACGCCCGGCTCACCGACGCCGCCCAACGGCACATCGCCCGGTGGCGTGACCAGATGCACGGCAACTTCCTTCGGCGCCAGCGACATGCGCGCCACTTCGTACATATGGAAGTTGTCCTGCTGAACCTTGCCGTCCTTGAAGCTGATTTCACCCAGCACGGCGTTACCCAGGCCCATCACGCAAGCGCCCTCGAACTGCGAGCGAATACGTTCAGGATTGATCTGCGGCCCGCAATCCACGGCGATGTCGGCCTTGTGCACGATCAGCGTGCCATCGTCCTTGACCTCGACTTCAATCACCGCCGCGACGTAAGTGACGAAGCTGTAATGCACCGCCAGCCCCAGGCCACGCCCCTTTGGCAGTTGACGCCCCCAACCGGCTGCCTTCGCTGCGGTTTCCAGCACGGCGCGCATACGACCGGTATCGATCGGATAACGCTCAGGGGATTCGCCGTAGTTCCATTCTTCGCTCAAGGTGCGCGGATCGATCTGCCGGTCCGGGCCAAGCAGCTTGATCTGATATTTGAGCGGATCCACACCGGCCTTGTGCGCCAGTTCATCGACGAAACTCTGGATCGCGAAACCATGAGGAATGTTCGACACCGAGCGATACCAGCCGACCCGTGTGTGCACCCTCGCTTCCGGGTTTTCCAGACGCACATTGGGAATGGCGTAGGCCATGTTGGTGAAGCCCATGCCCAGTTCGAACGCGGCTTCGTGGTTCATGCCCGGCGCAAACAGCGCGGTGATGCTCGGCGCCACGGTGCGATGCAACCAGCCGGACGGCATGCCGTCCTTGCCCACGCCCGCCTTCAGATATTCGGCGGACACGGTATGGAAATACGAGTTGTGCACGTCGTCCTCGCGCGTCCACTGCACCCGCACGGCCTTGCCAGGAAACTCCTTGGCGAGGATCGCCGCTTCAATGACGAAGTCCGGTTTCGACTTGCGCCCGAAACCGCCACCCAGCAGCGTCACATTGACTGTGACGTTATCGAATGGCAGCCCCAGGCGCTCAGCGATGCGTTCACGCGTCACCTGCGGTGCCTGGCTCGGCGCCCATGCCTCGCAAACGCCGTCGTTGAAGCGGGCGATGGCCACCATCGGCTCCATCGGTGCCTGTGCCAGATGCGGCAAATAATAAGAAGCTTCCAGGCTGCTGGCAGCACTGCTCAGCGCCTTGTCGATATCGCCGGTGTTGCGCACCACTTTGCCGGGCTTCAGCGACGCGGCTTCCAGTTCCTTGCGATAAGCGATCGAGTCGTAACTGGCGTTCGGGCCATCGTCCCATTCGATCTTCAGCGCCTCGCGACCCTTGATTGCCGCCCAGGTGTTGCTGGCAACCACGGCCACCCCGCCCAACGGTTGAAACTCCGAAGGCAGTGGACGGCCTTCGATCTGCATGACTTTTAGCACGCCGGGCACTTTCAGCGCCGCGCTGTCATCCACGGATTTGACCTTGCCGCCATACACCGCCGGACGGGCGATGGTCGCGTACAGCATGCCGTCGAAATGCACGTCGGCGCCGTATACCGCGCGGCCTTTGACGATGTCGTCACCGTCGATGGCTTTGCTGCCTTCCTTGCCGATATAGCGAAATTCCGACGGCTGCTTGAGGCGCAGACTGTCGCGCGCCGGTACCGCCAACGCACTGGCCGCAGTGGCGAGCTCGCCATAACCCAGCTCACGCCCGGACGGCTTGTGAATGACTTTATGCAATTGCGCATGGCATTCGCCCACCGGCACTTTCCATTGCGCAGCCGCCGCTTGCTCAAGCATCGTACGGGCTGCCGCGCCGCAACGGCGCATCGGCTCGTACCAGTGACGCATGCTGCGCGAACCATCAGTGTCCTGATTGCCGAAACGCACTTCATCCCCAGGCGCCTGCTGCACTTTGACGTGCGCCCAATCAGCCTCCAGTTCGTCGGCGACAACCATGGTCAGACTGGTGCGCACGCCCTGGCCCATCTCAGACCGGTTACAAACAACAGTCACCGTGCCGTCGGCGGCGATGCTGACGTAGACCTTCGGATCGTCGATCCAGCCGTTGGGCATGCCATCGGCACCGAACTGCTTCGGCTTGTCTTCGGCCAACGCATCCTGCCAACCCCAGCTCGCCGCCAGCACCAATGCACCGGTGGCGGTTGCGCCTTTAAGGAAGCCACGGCGACTGAGATTGCTCAGGGCGAAATCATTTGGCAGGCGGCTCATGCCTTGGCCTCCTTCAGGTGGGTGGAAGCCTGGCGGATCGCGGTTTTGATCCGGTTATAGGTGCCGCAGCGGCAAATGTTGCCGACCATGGCTTCTTCGATCTGCTCGTCGCTCGGGTCGGGATTGGTCTTGAGCAAAGCGGTGGCCGACATGATCTGCCCACCCTGACAAAAGCCGCACTGGGCCACGGCGCTGTCGAGCCAGGCTTGCTGGACGACTTGCCCGACAGGGTCAGCGTGCAGGTTGTCGATAGTAGTGACGTTCTGGCCGACTACCGAGCCGATCGGCGTGATGCAACTGCGCGCCGGCAAACCATCGATATGAATGGTGCAAGCGCCGCACAGGCCCATGCCGCAACCGAATTTGGTGCCGTTGTAACCGGCGACATCACGAATCGCCCACAACAGCGGCATGTCTTCGGTGACATCGAGTGAATGGTCTTGGCCATTGAGTTTCAGGGTAATCATGGGCACGCCCGCATATTTTTGGAGGTTATGGGGTCGAGCAATCTGCCGCCGGAAAGTCAGCGGTGGGTTCGCGCAGATCGACTCAGGCTAATGGGCTCTCTTGTGCCGACGGGAAGGTCTGCACCGGGCCTTTGGTGGAGCAAATGAACAGTATCGTTAGCTCGCTAAGTTAACCCAGGATTAACAAAAAAGCCCTGCTGAGACAGGGCTTTTCAGTTACGAGCTTTTAGCTACAAGCTGCAAGTAAAAGCAGTAGCTGGTTCATGTAGCAGAGATTGTAGCTTGCAGCTCAAAGCTTGAGGCTCGCAGCTGCTTCAATACCGGTTGGGCTCCATTTCCAGTTCGACATTGAAACGTTCGCTAATGTCTTTCTGGATACGCTGCGCCAAGTCGAGCAACTGCAGGCCGGTCGCCGCGCCGTAGTTGACCAGCACCAGCGCCTGCAACTTATGCACGCCGGCATCGGCCTCACGAAAACCTTTCCAGCCGGCACGTTCGATCAGCCAACCGGCGGCGAGTTTCATCTGCCCGTCCGGTTGTGCGTAGGCCACCAGATCCGGATGCTGCTTCTTGATCTGCGCCACCAGCGCTGCCGGCACCAACGGATTCTTGAAAAAGCTGCCGGCATTGCCGAGCACTGCTGGGTCCGGGAGTTTTTCGCTGCGGATGCTGCAGATTGCGTGGCTGACGTCAGTGGGCGTCGGTTGCTCGATACCCTGCTCGGTCAGGCGCTGACGCACAGGGCCGTATTCCAGATGCAGATGCGCGACGCGGTCGAGCGTAAAACGCACCCGCAGGATCAGCCAACGCCCAGGCTGCTGCTTGAACACGCTGTCACGGTAGGCAAAGTTGCATTCTTCGAGGCTGAAATCGCGCAGTTTGCCAGTGTGGCGATCCAGCGCGGTGAGCCCGGCGAACACATCCTTGATCTCGACGCCGTAAGCACCGATGTTTTGCATCGGCGCAGCGCCAACGGTGCCGGGGATCAGACTGAGATTTTCCAGCCCGGATAAACCCTGCGCCAAAGTGTGCTGCACAAAGGGATGCCACGGCTCGCCCGCTTCGGCTTCGAGCACCACGCGACTGCCGTCATCGCTGATCACGCGGATACCGCGTGTGGCCATGCGCAGCACCAGCGCCGCAATGTCAGCGGTCAGCAGCAAGTTGCTGCCGCCACCGATTACCAGCAAAGGCACATCGTGAGACTCGGCATACGCCAGCGCTTCGCGGACATCGGCGTCGCAGTGGGCTTCGGCGAACAGCTGCGCGTGAACGTCCACGCCAAAGCTGTTGAACGGTTTCAGGGAAACCCGGTGTTGCACCAGCAGACTCATAACCGGCCCTTTACTTCGATCAGCAGTTGGTCACAGGCCGCTTCGATCAGATCCAGCACCTGCTCGAAACCCTGGTCGCCGTCGTAATACGGGTCCGGCACTTCATCGACGACACCGGCATAACGACGCAGGAACAGATCCAGCTCGGCCTTGCCAGTGGACGGTTGCAGCGCCTTGAGGTTGCGCAGGTTGCTGTTGTCCATGGCCAGGATCAAATCGTAAGTGGCGAAATCGGCACGGCTGACTTGCTGCGCGCGTTGCGCCGACAAATCATAACCGCGCACCTTGGCCGCCGCCTGGCTGCGCTTGTCAGGCGCGTTGCCGACGTGCCAGTCACCGGTGCCGGCGGAGGCCACTTCGACCTGATCGGCCAGCCCCGCTTGACGCAGTTTGTGGCGCAACACCCCTTCGGCCGTGGGCGAACGGCAAATGTTGCCCAGGCACACAAACAAAACCCGCATCAAGCCTCCAGCAGGCGACGAACGCGCTCAAGGTCTTCGACGGTGTCGACACCGGTCGGCGGCGCGATCAGCGCGTCGGCGACATGAATCCGCACGCCGTGCCACAGGGCACGCAGTTGCTCCAGCGATTCAGTGTTTTCAAGCCAGCACGGGCCCCAACTGACGAAGTCCTGAAGGAATCCGGCGCGGTAGGCATAAATGCCGATGTGGCGACGATACGGTACGCCATCAGGCAATTGCTCACGGCTCTTGGCAAACGCATCGCGCGCCCACGGCAAGGTTGCACGGCTGAAGGTCAGCGCCAGGCCATTAAGGTCGCTGACGACCTTGACCACGTTCGGGTTGAACAGGGTTTCCACATCTTCGATCGGCTCGGCCAGCGTGGCCATGCGCGCTTCGGTGTGGGCCGCGAGGTTGGCGGCGACCTGATCGATCACGCTTGGCGGAATCAGCGGCTCGTCGCCCTGCACATTGACCACGATTGCGTCAGGCTCAAGGCCCAGTTTCGCCGCGACTTCGGCCAGACGATCGGTGCCGGAGTTGTGATCTTCACGGGTCAGCACCACTTCGGCGCCAAAGCTTTTGCAAGCCTCGACGATGCGCGCATCGTCGGTTGCCACGACCACACGAGTGGCGCTGCTTTTGCTCGCCTGTTCCCAGACGTGCTGGATCATCGGCTTGCCGGCAATGTCCAGTAGCGGTTTACCCGGCAGCCGGGTCGAAGCGAAACGCGACGGGATGACAACGGTGAAGGCAGTGGTCATTTATCCAGACGCTCATCGGTGGTCAGGGTGCGGGCTTCACTTTCGAGCATGACCGGGATGCCGTCACGGATCGGGTACGCCAGGCCGGCGCCCTTGCTGATCAGTTCGGTCTTGTCGGCGCTGAGCTTGAGCGGGCCTTTGCAGATAGGGCACGCGAGGATGTCGAGCAATTTGGTGTCCATGAACATTCCCTGGATAAAAGAGTTAAGGCAAAAGACGATCCGGCAACAGGCGTATCAGCTGTGTGTCGAACCAGGCCACGAAGGCCGGCGACGGCACGGCATCGACCGCCAGATACCACCAGTCGGCAGCCGCGAAGGCACGGCACTTCACCGCGTCCTTTTCAGTCATCACCAACGGCAATGACGGTGTGAAATTCAAGGCCTGCACGCTGTACTCGGCGTGATCGGCAAACGCATGGGGGACTGGCCGCCAGTCTAGCGCTTCGAGGGTATTGAAGAAACGTTGCGGATTACCGATCCCGGCCACCGCATGCAGCGCCTGCCCGGCCGGAAAATGATCAAGCGGCTTGCGTTCGCCACTGCGCAGATTGATTAGCGCGGTGGGTTGCAGGCGGAAAGCGAAACCGTCGTCGCGGTCCTCGTTGGCACCGTTGAACAGCACGCCGTCAACGCTTTGCAGACGTTCGATCGGCTCGCGCAAAGGACCTGCCGGCAAGCAGCGCTTATTGCCCAGGCCACGGGCGGCGTCGATCAGCACCAGCTCCAGATCCCGCGCCAGTCGGTAGTGCTGCATGCCATCGTCGGAGAGGATCAGATCCAGCGGTTCACTGGCGCACAAGGCTTTGACGGCGGCGCTGCGATTGGGGTCGATCATCAGAGGCACGCCCGTGCGCTGCACGATCAGCAACGGTTCGTCGCCAGCAATGTCGGCGCTTTGATCGGCCTCGACCCGCCAGGGCAACTGCGGCGGTTTGGCGCCGTAACCACGACTGACCACGCCGACGCGCACCCCCCTGCGCCGGCAATGCTCGATCAACCATAGAATCATCGGCGTCTTGCCGGTGCCGCCGACCGTGATGTTGCCAACCACGATCAATGGCACCGGCGGCTGATAGATTTCGCCTTCACCGTCGAGAAAACGCTGACGCTTGCCGATGACGACGCGCCGATAGAGCATTTCCAGCGGCCGCAACAGCGTCAGGGCCGGGTGCCCCTGATACCACGCAGCGAGCAAACGATCGGACAGGCTCATCAGGATTTAGGCGCCGCCTCGACCGTGGTCATGCGCAGATGGCTGAAACCGAGCTTGCCGGCCGCGTCCATGGCGGTGATCACTGATTGATGCTGAGCCTTGCCATCGGCACTGATCGACAACGGCATGCTGGTATCGCCGTTGGATTCTTTCTGCATGGCTTCCATCAGCGTCGCCAGATCGTTTTTCGGCAAAATCTTGTTATTCACCGAAAACACGCCCTCGGCGCTGATCGCGACATCCAGTTGCTTGAGTTGCTGATCTTCGGCCGGCGAGCCGCTGACCGCTTCCGGCAGATCCACGCGCAATTGGGTTTCGCGAGTAAACGTGGTGGTCACGACGAAAAACAGCAGGAGGATGAACACCACGTCGATCAGCGACGCGAGGTTGATATCTACGGTTTCCCGGGGCTTGCGACGGAATTTCACGCGCGGCCCTCAGCCAGGTCGACGTCACGGTCGCCCTGCACCACTTCAACCAGTTTGATCGCTTCCTGCTCCATGCCCACCACCAGTTCATCGATGCGGCGTTGCAGGAAACGGTGGAAGAACACGGCCGGAATACCGACCATCAGGCCCGCAGCCGTGGTGATCAGCGCTTTGGAGATACCACCGGCCAGAACCGAGGCGTTGGTGGTCATGCCGGAACCGGTGAACGCGCTGAAAATGTCGATCATGCCGAGCACGGTGCCGAGCAAACCCAGCAACGGCGCCATGGCGGCGATGGTGCCGAGTGCATTGATGTAGCGCTCGAGCTCGTGAATAACCCGGGCGGCGGCCTCTTCGATGCACTCTTTCATGATCTCGCGACCATGCTTGGAGTTGGCCAGGCCTGCGGCGAGGATTTCCCCCAGCGGCGAATTGGCTCGCAATTCCTTGAGTTTTTCTTTATTGAGCTGCTTGTCCTTGATCCAGACCCAGACCTGGCCCAACAAGTGTTCGGGGGTGACGCGACTGGCGCGCAGGGTCCACAGGCGCTCGGCGACAATCGCCATGGCCGCGATGGAACTCAGAATGATCGGCAGCATCATCCAGCCGCCGGATTTGACCAATTCCCACACAGTGACAGTCCCCTCGAAAAAGTGCGCCACTTTACCATACCGGTTCGCGATTAAGACCCGCCGCTCCGACGACCGTGATGTCGCCTCCATGCTTGCCTCGCTCAATGGGAGGACAGCGGCGGTTCACGCCAGAAACGCAGGTACTGGCGCATTGTCCACGGTGGTTTGAACGCCCCAAGTTGCAGATGAATGGCACCGTGCTCGGCACTGTCGTAAATACGTAACCCTTGCTGGCGATAACGCGCAATGACGGTCGGGTGCGGATGACCGAACGAGTTGCCCTGGCCGCGGGATATCAAGACTGCGTCGGGTTTCAACGCTTTGAGCAATGCCATCGATGATGAACTGCGGCTGCCGTGGTGCGGGGCTTGCAGCCATTGAGTGGCTACGTTCAGAGGGCTTTGCAGCAAGACTCGCTCGGCGTGTTTATCAATATCGCCGGTCAGCAGCAGGCGCTCACCATTGGCCTCGATCTGCAACACGCAGGAGCGCTGATTGCTGTCGTGAGCATCCGCCCATTGCCAAAGTTGAAAACTGACACCGTCCCACTGCCATTGTCGGCCACTTTCACACGCCTGCGCGTTCAGTTCGGCTGGCAGCCCCGGCGGATCGCCGCTGATGACTTGCTTCACCTGCAAACGGCGCGCAACGGCCAAAGCACCACCGGCATGATCGGCGTCGGCATGGCTGAGCAGCATCAGGTCCAGTGTCTCGACATTCAGTTTGCGCAGGGCCGGCAAGACGACACGTTCGCCAAGATCAAAATCGCGGAACCGAGGACCGGCATCGTAGAGCAGCGCGTGATGACGAGTACGGATCAGAATCGCCAGGCCTTGGCCGACATCGAGTTGCCAGACATCGGCCAGTCCGGCGTCCAGCCGCTCCCGAGGTGGCACGACCAGAATCAACAACAATGGCCAGCCCAACGGACGCAGCGGTACGCCTCGCGGCAACAGCAACAGCACGGCACCGAGACTGCCGATAGCCAGCGCCCAACCGGGAAGCGACGGCGCAATCCACGCCGGCCACTGCCCGGCGATCAGCACCAGGCCCTGGAACAGCCAGCCGATCAAACCACCCGCCAGCCACAACAACCCTTCGCCGACATACGGCACCGGCAACAGCAGAGTCCCAAGCAATGCCGGAGGCAGCACCACCAGACTGACCCAAGGCACCGCCAGCAAATTCGCCAACGGCCCACTGAGGCTGATCGGCAGATTCAGCGCCAACAACACCGGGCAGAGACCGATCGCGATCAACCATTGCGCCCGCGTCCAGGTCTGCCACCAGCGCCATGCCCCAAGGCGCCCGCCAAAGGTGAAGATCAGCACCGCCACCGCCGCGAAGGACAACCAGAAACCGGGGCGCAGACTGGCCAGCGGATCCAGCAAAAGCACGCCATTAAACGCCAGCAACAGTGGCCACCAGGCGCCGAGATGCCGAAAGCGCAGGCGCCACAACAGCACCAGCCCGACCATCACGCAGGCCCTTCGCACCGGCACATCAAATCCGGCGAGCAAGCCGTAACCGAGTGCCGCGGCGAAGGCCAGACCACAGGCCCAAGGCAGCCACGGCCAACGCAGCGGCCACAGACCATATCGGGCCAGCCCGGCGACCAACAAGTACATCACCGCCGCCAGCATGCCGATGTGCTGGCCGGAAATCACCAGCAAATGCACGGTGCCGGTGTCTTGCAGAGTCTGCCAATCCTCGCGACTCAGGCCCGAGCCATCGCCCAGCACCAGCGCCGCCAGCGCCCCTCCCCGGCCCTGCGCGTCGACCGCCAGCAAGCGCTGACGAATGCTGTCGCGCCACTCCCATCGCGACTCGCCAAGGCGCTGACCCTCCTTGACCGTGCCCGTTGCGCCAATGCGTTGGGCGAGTAGCCAGGCTTCGTAATCAAAGGCGTCCGGATTGAGTAACCCGCTCGGGCGCTTGAGCTTGACCGCCAGGCGCCAGCGCTCGCCGCTGTTGACCGGCGGCCCGGCGTACCAGGCCAGGCGCATCAGTGACGGCAGTTTGCCGTGGCGCGAATGGGCATCCGCCAACTCGAAACGAACCACGCCATCGCTGTTTTGCGGCAACCCGACCACGCGCCCTTCGAGCCAACGGGTCTCGCCATCCAGCGCCACCGGCAAGCGATCCTGCAACGCCCAATGCGCGCTGACGCAAGCCCAGGTGAAACCAAAAAGCAGAAAAGCCAATGGATAGCTGCGAAACGGCAGCAGCATCAAAGCCACGACCGCCAGCAACACCATCAACCAGACCGGCGGTAAGGCCGGCATAAATATCGGAGCAAGCAAACCGACTGCCAGCGCCATCATCCCTGTGCGCATAAGCCCGTCCTTGAGAGTCCCGAACTTAGGCATAGCGGGTATTTGGCACGACCGCCGTCAACAATTGTCACAAAGTCTGAATGGGCCGTTCATGGAATCCAGACATACTTGCCGCCTTAACCGACCGAGAAGCCTTATGCCCCGGCGCTTATTCAAACGTTACATGCCCGACCCGACGAGCATCAGGGAACACAAATCCTTACGCTTTCTCGGCAAGTTGCTGCATGACCCAAACCTCTGGCACCTCAATCGCCACTCGGTGGCCCGAGGGATGGCGGTCGGGCTGTTCGCTGCTTTCCTGCCGATTCCCGCTCAGATGCTGGTCGCCGCGGCACTGGCAGTCGTGGTGCGAGGCAACATGCCGATTGCCGTCAGCCTGGTGTGGCTGACCAATCCGATCACCATGCCGGCGGTGTTTTTCTGCACCTATCAGGCCGGCGCGTGGTTGATGGACGTGCCGGCGCGGCACTTGCCGGATGAGCTGACCTGGGAATGGATCAGCGGTGAACTGTCGACGCTCTGGCAACCGTTTTTGCTGGGCTCGATAGTGGTCGGGCTGGTGCTTGGCGTCATCGCCTATTTCGGCGTGATGATGTATTGGCGCTGGTGGGTGTCCCGGCAATGGGCGCGGCGCAAGAAAAAACGCATGTCGTGAATGCAAAACGGCCTCCGCAATGGAGGCCGTTCTTGTTTGGGTAACGGAGATACTTGTAGGAGCTGCCGCAGGCTGCGATCTTTTGATTTTGCCTCCGGAAAAACAAGATCAAAAGATCGCAGCCTGCGGCAGCTCCTACAGGGGTAGTGCGTTCTTTCAGGTACGCATCCCGCGCCCACTCACCAGCAAGCGCGCACAGCCGATATACAGCACCACCGTCGCCACCAGCATGAACGTGATCGCGATGCCGATGCGGATATCCGACACCCCGAGAATGCCGTAACGGAACGCATTGACCATGTGCAACACCGGGTTAGCCATCGACACGGTCTGCCAGAACGGCGGCAGCAGAGTGATCGAGTAAAACACGCCACCCAGATACGTCAGGGGTGTCAGCACGAAGGTCGGGATAATCGAAATATCATCGAAGTTGCGTGCAAACACGGCGTTGATGAAGCCCAGCAGCGAGAAAATCGTCGCCGTCAGCACCACCACCAGAATGGTCACGCCCAGGTGATGCACCTGCAAATCAGTAAAGAACAGCGACAGGATGGTCACGATCAACCCGACCATCAACCCGCGCAACACGCCACCGCAGGTGTAGCCGATCAGAATCGTGTGCGGTGATACCGGCGAGACCATCAGTTCTTCAATCGAGCGCTGGAATTTGCTGCCGAAGAAGCTCGAGACCACGTTGCCATAGGAGTTGGTGATCACCGACATCATGATCAGCCCCGGCACGATGTACTCCATGTAAGTGAAGCCGCCCATCTCGCCGATCTGCCGACCGATCAGGTTGCCGAAGATCACGAAGTACAAAACCATGGTGATCGCCGGCGGCAGCAGCGTCTGCGGCCAGATCCGCGTGAAGCGTTTGACCTCGCGGTAAACGATGGTCTGGAGGGCGACGAGGTTGGGACGGAACTCGGAACTCATACCGCCACCTTCGACAGATTTTTCTCCACCAGGGACACGAATAGCTCCTCAAGGCGATTAGTTTTGTTACGCAGGCTCAGGACTTCGATGTTCTGCAACGCCAATTGGCCGAACAGCGCGGTAATGCCCATCGATTTGTCGACCTGGACTTCCAGCGTGTGCGCATCCACCAGACGCGCCGGATAGCCGACCAGTTGCGGTGCGGCAGCCAGATCACCTTTCAGGTCGAGCAGGAAGGTTTCCACATGCAACTGACCGAGCAGCTGACGCATGCTGGTGTTCTCGACAATGGTGCCGTGGTCGATGATGCCGATGTTGCGGCACAGTTGCTCAGCCTCTTCCAGATAGTGCGTGGTGAGGATGATGGTGATGCCTTTCTGATTAAGTTCGGTGAGGAACGTCCACATCGAACGGCGCAGCTCGATGTCGACGCCGGCAGTCGGTTCGTCGAGGATCAGCAGACGCGGCTCATGCACCAGCGCGCGGGCAATCATCAGCCGCCGCTTCATGCCGCCGGACAGCGAACGCGACGGCACATCGCGTTTGTCCCACAGACCGAGCTGGGTCAGGTACTGCTCGGCGCGTTCCTTGGCGATCTTCGCTGGAATGCCGTAGTAACCGGCCTGGGTCACGACGATGTCGAAAGTCTTTTCGAACTGGTTGAAGTTGAATTCCTGGGGCACCACGCCAATCGAGCGCTTGAGCTGCGCGGGGTTCTTGTCCAGGTCATGACCGAAGATATTCACCGTGCCGCTGGTCTTGTTCACCAGAGTCGAGAGAATGCCTATGGTCGTGGATTTGCCGGCGCCGTTGGGGCCGAGCAAGGCGAAAAAGTCACCTTCGGCGACGTCCAGATCGATACCACTCAAGGCCTGGAACCCGTTGCCGTAGGTTTTGGTTAGCTGCCGGATGGACAGAGCGGAACTCATATCTGATTTACGCACCATGGTGAAGGGAAGAAAGAACTGAATAAGGGCGCGCGACGGCGAATTCAACCGCGGCGCAAGAGCGCAATGGTGCGTGCCGCCGCCGCACAAGTACAGTCAAGCGTGTCGATAGTAGGTATTAAGTCAACGCGGTCATAACTGCTTTGCGGTACGCCGGACGCTGCTTCAGGCGCTCGTACCAGGCTTGCAGATGCGGTTGCGGCGCGCGCTCGATGGGCATCTCGAACCAGGCATAAATGAAACTGCCGAGCGGGATATCGCCCATGCCGATTTCGTCACCGGACAAGTAGGGTTTGTAGGCGAGGGCCTGATCGGCCATGGCCAGCAACTCGGTGCACTCCTTGATCGCGGCGCGGATGGCCGGCCAATCCTGCTGGTCCGCCGGAGTACGCAACACGCCCCAGAACACGGTGCGGAAAGGGCTGGCAAAACTTGCGGTAGTCCAGTCCATCCACTTGTCGGCAATCGCGCGCGCTTGCGGATCTGCCGGGTACCAGTTACTGGCCGGCGCATGCTTGGCCAACAGATAGCGGACGATGACGTTCGATTCCCACAGCACGAACCCGTCATCTTCGATCACCGGCACCCGACCGTTCGGGTTCATCGCCCGGTACTCAGGTGTGTCGACCACGCCGAATGCGCCACCGGCATCAAGCGCCTCGTAATCCAGGCCCAATTCCTCGGCGGCCCACAGCGGCTTTCTGACATTCGATGAGTTTTTCCGTCCCCAGATCTTCAGCATGACCGCCTCTTTGCACTTGAGTGGGCAGGCAGCATACGCCGGATCAGAGTCTCCTGACATCACTCTGCATGTCGCCCAACAGTGGCGGCAAGTGATCACCGAACAGGTGCGGATAGCATTTTTCCAGGTGTTCGAAGAAGAAGGTTTCCGGCACATCGGTGAACTGGCCGTGATCGACCAGATACTCCATCAGTTGCGCGCCGTCACGGTTGAACGGGTGGAAAACACTGTCATTGATGCCGTCGAATTCCAGCGGTGCGACGTTGAACATCTCGCAGAGCTGCTGGTTGAACGCTGGGGTCGCCTTGACCCAGCGACCGTCTAGCAACAGTTCCGTGTAGCCGTGCATGGCGAACACATCGCTTTTCAGCAGTTCAAGCAATCGCGGGGTCGACAGGTGATTTCTGACATCCGCCAGGCCGATGCGCGCAGGAATACCGCAATGGCGCGCGCAGGCGGCAAGCAGCGTGGCTTTGGGCACGCAGTAACTCTCCCCCGTCGCCAGCGCATAGCTGCCGCACAAGGTTTGCGGGTCACGGCTGAAGGTGTAGGGGTTGTAACGCACTGCCTCGCGCACGGCGTAATAAAGGCTGATCGCCTGCGCCAGCGGATCACGGCTGGCACCACGATGCAATTCGGCGAACTCCACCACCGCTGGGTGGTCACTATCGATGAAGCGGCCGGGACTCAGATACTCGCGCATGACGACAGATCTCCTGGGTGAGAGCCGAGTCTAGCGATAGCCAAAGCACAGAGATAACGACGTTTCGGCCAAACTTGGACGCAAAGGCGCGGGATAAGCGAACGATTTCCCACACGTGTTGCCCACCGAACCTACGAAAACCATCCGGGGTTTCCCACGATTTCAATCACCATGCTCTGACCACCCGGTTTCGCAGATGCCGTCTAAGCTGTGGAGGGTCGATTTGCCTTGGTTCACGGAGGACTGAATATGCTGTTGTTGTGGATACTGGTTTTGATCATTGGTGTGGCGTACCTCGCCCACCGGCGCGTCGCCCCGCTGCCCGCGCTGGGCATCGTTGCTGTTTATCTGGTAGCCATGGGGATTTTCAGCCACGCACCAGGCTTGCTGTTGCTGGTGCTCTGGGTCGTCCTGGCGGTAGTCGCAGCCCCCTTGCTGCTGCCCGACCTGCGCCGTAAACATTTCAGTGCGCCGCTGTTCAACTGGTTCCAGAAAACCCTGCCGCCGATGTCCCAGACCGAGCGCGACGCGATCGATGCCGGCACCGTGTGGTGGGATGGCGAGCTGTTCAGTGGTCGTCCGGACTGGGACAAACTGCTGGCTTATCCCAAGGTTCAATTGAGTGAAGAAGAGCAGGCGTTCATTGATGGCCCGACCGAAGAACTCTGCGCAATGGTCACGGACTGGCAGATCGGTCAGTCGATGGACCTGCCGCCAGAAGCCTGGGCGCACATCAAGGAGCACGGTTTCTTCGCCCTGATCATTCCCAAGGAATTCGGCGGCAAAGGCTTCTCGGCCTATGCCCACTCGCAAGTGGCAATGAAGCTCGCCACGCGTAGCGGCGACCTCGCTTCCACCGTGATGGTGCCCAACTCCCTCGGCCCGGCCGAACTACTGCTGCATTACGGCACCGACGAACAACGTAATCACTATCTGCCACGGCTGGCCCGTGGCGACGATATCCCGTGCTTCGCCCTTACCGGACCACTGGCCGGTTCCGACGCCGGCGCGATGCCCGACACCGGGATCATCTGCAAAGGCCAATGGGAAGGCGAGGAGGTTCTCGGCCTGCGCCTGAACTGGGAGAAGCGCTACATCACCCTCGGCCCGGTGGCCACCCTTCTCGGCCTCGCGTTCAAGGCCTATGACCCGGATCACCTGCTGGGCGACAAGACCGACCTCGGTATCAGCCTGGCGCTGATTCCGACCGATACAGCCGGCGTGGAAATCGGCCGTCGGCACTTGCCACTGGGGGCCGCGTTCATGAACGGCCCGAACTCGGGCAAAGACGTGTTCATCCCGCTGGACTTCCTGATCGGCGGTCAGGAAATGCTCGGCAAAGGCTGGATGATGCTGATGAACTGCCTATCGGTCGGGCGCTCGATTTCGTTGCCTGCCGTCGGCACCGGCGCGGCCAAGTTCACCAGCCTGGTGACCGGCCAGTACGCGCAGATTCGCGAGCAATTCAACGTGCCGCTGTCGGCATTCGAAGGTATTCAGGAAGCGCTGGCGCGCATCGGCGGTAACGCGTGGATGATGGACGCCGCGCGGATGCTCACCGCCAACGCTGTGGATCTGGGCGAAAAACCTTCGGTGCTGTCAGCGATCCTCAAGTATCACCTTACCGAACGCGGTCGCGAATGCATCAGCCACGCCATGGATGTACACGGCGGCAAGGCGATCATCATGGGCCCGAACAATTACCTGGGACGCAGCTGGAACGGTGCACCGATCTTCATCACCGTGGAAGGCGCGAACATTCTCTCGCGCAACCTGATGATCTTCGGCCAGGGTGCGATTCGCTGCCATCCATTCGTGCTCAAGGAAATGGCCCTGGCCGGTCGCGAGGACAAGGACCAGGCACTGAAAGAGTTCGATGGCCTGCTGCTCAAACACATCGGCTTCGCCGTGGGCAACGCCGCCAGTACGCTGGTGCTGAACCTCGGCTTCGGTCATTTCGAAAAAGCACCGGGCGACAAGATCAGTCAGGGTTATTTCCGCGCACTCAATCGTCAGGCGGCGGCGTTCGCCATGCTCGCCGACTTCAGCATGATGCTACTGGGCGGCGAACTGAAACGTCGCGAACGCCTGTCGGCACGCTTGGGTGATGTACTGAGCAATCTGTATCTGGCATCGGCCTCGCTCAAGCGTTATCACGATCTGGATTCGCCGGCCTACATGGAGCCGTTGTTCAGATGGGCCATGGAAGAAAGCCTTGGCCAGTCGGAACGGGCGCTGGATGAACTGCTCAGCAACTTCCCGAACAAGGTCTTCGGATGCCTGTTGCGCGTGATCGTGTTCCCGTTCGGTCGTCGTCACAAAGGCCCGTCGGACAAACTCGGTGCCGAAGTGGCAGGGGTAATTGGTCGAGCCAAAGGTGATCCGGCGCTGGAAGAACTGCTTGCCGGCTGCTATCGCCCGCAATCGGCGGACGATGCTGTCGGTGCGCTGCAACACGCCAGCGATCTGCTGAATGCCGCGCAGCCGTTGCACAAAAAACTGCACACTTCGTTGAAAAGCGGCCAGGTCAAACCGGAGGCGGGCGAACACGCCATTGATGCGGCGCTGGAAGCAGGTGTATTGCAACCGATTGAAGCGCAGAGCCTGCGCGATGCCGAAGCAGCACGGCGCAAGGTGATCGATGTCGATGACTTCGACAAAGAAGAACTGCTGCTGGCAGAGGGCAAAGTGCGCTGATCGGCGCTACCGCCTAACCGTTAGCTGTGAAAAAAGGGCGCAGGAGCTTTATACTCCTGCGCCCGTTTTGCTCTTGAGGACTTATCTCGTGTCCAACGTCGTTGCCGATCATCTTGTGTTACTCGACCATCTGCGCAGTATTCTGGTCGCCGTAGGTGAGGCCGAACAGGTTCCCGAAGAAAGCCATGCCTTGTTCCTGGAGCGCTTTGACGAATTGCTCGCTTCACTGCCAATCGAACCGATCGAAAGCCAATATCTGGGCCAGGACATCCTGACTCAAGTGATCAGCCGCTATCCGCAAATTGCCCACCTGATTCCAAGGGATCTGCTGTGGTTCTTTGCCGGCGATTGCCTGCACTACCTGTCTGATGAAGAAATCGACATGTATCAGGCTCTGGAAGAGCGTCGCTTCGAGGCTGAACAGAACGATGAGCCGTTCGACTGGAATCAGGAAAAACAGCTGTTGGCGATGTCCGCTCAGGACAGCAAGCACTGATTTTTATCTGCTGAAGATCAAAAGATCGCAGCCTTCGGCAGCTCCTACAGGAGAGTACGTTCCCATGTAGGAGCTGCCGAAGGCTGCGATCTTTTGCTTTTGCGCTACAACAACCCCTCGCTTTCCGGTAACTCATACGCCATCGCTGCGTTGATAACGCCACCCGATTTCCCGGGCTTACTCAACGTCGGCTCTTTCTCCAGACACGCCACCAGATAGTCGATAAACACCCGCAACTTCGGCGGCAGGTAGCGCGTTGGCGAATGCAGTAACCACAGCCCCCCGTGGTACGAAGCCAGGAACGTCCAGTCTGGCAGCACCTGCACCACCAACTTCTGCTCCAGTGCATAGCGTGCGGTGAAATACGGCAGGCTGCCAATACCGATGTGCTGCAACACCGCGCCCAGGCGTACACCGGTGTGATTGGCAGCATAGCGACCGCGCACCCCCACCGTTACTGCTTTGGTACCCTTCTTGAATTTCCAGCGCGCATCGCTCGGGGTTTCGCCCAGATAAATGCAGCTGTGATTGAGCAAGTCGTGGGGATGCGTCGGCGTACCGTGCTCGGCCAGATATTGCGGGGATGCGCACAGCAAATGATCGATGGTCAGCAGTTGCCGCCCAACCAGCCCGGCCGGTGGCCGATCAGTGATGCGGATCGCCAGATCGACATGATCGTCAATCAGGTCGACCTGCCGGTCTTCCAGCAACAACTCGACATCGACCTTGGGGTAACGCCGCAGAAATTCGGGCATGTGCGGATGAATCACGAAACGCCCCACCGCCTTCGGCACACTGACGCGTATCAGGCCCTCGGCTTCATGGGTGAACTGGCCGCCGATCTCCATCACCGACTTGGCGGCGCAGACCATCTCCTGACAACGCTTGAACACCTCTTCCCCGCCGTCACTCAGCCGCAGCTTGCGCGTGGTGCGCTGTAACAGCCGCGTAGCCAAGGCCTTTTCCAGCCGAGAAATGCTGCGACTCACCGCCGATGGAGAAGAGCCGAGCTGGCGCGCCGCCTCAGAAAAGCTGCCGGTCTCCACCACCTTGACGAAAATCGCCATTTCGCCAAGCAGTGGTAGCGGTAGATTGATGCTCACAGCGCACAAGTCCTTTGATGTTTGAACGGATTATCACGTTATTGCACGATTCATATAATAAAAACAGGAACTTTAATCAGGGCATGGAATATGACGCTTCGCCTCTTTTTCCATAGTGATGACCTCAAGGCCAATGTGGAAGTCCTCGACTGCACGCCCCAAGAGAACGAATTCGCAGTAGTGCTGCGCGCCACTTTGTTTCATCCGCAAGGTGGCGGCCAGCCGTGTGACACCGGCTGGATTGGCGAGAGTCTGGTGCTGCGCGTGGTGCAGGAACCGGATCGAATCATCCACTTCGTTGACCGACCGGTACCGCTCGGCATGACCTGCATCCGCGTCGACGAACAGCGCCGCTGTTTTAATACCCGCATGCACTCGGCCGGTCATTTGATCGGGCATTTCATTCAGACGCTGGGCTGGACGCCGATCAAGGCGCACCACTGGCCAGACGAAGGACGCGTGCAATTCAAGCCGGGCGATGACGCGCAGGAGATCGACGCGCAATCCGTTCAACTCGGTATCGATCAATGGGTAGAACACGATCTGCCACGCCTGACGTCACTGCGCGAAGGCGCGCGGGAAATCGGTTTTGGCGAGCTGCCGGCCTATGGCTGCGGCGGCACCCACGTACGTAGCCTGAAGGATTTGGGCACAGTCACGATCGCGTCCCTTTCGCAGAAGAAAGGCACGCTGTCCGTCCACTACAGCGTGGATTGAGCATTTCGGCCACTGCCCCGCGCAGTGGCCGGCGCGGGGGAACCGCACGCGCGGATTCCGTTGACTATCGATAGATGGACCTAAAAGAAAATGATGCTAGACGTCGAGCGTCTCGATGAGACGTGCATAAAAAAACTGGCCAACGAAGAAGTCCTTGCCATCCGCATCAAAGGCTTTTTGCCCGAGCCACTGGCGATCCAGATTGGCGACAGGATTCTTGCTCCAGGCTTTGAGGGCTACATCAACGCACCAAGTATCGGCCGCATCGGCATGGCGTTTTATGAAGCGGAAAACCAGCCGCTACTGATCGAGGATTATTTCGAACGGGCCACCAGCAACATCGCCGAACTGCGTCAGCGCTGTGCGCCCTACTCTTCGCCTGTCGACACGCTGCGTTGCATGCTCGACGAATCCTGGCCAGCCGGCGCACATCTGGAAAACCTCTACGGCCGCAAAATGTATGTCGGTCTTTCGCGCGTGGTGAAACCCGGCGTGTGCTTCCTGGCCCACCACGACATTTTCGCCAAGGACGCGCCAGAGAGTTTTCAGGCCCGCAGCCTCGAGGCGCAATTTGCCTGCAACGTATACCTGAATATGCCGACCGAGGGCGGCGCGTTGCAAATGTGGGATGACGACATTACGCCGGATCAATTCGACGAAATGCGCGGCGACAGCTACGGCATCGATCCGGCACTGCTCGGCCCGCCAACCCTGGAGGTACAGCCTGAGCCCGGCGATTTCATCATGTTCAATTCGCGCTGCATGCACTCGGTCACGCCGGGCGTAGCCGATCCGCGCTTGAGCCTTTCCTTCTTTGTCGGCTACCGCGGCAATGCTTCACCCCTGACCTTCTGGAGCTGAGATGTTATCGAACTACCTGGGCGAGTTTTTGGCGCTGGCCACCATTCACTTTCTGGCCGTGGTCGCTCCCGGACCGGATTTCGCTGTCACCATTCGCCAGAGTGTGCGTTTTGGGCGCTTGGTCGGGATTTGCACGGCATTGGGTATCGGCGCCGGCATTTCCGTACATGTGCTGTACACCTTGCTGGGCGTCGGCGCATTGATGCACACCACCCCGTGGCTGTTGACGGTCGCCAAGGTGATTGGCGGTGCCTACATTTTGTATCTGGGTATCAGCCTGCTGCGCAGCAAGCCGAAATCGACACTCGAAGGTGACAAAACTGCCGATGAACCCGTCGCCGAACAAACGTTGTTCAAAGCCTTCAGTACCGGTTTTCTGACTAATGCCACCAACCCCAAAGCCACGCTGTTCTTCCTCGCGATATTCACCACCATCATCAGCGCCAGCACACCGCTGAAGATTCAAGCGCTTTACGGTGTGTGGATGTGTTTTGTGAATGCGCTGTGGTTTGTGGTGGTCGCGCTGTTTTTTTCGAGCAGCAAGGTACGATTGTTGTTCATGCGCATGGGGCACTGGTTCGAACGCACCATGGGCGTTGTGCTGATTCTGTTTGCCGGTCGACTGATGCTGTCCTGGTAATCTGTCCCGCAACGCAAAAAGGCCCACCGATTTTCATCGGTGGGCCTTTTTTTGCCTGGAGATACCTGGGAGAAGAATCCAAATAACACGCATACAAAAACGCCGCTCATCACTGAGCGGCGTTTTTGTGAATTTGGAGCGGGAAACGAGACTCGAACTCGCGACCCCGACCTTGGCAAGGTCGTGCTCTACCAACTGAGCTATTCCCGCAAATGGCGTCCCCTAGGGGACTCGAACCCCTGTTACCGCCGTGAAAGGGCGGTGTCCTAGGCCACTAGACGAAGGGGACACGCTACCCGGAACACATGGTGTGTGTTTCGGTGTCCAGATCCGAGCCCGAAGACTTGGTTCTGGTTTCACTCAGCCCCGCCCGAAAGCAGTGCTGTTTAAAAATGGAGCGGGAAACGAGACTCGAACTCGCGACCCCGACCTTGGCAAGGTCGTGCTCTACCAACTGAGCTATTCCCGCATTGGCGTCCCCTAGGGGACTCGAACCCCTGTTACCGCCGTGAAAGGGCGGTGTCCTAGGCCACTAGACGAAGGGGACACACTACAACATTCACTCCCTACCGCGTTTCGCTGTGTGCTTTACGCTGTAAGTGGCGCGCATTCTATGGATGGATTGGGAGGTCGTCAACCCCCTGATATAAATTTATTTAAATCAATGACTTCGACCTGCTTTAAGGCACCGATCCGACTTTTCCGTCGCCCGACGATTGACGCCTATATTCCGGCAGTCGCCAAGACGTTATAGTCCACCGCACAGTGATGGCAATCTGCACATCATGCGCCAGCATTCATATAAGCGGTGTATGGCCGATACAGATAGAACCCGCCGCGCCAGCTCGTCGAACGGCGCTAGGCGCGTAAATGTCCAACCACTACACTCGCATGCGAACCCTATAAAGAGGTCTTACCGGTGACACCACTCATGATCACCCTGCTAGTAGTAGCCGGGATCGCAATTCTGATCGCCATTGGCTACATGAACCATGTGGTGGAAAACAACAAACTGGAAAAGGCCCGCACCAAAGTCGAACTCAACGACCGACTGCGCCGTTGCGGTGAACTGACCGAGACCTTCCCCGGCCAGTTTATGACACCGGCCCTCAAGCTGTTGCTGACTCGCCTGGAACTCAACGTCTGCCAGCGCCTGCTGAACCTTGAGAAAACCAGCGCAGCCACCAAAGCCCGCATCACCGAACTGAATGCACTGGTAGCCCAAGGCGAATCGATCCCGGTCAACAATCCACCGGCGCCGATCCTGACCGAAGCCAAAGCCAAAGACGTACGCTTCCTCCTCGAAGCCCTGCACGGCCAGATCACCCGCGCCGCCCATGACGGCTTCCTGCCACCGAACGAAGCCAAACAATGGATTCGCGAAGTCCGCCACATTCTGGTACTGCTGCACATCGAGTTCTTCAACAACCTCGGCCAACAGTCCCTGCAACAAAACCAACCCGGCCAGGCCCGCCTCGCCTTCGAACGCGGCGTGCAATACCTGCGCAAACAACAAGACCCGAAAATGTATGCCGAACAACTGGAGTACCAGGAGAAACTGCTGGCTCGCGCCAACGCCCAGGTCATGGACAAAATCGCTCCAGTGGAAGGTGAAGAGAACCAACTGACTGCAGGGCTCAAAGACGTTGAAGCCGATGCGGACTGGAAGAAAAAAGTCATCTACGACTGATCGCAGATGCTGAAAGAGAAGCCACCGAGAGGTGGCTTTTTTGTGGGCTCGCGCGGGAGATCAAAAGCCCCTCACCCTAACCCTCTCCCAGAGGGAGAGGGAACCGACCGAGTTGCTTCAAAAGGTACGCCGACCTGAACGAAAACCCCGAACAAAAAAATCAATCCTCGCCCACTAGCTCCCCACCACCGCCCTCACCATCACCACCGCGGCGCAGCCGCCCCACTCAACAGAATGAGCGCAAGCTCGACTGCAGCTCTTGATCTACAAGGCCCCGTCGGCAGGCTGAGAGGAGGGATTCACCCGGGGGATTGGCGCGTAGCGCCGTTCGACGAAGTCGAACACATTGAAAGGAGGTGCGGCGCAGCAAACCGGAAGCGATGCCCCCGGATGGATCCCGGAACGAAGGAACCCCGAGCCCCAGCGAGCGGGCCGAACGTTGGGGCCCAGACCTTTGGTTCCTTTGGGGCGTTTGCCAAAGGGACTCGCTGTAAAAGCGAAACCGCCAGCCGCAACACCAAAAAAAACGGATATTCACCCCAACCCCCACAACATGGTCGGCCCAAAGGCCGCCAAGTCAAAAGCGTCAAAGCCGAAAATGCCCAACCATCCCCCGCAACTCACTCCCCAACTGCGCCAGCTCAATACTCGAAGCCGCATTCCCACGCATCGCAATCGACGACTGATCCGCACTCGCGCGAATACTCGTCACACTGCGGTTGATCTCCTCCGCCACCGAACTCTGCTCCTCCGCCGCCGCCGCAATCTGCTGATTCATCTGCTGAATCAACGAAACCGCCGCCGCAATACTCCCCAACGCACTCTCAGTCTGCAACGCATCACTCACCGCGAGCTTCACCAACTCACCGCTGCTTTGAATCTGCTGCACCGACGAATGCGCCGCCGAGCGCAACGCGCTGACCAGCCGCTCAATTTCTTCGGTCGATTGCTGCGTGCGTCGAGCCAATGCGCGAACCTCATCGGCCACCACCGCAAAGCCCCTGCCCTGCTCCCCGGCCCGCGCCGCCTCGATCGCCGCATTCAGTGCCAACAGATTGGTCTGCTCAGCAACGCTTTTGATCACACTCAGCACCGTACCGATATTCTGGATTTCGGCACTGAGACTCTCGATGCTTAAGCTGGCCGAATTCGCCGAATCCGCCAGCTGCTCGATCCGCGCCATGCTCTGGCGCACCACCTGCTGACCACTCTCGACCTTGCCATCCGCCGTCTGCGCCGCCAACGCCGCCTCTTCAGCGCTGCGCGCGACATCGTGGACGGTGGCGGTCATCTGGTTCATGGCCGTGGCCACCTGTTCGGTTTCTTCCTTCTGACTGCTGACCTCAAGATTGGTCTGCTCGGTGATTGCCGACAGCGACTGCGCGGAGCTGGCCAATTGTTCGATACCGGCCTGCAACCCACTGACAATTGTGCTCAACCCCGCGCCCATCTGCTGCATCGCCAACATCAGTTGGCCAATCTCGTCACGGCGGGTGACTTCCACGGTCGCACTCAAATCACCGGCCGCAATGCGCTGCGCGACATTGATCACACTGCGCAACGGCGCGACGATCAGCCGAGTAATCAGCCACGCCGCAATCAAACCGACCAACAGCGCCAATGCCGAAGAACCCACAATCAACAGTGAATTCTTTTTCAGCTCGGCCTGCATGGCGGCGTCTTCGGCAACGTAAGCCTGATCCACCCGCACCATCACTTGTGCCGCGCGCTGATGCAATTGCTCGTAAACAGTTTTTTCCTGTTCGAGCAATCCGGTGTACTCGGCCAGCTTGTCGTTGAAACCGGCAATGTGCCCCGAGACTTCATTGAGCACCGTCAGATACCCATCGTCCTTGACCGTGGACTTCAGCGCTTCGGCCTGGCTCTGGGCTTGCGCGGCCTGTTCGATATTGCCCTTGCCACCACTGTCATCGCCCTTGCGACTTTGATCCAGACGAACCCGCGCCTCATTCATCGCTTGCAGCATCAGCCTAGACACCTGGCTGATCTGATTGGCCTGTTCGATGAACTGCGCACCGTCCTTGCCTTCGGTGTCCTTCAAGGTATAGGCACCGTCGTCCGCCAGCCCGGCCTGCAACACGTCGAGGTTGTTGGCCACGCTTGAGACCGACCAACTGGCCATTTCCAGCGCCAGATCCTTGGTCTGGGTCAACGAGACAAACTCGTCGAACGCCTTGCGATACGCGCCCAGCGACTGCTCGACATCCAGCATGACCGGGACATTGGCCGGTGATTGCGCCTTGAGCTCGTTGGCCAGGGCAATCAAGCCATCCACGCCCTCACGCAAGCCGTCGGCCGTTTTCGGATTACCGCGCAACGCATACTCCTGCTCGAGCAAACGCACCTTGAGCAGGCCGCTATTGAGCGAGGACATCTGTTTCAGTCCGTCGAATCGGTGACTGATGGTTTGCAGGGACCAGACGCCAATCGCCGCCACCAGTGCGGTCAGCAGCAAAACCAGCACAAACCCGATACCCAGTTTTTTCGCCATACCGAGGTTGGCAAAACGTCCTTGCACGGCCGAAATCATTGCGCGTAGTCCCCTGCCAAAGTCAGTTGACGAAGAGTCGCAATGGCCATGAACAAGCACAAGTCTCTGGCGTCGGAATAATGGCAAAAAGCTACGCCTGCGTCGTTTTCAGAACATTTGAGGTCGATCCGAACCGGTATGCCGAAAAAACTGTCGAGCCCGCGGATCACAGGCGTAAGCAACGTTGATGCGATGCCAGTCGCCCCCCTCGCCACTGGGGCTGAAGGCGTCCGGGGCGGACAGCAAAACACCGCAACGCTGAGCCTGTGCGCGTACTCGCGCCTGATCCGCCACCCGCGCACGTGCCCAGATGAACAAGCCGCCAGTCGGTTTGCCGAACACTTCCCAGTCGGCGTCTTCCAGTGCCTGCAACGCCGCGGCGCGATCAGCATTCAAACGCTGCCGCTGGCGCTGCACCAGTTTGCGATAAGCACCGGTCGCCATCAGATTGGCCAGCGCCGCCTCGGAAAACCTTGAGGCCCCCAGACCACTGATCATCTTGACCTGGGCAAGCCGCGCAACAATCTCGCCGTCGGCGAGAACAAATCCGACCCGCAACGAACTGCTGAGTGTCTTGGAAAAACTGCCGACATAAATCACGCGCCCTTCATCGTCGAGCGCCGCCAGTCGAGTACCGTTGCCCGTGTGCAGGTCGGCGTAGACATCGTCTTCGATCACGCGCAAATCGTAGGTCTTGCTCAATTGCACGATGCGCTGCGCCACCGCCGGCGTCAGGCAACTGCCAGTCGGATTCTGGTGATGGCTGTTGATGAACAACGCCCTGGGCTGAAACTGGCGCAGCAACGCCTCGAGCGCGACGGTATCCGGCCCGCTCGGTGTGCGCTGCACTTCAAGCATTTGCACCCCGTGCAGCCGCAACAGGTCGAACAGCGGCGCGTAACCGGGGGTTTCGACTACCACGCAGTCACCGGCCTTGAACAAGGTTCGAACGATCAGGTCCAGCGCGTGACTGGCGCCGCTCGTGCTCAGCAACTGCGTGCTGCGAGCCTCGATACCGAACAGTCGCAGGCGTTTGGCGATCTGCTCGCGCAATGCCGCAAGGCCCAGCGGCGTGCTGTAGTTGAACAGGCTTGCCATATCGGTGCGCGCCACCTCTCGCAGCGCATAACTGAGATCGTCAGGCTCGCGCCAGCTCTGCGGCAAACCGCCGCCGCCAAGTTTCAAACCACTCGCGGCCCCACACACCGCATCACACCAGGCAAGCCGGTCCTCGAAGGGCACCGACTCATCCTCTGCGCTCGCCGTCGACGGCGACGCTGCCACGATAAATCCCGCGCCCTGACGGGTGGTCAGGACGCCTTGTGAAACCAACCGCTCGCACGCCTCGACGACACACGACTGGCTGAGCAGATTACCCCGGGCGATTTGCCGAACCGAGGGCAAACGGGTGGCTGGCGGTACCCCGCTTTGCAGGATCCACTCAGTCAGCCCGTCAACAATCTGCTGTACGACGGGCACCATTGCCTGTCGGTCAATTCTCAATTCCATGAGCAAGCAAACTCCTGTCCGTTTTGCTGGCGGCAGTTAATCACAGCCACGCGGCACAGGCTGTGCGACAACGCCGTCAAAAGCGACTGTTCTAATCATTTGATACACATTGTTTAGTGGTTTAAGTGAACTCAACGCAGCCCATAAAAAAACCCGCACGAATGCGGGTTTTTTCAGCCATGTGATTCAGAACGCGGTAACGCCACCATCCACCGCCAACGAATGGCCCGTGGTGAACGCTGCACCGTCGCTGCACAGGTACAACACCGCGCTGGCGATTTCCTCGACCTTGCCGATGCGCCCCACCGGATGCATGGCATTGGCGAACTCGCCTTTCTTCGGATCGGCCTCATAGGCACGACGGAACATGTCGGTGTCGATGACTGCCGGACACACCGCGTTGACGCGGATTTTCTTCTTCGCGTACTCGATGGCCGCCGACTTGGTCAGACCGATCACCGCGTGTTTCGACGCGGCATAAATGCTCATCTTCGGCGCCGCCCCCAGGCCCGCCACCGAGGCGGTGTTGACGATCGCTCCGCCCCCCTGAGCCAGCAACAGCGGCAACTGATATTTCATGCACAGCCAGACGCCTTTGACATTGACGCCCATGATCGCGTCGAACTCGTCCATGGAACCGTCGGCCAGTTTGCCCTTCTCGATTTCGATCCCGGCATTGTTGAAGGCATAGTCGAGACGGCCGTAGGTATTGATCACCTCGTCCATCAGATTTTTTACTTCACTTTCGACGGTAACGTTGCAGCGCACGAAGGTAGCTTCGCCGCCGGCTGTACGAATAAGCGCGACAGTGCCCTCCCCTCCGGCAGTATCCAGATCGGCCACCACCACTTTCAGACCTTCGGCGGCGAACGCCTGGGCCGTGGCGCGGCCGATGCCGTTGGCGGCTCCAGTGACTACGGCGACCTGACCGGAAAACGTCATGCTCATTGTTATGTCCTCGAACGGATAGATGCAGGGGGCTGTGTAGACATGCAGCGCAATTGCAGCATAGCGACAAGGCTTTGCCGGACGTCAGCACTATCAGAGGGCTGTTTATGCACCCATGCGTCGCAGTGATAAATCCATGCCTATGACTATCACTGCATTGGATCGGCGAGCATTCGCCGCATCAGCCAACCTTGCGGCATCGCCCATGAAGGTCTATCAACAAGGCTTCATTCAACTTGAGTGCCTGTCATGACTTCCCAGACCAATCGCCAGTTCCTGCTCGCCAAACGCCCGGTGGGTGCCGCCACCCGCGAGACCTTCACCTATCAGGAAGTGCCGGTCGGAGAACCTGCGGCTGGACAGATTCTGGTCAAGAACGAATACCTGTCCCTCGACCCGGCCATGCGCGGCTGGATGAATGAAGGCAAGTCCTACATTCCGCCGGTCGGTATCGGCGAAGTCATGCGCGCCTTGGGCGTAGGTAAAGTCGTCGCATCGAACAATCCGGGCTTTGCAGTCGGGGACTACGTCAACGGCGCCCTTGGCGTGCAGGATTACTTCCTCGGCGAGCCCAGAGGTTTCTACAAAGTCGATCCGAAACTGGCGCCGTTGCCGGTTTATCTCTCTGCGCTGGGCATGACCGGCATGACCGCCTACTTCGCCCTGCTCGATGTCGGCGCACCAAAGGCCGGCGACACCGTGGTGCTTTCCGGCGCGGCCGGTGCGGTGGGCAGCATTGCCGGCCAGATCGCCAAGATCAAAGGTTGCCGCGTGGTCGGCATTGCCGGCGGTGCCGACAAGTGCAAATTCCTTATTGATGAATTGGGCTTCGACGGCGCAATCGACTACAAGAGCGAAGACGTGGTTGCAGGGCTTAAACGTGAATGCCCGAAAGGCGTGGACGTCTATTTCGATAACGTCGGCGGCGATATTCTCGACGCGGTGCTGAGCCGTTTGAACATGAAGGCGCGAGTGGTGATCTGCGGTGCGATCAGCCAATACAACAACAAGGAGGCGATCAAAGGCCCGGCCAACTACCTGTCGCTGCTGGTCAACCGTGCGCGGATGGAAGGTTTTGTGGTGATGGACCATGCCGCACAATTCGCTGCCGCCGGACAGGAAATGGCCGGCTGGATGGCCAAGGGCGAACTCAAGAGCAAGGAAGATATTGTCGAGGGGCTGGAGACGTTCCCGGAGACGCTGATGAAATTGTTCAGCGGCGAGAATTTCGGCAAGTTGGTGTTGAAGGTTTAAAGTAAAGTCAAAAGGACCCCAGCCTGCAGGCAGCCCCTGCAGGAGCTGCCGAAGGCTGAGATCTTTTTACCGCATGCAGCCATTTATGCCCGCTGAGGGAAGATCAAAAGATCGCGGGCTGCGCCAACTCCTACAGGGTTTTGTGCAGGGTCTGATCAGGCGATTTCGGCGACGACGGAAGCCAACGCCTGCGCCGGATCAGCCGCCTGGCTGATCGGACGGCCGATCACCAGGTAATCGGAGCCTGCATCCAGCGCCTGACGCGGGGTCAGAATGCGTCGTTGATCGTCCTGCGCGCTGCCCGCCGGGCGAATCCCCGGGGTCACCAGTTGCAGCGACGGATGCGCAGTTTTCAGCGCCTGGGCTTCCAGTGCCGAGCACACCAGACCATCCATCCCGGCTTTCTCGGCCAATGCTGCCAGACGCAGAACCTGCTCTTGCGGCTCAATATCCAGACCAATACCTGCCAGGTCTTCGCGCTCCATGCTGGTCAGCACAGTGACGCCGATCAGCAGCGGCTGCGGGCCGCTACGCTTGTCCAGTACTTCACGGCAGGCCGCCATCATGCGCATACCGCCGGAGCAGTGAACGTTGACCATCCACACGCCCATCTCGGCAGCCGCTTTTACGGCCATCGCAGTGGTGTTGGGAATATCGTGGAATTTCAGATCAAGGAATACTTCAAAACCCTTGTCACGCAGGGTGCCGACGATTTCAGCGGCGCAACTGGTGAACAGCTCCTTGCCCACTTTGACCCGGCACAGTTTCGGGTCCAACTGGTCGGCCAGCATCAGTGCGGCGTCACGGGTGGGGAAATCCAGGGCGACGATGATAGGAGTCTGGCAGACGGACATTGGAAGGGCTCTCAGGCAGGTCGAAATCGGCGCGCATTGTAGCGGAACCGGCGGCGGCGCGGCACCCGATGATCGGTAAAATCGTCGCGCCAGCCGAGATCAGCATAGCGCTCGCTGCTATTGTGTCGACTCCGATACACAATCGACATGTCGCCAACACGCGCCCGCGCTAGCCTCGCCAGCCGCAATACGTCCTTACATCAGCACTTCCCGCCTCACCGCCGGACGCCTATGCTGAAACCACCACCTCGCAGCCCATCTTTGTGGTTGGCGGCCTACTGGCAGATGAACAGCCCCATGCACAACACCCAAACCACCGTGACGGATGAGCAAAAAGACGACAAGCGCTGGAGCATTCGTGCACTGATCGTCGACGACGACGTGCCGATCCGCGAGTTGATGATCGACTACCTCGCGCGTTTCAACATCCATGCGAGCGGCGTCACCGATGGCACAGCGATGCGCCAGGCCATGCAAGCCGAGCATTTCGATGTGGTGGTGCTGGACCTGATGCTGCCCGGCGAAGACGGCTTGTCGCTGTGCCGCTGGCTGCGCGCCGAATCGGACATCCCGATCCTGATGCTCACCGCACGCTGCGAACCCACCGACCGCATCATCGGCCTGGAACTCGGCGCCGACGACTACATGGCCAAACCGTTCGAACCGCGCGAACTCGTCGCGCGGATCCAGACCATCCTGCGCCGCGTGCGCGATGATCGCACCGAGCAGCGGGCGAACATCCGCTTCGACAACTGGCGCCTGAACAGCGTACTGCGCCAACTGGTCGCCGACGACGGCCTGGTGGTGCCGCTGTCCAACGCCGAGTTTCGCCTGCTCTGGGTGTTTATCGAACGTCCGCGTCGGGTGCTCAGCCGCGAACAACTGCTCGACGCTGCGCGCGGTCGCTCAATCGAAGCGTTCGACCGCAGCATCGATTTACTGGTCTCACGCCTGCGACAGAAACTCGGCGATGATCCGAAAGCCCCGCAGTTGATCAAAACCGTACGCGGTGAAGGTTACCTGTTCGACGCCCGAGACATCGGCTGATGCGGGCGCGCTTCGACACGCTGTTCGGCCGGCTGTTTGGCGTGCTGTTCGTGGCGATCGTCCTGGCGCACTTGCTCGCTTTTACCTGGTTCCGCCTCTACGGCCCGCCCCTGCCTCCGCCACCACCGGAATTCTCCCAAACCATCGAAGGCCAACCGTCGCCGCACGATTCCCGCTACCAGCCACGCCCACCGCGCCCCTGGTTCGGCGGCCCGATCGTGCCGCTGACTTTTCAGTTCATCACCTTGATGGTCGCCGCGTGGTACGGCGCCAAGTTGCTCAGTCGGCCGATCCAACGCCTGAGCGACGCCGCCGAACGTCTCAGCGAAGACCTCGACAGCCCCCCGCTGGACGAGTCAGGCCCACGCGAGGCGCGGCAAGCGGCGCATACCTTCAACCTGATGCAGCGGCGCATTCGTGAACAAGTCCAGCAACGTGCGCGCATGCTCGGCGCAGTGTCCCATGACCTGCGCACCCCCTTGTCACGACTGAAATTGCGCCTGGAGAACATCAGCGACGACAAACTGCAAAGCCAGATGCGGCAGGATTTGAACGACATGATCGCCATGCTCGACGCCACCCTCACCTACCTGCATGAGCAACGCACCAGCGAAGCCCTGCAGCTGATGGACGTGCAGGCGCTGGTCGAATCATTGTGCGAAAACGCTCAGGATCAAGGTGCGGACGTATACGTCAGCGGCCATTGCGCACCGCTGCCGGTGCAACCGATGGCACTGCGTTCCTGCCTCAACAACCTGATGGATAACGCCCTGCGTTACGCCGGGCAGGCGCGCATCGAATTGCACGATCAGCGCGAGCAACTGCTGATCTGCGTGATCGACCATGGGCCGGGGATTGCCGAGGACAAACGTGAAGCGGTGTTCGAGCCATTCTTTCGTCTGGAAGGATCGCGCAACCGCAATTCCGGTGGCGTCGGGCTGGGCATGACCATCGCCCGGGAAGCCGCGCAGCGACTGGGCGGGCAATTGAATCTGGAAGAAACACCGGGCGGTGGTCTCACCGCCATCATTCGCCTGCCGCGCACCTGAAAAGCCCCCGTCCCGGTAGGCGTGAGCCTGCCGGGATGGGGGCGTGTCAGTCGACATCAAGATCGACGGATACACCCCAAGCCAAAAACCTTGAAGCGTCCTTAAACCCGAGCCTGACTCTTACTCCAATCCGTCAACAAACTATAAGCCACCGCCAAAAGCGTAGGCCCGATAAACAACCCGATAAACCCGAACGCAATCAACCCGCCAAACACCCCAAGCAATACAATCACCAACGGCAAATTCCCGCCTCGGCTGATCAGATACGGCTTGAGCACGTTATCCACGCCACTGATGATAAACGTCCCCCAGATACCCAAAAATACCGCCATCCCATACTCGCCCTTCCAGGCCAGCCAGGCGGTAGCCGGCACCCACACCAACGGTGGGCCCATCGGAATCAGACTCAGCAGAAACGTGACGATACCCAGCACCAACGCCCCCGGCACCCCGGCAATCAGGAACCCGATCAACGCCAGAACCGCCTGCGCCGCTGCCGTGCCGATCACCCCGTTGACCACTCGCTGCACCGTCCCGGCAACCAGTTCGATGTAGTACCCGGCGCGATCGCCAATCAAACGCTCCAGCAAACCGTGCACGAACGCCGCCAGACGTGGCCCGTCGCGATAGAAAAAGAACACAAAGACAATGCTCAGTGACAGCTCGAGAATCCCGCCGCCGATCTGCGCACTGCGCGCCAGCAACCAGTTACCGACCTGCCCCAGATAAGGCTTGATCGACACCATCAACGCGGCGCCCTGCTGATCGATGCTGTCCCAGATGCCGACCAGCCGTTCGCCCACAAGCGGAACACTGCCGAGCCAGGTCGGCGCCTCCGGCAAACCATCGACCTGCACGTCCTTGATGAACGCCGTCGCGTCACGCACGTGATCGGCCAGGTTGAAGCCCAGCCAGACCAACGGTACCGCCACCAACAACATCCAGCCCAGGGTCAGAACCGCCGCCGCCAGCGATTCACGGCCATTGAGCAGCCGGGTCAAAAGACGCATCAGCGGCCAACTGGCAAACGCCAGTACTGCGCCCCAGAACAGCGCCGACCAGAACGGCGCCATCACCCACAGGCTGGCGCCAAACAACACCAGCAGCAGGATCTGCACCAGCAGTCGATCGTTATTGAGCATGTAAGGTCTCGAAAAAGTCAGTCAGGCAAAGAGTAGGCGAACACGCCGCGCGTGCTCGCCCGATGCAGCTTATCGCAACAAATCAATGCGCAAACCTACGCCATCGACTTTGCCGGTTTCCATCCGTGCCGCACGCACGCCCTGATTGATCAATGCCTGGCGCCAGGCCTCGGCTTTCGGTCCGGACACTGTCACTCGCTGCGTGGTATCAAGATTCAGGCCACGGGAAATCAGGCGTAACCACGTGTCATCCGGGTCATTGACGAGTTTGGGGAAATCCAGCTCGCCGGTGCTCTTGAGCTGGCGCAACAGGGTCGCTGAGGTTGGCAGCAGCTCACCGAGCGGCGCAGCCGCTTCGAACTGTTCGACATGCAGATAGGCTTTGCGATTGCCGCGCGTGATGCTGTAGAGCGCCACCAGGGTATTGTCCCGCGGCGCGGCCAGCCTCAGCAACAAGTACGCCTGTTGCTCGTCGGAACCGTACAGTTTGGCATTGCCGAACACCTCGTTGGCCCACAGGCTGCTTTCGCCGCAGTCGCGGGCCTGGCACCAGAACAGCAACTCGGCGTCCTGCTTTTGCAGGGCCTCGCGGGCGGCGGTGAAGGCTTCGGTGGCGGCGTGTTCGGGTGGCAACTCGTAAGTGACCGAGGTGGTCTGGCCACGGGCCGTGACCTGGCCGTCAAAGCGCAACTGGCCGCTGATCTTGCGGATCGAGCCCAATGGGTAAATCCGCTCCTGCTCTGCCGGAGGGCGATAGTCGACGATTTGCGCGTCTGCCAGTCGCGGCACGATCTGCAGGTCCTGACTGCCCGGCACATCGGCGGCGAACGAAATGGAACTGAAGCAGCACAGCGCCAACAGACTGAGTGATCGCATAGTCAGGCTCATCGGATCGGCATGGCTTGGCGGATCGGGGTCGTAGCGGTATAGAAATCCATCGTGGTTGTCTCCCATTTCAACCCGCCCAGCCTCGACAGTTGCCCGGTGCAAGTCAAGGAATGGCGAAGAACCGATTGAAACAGTCTGCGACAAGATCCGCACCGGGCTCGTCGTTCAGGTGCAAATGGTGCCCGCCGGGCAGCTGTTCCCGGCTAAAGGGTAGACGCTCCAGCAGCTCAGGATGTTTGGCCAGCATGCCGTCCGCCGCGACCACCAATTGTGCTGGGCAACCGATGCGCTGGACGAAGGCCATCGCCTGCTCCTGCGTCAGGCGCAGCGGCGATGGCAGGGTCAGGCGATTGTCGGTGCGCCAGGTGTAACCGCCGGGCACCGGCATCAAGCCGCGCTGAGCCAGCAACTCTGCTGCCTCCCGACTGACCGCGACCAGGCCTTTCATTCGCGCTTCGATGGCACGGTCGAGGGTGGTGTAGACCGGTTTGCGCTTCTCGCGCAGATCCAGTTGCGCCTGCAAAGCCATGCCCATGCGCTCGGCAGCGTTTTCGCCCTTGTCTGTAGGAGGAATCACCCCATCGATCAACGCCAGATGAGTGATCCGATCCGGCAACGATCCCGCCAGCACCATGGAAACAATCGCGCCCATGGAATGCCCGAGCAGGCCGAAACGCTTCCAGCCCAGTTGCTCGGCGACTTGCAGTACGTCGTGGGCGTAGTCCCACAGCGCATACCCGGCGCCGTGCGGCCGATGCCCGGAATGCCCGTGCCCAGCCATGTCCAGCGCGATAATGCGCAGACCTTTGAGCTTCGGCGCGAGACGGGCAAAGCTGTTGGCGTTGTCGAGCCAGCCATGCAAGGCGATGACCGGCACACCGTCCTCGGGTCCGAACAAATGCGCGGCCAGTTCGATATGCGGCAGGCTCAGGCGCACTTCTTCGAAGGTCGGGCTCATGCGCAATCCTTGTCCTGACGGTTTTCCCAGCGGCTAAACAGGTTTTTCAGCAAGCGTGCCGTGTCCTGTGGACGTTCAAGGGGAAACATGTGCCCTCCGGGCATGCTCAACGCCTCACCTTGGGCAAGCCGCGAAACGAAGCGCGTGTGATGGCGCATGACCACCCGGCTCGTGTGCCCACGCACCACCGCCAGCGGCACCTGCAACTGACGGGTGCGGCCGGGGCTGGTGTGCGGCACGCCGCGATAAATGCTGATTTCAGTGGCCGGGTCGAAGCGCAGGCGCAGTTTGTCGCCCACCTTGTGCAAGCCATGTTGCAGGTAAGCATCGAAGCATTCCGGGTCGAACCCGCGAAACAGGCTCTTGCCGGCGAAATAGCTGCGCGCACTGGCGAGGTCGGTAAATTCTTCACGTCGGCCAAGGGTGCGGCCGGCCGGGGTCAGTCTGTCGATGAAACCGAAGCGCTTGGCCGCGCGGATTACCCATTGGTCGGTGCGGGTCAGCACCGGCGAATCGAGCATCACTACACCGCGATACAACTCAGGGCAACGCAACGCCGCATGCAGGTGCAGCACACCGCCAAAGGAGTGACCGACGCCCCACACGGGCTGATCTTGCTGCTGCAAATGGTGGATCAATTCGTCGACAAGGTTGTACCAGTTGTCATCCGCTGGAAAACGCGGGTCATGAGCGTGCTGCTCCAGATGCGCGACCCGATACTCGGGCGCGAGCGCCGCGAACAACTTGCCGTAGGTGCCCGAGGGAAACCCGTTGGCGTGGGCGAAAAAGATAGGTTGCGACATGCGGGCAAATCCATGAGCGGGAAACGTGGCGTTGATTGTCCGTAAGACCGCGCCCGGCGGCAATGACTGTAACTGCCAGGAATGGTGACAGTCTGGTCAGGGTTATGGTGTGCCAAGGAAATCCCTCCCCCTCACCCCAGACCTCTGGACGGTCCGACGTGTCTAGAGGGCCAGAGATCTGGGGTGAGGGGCGTTTTCGATGTCACCGTGCTGGCGGCTGCTCACCCAGCGGCACTACCGCCATGGTCAACCGCGACACACAACTGGCCTTGCCCTCATCGCTGGTCAGGCGGATATCCCAGACATGCGTGGTGCGACCGATGTGAATCGGCTTCGCCACCGCTGTCACCCGACCACTGCGCAGACCGCGCAAATGGTTGGCGTTGATCTCAAGCCCCACGCAATAAAACTTGCTGGCATCGATGCACAAATAGCTGGCCATCGAACCGACGGTTTCCGCCAGCACCACTGACGCGCCGCCATGCAGCAATCCGTAAGGCTGGTGAGTGCGATGGTCGATGACCATGCTCGCGGTCAGCGATTCTTCGTCGAACGCTTCGAAACGGATGTCGAGCACTTCGCCGATGGTGTTTTTCTGAATCGCGTTCAACTGCTCGATGTTGGGAGTGGTGCGCCACAAGCTCATCGCAGACTTCCTTTGTTGTTTTAGTCGTCGCTCAATCCTGCCACAGCACCGCCTCGCTGCGCGCGCTCCATTCTTCGAATCGGGCGCCGTAGGTGTCTTCGATGACGTTGCGTTTGATCTTCAGGGTCGGCGTGAGAAAACCGTTTTCCACCGCCCAGCTGTCCTTGACCACCACCAGCCGGCGCAGTTGCTCGTGCTTGTCGAGCACGGCGTTGACCTCCTCCAGCAGCTTTTCCAGGCTCGAATGCAGGCTCGCTCGTGGCTCTTCCTGATTGACGCTCGATAGCACGCACAGGCCCAGCGGCGCACTCAAACCATCACCGACCACACACACCTGTTCGATGCGCGAGTGCACGGCCAAACGGTTTTCGATCGGCGCCGGGGCGACGTATTTGCCTTTGCTGGTCTTGAAGATTTCCTTCAGTCGCCCGGTCAGGCGCAAGCGCCCTTCGGCATCCTGTTCGCCCTTGTCGCCGGTGCGCAGAAAGCCGTCTGCGGTGAGGGTCTCGGCAGTTTTCTGCGGCTCCTTGAAATAGCCAAGCATGTTCGCCTGACTGCGCACCTGGACCTCGCCGGATGCATCGATGCGCACCTCGACATCCGGACACGGTTTGCCGATCCAGCCCTGTTTGTATTCGCCGGGCAAACAGATGTGCGAGTAACCGCAACCCTCGGTCATGCCGTAGACCTCCAGCACATCGAGGCCGAGTTTCTGATACCAGGCGAGCAATGTCTGCGGCACAGGTGCTGCACCGGAAAGGGCCACGCGCAAGGCGTCCAGCCCCAGGCCCGCCAACACTTTGTGCCCGACCCGCTTACCGATGAAGGGCAGACCGAGCAGCAAGTCCAGACGTTTCGCCGGGATCTTGCTGTAGACGCCCATCTGGAATTTGGTCCAGATCCGCGGCACCCCGAACATTGCCGTCGGCCGCGCCCGCTTCAGATCGGTGATGAAGGTGTCGAGGCTTTCGGCAAAGAACACTGTCTGTCCGGTATAAATCGAAGCCATTTCAACGAACATGCGTTCCGCGACGTGGCACAACGGCAGGTACGACAGCAGCCGATCGTTTTCGTTGAGCCCGAACAGCTGCGTGCCACGGCTGGTGGCGAACCCCAGATTGGCGAAACTGTGCATCACGCCTTTGGGCAGGCCAGTGGTGCCGGAGGTGTAAATGATGGTCGCCAGTTGCTCGGCGGCGGGACGCGGGTCATCCTGGATCGGTGAACTGCGTTGCAACTCAGCCCAGCTGAAATCGAAACCGCCGGGCGGATGCAGCGGCAGGCTGATGGTCGGCAAGCCCGCCGGCACGCCGATCGACATGCTCGGCCAGTCGTCAAGTTTGCCGATAAATGCGAGCACGCTCTCCGAGTGGTTGAGCACTTGAGCGACGGAGTCGGCCGTCAGGTTGGGATACAGCGGCACGGAAATGTGCCCCGCCATCCAGATGGCCAGATCGGCAATGATCCAGTGCGCGCAGTTTTTCGAGATCAGGGCGATATGGCTGCCTTGCGGCAACTCCCGTGCACGCAGCCAGTGTGCGGCGCAGCGAGCCTGATGGCCAACGTCGGCCCAGGTCAGCGTTTCGACCTCGCCACCACCGATGGGCTGCACGAGAAAGCGCTGGCGTGGATGCCGGGCTTCACGTTCGTAAAACACGTCCAGCGGCAAACGAAATGCGGCAGACATGCAGCTCGCTCCTGTTTTTTTAGGTCTGGAGCAAGCGTAGTCAACCAAGCAAGTGCTTGGTTGGAATTTTTACTAAAAGAAACAAGATCAAAAGATCGCAGCCTTCGGCAGCTCCTACATGAGAATGCGATCCCATGTAGGAGCTGCCGAAGGCTGCGATCTTTTGCTTTAAGGGTGCTTGAGGCTGTTGAGAGTCATCGAGCCAATCAGCAGTTCAGCACTCTCAAGCTCAGCCAACCCCGCCGTGCCGACCTTCTCCGGCGGATACCCGGCGCCATGCTGCAGATAGCTGAGCAAATTGCCCACCAGCGGATTGTGACTGACCAGCAGCGCATTGCTCACCGAAACCAGCTGATCGGCGACTTTGTCCGGATCGACCTCCGGCGTCAGCCACTCGACCGTGCGGATCTCGGGCTCGAAGCCCAGCGCCTCGCGGACAATCTGCGCGGTCTGTTGCGCACGCAGGTACGGGCTGGCGTAGATCGCGGTGATCGGTTGCCCGATCAATTGCGCAGCGCTGCGCAATGCCTCTTCACGGCCATGCTCGGTCAGCTCCCGTTCGGAGTCGGGGCAAGAGCCATAAGGCACGGCCTCACCGTGACGCAATACCCAGAGTTTCATAGCTTGGGTTCCTCATCGCGAACCGGATGCGGTGCTGGCGGCACGGCATGTGGCGCCTCACCTTCGGGCGTACGCGGCGCTGGCCAGTCGGCAAACGGCCAAGGCTTCTGGTCGCTGTGAAAACTGCCGAAGCGGCCGATCTGCGCCAGAAACTGACTCAGGCTGTCGCCGAAGTTCATCAGGCTGGCGCTTGGTGCGCCATAGATCAAACGATAGATCAGTTGCACCAGCACCACTGCGCCGAGAATAAACTGCGCCACTTGCCAGACCAGCAGGTAGACGATCATCCATAACACCCGCAGGAGGATGGATTCGTACCTGGCTTCGGATTTTGATTCGTTCATGTTCAGCTCCCCTACCCGTGAATAACAGCAGTCAGTTGAAACCACTGGTGGAAATAAAGTCGACATCGGTTTTCGGTTCGGCCCGCATCAACAGTTCGATGACCTGTTCCAGCGTGCGCCCCTCGAACAGGATCGCGTGCAAGCCTGCGACCAGCGGCATGTAGACGCCGACTTCCTGGGACTTGGCTTTCAGCACTTTCAGGGTATTGACCCCTTCGGCGACTTCGCCGAGGCGCGATACCGCTTCTTCGAGGCTCAGGCCCTGGCCGAGGGCGAATCCGACCTGATAGTTGCGGCTTTTCGGCGACGAGCACGTGACGATCAGATCGCCAACACCCGCCAGACCGAGGAAGGTCATCGGGTTGGCGCCCTGATTCACCGCAAACCGGGTCATCTCGGCCAAGGCGCGGGTGATCAGCATACTCTTGGTGTTCTCGCCCATTTCCAGCGCCACCGCCATGCCGGCGATGATCGCGTAAACGTTTTTCAACGCCCCGCCCAGTTCGACACCAAAACGGTCGGCGCTGGCATAAACACGAAAGGTGCGGCCATGCAGCGCGGCTTGCACCTGTTTGCACAGTTCTTCGTCTTCACTGGCGACCACCGTAGCCGTCAGCGCATGCTCGGCGATTTCCCGCGCCAGATTCGGCCCAGACAACACGCCGATGCGCGCCTGCGGGGCGATCTCTTCGAGGATCTGGCTCATCAGCTTGAAGGTCTGGGCTTCGATGCCTTTGGTCAGGCTGACCAGCATCTTGCCGCTCAGACGCTCGGCGTGCGCGGCGAGCACTGTGCGCAGTGCGCTGGACGGCAGCGCGACAAAGCACAGATCGCAGGCGTCGAGGGTCTGCTGCAAGTCGGTGACAGCCGTCACTCCCGGCAGAATCTTGATGCCTTTGAGGTAACGCGGATTTTCGCGATTGACCCGGATGGCCTCGGCCTGCTCGGGGTCACGCATCCACTGCAGGACTTGATGGCCGTTCTCGGCCAATAAATTGGCCACGGCGGTACCAAAACTTCCGCCTCCCAGGACCGCAATCGGGCGCTGCTCAGTCATATGCAATCCGTTAATCCATACCAGTGGCGATGCCGGCATTATACGGGGCGACCCGGTCGCGGCCAGCCCCTGCGTCAATAACCGACAGTTATAGGAAGAAGACCAATAAAACCTGGGAAAATGCCCGCAACGTAACTGGAAAAGTCGCTGTCCTCGGTTAACATGCGCGCCAATTCTTCGTTCGATAGGCCGCGTCGTGTTTTTTGCTCCTCCCCCACCGCGTTCTTCCCTGCTGCTGGCGCTGTTGTTCAGCCCGGTGCTGCTGGCGGACGACCTGTTCATGGACAGCCAGGCGCTGCCGCAGGTACTGACGGCCACTCGGCTAAAACAGACGCCGGCGGAAGTGCCGGGGAGCATGACCGTACTCGACAGCGAATTGATCAGCGTCAGCGGCGCCCGCGACATCAGCGAACTGCTGCGGCTGGTGCCCGGCATGATGGTCGGCAACATCAGCGGCAATCAGTCGGCGGTCAATTACCACGGCACCAACGCCACCGAAGCGCGGCGTATGCAGGTATTGATCGACGGCCGCTCGGTGTACCGCGCAGGTCTGGCCACGGTGGACTGGAGCGATATCCCGGTGGCCATGGAGGACATCGACCGCATCGAAGTCTTTCGCGGCCCGAACACCGTCAGCTATGGCGCCAACGCGCTGATGGCGGTGGTCAATATCATCACGCGCCACCCGGCGGAAAGCCACGGCACGCGGCTGAAAATTACCCGAGGCCAGCGCGGCATCAATGACTTTTATGCCAGCCAGGGCACCGGATGGAATGGCGGAGATCTGCGTCTGTCGCTGTCCGGCCAGGAGGATGACGGTTTCGACAGCGATCGCACGGGCGCCGATTACCGTGACAGCCGCCGCTTGAACCGCTTCAGCCTCGCGGTCAGCCACACGCTGAATGACAACCAGAGCCTCGACTGGCAGGTCAACGCGAAGGACGGCAGCAATCAACGGCCTTATACCTACCGCCCGGTGTTCTCGGGGATTACTGACAGCGGCAACAATTCCGACGTCGTAGCCAAGGACTATGCCGGCTCGGTGCGCTGGAATCTCGATATCAATCCCGAGCACAGTCTCTACGTACAAGGTTCGGCGCAGCATTGGGATCGTCAGCAGGTGTGGCGCGCCTGTGATGCCGAGGTGTCCTTCAGCCCGGAGCTGACACAGCTGTGGCAGCTCAACCCGAATTACACCGAACGTTTAGCGCGCAACATCACACGCTTCACCGGCCCAGGCGCGGAATCTGGTACGCCGCAGGAAATGGCGCTGGCCAACCAAGTGCTCGATCAGTGGCGCAACGGCGCCAGCCAGACGTTATGCGGCGACATCGACCAAAGCGCCCGCGAGTCACGCTACGACCTCGAACTGCAAGACACCCTCAGCCTGTCCGACAGCCTGCGTCTGGTCAGCGGCCTGAACTATCGTTATGACCGCGCCAGTTCCGAGACCTACTTCAACGGCACGCTGGACGACACCACGTGGCGTGCGTTCGGCCAATTGGAGTGGCGCGCCACTGAACACTGGCTGTTACAGGGCGGTGCGATGTTCGAAGACACGCAACTGATCGGCAGTTCGCTGACCCCACGCTTCGCGATCAATTACCTGATCAACCCGCGTCACGGCCTGCGCGCGGTGTACTCGGAGGCGATCCGCTCGCCGGACATGTTCGAGAACAACGTCAACTGGAGCTATCAGGTCAGCAAATTGCGACCTTCGGCGTACGGCAAGTCTTCGGCGCGCTATTTCGTCAAGACGCGCGGCCCCGGCGATCTCGATCAGGAACACATGCGCTCGCGAGAGCTGGGCTACAACGGCTACTTCGCCGAGTGGGGTCTGGCGGTCGACGTCAAACTGTTCTACGACGAGATCACCGGGATGATCAGCGAACCGCTGCGCAACAATCAGTACATCGCCAGCAACGCCAACAGCTCACGTTTTCGCGGCACCGAAACCCAACTCGACTGGCGCGTGAACACAGTCGACCGCTTGCGCTTCACTTACGCCTACGTCGAAGCCGAAGCGAGCAATCCGCTGGATCAGCAATTTACCGCCAGTCACAGCGGTTCTGCCGGATGGCTGCGCGATTGGGGCCACGGCTGGAACAGCGCCCTCTTCTATTACGGCGACAACGCGCTCAACGGCTATCGCTTCGAGCGCGTCGACACCCGAATCGCCAAACGCATCAAGCTGGGCAAGGCCCAACTGGAACTGGCCGGCGTGCTGCAGCAGCGCCTCGATCACGAGCCGACCACGTTCGTCGACAACAATTACGACGAACGCCGCGTGATGTATGTCAGCGCCGAGCTGGAGTTCTAGGATGCGCCACGGTCTGTCAAGGAAGACGCCGACCCTCGGCCATTGGCTGGCCGGACTTGGCCTGTTTCTGACCGTGTGGCTGCACGGCATGGCGGTACAGGCCGCCGACATTCTGTTGACCGGCGCCGAAGAAAGCCCCGGCGTGCAGGCGTTCGTGCAGGCGCTGAGCGAATTGCGTCCCACCGACAACGTGCGTTTCCAGCCCTTGGCCAGTCTGCCCGCGCCAGGCAAATTGCCGTCCAGCCTGCGCCTGATTCTGCTCGACCTGCCAAGCCTCGACTGGCGCCTGCAAGAACCTCAAGGCCCGGCGACGCTGGTGCTGCGCATCAGCCGTCTGCAAGCCCGACAGCGCCTCGGCGCGGCGCAACCGGCGCACCTGAGTTTGCTCTGGAGTGATCCGCCACTGAGCCGACAGCTGCAATTGATCCGACGCATCCTGCCTCAGGCGAGCCGGATTGGCGTGTTGTTCGATGAACACAGCGAGTTCCTCCTCAAAGAACTGCTTCTGGCTGCCGAGCCGCTGAATCTGCAAGTGGTCAGCCAGCGCTGGGACAACACTCACGACAGCCGCCCCCTGCAAGCCGTGCTGAAAAACAGTGAAGTGCTGCTGGGCCTTGATGATCCGGATCTGTACAACCCGAAGACCGCGAAAAATCTGCTGCTTAGCAGCTACTCCCGACAAATGGCGCTGGTCGGGCCAAATGCCGCGTTCGTGCGCGCCGGCAGCCTGGCCAGCACTTACAGCGACCAGAGCGATTGGCTGAGCGTTCTCGACCGGTTGCTCGACCAGCCGCCGCCCCATTGGCCGCGATCGCTCTATCCCGAACGCTTTAAGGTCTCAAGTAATGCCCAGGTCGCTCGTTCCTTGGGTATCGAACCGCTGAATGAAGCGTCTGTCGCCAGCGCGTTGGCTGAAGGAGAAAGCCGCCCATGAATTTTCGACGTTGGGACATCAACACCCGTACCCAATTGATCAGCCTCGGCCCGGCGCTGTTGCTGACGTTGTTGTTGATCAGTTTCTTCACGTTCGTGCGCATTCAGGATTTGCGCCAGGAGCTGAACCACACCGGTCAACTGATCGCCAACCAACTGGCGCCCGCCACCGAATACGGGGTAATTTCCGGCAACAACGACGTGTTGGAAAGTCTGCTCAAGGCGACGCTGGCAACGCCCAACGTGCGCTTCCTCGAAGTACAGGACAGCGCCAACCGGATTCTGGTGTATGTCGAACAACCGGCGGATTCCCACAGTCGTCCGCATCAGGTCGAAGTGTTCCAGGCGCCGGTACGCCTCCAACGGATTGCCCTGAACAATGATTTTTTCCAGGACGCCAAAGTCAGCAGCGGCGCGGCCAGCGAGGATTATCTGGGGCGGGTGATCGTCGGTCTGTCCAACGATGCCTTCAGTCAGCGCCAACAGGAGATTCTGCTCAAGGCCGGGATTCTGGCGCTGTTCGCCCTGCTCTTTACGTTTGTCCTGGCGCGGCGTCTGGCCGGCAGCCTGTCGCAGCCGATTCGCGATATCGGCAACGCGGTGAAGGCGATCCAGGATGGCGACTTTAAAACCCCGCTGCCGATCGTCGATGACACCGAACTGGGCGCGCTGTCGCAGCACATCAACAATCTCGCTCAGGCGCTGGAGCAGGCCAGTCGTGAACAGCATCAGGCGATGGCACAGTTGATCCAGACACGCGAGGAAGCGGAAAAGGCCAACAATGCCAAATCCGACTTCCTGGCGATGATGAGCCATGAACTGCGCACGCCCATGAATGGCGTGCTCGGCATGCTGCAATTGCTGGAAACCACCGACATGACCGAGGAGCAGATCGAGTACGCCGCGCTCGCCTCGGAGTCCACTGAACACTTGCTCAAGGTCATCAACGACATCCTCGACTTCTCGCGCATCGAGCGTTCAGAGCTTGAGCTGGAACACATTCCGTTCAACCTCGCCGAACTGATCGGCGCGTGCGCCCAGTCGTTCCAGCACAGCGCAGTGCAAAGTGGTCTGGCGCTCAACCTGCGGATTCCCGAAGACATGCGCGGCTTGCAGGTGCAGGGCGATCCGACGCGGATCCGGCAGATTCTAGTCAACCTGGTCGGCAATGCCTTGAAGTTCACTGAACAGGGCCGGGTCAGTATCGAGGCGCAGTGGCAGTCGCTGGATCACGAATTGCTGTGGTTCACCTGCTCGGTGCGCGACAGTGGCATCGGTATTTCCTCCGAGAGCCTGGAGCTGATGTTCAACGCGTTCCAGCAGGCCGACAGCTCGATTTCGCGACGCTACGGCGGCACCGGCCTGGGCCTGCCGATCGCCCGCACACTCGCCGAACGCATGGGCGGCACATTAAGAGCGCAGAGTGAGGAAGGTCTAGGGTCGGTGTTCACCCTGGAAATCCCGTTGGCTCTTTATAAGCAGGCATTGCCAAAACAGGTCGCACCGCGCGCATTGAACGGTGACGGCCAGGGCGCTGGACGCACTGTGTTGCTGGTTGAGGACAACCCGGTCAATCAGACGGTTATTGAAGCGATGCTGCGCAGTCTGGGCTTTACTGTCAGTGTCGCCACCGATGGCGCTCAGGCAGTGCGCAGTGCCCAGGGCAGTGAGTTCGAAGTGATTCTGATGGATTGTCGCCTGCCGATCATCGACGGCTATGAAGCAACCCGACAGATCCGCAACCTGCCCGGACGCGGCAACGTGCCAATCATCGCGCTGACCGCCAATGCCTTGCAGGGCGACCGGGAAACCTGTCTGTCGGCGGGGATGAACGATTATCTGGCCAAGCCGTTCAAACGTAATGATCTGCAGCAGATTCTGCAGCGCTGGGTGTCTTAGTGTCGGCTTTTCGAGCATCTGCGACTGGCATGAAAAGCGAAAGTGCGGCAGTCTTAGGCACCCGAACGAGCCTCAAAAGAGGCTTGATTAAAAATTTCAGTGCACAAGTGTACATTCATGTCCTTGGTGCTGTGACTTTCACCACAACGCAATAGTCTATGAGTAGGCTGCCGGTTCGAGGCATGAATGCTTCGAACGGTCGGGAAGATTTGCCCCACCTGCCGCATGGGATTATTGAGGAGCTCGCATGACCAAACAAAACGCCTTTACTCGGGAAGACCTGCTGCGCTGCAGTCGCGGTGAGCTGTTCGGCCCAGGTAACGCGCAACTGCCCGCCCCGAACATGCTGATGGTGGATCGCATCACCCATATCAGCGAAGAAGGCGGCAAGTACGGCAAAGGTGAATTGGTCGCCGAGCTGGATATCACCCCTGACCTGTGGTTCTTCGCTTGCCACTTCGAGGGCGATCCGGTGATGCCGGGCTGCCTGGGCCTGGATGCCATGTGGCAACTGGTTGGCTTCTTCCTGGGCTGGCAAGGTCTGCCGGGCCGCGGCCGTGCGCTGGGTTCGGGCGAAGTGAAATTCTTCGGCCAGGTTCTGCCGACCGCCAAGAAAGTCACCTATAACATTCAAATCAAGCGCGTCCTCAAGGGCAAGCTGAACCTGGCTATCGCTGACGGTTCGGTCTCTGTGGACGGTCGCGAAATCTACACCGCCGAAGGCCTTCGGGTCGGCGTGTTTACCTCCACTGAAAACTTCTAAGGGTTATCCGCATGCGCCGCGTCGTTATCACTGGTCTGGGTATCGTTTCTTGCCTGGGCAATGACAAAGAGACCGTCTCCGCTAACCTGCGTGCAAGTCGCCCTGGCATCCGGTTCAACCCGGAATATGCCGAAATGGGTCTGCGTAGCCAGGTTTCCGGCTCCATCGACCTTCCCCTCGAAGAGCTGATCGATCGCAAGATCTTTCGCTTCGTCGGCCACGCCGCGGCTTACGCCTACCTGGCGATGAAAGACGCGATCACTGACTCCGGCCTGACCGACGAGCAAGTGTCCAACCCGCGTACCGGCCTGATCGCCGGCTCTGGCGGTGCTTCCACACTGAACCAGATGGAAGCGCTGGACATCCTGCGCGAGAAAGGCGTGAAGCGCGTCGGCCCATACCGTGTAACGCGGACCATGAGCAGCACCGTTTCCGCTTGCCTGGCCACGCCATTCAAGATCAAGGGCCTGAACTACTCCATCGCATCTGCCTGCGCCACCAGTGCTCACTGCATCGGTACCGCCATGGAACAGATCCAGATGGGCAAGCAGGACATCGTCTTCGCCGGTGGCGGTGAAGAAGAGCACTGGAGCCAGTCGTTCCTGTTCGACGCGATGGGCGCCCTGTCCAGCAAGCGTAACGACACCCCGGAACAGGCCTCCCGTGCCTACGACGCCGACCGTGACGGTTTCGTCATCGCCGGTGGTGGCGGTATGGTCGTGGTTGAAGAGCTGGAACACGCTCTGGCCCGTGGCGCGAAGATCTACGCGGAAATCGTTGGCTACGGCGCGACGTCCGATGGCTACGACATGGTTGCCCCAAGTGGCGAAGGCGCGATCCGCTGCATGCAGATGGCGATGTCCACCGTTGATTCCCCGATCGACTACCTGAACACCCACGGCACTTCGACTCCGGTCGGCGACGTCGCGGAAATGAAAGGTGTGCGTGAAGTGTTCGGCGACAAGGCTCCAGCGATCAGCTCGACCAAGAGCCTGTCCGGTCACTCCCTGGGCGCTGCCGGCGTTCACGAAGCGATCTACTGCATGCTGATGATGGAAGGCAACTTCATTGCCGGTTCCGCCAACATCGACGAACTGGACCCGGAAGTGGCTGACATGCCGATTCTGACCAAGACTCGCGAAAACGCTACCATCAACACCGTGATGAGCAACAGCTTCGGCTTCGGCGGCACCAACGCCACGCTGGTGATGAAGCGCTGGGAAGGCAAGTAATTCCCAAGGCTTGAGCCACACATGAAAAACGCCCCGACTGGTTCGGGGCGTTTTTTTTCGTTTGAAGAATATAACCGGGACACCGCTGATCCCTGTGGGAGCTGGCTTGCCAGCGATAGCGGATTGTCAGGTAACGAAGATGTTTGCTGTGCCGACGTCATCGCTGGCAAGCCAGCTCCCACAGGGTTCTATGCATGCCCTGAAAATGAAACTTCTGTCATGAAACTTACCGCCCTGCGACTGAATGTCGCGGATTTAGCGGCCTGCAGCACTGTTGCAAAAAACGCAACAACACCTTGCTCGAATAAGCCGTTTACTTAGCTGCCTAACAAATTCTATAAAAGAGTCCTGCACACGCCTTGCTGCAGATAACTCGAGATTTGGAGCTAGCAGATGACTGTAAAAGTAACTGAACGCGACGATTCACACATGTCCCATGAAGGCGTAGCCGCCGGTATCCGGATCTGGGATGTGCATCAACAAGACTTGCTGGTCGGGATGTTCCACAACGAGATTGACGCCCACAACTACAAGGCCGAACTGGAAGTGCAAGAGCAGCAACGGGATTTACGATCCGCCTGAATCAACCACAGCATTGAAAACGACAAACCCCGCGATCAGCGGGGTTTGTCGTTGTTACGGCTTGGCGATTTACCACATCAGATCGTCGGGGATCTGATAGGCCGCGTACGGATCGTCCTCGGCGTTGACCTCTTCGGTCTTCACGTTGAGTTGCACGATACGCTGTGGGTCGCGCTCCTGGATCTTCAGGGCCGCTTCACGCGGGATCACTTCATAGCCGCCGGCATGATGCACGATCGCCAGCGAACCGCTGCTGAGCTTGTTGCGCATCAGCGTGTTGACCGAGAGGCGCTTGACCTTCTTGTCGTCCACGAAGTTGTAGTAGTCCTCGGTGGTCAGCTTCGGCAGACGCGAGACTTCGATCAATTGCTTGACCTGCGCGGCGCGCTCCTTGGCTTCGGCCTTCTCTTTCTGCTGACGGTTCAGCTCCTGGTCGCGCTTGACCTTCTCGGCCATGGCTTCCTGAGCGGCGCGCTGCTGCGAGTCATCCAGCTCGATCTGACCTTTGTGGGCCAGACGCTGCTGCTTCTGCTTGTCCTTGCTGACCTGCTTGGCCTGCTTTTGATTGACCAGGCCTGCTTTGAGCAACTGATCGCGAAGGGAAATACTCATGGTGCTTACTCACTTGGGCAGTTGCTCAGCCACAGCTGGGCAAATTCTTTTCCTGACGTTTGGCTTCACCCCACAGGGCGTCCAACTCTTCGAGGGTGCAATCTTCTATGGGACGGTGGGTGTCGCGCAATGCCTGTTCGATAAAACGGAAACGTCTTTCAAACTTGCCGTTGGCGCCACGCAGTGCAGTCTCCGGGTCAACCTTCAGATGCCGGGCCAGATTGACCACGGAAAACAGCAGATCACCGATCTCGTCAGCCACCGCTGCGGGATCGTTTTCGGACATCGCCTCGAGCACTTCATCGAGCTCTTCACGCACTTTGTCGAACACCGGCAAGGCGTCCGGCCAGTCGAACCCCACCTGCCCCGCACGCTTCTGCAGCTTGGCTGAGCGCGACAATGCAGGCAACGTGGCCGGTACGTCATCAAGCAGTGACTGTTGCTGTGGCGCGGCGGATTTCTCGGCACGTTCCTCAGCCTTGATTTCTTCCCAGCGCTGCTTGACCTGCTCTTCATTCAAACGCGGCACGTCCAGCGGCGCGTACAGGTCGCCGGTGGGAAAAACGTGAGGATGACGACGGATCAGCTTGCGGGTGATGCTGTCGATCACACCGGCAAACTCAAAGCGCCCTTCTTCGCGCGCCAACTGGCTGTAATAGACAACCTGGAACAACAGGTCGCCAAGCTCGCCCTGCAAATGGTCGAAATCGCCGCGCTCGATGGCGTCGGCCACTTCGTAGGCTTCTTCGAGGGTGTGCGGGACGATGGTTGCGTAGGTTTGCTTGATGTCCCACGGGCAACCGAACTGCGGATCACGCAGCCGGCTCATGAGATGGAGCAGGTCTTCAAGGTTGTACATCATGTTTTCTGTCTCACCACAAACCCCATGTGGGAGCGAGCCTGCTCGCGAAAGCGGTGTGTCTGCAACAAAGATGTCGACTGACACGCCCTCTTCGCGAGCAGGCTCGCTCCCACAGGGAACAATCAATTGCGTCACGGGGTGCGATTACGCCGTGTCTCGATGATGTTCGGCAACTGCGAAATCCGTCCCAGCAACCGCCCCAGTGCATCCAGACCCGGGATCTCGATGGTCAGGGACATCAGCGCAGTGTTGTCTTCCTTGTTCGAGCGGGTGTTGACCGCCAGCACGTTGATCCGCTCGTTGAGCAGTACCTGCGAGACGTCACGCAGCAGACCCGAACGGTCGTAGGCGCGGATGACGATGTCCACCGGATAGGTAAGCACCGGCACCGGCCCCCAGCTGACCTGAATGATCCGCTCTGGCTCGCGTCCGCCCAGTTGCAGCACCGAGGCGCAGTCCTGGCGGTGAATACTCACGCCACGGCCCTGGGTGATGTAACCGACGATTGCATCGCCCGGCAAGGGCTGGCAGCAGCCGGCCATTTGCGTCATCAGGTTACCAACGCCCTGAATCTGAATGTCGCCGCGCTTGCCCGGCTTGTAGCCAGTCGCTTTGCGCGGGATCAGTTCCAGCTGTTCGTTACCGCGCTCCGGCTCGACCAGTTGCTGCGCCAGGTTGACCAGTTGCGCCAGGCGCAGGTCACCGGCACCGAGGGCGGCGAACATGTCTTCGGCGGTTTTCATGTTGGCCTTCTCGGCCAACTTGTCGAAATCCACCGCCGGCAGGCCGAGGCGTGTGAGCTCGCGTTCGATCAGGGTTTTACCGGCGGCGACGTTCTGGTCACGGGCCTGCAACTTGAACCAGTGAACAATCTTCGCCCGCGCCCGCGACGTGGTGACGTAACCGAGGTTCGAGTTCAGCCAGTCTCGGCTGGGGGTGCCGTGTTTGCTGGTGATGATCTCGACTTGCTCGCCGGTCTGCAGGCTGTAGTTGAGCGGCACGATGCGCCCGTTGATCTTGGCGCCACGGCAGTTGTGACCGATTTCGGTGTGTACGCGGTAAGCGAAGTCCAGCGGTGTTGCGCCTTTCGGCAAGTCGATGGCGTGACCGTCGGGCGTGAAGATGTAGACCCGATCCGGCTCGATATCAACGCGCAGCTGTTCGGCAAGACCACCGATATCACCCAGCTCTTCATGCCACTCGAGCACCTGACGCAGCCAGGAAATTTTCTCTTCGTAGTGATTGGAGCCGGATTTGACGTCGGTGCCCTTGTAACGCCAGTGCGCGCAAACCCCGAGCTCGGCTTCTTCGTGCATCGAATGCGTACGAATCTGCACTTCCAGCACCTTGCCTTCCGGGCCGATCACGGCCGTGTGCAACGAGCGGTAGCCGTTCTCTTTCGGGTTGGCGATGTAGTCGTCGAATTCTTTCGGGATGTGCCGCCACAGCGTGTGGACGATACCCAGCGCGGTATAGCAATCGCGCATTTCCGGGACCAGCACGCGCACCGCACGCACGTCGTAGATCTGGCTGAATTCCAGACCCTTGCGCTGCATTTTGCGCCAGATCGAATAGATGTGTTTGGCCCGACCGCTGATGTCGGCGTCGACGCCGGTAGCCTGCAATTCATCCTTGAGCTGGGTCATCACGTCGGCGATGAAACGCTCGCGATCAAGCCGTCGCTCATGGAGCAACTTGGCGATCTGCTTGTATTGATCAGGCTCCAGATAACGGAAGGACAAGTCCTCCAGTTCCCATTTGATATGACCGATGCCGAGCCGGTGAGCGAGCGGCGCATAGATGTCGAAGACTTCCCGGGCGACACGGTTACGCTTCTCGTCGTCGGCGGTTTTCACCGCACGAATGGCGCAGGTGCGTTCGGCCAGTTTGATCAGGGCAACACGCACGTCGTCGACCATGGCGACGAGCATTTTGCGCAGGTTTTCCACCTGCCCTTGCGTGCCCATGACCATCGACTGGCGCGGACTGAGGCTGGCGCTGATCGCGGCCATGCGCTGCACGCCGTCGATCAGCTTGGCAACCACCGGACCAAAGCGCTGGCTGACAGCCGCGAACTCGATCTGGCCTTCGCGCACACCGCGGTACAGGACCGCGGCGACCAGCGAATCCTGATCGAGCTTGAGGTCGGCGAGAATCTCGGCGATCTCAAGGCCGGTTCTGAAACTCCCGGAGCCCTCGGCCCACAGGTTTTTCGCAGCATTGGACTGTTGTTCGGCCTCGCGAGCGAACTCGCAGGCTTCTTTCAAGGCTTCGCGATCCAGTGCCAGATCGACACTGACCGCGTGATCGAGCCAAGCCTCGAGATTGATACTGCCGTCAGTGTTGATCGGCTGGTGTGCTCTCACCTGTACCATCTTGCTTTACCTTCCCTACGACGCAGATTCAATGCGTCAAATCGCTGACCTTCGTTGCCCGTTTGCACTCGTGGGGCTAAAGCGAGCGCTGTACGGACGGACCAGACGGATCAGACGAGCCATCCTGGCTCGCTTCAAATAACGCCATGGCCTCGACATGTGCCGTCTGAGGAAACATATCGAGAATCCCGGCACGTTTTAACCGGTAGCCCTGCTTGATCAATTCGACCGTGTCGCGCGCCAGCGTTGCAGGGTTGCACGACACATACACCAACCGCTTCGCACCCAGGGTCGCCAGCTTGCGCACCACCTCGAAAGCACCGTCACGCGGTGGGTCCAAGAGTACCGCAGAAAAGCCATCTCCGATCCACTCGACACCCGTTAAAGGCTGGGATAAATCGGCTTGAAAAAACTTTGTGTTATGCAAATTGTTACTGGCGGCATTCGCAGCGGCACGTTCGACCATGGTCTGCACACCCTCCACCGCCACCACTTCGCGCACCGTTCTGGCCAGTGGCAAAGCAAAGTTGCCGAGCCCGCAGAACAGGTCCAGCACGCGCTCTTCGCTGGTCGGCTTCAACCAGTCCAGTGCCTGCGCGACCATCGCTTCGTTGACGCCCGCGTTGACCTGGATGAAATCGCCCGGCCGGTAAGCCAGATCCAGATCCCACTGCTCTAGGCGATAACTGAGCGACTGCGTGGCATCGACCGGTTGCGGCTCGCCTTCGCCGTGCAACCACAACTGCGCTTCATGAAACTGGCAGAAGTCCTTGAGGATCGTCAGATCTGCTTCAGACAACGGCGCCATATGCCGCAGCAACACCGCCAGCGACGAGCCAGCGAACAATTCGACATGGCCCAACGCTTGCGGCTTGCTCAAACGACGGAGCATCTCCGGCAAACGGCTCATGATCGGCTGCAAGGGCTGTACCAGCACCGGGCATTCGTTAATGCCGACGATGTCCTGACTGCCGGCGGCGCGGAAACCCACTTCGAGTTTCTTCGCTTTCATGTCCCAGCGCACAGCAACGCGGGCACGACGGCGATAGCCGAACTCGGGACCGGTCAACGGTGCTACCCACTCTTGCGGTTCGACACCGGCAACCTTGGATAATTGCTCGGCGAGCATGCGCTGTTTCAGGGCGAGCTGTTCACTGTGGGGCAAGTGCTGAACGCTGCAGCCACCGCAGCGACCGGCGTGCTGACACGGCGTCGGCCGGCGCAGTTCGCTGGCCTTGAACACGCGTTCGGTGCGCGCCTCGACCACTTTGCCGTGAGCACCGAGCACTCGCGCTTCGACCTCTTCACCAGCAAGCGCGCCGAGTACGAACCAGGTCCGGCCTTCGAAAAACGCGATACCGCGCCCGTCATTCGCCAGGCGCTCGATGTTCAAGCGCTGCTTCTTGCCAGTCGGGATTTGCGGGGCCTTGCTGCCGCCGGCGGGCTGGAAGCGCAGGCCTCTCTCTTGCTTGGCCATCAGTTGGGCGCGTCGAAAATGCCGGTCGACAAGTATCGGTCGCCACGGTCACAGATGATCGCGACGATCACCGCGTTTTCAACTTCCCGGGACAGACGCAGCATCGCTGCTACCGCACCGCCCGAGGACACGCCGCAGAAGATGCCTTCTTCGCGGGCCAGACGACGGGTGACGTCCTCGGCCTCGCTTTGCGCCATGTCGACAATGCGATCAACGCGATCGGCCTGATAGATCTTCGGCAGGTATTCCTGCGGCCAGCGGCGAATACCTGGAATGGCCGAGCCTTCCATCGGTTGCAGACCAACGATCTGCACCTTGTCGCTCTGCTCTTTCAAGTAGCGCGAGACGCCCATGATGGTCCCGGTGGTACCCATCGAGCTGACGAAGTGAGTGATGGTGCCCTCGGTCTGACGCCAGATCTCCGGGCCGGTGCTGGTGTAATGCGCTTCAGGATTGTCGCCATTGGCGAACTGATCCAGCACCTTGCCACGACCTTCGGCCTCCATGCGTTGGGCGAGATCGCGAGCGCCTTCCATGCCCTCTTCCTGACTGACCAGAATCAGCTCGGCACCATAAGCGGTCATCGCCGCTTTGCGCTCGGCGCTGGAGTTGTCCGGCATGATCAGGATCATCTTGTAACCCTTGATCGCGGCGGCCATCGCCAACGCAATTCCGGTGTTGCCCGAGGTCGCTTCGATCAGCGTATCGCCGGCGTGAATCTGCCCGCGCAACTCGGCACGGGTGATCATCGACAGCGCCGGACGGTCCTTGACCGAACCCGCCGGGTTATTCCCTTCGAGCTTGAGCAATAAGGTGTTGCTGGTGACACCGGGCAGGCGCTGCAAACGCACCAGCGGAGTGTTGCCGACGCAATCGGCGATGGTTGGGTACTGCAGGGTCATGGCGTATTCGCAATCCAGACGTGCGGGGGCGCCTATCATACCGGCAAACCCGCGAAGGCCATATCACGCAAAGTGCGGTGCTTATGGTTTATGGGAATAAGCAGCAATTGTCTCGCCAGTGGTGAGACATTTCAGATTCACCAGGGGTGCAAAAGGCTTCATCGCTGGCAAGCCAGCTCCCACAGAATTTTGGTCTTGCTTATATACGTGCAGGCGCTGCGGCACGCTGCGATCTTTCGGTCTGCCTTTAATCGCAGCCTCGTTTCACTCGAATGCTCCTACAGGGCCTGGGGGTGGGTGAAGGGGGGGTGAGCGACGCTGGCACCTGTCGGAGCTGGCTTGCTAGCGATGGCGTCTGGGCTGACAACACCATCATCCGCCACCAAGCGCAAATTCACCCGCAACCCCGCCCCGCAATTCTCCGCCCAAAGCGTTCCGCCCTGGCGCTGTACCGCATTCCTGGCGATGCTCAACCCCAGACCAAACCCGCCATCCCCAGGTCGCGAGCCGTCGAGTCGGGTGAACGGATCAAAAATCCGCTGCAGATCCGCTTCAGCCACCCCGCCGCCCTGATCTTCCAGCCACAGATGCCAGTAATCCCCGTCCCGCCGTCCTTCCAGCCGCACAATCCCGCCCTCGGGCGAATGACGAATGGCGTTGCGCAGAATGTTCTCCAGCGCCTGAGCCAAGGTGTTGAGATTGCCGCGCACCCAGCAAGAAGCCTGCACCGAGCACTGCAACTGCAGGCTCGGCCAGCCGCTTTCATAACAGGCGTTGTCGGTGAGCATTTCCCACAGCGCCTGGATCTGGATCGACTCGTCGGGCAATGGTGAGCGTTCGGTGTCGAGCCACGCCAGTTGCAGCGTGTCTTCGACCAGTCGCTGCATGCCGTCGACTTCACGACCGATGCGTTCGCGCAATTGCTCCAGGCCCTGTTCGCTTTCACTCGCTACCCGCAATCGGCTCAGGGGCGTGCGCAGTTCATGGGACAGATCTCGCAGCAGTTGCTGTTGCAGGGCGACAGTGGACTGCAGACGTTCGGACATCGAGTCGAACGCCCGGGCCAGTTCACCGAGTTCGTCCGGGCGCTGGGTGATACCGCTGGATAACCGCACATTCAATTGATCGGCACGCCAGGCATTGGCTTGTTCGCGCAGATTGTTCAGCGGCACCACCAGCAGGCGATACAGCCCCACGCACAGCAGCAAGGTGAACAACCCCGGAATCACCCCGTTGGTGATCACCCGCCAAAACAGTCGATATTTGCCCGGCAGGAAACGCTCGGGCAACTCGATCACCAGACTGCCGGCGGAAGGATCCTTGGGAAACGGTATGCGCAGCCCGGGCCGGCCCTTTTTATGAATCGGCCAATCGAGCCCGCGCAGAAAAGTCAGGCGCTGGATTTCCTGTTCGTTCAACGGATCATTGGCCAGCGACTGCAAATTGCTGTCAATTACGCCGACCCAGCCAGCCTCGCGCAATTCCATACTCTGCAGCCAACTATCGACGCCGTCACGCTGACCTTGCTGCCACGCCCGCTCGGCTTCAGCGGCGTAACGCGTAAGGGTGTCGCGGGCGACGTCAGACAGGAACTGGTTGCGCTGCTCCATGTATCGGCCCCACGACCAACTCAGCCAGATCATTAGCAGACAGAACGCCACCAGCAAACAGGCCAGTTTCCAGAACAGCGAGTGACGCCCCGGCAGCTCAGACACTTTCATCGGCACCACTGAGCACGTAGCCCTTGCCCCACACGGTGCGTACTTCGCGCTCGGTGTAGCCGATGGCTTTGAGTTTGCGGCGGATCTGGCTGATGTGCATGTCGAGGCTGCGATCGTGCGCGGCATAGCCGCGTTGCAGAACGTGCTGATAAAGGAAGGCCTTGCTCAGGACCTCCTCGTCATTGCGATTGAGGGTTTCCAGCAGACGGAACTCGCTTCGGGTCAGGCCGGCGGGTTGCTCGCGCAAGTACACGTCGCACTGTTCATCGTCGAAGCGCAGCGTGCCGGTCGCTACCGGCGCAGAGCGCTCTGGAGGACGCCGATCAAGGGCGACCCGGCGCAGGATCGCTTCGATGCGAACATGCAGTTCGGCCATGCTGAACGGCTTGGGCAGGTAATCGTCGGCGCCCAGGCGAAAACCGCTGATGCGATCGGCTTCGGCACCCAGCGCCGACATCAGCAGCACTGGCGTCGAATGGCTCTGGCGCAGTTGAGTGAGCACGTTCAGACCGTCCAGCCCCGGCAAAAGGATGTCCATCAACACCACGTCGAACGGCTGGCGTTGGGCGATGTTCAGGCCTTCCTGGCCGTTCTGGCACCAGGTCACCTGAAACCCGCTACGACCCAGATGTTCATGAACATAAGCACCCAGGACCGGATCGTCCTCGATGGAAAGAATGCGTGGCTGGCCAACGGAAACAGGAGTCATGAGTATCTGCAAGTAATTCTCAGTTAGGCGCGATTATTCAAGATTGGCGGACACCGGGCAACCCAAGGTTGCACTGTCGGACAAACGCGCCTTGCCAGGCCGAACGACAACGCCCGTATTTTTCCGGAGATTGCCCGCGAGCAAATCGCTACACTGCGCCCATGTCGCGTGCCGGATGCACGCATGAGTCAACAGATCAGCGGGATGCAGGAGATAGGCGTGCTCAAGAAACTGGGAATCAAAGGTCGCGTGTTGTTGCTGACCTTGTTGCCGACCAGCCTGATGGCGCTGGTGCTGGGTGGATATTTCACCTGGACGCAGCAGTCCGACCTGCAAACCCAATTGCTCCAGCGTGGCGAAATGATCGCCGAGCAACTGGCACCCTTGGTGGCGCCGGCGATGGGCCACGGCAATGGCGAACTGCTCGAACGCATTGCCACTCAGTCCCTCGAACAACCGGACGTGCGCGCGGTGACTTTTCTCGCGCCGGATCGCTCGCCACTGGCTCACGCCGGCCCGACCATGCTCAATCAGGCGCCGAGCGGCGACAGCGCGCACTTGCAACGACGCAGCGGCAATGACGCGACCCGCTACCTGATGCCGGTCTTCGGCAAGCACCGCAACCTCGCCGGCGAACTGATCCCGGAAGAATCCGAGCGCCTGCTCGGCTGGGTTGAACTCGAGCTGTCGCACAACGGCATGTTGCTGCGCGGGTATCGCAGCCTGTTTGCCAGCCTGTTGTTGATCGCCGCGGGCCTCGCCGGTGCGGCGCTGCTCGCGTTACGCATGGGCCGCACCATCAATCGGCCGCTGAGCCAGATCAAACAGGCCGTCGCGCAACTCAAGGACGGTCACCTGGAAACCCGTCTGCCACCCCTCGGCAGTCAGGAACTGGACGAACTGGCGTCGGGTATCAACCGCATGGCCGGGACCCTGCAAAACGCCCAGGAAGAATTGCAGCACAGCGTCGATCAAGCCACTGAGGACGTGCGCCAGAACCTCGAAACCATCGAGATTCAGAACATCGAACTCGATCTGGCGCGTAAAGAGGCTCTGGAGGCGAGCCGGATCAAATCCGAATTCCTCGCCAACATGAGCCACGAAATCCGCACGCCACTCAACGGCATTCTCGGCTTCACCCACCTGTTGCAGAAAAGTGAACTGACCCCGCGCCAGCTCGACTATTTAGGCACCATCGAAAAGTCCGCCGACAGCCTGCTCGGGATCATCAACGAGATTCTCGACTTCTCGAAAATCGAGGCCGGCAAACTGGTGCTCGACCACATTCCGTTCAACCTGCGCGACTTGTTGCAAGACACCCTGACGATTCTCGCCCCCGCCGCTCACGCCAAGCAGCTGGAACTGGTCAGTCTGGTGTACCGCGACACCCCGCTGTCGCTGGTCGGTGATCCGCTGCGCCTGAAGCAGATCCTCACCAACCTGGTCAGCAACGCCATCAAGTTCACTCGCGAGGGCACCATCGTTGCCCGTGCAATGCTGGAAGAAGAGCACGATGACAGCGTGCAGCTGCGCATCAGCATCCAGGACACCGGCATCGGCCTGTCGAATCAGGACGTGCGCGCGTTGTTCCAGGCCTTCAGCCAGGCAGACAATTCGCTGTCGCGCCAGCCCGGCGGCACCGGACTGGGCCTGGTGATCTCCAAGCGCCTGATCGAACAGATGGGCGGCGAGATCGGCGTCGACAGCACGCCGGGCGAAGGTTCGGAATTCTGGATCAGCCTGAGCCTGCCCAAAGCCCGCGACGATGCCGAAGACCTGCCCTCGGCGCCGCTGCTCGGCCGCCGGGTCGCCGTGCTGGAAAACCATGAACTGGCACGTCAGGCCTTGCAGCATCAACTGGAAGACTGCGGGCTTATCGTCACCCCGTTCAATACCCTGGAAAGCCTGACCAATGGCGTTACCGGCGCACACCAGACCGATCAGGCGATTGATCTGGCGGTGATCGGCATCACCAGTAACGACATGCTGCCCGAACGCCTGAACCAGCATATCTGGGACCTCGAACACCTGGGCTGCAAAGTGCTGGTGCTGTGCCCGACCACCGAGCAGACGCTGTTCCATCTGTCGGTGCCCAACCCGCACAGCCAGCTGCAGGCCAAACCGGCCTGCACGCGCAAACTGCGCCGCGCCCTGTCGGACCTGGCCAACCCGCGTCAACCGCGTAACGAACCCGGCGAACCGCTGTCGAGTCGCGCGCCGAAAGTGCTCTGTGTCGACGATAACCCGGCCAACCTTTTGCTGGTGCAGACCTTGCTCGAAGACATGGGCGCCAAGGTATTGGCCGTGGAAAGCGGTTATGCCGCGGTCAAAGCGGTACAGACCGAATCGTTCGATCTGGTGCTGATGGACGTGCAGATGCCGGGCATGGACGGTCGCCAGAGCACCGAAACCATCCGCCAGTGGGAAAGCGAGCGGCATTGCACACCGCTGCCGATCGTCGCGCTCACCGCCCATGCCATGGCCAACGAAAAACGTGCGTTGCTGCAAAGCGGCATGGATGACTACCTGACGAAACCGATCAGCGAGCGGCAACTGGCGCAAGTGGTGCTGAAATGGACCGGTCTGGCACTGCGCAATCAGGCCCCGGAGCGCGTCAGCGAAGGTACTGCGGGCAATCACGAACTGCCAGTGCTTGATCAAGAGGAAGGTTTGCGTCTGGCTGCCGGTAAAGAAGATCTGGCGGCGGACATGCTGGCGATGCTGCTGGCTTCACTGGAGGCCGACCGCGAAGCCATCTGCAGCGCGCGCGACAACCACGACCAGAATGCACTGATTGAACGCGTGCATCGCCTGCATGGCGCCACGCGTTACTGCGGCGTACCGCAATTGCGCGCAGCCTGTCAGCGCAGTGAAACCCTGCTCAAACAGGAAGACCCGAAAGCAGCGATGGCGCTGGATGAGCTGGAACTTGCGATCAACCGACTGGCCGCGCAAGCGAAGATCAGCGCCTGATCCAGCGCAATGCCGGTCAACGCCGTCACGGCTAAAGTGGACTCGGGTGATGCAGCCCCGGTGATGCTCCAGGAGGATTTCATGCGCACGATCATTTTCAGCAGCCAGACCTACGACCGCGAGAGTTTCCTCGATGCCGATTGCCCGGCAGAGATTGAACTGCATTTTCAACCGGCCCGGCTCAGTCTAGATACAGCGGCATTGGCCGACCAGCATGAGGTGGTCTGCGCCTTTATCAATGACGATCTCAGCGCCGCAGTGCTGGAACGTCTGGCGGCGGGCGGTACCCGGCTGATTGCCTTGCGTTCGGCCGGTTACAACCATGTCGATCTGCTCGCGGCCAAACGTCTGGGGCTGGCCGTCGTGCGGGTTCCGGCCTACTCGCCGCATGCCGTGGCCGAGCATGCCGTGGCGCTGATCCTCGCCCTCAACCGTCGCCTGCACCGCGCCTACAACCGCACCCGCGAAGGTGATTTCAGTCTGCATGGCCTGACCGGTTTCGATCTGGTCGGCAAGACTGTCGGCATCGTCGGCACCGGGCAGATAGGCGCCGCCTTCGCGAGAATCATGCACGGTTTCGGCTGTGAATTGCTGGCGTACGATCCGTATCCAAATCCCGATGTTCTAGCACTCGGTGCACGTTATCTGAGCCTGCCGGACTTGCTCGCGCAGTCGCGCATCATCAGCCTGCACTGCCCGCTGAACGAGCAGAGCAAACACCTGATCAATCGCGATTCATTGGCGCACATGCAAGCCGGCGCCATGCTGATCAACACCGGTCGCGGCGGGCTGGTCGACACCCCAGCGCTTATTGACGCCCTCAAGGACGGTCAACTCGGCTATCTGGGGCTGGATGTGTATGAAGAAGAAGCGCAGCTGTTTTTCGAGGATCGTTCCGACTTGCCGTTGCAGGACGATGTGCTGGCGCGTCTGCTGACCTTTCCTAACGTGATCGTCACCGCGCACCAGGCGTTCCTGACGCAAGAGGCGCTGGGCGCGATTGCTGCGACGACCCTGCGCAACATCGCGACCTGGGCGGCGGGATCACCGCAGAATCAGGTCGAAGGTTGATCGCTTAACCGCTTACTTCAGCGACGACGCCAGAATCAGCAACGCCAGCCAGCCGAAGCCGAACAACCGCTGTTTCGCCGAATGGCCGCTGCGCAGCAGGAACCAGACGAAAATCCACGGAATCAGGAACACCATGATCTTCAGCCAGCCTTCCACCGGGCGGCTGCCGTCCTCATTGATCTGCGCAGCTTGCGCGGCCTGTTGTCGACGCCGACGCCCCGCCGCAGCCGGCATGACTTTCGGCAAACCCTGCGAAGCTTGCGGCAACACCGCGGCCTCAGGAACCGCGCTATTACGCGGCAGACTGCCGAAAGAAATCGTCGAAGCCTGAGCCGGTGCGCCTGCGGTCTGCGCTTGCACGTGGGCCTGGTACTCCGCCATCGGAGCCCCGCAATGAATGCACGCTTTGACTTCGGAACTGATGCTCCGCTTGCATTCATAACATTCGATCAGCGCCATGTTCCGTTCCTTAAGAGTCGAGGGCGGCAGTTTGCCATGTGCGCAGGTCGATTTGAACCTGATCGAAGGTCGCACGCGTGCATCATTCTGCAATCCAGCCCGTGCTAGCATGTCGCGCATATTTGGAGGACCCATGGTCGAACACGATTTCCGCTACAACCTGATGAACCCGCAACACACCCTCACCGAATGCCGCGCCCTCGTACCGGGCCGCTATCAGGTCACCGGCAACGGTGGCTCGATCCGCATCGGTGACGCGCTGTTGGTCACCCTCAAAGGCAGCAAGGATTTGTCCATGCGCCTGACCGTTGAAACCGTCCGCCACCTGATCAACCCGCCGGGCCAATGGACCGCGATGACCACGGGCCCGGTGTTCGGCGAACTGGCGATCCACACCTGGCAGGTCAATTGCGACAGCTGCGCCAAAGCGCTGAACTTCGAGTTTGCAGTGGACGCCAAGCTGGGCAAAACGGCAGAAAAACCGGCCGCCACCGCGCGCATTGCCGAGCTGGGCTGGAAGGCCGTTGGCGACAAGCACCTGTGCCCGAAATGCCAGGAGCCTGCGTGATGAAACGCTTTGCCCTGGCGGCTCTGGTCGGTATTGGCCTCGCGGGCTGCGCCGCCGAGCCTGTGCAACTGCAACAGAACCGCAGCTACATTCTGGAATGGATCGGCGAGCGGCCATTGATGGATTACAGCCATCTGACCGTGACCCTTGGCGATGACGGTCGTGCCTACGGTAACGGCGGCTGCAACCATTGGTTCGCGCCGTACACCCTGGATGGTGACAAGCTGACCTTCGGCAAGATCGGCAAGACCCGCAAACTGTGTGCACCGGCGCTGATGGAACAGGAACAACGGTTCCTGGAGGCACTGGAGCATGTCGAGCGCTGGGACATTTCGCCAATCGAGCAGATGCGCTTCTGGCCGGCGCAAGGCAAACCGTTGCGCTGGTGGCTGGAAGAGGGTTGATCGCTTGAATCGCCAAGCCCCTCACCCTAGCCCTCTCCCACTGGGAGAGGGAACCGATTGGGGGATATTGGGGAAGTCCGCCGACCTGAAAGGCTCCTGCCGAATCCAGAATCGATTGGGTCTTGATCTGCTGAATCCAGAATCGATTGGATCTAGCTCCAGCAAATCCAGAATCGACCAGGTATTGCGCTGCTGAATCCAGCATCCACTTGATTCAGCTTTGCCGAATCCATAATCGACCTGATCTTTCAGGTCGATGCATGGCGCCAGACACCTCGGTCGGCCCCCTCTCCACCCGGGAGAGGGCTGGGGTGAGGGGCTTTTGAAAGCTACTTCGTAGCCTGCAACGCATCAAGCTTCGCCATCACCCCGGCCGCCGTCTGCTCGCCCATCAGCTGTTCACGAACCTTGCCCTTGTCGTCGATGATGTACGTCACCGGCAGCGCTTCGCTGCGTGGCAGCTCGAACAACTCCGCCGGGTCCTGCGCCAGCACGGTGAACTTGATGCCCAGTTTTTCGCTTGCACTCTTCAGTTCTTCACCCTGCACGTTGTCGAAGTTGACCCCGAACACACCGACCTTCCTGCTCTTGAGCTCTTCAGCCAAGTGGTTGAGCTCCGGGATTTCGGTTCGGCACGGGCCACACCATTCAGCCCAGTAATTGACGATTACCCATTGCTTGTCGAGGCGCTCGGATGCGACCTTCTGACCGTTCTGGTCAATCCCGTAATCGTTGCCGCAACCCCCCAGCATCAACGCCCCGATTATCGTCAATGCCGCTGCCAATCGCCGTGTCATGTCCTGTTCCTTGTGAAAATTTGAAAACGCCTGCGAACCATCGCCTCTGAAGGTTCTGGATTGCGCGCTGCACAGTTAGAATAGCCGCCACTCTACGCCAGAAGCGACCCGACATGACCGATCTGACGCTTTATCACAATCCGCGCTGCTCGAAATCCCGCGGTGCGCTGGAGCTTCTTGAAGCCCGCGGCCTGACGCCGAACGTCGTGCGCTACCTCGAAACTCCGCTGAATGCCGCGCAAATCAAGGCCCTGCTCGGCAAGCTCGGAATCAGCGCGCGGCAATTGCTGCGCACCGGGGAAGATGAATACAAAATGCTTCAGCTCGCTGACGACAGCCTCAGCGAAGCGCAGTTGATCGCCGCGATTGCTGAACATCCGAAACTGATGGAACGGCCGATTCTCGAAGCCGACGACAAAGCCGTCATCGGTCGTCCGCCGGAGAATATTCTGGAGTTGCTGCCGTGAGCGCGCCGTACATTCTGGTCCTCTATTACAGCCGCAACGGCTCGACCAACGAGATGGCGCGGCAGATTGCTCGCGGTGTGGAACAGGCCGGCCTCGAAGCGCGCCTGCGTACTGTGCCGGCGATCTCCACCGAGTGCGAAGCCGTAGCGCCAAGCATTCCGGACGAAGGCGCGCTCTATGCCACCCTCGACGACCTGAAAAACTGCGCCGGTCTGGCACTGGGCAGCCCGACGCGTTTTGGCAACATGGCTGCACCGCTCAAGTACTTCCTCGATGGCACCAGCAATCTTTGGCTGACCGGCGCGCTGGTCGGCAAACCGGCCGGCGTGTTCACCTCCACCGCCAGCCTGCACGGCGGTCAGGAAACCACCCTGTTGTCGATGATGCTGCCGCTGCTGCACCACGGCATGCTGATCACCGGCCTGCCCTACAGCGAGTCGGCGCTGCTGGAAACCCAAGGCGGCGGCACGCCTTATGGTGCCAGCCACCACGCCGGCGCTGATGGCAAAAGAGGTCTTGATCAGCACGAAGTGGCGTTGTGTCGCGCCCTCGGTCTGCGCTTGGCCAAAACCGCGCAGAAACTGGAGGGCTGAGGTGGCCAAGAAGCCGAAAGTCCTGCCCTCTGTCGAGTGGCTGGAGCCGCGCGTGAAGGCGATGCGGATCATCAGTCTGCTGAGCTTTTTCGCCCTGGCCGGATTGCTCGCCGTCTATTACCTGATATTCGCCGACCTGCATGGTGCGCGGCCGTGGGTAATTCTGCTGGTCGAACTGGTCCCGTGGCTGATCCTCGCCCCGGCGATGATCATGGGCAGCGCCCGCGGGCATTCATGGATGTGCTTTGTGGTGAATCTGTATTTCATCAAAGGCGCACTGGCCGCGTATGACCCGAACCGACAGTGGTTTGGCGTGCTGGAAATGGCGGCAAGCCTGGCCGTGTTCTGCTCGGCGCTGCTGTATGTGCGCTGGCGGTATCAGTTGAATCGCAAATTGGCTGGCGAGGGTGAAATCTCTGTCGCCTGAGCTGGCGCCATCGCTGGCAAGCCAGCTCCCACAGGATCTGTGTTGGAACACTAATTTGTGATCGACGCAAAACCTGTGGGAGCTGGCTTGCCAGCGATTGGGACAACGCGGTCTTAATGATTGACGGTGTAAGCGAGCATCATCGAAATCTGGCTCATCGCCCGCCCGCCACTCTGTTCATGCCATTGATTGAACGCATCCTGCACAATCGCCAGATCACGCAGACTGGTCGGCACTTTGTCGACGATCTTCTGCGCATTCAGCGCCGCCACCACGTCATAGCTCGGCACAAACGTGTCCTTGCCGACCATGCGCAAAAACCGTGGCGCCGACAGCCCACCCAGTTGATGGCCACGCTTTTTCAGGTACGTCCACAGACCGACAATGTCGGTCACCGGCCAGTCGGCAATCAGCGCGCCAAAGCTGCCGCGTTCTTTTTCCTCATCGAGAATGAACTGCGCGTTGCGCGGCACGCTTTTGAGCTTGCCCAGGTGACGGATAATCCGCGCGTCCTGCATCAACCGTTCAAGGTGTTCGGCGCTCATCAGCACGACTTTTTCCGGGTCGAATTTGAAGAACACTTCTTCGAAGGCCGGCCACTTGGCGTCTACCAGACTGTGCTTGAGGCCGGCGCGGAACACGCGCAGGGCCATGGTCGAGAGGTAGCGGTCGTCGCTGATCTTGCGCAGTTGTGCCGCAGTCTTGGGGACGGGCAGATGGGCTTCCAGTTCAGCCGCCGAACCGAAACGGTTCAGACAGTATTCGTGCAGCCACTTGTAATCGCGCATGCCCTCTCCTATTGAATAAAGCGAAGAAACCAATGTGGAAGCGAGCCTGCTCGCGAAAGCGGTGTGTCATTCAACTGATTTGTTGACTGATACTCCCTCTTCGCGAGCAGGCTCGCTCCCACATTTGAAGGTGTTTACAGGTTAACGACGTTGACGAAGCGCGAAGCGGCGGTCTCGTCGATCTTGAGACTGGTGAAGTCGAACAGGTTGCGGTCGGCCAGCTGTGACGGAATCACATTCTGCAGACTGCGGAAAATCGATTCAGTGCGGCCCGGTGTCTTGCGATCCCATTCCTGAAGCATGTCCTTGACCACTTGGCGCTGCAGGTTTTCCTGCGATCCGCAGAGGTTGCACGGGATGATCGGGAATTGCTTGAGATCCGAGTAGGCCTGGATGTCTTTCTCGCTGCAGTAGGCCAGCGGACGGATGACCACATTACGGCCGTCGTCGGCGCGCAGCTTGGGCGGCATCGCCTTGAGGCTGCCGTTGAAGAACATGTTGAGGAAGAACGTCTCGACGATGTCGTCACGGTGGTGACCGAGGGCCATTTTGGTCGCGCCGATTTCGTCAGCGAAGGTGTACAGCGTGCCGCGACGCAGACGCGAGCAAAGCGAGCAGGTGGTCTTGCCTTCCGGGATCAGCTCTTTGACCACCGAATAAGTGTCTTTTTCGACGATGTGATACTCGACGCCCAGCTCTTTGAGGTAGGCAGGCAGCACGTGCTCGGGGAAGCCCGGCTGCTTCTGGTCCATGTTCACGGCGACGATCTCGAACCTGATCGGCGCAACCTTCTGAAAGTGCATCAGCACGTCGAGCATGGTGTAGCTGTCCTTGCCCCCGGACAGGCAGACCATGACCTTGTCGCCGTCTTCAATCATGTTGAAATCGGCGACAGCTTCGCCCGCCAGACGGCGCAGGCGCTTTTGCAGCTTGTTCTGGTTGACCGTAAGAGTGCCCATGACGCGAAATCCGTGAGGTGTGACGAAAGGCCGGCATTTTACGCAAAAAAATCGTGAGGGCGAAGGGCCGTCGGGCTGCGGCAAGACCCCACCGCGATTAAGCCCGGTGTTTACAGCGCAATTTGCTCTAAGCCCCTAGTGCCTGTGCGGTTAAGACCTTTCTATACTGCGACGTAAGGTCGCACACATCTGAAGACCTGAATTTGCTCGGCCACCTTGGCCCGTAGGCGCTCCGTTGGGGGGCGATGGCAATAACAAGAGGAGTGAATGGCATGATCCATCACGTAGTGGGACTTTTTACCCACCCCGATCAGGAATGGAAGGAAATCCGTGGCGACCAAGAGGAAAGCATCAGCCACATGTACCTGACGCACACGCTGATTCTGGCGGCGATCCCCGCTGTCTCGGCGTTTATCGGCACGACCCAGGTTGGCTGGGTGATTGGTAATCGCGCGCCGGTCATGCTCACCGTCGAAAGTGCGGCGTGGATGACGGTCATGTCATACCTGGCGATGCTCGGCGGGGTCGCGGTCATGGGTGCATTCGTGCACTGGATGGCCCGTACTTATGACGCCAACCCCAGCCTGGCGCGTTGCGTGGCGTTTGCCACCTACACCGCGACGCCGCTGTTTGTCGGCGGGCTGGCGGCGCTGTATCCGCATATGTGGCTAGGCATGATCGTTGGTACGGCGGCCATCTGCTACACGGTGTACCTGTTGTACGTGGGGCTACCGACGTTCATGAATATTCCGTCGGACGAAGGTTTTCTGTTTTCCAGCTCGGTACTGGCGGTGGGTCTGGTGGTGCTGGTAGCCATCATGGCGTTCACCGTGATTGTCTGGGGACTGGGCGTAGGCCCCGTATATACCAACTGACGCAATGACTCCCCGAGAAAAACAAGATCTGCCAATACAGGCCGCCGCAAGGCGGCCTTCTCGTGTGGAGGATGACCATTCGGCGGTTCGGCGATTCGCAACGCTTGAGGGTTGCGGCATACTTGACGCCTCTGGAGATCCATCAAGCATGCCCGAGCAAATCAATACTCGCGTCGAAGACTGTTACCAACTCGCTGAATCCTTTTTCAAACGTCATTTCCAACGCCCCGTGGTGAGTCTCAAGCTGCGCGGACAAAAAGCCGGGGTCGCGCATCTGCACGAGAACCTGCTGCGCTTCAACCCTCAGCTCTACCGGGAAAACGCCGAACACTTCCTCAAGCAAACCGTGGCCCATGAAGTTGCGCACCTGATCGCCCATCAGCTGTTCGGCGACCGCATCCAGCCCCACGGCGAAGAGTGGCAACTGATCATGCGCGGCGTTTACGAACTGCCGCCGGATCGCTGCCACACTTATGCAGTCAAACGCCGCAGCGTGACCCGCTACATCTACAAATGCCCGTGTGCGGAAAGTGATTTTCCGTTTTCGGCACAGCGCCATAGTCTGGTGCGGCAAGGGCGGCGGTATCTGTGCCGCAGATGCCGCAACACGTTGGTGTTCAGCGGTGAGATGCGGGTGGAATAGTCAGTGTTGTGTTGCCCTGACTGGCCCCATCGCTGGCAAGCCAGCTCCCACAATGTTCGAGGTGTCCACAGATTCTGTGTACGACACCGAAACCTGTGGGAGCTGGCTTGCCAGCGATGAAGCCAGAACAGGCACTAAAGAATGACTTTGGCCCGGCGCAGCTCTTCAATTTTCGAAGGACTCAACCCCAACTCTCCCAACACCTCATCCGTATGCTGTCCCAACACCGCCCCGACATGCCGTGGCGCCGGCAACCCTTGGGAAAACTTCAGCGGGCATGCCATTTGCGCCTGCGTCGAACCATCCCCGCGCGGCACTTGCGTCACCAACTCCCGCGCCTGTAATTGCGGATGCTCGGTTGCTTCACTCAGATTCAACACCGGCTCGACACACGCATCGATCCCGGCAAACAACTCGCACAGCTCGACAAAGTCATGCTTTTCAAACTCGACCTTCAAGGCTTCCTTGAGCGCTCGCTGATGCTCGGGCTTGGGCGACAAACCCTGCGCCGCCAATTCCGGCCGCCCCAGTGCCGCGCACAATGGCTGCATGAATGCCGGCTCCAGACTGCCCACCGACATCCAGCGGCCATCCCGTGAACGGTAATAATCATAAAAACTGCCGCCATTGAGCATCTGGTCTTCCCAACCCGGCTCTGCACCACAGGCGAGAAAACCGGCACCGGCCATGGCATTCAGGCTGAATGCACAATCGGTCATGCTCACGTCCAGATGCGTACCCTGCCCGGTTTGCTGACGGGCGATCACCGCAGCAAGCAGACCAATCACCCCGTGCAGCGAACCACCCGCGATATCCGCAACCTGCATGCCCAACGGCAACGGCCCGCTGTCGGCCCGGCCGGTATAACTGGCAAGGCCGGCCAGCGCCAGGTAGTTGATGTCATGCCCGGCGCGATCCTTGTACGGGCCGGTCTGGCCGTAACCGGTGATCGACACGTAAATCAGCTTCGGGTTGATCGCCTTCAGGGCCTCGTAACCCAGACCCAGACGCTCCATCACACCGGGGCGAAACTGCTCGAGGACGATGTCGTAATCGGCCAGCAACTGCTTGACCAGCTCCAGCGCTTCGGGCTGTTTCAGGTCGAGCGCGAGACTGCGCTTGTTGCGGTTCAGATAAGCGTGACTGGCCGACAGCCCCTGATCATGCGGCGGCAAGACTCGCAGCAGATCCATGCGCGTCGGCGACTCGATGCGCAACACCTCGGCGCCCATGTCCGCCAGCAACAGGGAAGCAAACGGCCCCGGCAGCAGCGTCGAGAAATCGAGAATCTTCAATGAGGCCAGCGGTGCGGACATGGGCGAACTCCTTGGACGATGCCTTCAGCCTAGGCAGCGATGGCCGGTACAGCAATCACCGTAAGTGTCACCAGCCGTGACCGTTACGCTCAAATTGCGGGCATGAAAAAACCCGCCGAAGCGGGTTTTTCCTACAAGCGATGCTTACTTCACATTGACCGGGGTTGGGCCTTCAGCCACACCCAGGTCGTCTTCTTCACGCTGGTCGGAGATACCGCGACCGCCCGAGGCCAGCTCGGATTGCAGCACGTCGGTGTCCAGCTCTTTCACCCACTTGGCGACAACGATGGTCGCAACAGCGTTACCAACAAGGTTGGTCAGTGCGCGAGCTTCGGACATGAAACGGTCGATACCCAGGATCAGCGCCAGACCGGCCACCGGCAGGTGACCTACCGCCGACAGCGTAGCCGCCAGCACGATGAAGCCCGAACCGGTCACACCCGCCGCACCTTTGGAGGACAGCAGCAGCACCAGCAACAGGGTGATCTGGTGGGTGATGTCCATGTGGGTGTCGGTCGCCTGAGCGATGAACACCGCGGCCATGGTCAGGTAGATCGAAGTACCGTCGAGGTTGAACGAGTAACCGGTCGGGATCACCAGACCCACTACCGATTTCTTCGCACCCAGACGCTCCATCTTGATCAGCATGCGTGGCAGTGCCGATTCAGAGGACGAAGTGCCCAGTACGATCAGCAGCTCTTCACGGATGTAGCGAATCAGTTTCAACACACTGAAACCATGCGCGCGGCAGATCCCACCCAACACCACCAACACAAACAGCACGCAGGTGATATAGAAGCAGATCATCAACTGGCCCAGTTGCACCAACGAGCCGACACCGTAAGCACCGATGGTGAAAGCCATGGCACCGAACGCACCGAGCGGCGCCAGTTTCATGATCATGTTGATGATGTTGAACATCACGTGAGCGAAGCGATCAATCATGTCCAGCAGCGGACGACCATACGAACCCAGACGATGCAGGGCGTAGCCGAAGATCACCGAGAACATCAGCACTTGCAGGATATCGCCTGTGGCAAACGCGCCGACGATGGTGTTCGGGATCACGTTGAGCAGGAAGCCGACGATGCTCTGGTCTTTACTGGCCGTCACATAGGTGGCGATTTTCGAGGCATCCAGAGTGGTCACGTCGATGTGCATGCCGGCGCCCGGCTGCACGACGTTGACGACGATCAGGCCGATCAGCAAGGCAATGGTGGAAACGACTTCAAAATACAGCAGCGCGTAGCCGCCGGTCTTGCCCACCGATTTCATGTTCTGCATGCCAGCGATGCCGCTGACAACGGTACAGAAGATGATCGGGGCGATGACCATTTTGATCAGTTTAATGAACCCGTCACCCAGCGGTTTGAGGGCCACACCGGTTTGCGGATAGAAGTGACCGAGCAGAATGCCGATAGCGATGGCAACGATCACCTGGAAATACAGGGATTTGTAAATTGGCTGACGAGTCGTCATTGCAAGTTTCCTCAAGAGTCCCGCGTGGCAGCATCCATCTGTTGACCGCGACACCTGAATTGCGAACCCTCCTGCACTGGAGGGATTTGTTGTTGGAACGGCACTTTGCACACAGGCTCAATGCACGTTTCTATCGCTCATATCGCAAACGTCGTGCCACTTTGGTGCAGATGGCTACGAGCCTTTTGATATCAGGGGTTACAGGTTTTTTTGGTCACAACTCGGTTACTCAAGGGTGGCGGATATCCGCCAACTCACCGGTTCTCGTCCTACAATTTGGCGGAAATCCGCCTTGTCCCCCTGCCACCCCCCGGCTACCATCCGACGCCTGAGGAAGGATCTGCCGCTTATGCGCGAACGCACCGTTGCCAGTCATTTCGCCCGTGCCGCCCTGGGTGGCGCACGCCGCCTGGGGTTCGATTACTCGGGTCTGCTGTTGCAACTGGGGATCAGCCCCGAACTGCTTGACGAGCCCCGTGCGCGCATCGCCCCGGAACAGTTCACCCGCCTGATCCAGAGCCTGTGGCTGGCACTGGACGACGAATACCTGGGCTTCGGCAAGGCCGCGAGCAAACCCGGCAGCTTCGCCATGATGTGCCACGCCTCGATTCACTGCCGCAACCTGGAGAAGGCCCTGCAACGCGGCCTGCTGTTTTATAGCCTGTTCCCCGACGCCCCGCGCCTGACCCTGAGCCGCGAGGACGAATGGGTGCGCCTGAGCCTCGACGATTCGCAATTGTGGGACCCGGATCACTTCCTCAGCGAAAGCCTGCTGGTGATCTGGCATCGTCTCGGCAGTTGGCTGATCGGCCAGCGAATCCGCTTGGAGCAGGCGACATTCAGCTATGCGAAACCTGCGCACGGCGCCGAATACGACCTGTTGTTCCCTTGCCCCTTGGTGTTTTCAGCAGATCGAAGCAGCCTGCTGTTCCACAGCCGCTACCTGCACATGCCGTTGCTGCAGGATGAACGCACCCTCAAGCACTTCCTCGAACGCTCCCCCGCTGACTTGCTGTCACGCCCCGACGACGGCGACAGCCTGAGCAGCCGCCTGCGCCGCTTGCTCAGCCGCGACAGCACACGCTGGCCTGATCTCGACGCCGTCGCTGCGCACCTGCACATCAGCCCGCAAACCCTGCGCCGGCATTTGCGCGAGGAAGGCACCAGTTTTCAAGAGTTGAAGGATCAGCTGCGGCGGGATATCGCCATCTACCATCTGGGCCGCGCGGACCTGTCGTTGCAACAGATCGCTGAACAGCTGGGTTTTTCCGAACCGTCGGCGTTTCATCGGGCGTTCAAGAAGTGGACGGGGCTGACGCCGGGGGCCTATCGCGCTCAAGAGCATTGAAAACGCTGACTGGTCTTGATGTGTAGTGAAAGCATGTCTGAAGATGTCGGTTGAACCCCTTCGTTGAAAGTGATTCAGGCAGGTCAGGTTAAGTAAATCCGGGCGCTGCGCCCCCTCGCCTCAAACTTCGATACTTCAAACCTTTCCATTCGCCATCCTTTGAAACAGACGGGGCACTTTGCCTCCATGACGTTTCACCGCTTGTCACCGGTAAGGTTCTCGCTTCATCAAAACCTTCCTCCGCGACATTTGCACAGGCCAGAAAACCTGCCGTGCACGGAGCCTTATCAAGGAACGATCATGCTTCAAATAGCCAATATCTCAATCATCCCCGCGCTTGCGCTGCCGCTGCTGTTAACCGGATGCCTGACAAACCCCGTACAGCCCGCTATCGATCCGACGCCGTTCGAGACGCCGGAATATCAAGCCCAGAAAGGCTTGGCGATTATTCATGCTTCATCTCTATATGCCCGTGGCGGCACCGGTCAGGGCGTGGCCGTCGCACTGATCGACTCGGGATTGAACAGCAACCTGCCGGAATTTCAGGGACGGCTGCGTGATCCGGGGTTTGATCATGTCGAAAACCGGGTCGGCACCTTTGACCGAATCGGTCACGGCACCCAGATGGCGGGCATTCTCGCCGCCAACAAGGACGACCAGGGTATGCACGGCGTCGCGTTCAACGCACAGCTGATCCCGTTTCGTTTCGGTGACGACAATGAGCCGTTTTTCTTCGACAGCGAGATTGCCCAATCCTGGCAGGCCGGTTTCGACAAAGGCGCACTGATCCTCAATAACTCGTGGGCCAATGCCATCCCGGCGACCGAGATCAATGAAGCACGCTACAAGCAAGTCATGCCGGAGTCGCTGGCAACCGCCCGGAAACTGGTTCAGGACGGCGCGGTATTTGTCTTCCCGACCGGTAACGAGTTGAAGCGAGAACCCTTGGCCGAACCTGGCTTGCCGCTCGCCCTGCCAGAACTTGAAAAAGGCTGGATCGCCGTGGTTGCACTGAAAAACGATGGCAGCGCCATCAATGCCAAATCCAACTACTGCGGCGTGGCAGCAGCCTGGTGCATCGCCGTACCGGGTGGCGACTCAGGTGCTGACCAAGGTCTGTTGACCACCAACAAGAATGGTCAATACGTGCAAACTGCCGGCACATCTCCAGCCGCCGCACTGGTCAGTGGCGCCATGGCAGCGCTGCAAAGTCGTTATCCCGAACTCACACCACAACAAGTGCGTGCGCACTTGCTGGCCACCGCCAACCGGACGGGCATTTACGGTAACAGCGAAGCCTACGGACAAGGACTGCTGGATCTAGAAGCCGCCTCCCGCCAAGCGCCGGACTCCAGCGTTGATTGATGCAGTTTTGAGGGACTGACAGAGGTGTTTGGGCGAGGGTATGCACCTGCGGTATGTCGAGCCGGGCTCGCATCCAGAAAAGCACCGCAAAGATCAGGATCAAAAGATCGCAGCCTCCGGGGGGTCCTACACTTGAGCCGAGTACACGCAAGAAACTGCCGACTGTCAGCCCGCAATCGCTGGCAAGCCAGCTCCCACAATTTTGAACTCAATGCAAAGCGCACACCGCCCGGTCTCTGCACCACTCAACACAATGAGCGTTAGCTCGAGTGCAGCTGTTGATCTTGATCTAAAAGGCCCGTCGGCAGGCTGAGTGTAGGGGTTCATCCGGGGAAGACATCGAAAGGAGGTGCAGCGAAGCAAACCGGAATCGATGCCCCGGATGGATCCCGGAGCGAAGGAACCCCGAGCCCCAGCGAGTGGGCCGAACGTCAGGGCAAAGCCTTTTGGGTTACTTTTTCGCTGGGCCGGCACTCCGGCGTCTGGAAAAGGTGACTCGCCGTAAGGGCGAAACCCTAAGCAGCCATAACCGCAGCAACGGATATACACCCCAACCCCAAAACCAAAACCAAAACCAAACCCCCGGTCAAAACTCAAACCGCAGGAAAGTGAATCCTGAACGCCGCCCCACCCATCGGCGAATCACCCAGCGCGAGTTTGGCGTTATAGCTCTCAATAATATCCTTCACCACCGCCAACCCGATCCCCTGCCCCGGATGCTGCCGATCCAGGCGCTCACCACGCTCCAGAATCCGCGCCCGCTGATCCGGCGGCACACCCGGCCCATCATCCTCAACACACAACTCAATCCCTGCCAGGCTCTCACGCACACTGATGCGCACCTCGCCCAGACAAAGCCGATAAGCGTTCTCCAGCAAATTCCCCATCATCTCCAGCAAGGCGCCCTGCTCGATCGGCACATAACAATGTTCCGGCAGATCAAACGCCACCTGCACACGCTTGTCGCGGTACACCTTGTCCAACGTATCGCACAGGCTTTGCAGCACCGGACGCAACCGCACCTGATGCCGCACCAGCCCACTTTTACGCAAACTCGCCCGCTGCAGCTGATAACTGATCTGCTGACTCATGCGCTCAATCTGACTCTGCAGAACCCAGGCCTGATCGACGTCTTTAGGCCGCTGAGCCATGTCCTCACTGACGCCTTGCAACACCGCCAACGGCGTTTTCAGGCTGTGCGCCAAATCATCCAGTGAGTCACGATAACGGCTGCGCTGCTGACGCTCGCTCAGCAGCAAGCGGTTCAGCGAACCTGTCAGGCGCAGCAGTTCGCGCGGGTGTTGTTCGGTGAGACTTTCGCGAGCGCCGGTTTCGATTTCGTCGAGCTCCTGACTGAGTTGGCGCAGGGCTTTCAGGCCCCAGGTCAGGCCGATCCACAACAGAGCCAACAGCACCAGCAAGGCTGCGCCGAAGCCCAGATAAAGATTTTCGCGCAGGCCTTCGAGGGTGGTTTCGTACTCGCGCACCGGTTGCAGGGCGACGATGCTGAACGCCGCACTTTTGCCGCCGAGCAGTTTGACTTCAACGTCGTAAACGAAGAACTCCTGACCATTGGCTTCGCGTATCCGCGCGAACTCATTGCCGAGTCCGTCGTAACGCGGCTTGTAGTTGATCTGTTCTTCCTGAGTCGCTCTGGAACGCCAGACCAAGTGCCCTTCACGGTCGTAGATGTAACCGAGCAAACGGAAGTCGGTGAGGTTGAAACGCTCATCGGGCAACTGCGACGGCATCATCAGTCGCCCGTCTTCAACGCGCGCGGCAGAGATCAGCGTGGTGACGTCCGAAGCCAGGCGCTGCTCGATCGAATCCTGCAACGCAAGGCTGAATGCGCCTTGCATCGCCGGCAGGAGGGCAAGCATGAACAACACCGCCAACGTGGTGGCGGCGAGCATCAGCCGAACGCGAAGGGAACGAATCAAGTGCAGCGCTCATTGAACAGGTAACCGAGGCCACGCACGGTATCGATCGGCTTGAACCCGGCCGGGCCTTCGAGTTTGCGGCGCAAGCGGCCGACCAGCACTTCGATCACATTTGGATCGCGCTCGTCGTCGTCCGGATAGAGCTGCTCCATCAAGCGATCCTTGGGCACCACTTGCTGGTGGTGGCGCATGAGGTATTCGAGGATGCGGTATTCGTAAGCGGTCAGCGCCAGCGGTTGCTCATCGAGGCTCGCCTGTTTGCGATTGAGATCAAGCAACAGCGGGCCGGCAACGATGGTCGACTGGGTGAAGCCGCTGGAACGGCGCAGCAAGGCATTCAGGCGCGCGTCGAGTTCTTCGAACTGGAACGGTTTGACCACGTAATCATCGGCGCCGGCGGCGAGGCCTTCGACCTTGTCCTGCCAGTTGCCACGCGCGGTGAGAATCAGGATCGGAAAGGTCTTGCCGCCTGAACGCAACTGACGAATCAGGTCGAGACCGCCCATACCCGGCAGACCGAGATCGATCACTGCCAGGTCAAAGTTGAACTGGCCGGTCTGGTACAGCGCCTCTTCGGCATTGGCCACGGACTCAACCACGTGACCGCTCTCCGTCAGGCGGGTTTGCAGGTGATGGCGCAAGAGCGCTTCATCTTCGACGACCAATAGCTTCATGACGCTCTCCCGGGCAAATCAGAAATCTCCAAAAACACACCTGTGGGAGTGAGCCCGCTCGCGAAGTCGGTGGATCAGTCAATGAAGATTGTCGACTGACACATCGCTTCGCCAGCAGGCTCGCTCCCACATTTAGCCTGGCGGCAACTCCTTAGAAAAAGTAGTTGGCCGACAAGTACGTCTGCGCGCTGCTGGTCAGGTCCAGCGAGCCTTGCTTGCTGCCACCGCGTTCGCTCATCTCGGTGCTGGCATTGCTGCGCAGGTAACGGTAACCGAGTTCCACCGATGTGTTTTGCGAAACTTGCTGCATCACACCGAACTGGCCGCCGACTGCATAGCCGATGTCGCTGTCACGGCTAAAGCCTGGGGATTCCTGAGTCAGTTTGGTCAGACCCGCCGTCGCGCCGCCGAACAGTTTGGTGCTGCTGCCCACCGGGTAGAACAGATCGTAGCTGCCCAACAGATTTTCCTGACGCAGTTTAATGCCATTGTGCGAACCGGACACATTGTCGTAGGTGGCGTAGTAGCGACCTTGCGAGTTTTGCTGACCGAGGCGTACGCCGTAGGTGTTGTTGCCGTCGATCGCGCCAGTGGCGTTCGGGTGATCAAGGTTATCGTTCAGTGCGTGGGACTTTTTGATCTTGTCGCTCGTCTGGCCGAAAGTCAGGCCAGCGAAGTTGGAAGTGGTGTCGGCATGGGCCGCGATGCTGGCGCTCATTACGGTAAATGCCAGCAGCAGTTTGTTTAAACGAGTCATGGTATTTCCTCTTTCACAGTGCTGTTTGGGTATGGCGCAAGATTACTGCCCCTCCCCTGTACCGACCCTGAACGCTCTCTGAACCTGACCTGAACCAAATCGACTAGGCTGTTTTGACCACTTATCAATAAGGAGACCGACCATGCGCCTGTTCCTCGCCCTCACGTTGCTCGCTGCCAGCAGCCTCACCCAGGCTGCGATCAAGACTGAGGAAATCCCCTACCAGAGCGCCGACGGCACCAAGCTGCTCGGTTACTACGCCTACGACGACGCCATCAAAGGCAAGCGTCCGGGGATCGTCGTGGTGCATGAGTGGTGGGGCCTGAACGATTACGCCAAGCGCCGCGCGCGGGATCTGGCCGAACTCGGTTACAGCGCGCTGGCGATCGATATGTACGGCGAAGGCAAGAACACCGAGCACCCGAAAGATGCGATGGCGTTCATGCAGGCAGCGACCGCGGACGCGGCGGCCGCCAGCAAGCGTTTCGAAGCCGGGCTGGATTTGCTGAAGAAACAGCCACAGACCGACGTGAACAAACTGGCGGCCATCGGTTACTGCTTTGGCGGTGCGGTGGTGTTGAACGCGGCGCGTCAGGGTATGCCGTTGGCGGGCGTGGTAAGTTTCCACGGCGCACTGGCAACCAAAACCCCGGCCACGCCTGGCAGTGTGAAAGCGAAAATTCTGGTGGAACATGGTGCGCTCGACAGCATGGTCACACCGGACAACGTCAGCGCCTTCAAAGCAGAAATGGACAAGACTGGCGCTGACTATAAATTTGTCAGCCTTGAGGGTGCCAAGCATGGCTTCAGCAATCCGGATGCTGATCGCTTGAGTCATGGCGAGCACGGTGGCCCGGATATCGGCTACAACAAGGCCGCCGATGAAAAATCCTGGGCGGACATGAAAGCGTTCTTCCAAAAAATATTTGGCTGATCAGAAAGACCGCGGCGCGGCCTTCGCGAGCAGGCTCGCTCCCACTTTGAATCTGCGTTGATCACTAATTCTCTGTGGGAGCGAGCCTGCTCGCGAAAGCCGCGCCACTGATCTCGACCTTGTCCCGACTAACCGGCAAAATGCCCGTCATGAATCCAATTCCAGCCCTCCCCGCCTGTTGCACCCCGCTCGATGCTCACTGGCCGTTGCCGACGGTATTGCCCGACACGGTGCTGCTCAGCACGCATTTCGATCCGTCACAACTGCTTGGCAATGACTTCCAGCGCAGCGCCATCGAGCCGCCGCCGAGTATTCAGCGTTCGGTGGCCAAGCGGCAGGCGGAGTTTCTCGCGGGGCGTATCTGCGCCCGCGCGGCGTTGCAGCAACTTCAGGGCAGCGGCGTGGTTCCGCCAATTGGCGAAGATCGCGCGCCAGTCTGGCCGGCGCACATCTGCGGCTCGATCACCCACAGCACCGGCCGCGCGGCGGCGATTGTCGCCAACAAGCAGCATTGGCGCGGTTTGGGCATGGACCTGGAAAACCTGCTCAACCGCGAACGCGCCGAGCGCCTGGCCGGAGAAATTCTGACCACGCCGGAAATGCAGCGCATGGCTGCGGCATCGCCGGATCAAACGGCCCTATGGGTGACACTGACGTTTTCGGTGAAAGAAAGTTTGTTCAAGGCGCTCTACCCGATCGTGCAGAAACGCTTTTACTTTGAGCACGCCGAGGTGCTGGAGTGGACCGAGGCGGGATCCGTTCGGTTGCGCTTGTTGACCGATCTGTCGGCTGAGTGGCGCAACGGCACGGAGCTGGATGCCCAGTTCGGGGTGCAGGATGGTCAGTTGTTGAGCCTGGTCAGCATCGAGGCCTGAGATCATTGTTGCCTGATGGGCCCTCATCGCTGGCAAGCCAGCTCCCACAGTGTCGGTGATGAACACAGATATTGTGGACTCACCTCAAACCTCTGATTGAGCTCATGGCCCACCTCACACCTGTGGCTGAGCTTATGGGCCCACCTCATACCTGTGACTGAGCTCATGGACCCACCTCATACCTGTGACTGAACTCATGGGCCCACCTCACACCTGTGACTGAACTCATGGACCCACCTCACACCTGTGGCTGAACTTATGGGCCCACCTCACACCTGTGGCTGAACTTATGGGCCCACCTCACACCTGTGGCTGAACTTATGGGCCCACCTCACACCTGTGGCTGAACTTATGGGCCCACCTCATACCTGTGGCTGAACTTATGGGCCCACCTCACACCTGTGGCTGAACTTATGGGCCCACCTCACACCTGTGGCTGAACTTATGGGCCCACCTCATACCTGTGGGAGCTGGCTTGCCAGCGATGGGGCCAGCCCGGCCAGCTCAAGACTCAGCGGCGTTCCTGATTCCTCGGCCAACTCAAACTGAAGCAAGCCCCACCCAGGCTTTTGCTTTTGCCAATGATCGCCCGGCCGTCATGCCAGTGGATGATCCGCCGCACAATCGATAACCCCAACCCATGCCCGCCCGACGCCCGCGTGCGACTGTCATCCAGACGTAGAAACGGCGTGAAAATCCGTTCCCACGCCACCTCCGGCACACCCGGCCCGTCATCTTCGATGTCGACCCGACAACGCAATTGCCCGACCTGATAACTCACCGTGACCTTCGAGTGCGCGTGGCGCATCGCGTTACCCACCAGATTCTGCAGGGCGCGGTGCAGATACCGAGGCTCAGCCTCGACCCAGGCATCATCGTTGTCGGCAGCCGACAGGCACAACCCACGCTGCACCGTGACCTCGGCGCGCAAAGGCGCCAGCTCTTCGATCACCTGATCAACCAACGCGTCGAGGTCAATGCGCTGAAACGTCAGCGCCGGCGAACCCTGCTCCAGCCGAGCGTAGGTGAGCATTTCATCGACCAGCTTATCGAGGTCCTCAATGTCGTGATCCATGCCTTCACGGTACTTTTCCAGTGCTTGCGGGGTGGTCGCCGAGCCGATCATCTCCAGGCCGAAACGCAGGCGCGCCACTGGCGTGCGCAATTCGTGAGACACCGCGCGCACCAGTTCGCGCTGGATCGCCAGCAACTGCTGCAAGTGCTCGGCCATGCCATTGAACGCCGAGGCCAGGCGCCCGACCGAGTCGGCACCGCGCGCCGGCACGCGGGTTTCCAGGCTGCCCTTGGCGATGCGCGTGGCCGCTGCTTCGAGACCGCGCAAACGCCGCTCCAACTGACGCACCAATAGATAAACGATGAGGCCGATCAAACTCAGACCGAGCGCAGCGATCAGCACCAGCCACTCCGGCGGGTACGGATTCATCTGATACAGCGGGCCGATTTCCAGCACCCATGGCGTCCCGACCATGCCGGCAAAGACCCGGATCGAATCGCCGCCCTTGCCCAGCGCCATCACCGTATCGCCCTCGGATACGCGCCGGCTCTGGTCTTCGTCCATGTCGGCGTCACTGATCGTGACCAGCCGCAGGTCAAAACCAAAACCCTTGTCTTTCTTTATCTGCGCCAGCCGTTTCGGTTGCTCGGCCACTGGCACGCGCACCAGTTCATCAGCCAGCAGGTAAATCGTCGCCCGGGCCAGTTGCTCGCTGATCTGTTGCACTTCGCCGGTGAGGACGATTTGCTCCTTGTCGCTGACCAGTCGATAAACTTTCGCCGCGTGCGGCCCGGTCTGTTCGACCAGTGCCTGCCCGCGCTGCACCCGCGCGCGCTGAGACAGATCGAGATCGGTTTCGGCAAATGTCTTCAGGGCCAGCGGAATCCCCAGCAGTCGCTCCCACACCAGCAGCGCACGATGGCGCTCGGTTTCGTTCATCGGCTGCAGGTTGTCAGCCATCAGCGAGAACGTGCCGTGGGCCAGACGCTCGCGATATTGTTCGCTGCGCACCTGATTGAGCAGGTTCAGCGCCAACACCCCGAGCACCGCCACAAGAATCAGCGCTGCGCACATGCCGCCGTAGATGCGCAGAAAGATCGAGTTCACAGCGTCAGGTCTACGCAGGCTTCAGGGACAAACAGATAGCCTTTGCTGCGGATGGTCTTGATCAGGCGTGGGTGATCGGGGTCATCACCGATTTTCGGGCGGATGCGCGAGATACGCACATCGATCGAACGGTCCTGGCCGTCGTAACCGATGCCACGCAGCGCAGTGAAGATTTCCTCCCGCGACAGGATGCGCCCGGCGTTGGACACCAGCAGCCAAAGCAGGTCGAATTCGGCGCTGGTCAGCTCGATGCCGTTGTCGCTCAGCCAGGCCTCGCGCAAGGCGTTGTCGACCACCAGCGGACCGAATTGCAGGCGACGGCTTTTTTCCGCGCTCGGCTCGGGTGTGTCACTGCGTCGCAGCAATGCCTGAATGCGTGCCAGCAACAGTCGCGGACGCACCGGTTTGCACACGTAATCGTCGGCGCCGAGGTCAAGCCCCTGGATCTGGTCGGCATCGTCGGTGCGCGCGGTCAGCATCAGGATGGGCCCGTCATAACGGTCGCGCACCTTGCGGCAGATCGTCAGGCCATCTTCACCGGGGAGCATCAGATCGAGGATCACCAGATCCGGCTGCTCGGCGATGATCCGCGCCGCCGCCAGCGCGCCGTTGCCTTCGATCTCCACGCGCAATCCATTGGCTTGCAAGTAGTCCCGAGTGAGTTCGGCCAGACGTTGATCATCCTCGACTATCAATATCTGAAAGGCTTGTTGCTCCACCGGTGACCTCTGCTTGCTGTTTTTATTAATAGAAGGAAGGCGATGCCCTGCCAGGCACGGTCCTACATTTTTCTAAATCCTCCCGTTCATTTGTCATGTCCTGGGAGGATAAGAATGCCTCTGCTTGGGCCGATTGTATAAACGGCGTACAGCCAGAACACAAGTCGGTAAATGCGTTCGGACAAGGCCAGATTTTGTGATAGGGTTCGCGCCCTTAAAAAACCGCTGAAGCGATTTTGTCGGCGGAAAAACAGTGACAAACGGTCTAGGTCAGCAGGTTCGCGGCCTACACGGGAATTCCAGGTTTCTTACACAATTTACGCACAGGTTTATCCACAGTCCGTACGTTGCAACACCCCTTAAAACGCATTATCTTGTAGCGCAGCGAAAACAGAGACCCTACATGTAGGGTTTTCGCCTTAAAAGGCCAACCACATTTCAGAGCTGAAACTCAAGCGATTTATGGCGAGTTTCAGCTTGAACGCAGCAAGTTTTTCGAAGACCAAACCGCACTGGCGGATGGCACCGTTTTTATAGCTCCGAACGGGCAAAACGGTATGGGTGTTGCAGTCATTACTGTCATCCGAAAGGAATCCGGTTCGAGCCTGTGCTCGCAACCAAAAACTTCGGCAAGGATGCGGCGTCGTAGCCTTTTTCCTACTGCTCCGAAGTTGTGAATGCCGACTCTCGTCGGTTGTAGTGCTTCGGGACAGAACGGTGAGCACCATGATGGTGCCCAAACAAACATAGAGAATGTGGAGACAATCCCTCATGCAAACCGACACAACTCGCGAGAACCCGCAGGGCACCTTGCCGCAGGCCGCTGATTCGAATTCGGATCTGGCAGCCACCGCGCCTGGTCAACTGCGCGTGATCAAGCGTAATGGCACTGTCGTTCCTTATACCGATGACAAGATCACCGTCGCTATCACCAAAGCGTTTCTCGCAGTTGAGGGCGGCACCGCTGCCGCTTCGTCGCGAATCCACGACACCGTTGCCCGCCTGACCGAACAGGTCACCGCGACCTTCAAGCGTCGCATGCCTTCGGGCGGCACCATCCACATCGAAGAAATCCAGGACCAGGTCGAACTGGCCCTGATGCGTGCCGGTGAGCAGAAAGTCGCTCGCGACTACGTGATCTACCGCGACGGTCGTTCGAAAGAACGCGCTGCCCACGCCCCGGTCGAAGAAGCCGTCAATGCGCATCCGTCGATCCGCATCACCCGTGCCGACGGCAGCCTGGCGCCGCTGGACATGGGTCGCTTGAACACCATCGTCACCGAAGCCTGCGAAGGCCTGGCTGAAGTCGACGGCGACCTGATCCAGCGCGAAACCCTGAAAAACCTGTACGACGGCGTGGCCCTGACCGACGTCAACACCGCCCTGGTGATGACCGCCCGTACGCTGGTCGAGCGCGAGCCGAACTACTCGTTCGTGACCGCCCGCCTGCTGATGGACACCCTGCGTGCCGAAGGCCTGAACTTCCTGGAAGTGGCCGAGAGCGCCACTCACCACGAAATGGCCGACCTGTACGCCAAGGCCCTGCCGGCTTACATCGCCAAAGGTATCGAGTTCGAACTGCTGAACCCTGTGCTGGCCACCTTCGACCTGGAAAAACTGGGCAAGGCGATCAACCACGAGCGCGATCAGCAATTCACCTACCTGGGCCTGCAGACCCTGTACGACCGCTACTTCATCCACAAGGATGGCGTGCGTTTCGAACTGCCGCAGATCTTCTTCATGCGCGTGGCCATGGGCCTGGCGATCGAAGAGAAGAACAAAGAAGACCGTGCGATCGAGTTCTACAACCTGCTGTCCTCGTTCGACTACATGGCTTCGACTCCGACCCTGTTCAACGCCGGTACCCTGCGTCCTCAGCTGTCGAGCTGCTACCTGACCACCGTGCCGGATGACCTGTCGGGCATTTACCACGCGATTCACGACAACGCCATGTTGTCGAAATTTGCTGGCGGCCTGGGCAACGACTGGACTCCGGTCCGTGCGCTGGGTTCGTACATCAAAGGCACCAACGGCAAGTCGCAAGGCGTGGTTCCGTTCCTCAAAGTCGTGAACGACACCGCTGTAGCCGTTAACCAGGGTGGCAAGCGCAAAGGCGCTGTGTGTGCTTACCTGGAAACCTGGCACATGGACATCGAGGAGTTCATCGAGCTGCGCAAGAACACCGGTGATGATCGTCGTCGTACCCACGACATGAACACTGCCAACTGGATCCCTGACCTGTTCATGAAGCGCGTCTTCGATGACGGCCCGTGGACCCTGTTCTCGCCATCCGAAGTACCGGATCTGCACGACCTGACCGGCAAGGCGTTCGAAGAGCGTTACGAATACTATGAAGCCCTGTCCCAGTACCCGGGCAAGATCAAACTGTTCAAGACCATCCAGGCCAAAGACCTGTGGCGCAAAATGCTGTCCATGCTCTTCGAAACCGGCCACCCATGGCTGACCTTCAAAGACCCGTGCAACCTGCGTAGCCCGCAGCAGCACGTCGGCGTGGTTCACAGCTCGAACCTGTGCACCGAGATCACCTTGAACACCAACAAGGACGAGATCGCGGTCTGCAACCTGGGCTCGATCAACCTGCCGAACCACATCGTCGACGGCAAGCTGGACACCGTTAAACTGCAACGCACCGTGAACACCGCCGTGCGCATGCTCGATAACGTGATCGACATCAACTACTACTCGGTACCGCAGGCGAAGAACTCCAACTTCCGCCACCGTCCGGTAGGTCTGGGCATCATGGGCTTCCAGGACGCTTTGTACCTGCAGCACATCGCCTACGGCTCCGACGCTGCCGTCGAGTTCGCCGACAAGTCGATGGAAGCGGTCAGCTACTACGCCATCCAGGCCTCTTGCGACCTGGCTGACGAGCGCGGCGCTTACGAGACGTTCCAGGGTTCGCTGTGGTCCAAAGGCATCCTGCCGCTGGATTCGCAACAGATCCTGATCGAACAACGCGGCCAGAAGTACATCGACGTTGACCTGAACGAATCCCTGGACTGGGCACCGGTTCGCGCCCGTGTACAGAAAGGCATTCGTAACTCCAACATCATGGCCATCGCACCGACCGCGACCATCGCCAACATCACCGGCGTATCGCAGTCGATCGAACCGACCTACCAGAACCTGTATGTGAAATCGAACCTGTCGGGCGAATTCACCGTGATCAACCCGTACCTGGTTCGCGACCTCAAGGCTCGCGGTCTGTGGGACTCGGTCATGATCAACGACCTGAAGTACTACGACGGTTCGGTTCAGCAGATCGAGCGCATCCCGCAAGAACTCAAAGAGCTCTACGCAACCGCGTTCGAAGTGGACACCAAGTGGATCGTTGACGCGGCCAGCCGTCGTCAGAAGTGGATCGACCAGGCCCAGTCGCTGAACCTGTACATCGCCGGCGCATCGGGCAAGAAGCTTGACGTGACCTACCGCATGGCTTGGTACCGTGGTCTGAAAACCACCTACTACCTCCGTGCCCTGGCCGCGACCAGCACCGAGAAGTCGACCATCAACACCGGCAAGCTGAACGCTGTTTCCAGCGGCGGCAACCACGGTGAAGATTCGGTCCTGGCAGCTCCGGCCGGTCCTGCTCCAGTGCCAAAGGCTTGCGCGATTGACGAGCCGGATTGCGAAGCTTGCCAATAAGCTGAGCTGAATCAGGCGTTGCGAAACGCCTGATTCTTCCAGGCAAAAAAAACCCCCGACAGACTTCTGGTTTGTCGGGGGTTTTGTTTTTTGGGGTTGGGGGCATCGCCTTCGCTCGGTGTGCTGAAGGGGCAAAAGATCAAAAGCCCCTCACCCTAGCCCTCCCCGAGGGAGAGGGGACTGACCGTGGTGATTGGTAGAGACATACCGAGTCGAGTTCAAGCTCTGAATAGCCCACAAGTCCGCTCCCTCTCCCTCGGGAGAGGGCCGAACGTCAGGGCACAGACCTTTGGTTACTTTGGACTGGGCCGGCACTCCGGCGCTTGCCAACGTGGCCCCGACGTCAGGGCACAACCTCAAGCAGCCATCATCGCTGCAACGGATACCCCCCGCCCCCAAAAACGCCATCCACAAAAAAGCCCCTCAAAAGAGGGGCTCCCTTTACAGCCAAAAACCCAGAATCAAGCCATCTGAATAATGGTCTGCATGATCGTGCTCTGAGTCGAAATCGTTTTCGCGTTCGCCTGATAGTTCGATTGACCCTTGATCAGATCAACCAGCTCATTGGTCAGGTTAACGTTCGACTCTTCCAGCGAGTTGGACTGAATGGAACCCAGAGTACCGGTTTCCGGAGCGTCATAACCCGGGATTCCCGAGGCAAAGGTTTCTTTCCAGCTAGTACCACCAACAGCCTGCAAACCCTGCTCGTTGGTGAAACTGGCCAGCGCAACCTGGCCGATGGCCTTGTTCTGATTGTTGCTGAAGTTGGCGAACAGAGTACCGGTGCCGTCGATGGTCAGATTGGTGATCTGGCCAGTGGCGTAACCATCCTGAGTCGGAATCGTACGCGAGTTGTCCGCGTTGTACTGGGTGGTCTTGGCCATCGAAATGGTCACGCCAGCCGGGTTTGCTGATGCGCCGTTGGGCGTAAAGACACCGTTGGTCACCGTGCCCGGTCTCCAGCTTTTCAGCGTCAGGTCGCTGCTGATGATCGGATTGGCCGGATCTGCCGGGTTTGGTGTGCTGACCTGAGTCAACTTGCCTGCAGAGTCAAAGGTCAGGGTCGATGCCACTGGCGGAGTGATTTTTGGATCGCTACCCGTTGCATCCGGGTTACGACCGTCCACCAACGTGTAAACCTTCCAGGTATTTTCGCCCGTCTTCACCACATACTGATCCATGTCGTGCTTGTTGCCCTGCGTGTCATAGATCGGAGTGCTGAACGACTTGGTGTAGGTCTCGACCTTGGACGGATCGAATATGACGGCGTTGGCGCCAGTATCAACGATCACAGGGGACGAAGAGTTCAAGTTAATGCTCGACCCAACGGCCGAAGTCGACTTCGGCGCCAGGTTCGAGGTGTCGATTTTCAGATCGGTCAACACACCGTTGATGACCTTGCCGTTGGCATCCACGCCGTAGCCTTGCAGACGCGAGGTGTAATCGGTGTTGGTGATGAAACCGGCGTCGTCGACCTTGAATGTACCGGCACGGGTATAGGAGATCGAACCGTTGTTGCTCATGGTGAAGAAACCCGAGCCGTTGATGCCCATGTCCAACACGTTGCCGGTGTTGCTGATGTCACCCTGGGTGAACTGCTGCGAAACGTTGGCCAGGCGCACACCGTTACCAATGACCTTGCTGCCGGTGCCCAGTTTGGTCGCCGAATAGACGTCTTCAAACTCTGCACGGGAAGATTTGAAACCGGCAGTCGCGACGTTGGCGATGTTGTTGCCGGTCACGTCCAGTTGTTTGTTGGCTGCATAGAGACCGCTAAGGCCGATATTGAAAGACATATTCCACTCCTTTGTGCCGGTTAGTCGGCTCTATATACCAATGGTTTGTACTTTGGACAGGGCGACGGAGCCCTTGCCGGCCAGGTTGAGCATAAGCTCGCCACCGGTCTGGCTGATCGTCACGCTGTTGACCGTGGCTGGCAGGTAAGTCGCCAGGTCCGTCGCGGCGCCGTTGATCGGTGCGCTGGCCTTGAAGGTGTAGGTACCGACGGGCACCACGGTGCCGCTGGTATCCTTGCCATCCCACGTGAAACTGGCGGCGCCAGCGGCGCGGCTGCCCAGGTCGATGGTGCGCACCGTTTTGCCGTCCTTGTCGGTGATGGTCACGGTGCCGCCCGCGATGGACGATGGCACGGTTACCGAACCGGTCAGGCCTTTGGTCGGATCGTCGAGCTGTGCGGTGTTGGTCTGCACAATTACGTTGCGGCCAACCAGAGACGACGCCTGCAACGCTTGCGAAGAGTTGTAGTTGCCGGCCAGCCCGCTAACGGTGCTGTTGAGCGTGGTAATGCCTTCCAGGCTGCTGAACTGCGCCAACTGTGCAACGAACGCACTGTTGTCCTGCGGATCGAGCGGGTTCTGGTTTTTCAGCTGGGTAACCAGCAGTTGCAGAAACGCATCCTTGCCCAAGGCCTGGCCGCCGGTGGCGCTGTTGGTGGCCGAAGCGATGCCGCCCGAAGTAGTGCTGCTCGTCTTCTTCGAGGAGTTCGCCAGGATGTCTTTCATGCTGAGGTTATTGGTGGTATCGGTAACGCTCATGGCAGTCGCACCTTATTACTGACCGAGGGTCAGTACTTTCTGCATCATGGTTTTGGCGGTGTTCATCATTTCGGCGTTGGTCTGGAAGGACCGGCTCGCGGAAATCATGTCAGCCATTTCTTCCACCACGTTGACGTTCGGGTAGTAGACGTAGCCCTTGCCATCGGCAGCCGGATGGTTCGGCTCGTAGCGCGCTTCGAGGTTGCTCTGGTCTTCGACGACACCCAGCACCTGCACGCCTTGACCCGCAGCGTCCTGATTCTGGAACAGCGAGTTGCTGCCGCCACTCTGGCCACCCTGGAACATGGTGGCGAATACCGGGTGACGGGCACGGTAGGTCTGGTCGATGCTCGACGAGACGGTCTCGGCGTTGGCGATGTTCGATGCCACGGTGTTCAGACGCGTGGTTTGTGCGCTCATGCCGCTGCCGGCAATGTTGAAAACGCTGGACAGGGACATGAATTACTCTCCGCGCAGGGCTGAAACCAGCCCTTTGAATTTGCTGTTGAGCAGTGTGAAGCTGGCCTGGAAGCCCACGGCGTTTTCCGCGTAGTTGGACTGTTCCAGTTGAGCGTCAACGGTGTTCTGGTCAATCGACGGTTGCATCGGCGTGCGATACAGCAGCGATTCGTCGCCATTGCCCAAGCCTTCAGCCTCGATGTGACGGCTATTGGTCATGTTCAGGGCGAAGTGGCCGCCGCTTTTGGTTTTCTCGGTCTGTGCTTCCAGCACTTTGGAGAAGTCCAGATCCCGAGCCTTGTAGTTCGGGGTATCGGCGTTGGCGATGTTGTTGGCCAGCACTTCGGCGCGTTGGGCGCGGAAGCCCAAAGCCTTTTCGTGAATGCCGAGCGCTTTATCGAAGCTGATGCTCATGTCGGGAACCTTCAGGTGACCGGTTTTTCGTAACTGAGCTTTAGCAAGCTGCGTGCCAATGCGAGAAACCCCCATAAACCGGGGCCTTGCGGGCTATCGGCAAAGCGGCAATGCCAGAAAAGCGGCAACCGGTTTCCGCCAGATGCCGCTTTTCTGCCGCTTGCCCCTGCCCTCAAGAACACTAGAGAGCAAATGTGGGATCGAGCCTGCTTGCGAAGGCGGTGGGTCAGCCACCAATGATGCTGATTGGGAAACCGCTTTCGCGAGCAGGCTCGCTCCCACAGGGTTTTGCGGTGATTTCGGATTAAACGCCAGGCACAAAAAAACGGGAGCCCCTGAGGACTCCCGTTCTTGTGTTGCCGATGCCAGTTACTTCGCCTGGTAAATGATCCCCGGGCTGCACTGAACCATCTGGTAATGATCCGGCAAACCGTTCAGCGCTTCGGAAGCGCCGAGGAACAGATAACCGCCCGGCTTCAACGTGCTGTGAATGCGCAACAGGATGTCTTTCTTCACTTCGGCAGAGAAGTAGATCAACACGTTGCGGCAGAACACGATGTCGAACTTGCCCAGCGCCGCATAGCTGTCGAGCAAGTTGAACGAGCGGAATTCCACCCGGTTCTTGATCGGTGCCTTGATCACCCAGCGACCCGGCCCTTTCGGGTCGAAATAACGCTGCAAGCGGTCGGCGGACAAACCGCGACCGATCGCCAGGCTGTCGTACTCGCCGGTCTTGCAGTTGTTCAGCATGAGACCAGACAAGTCCGTGGCAACGATTTGCACGCCCATCTTCAACTGACCAAGATTGCTGCGCTCGAACTCGTCGATCGACATCGACAGCGAGTACGGTTCCTGGCCCGACGAGCATGCCGCCGACCAGATCCGCAGACGCTGGTTGGGACTGGCCTTGATGGCTTCGGGCAGCACCTTGTTCTTCAAGACTTCAAACGGATAGGTGTCACGAAACCACAGGGTTTCGTTGGTCGTCATTGCATCGACCACCTGTTCGCGCAAACCGCTGCGCGGCTGGGTCTGGATGCGCTGAACCAGCTCACCCAGTGACTTGATGCCTTGCACTTCCATCAGTTTGTTGAGACGGCTCGAGACCAGGTACTGCTTGTTTTCACCGAGCAAAATGCCACAGGCTTTTTCCAGAAATACCCGGAACTGTTCGAAATCCAAATTACCCGTAGACAATGATGCCGCCTCTTAAATCGTGTTGACCGCCAGGGGCAGAAGGCCCCTAGCTGATATCTGCTGCTTTGATCCGGTCGACTACCCGGGATGCCAGGTCATCAGGACGGAATTTGGCCAAAAAGTCATCGGCACCGACTTTCTTGACCATCGCCTGATTGAACACTCCCGACAACGAAGTATGCAGGATGATATGAAGCTTTTGCATGCGTGGGTCGCTGCGGATTTCCGCCGTCAGGGTGTACCCGTCCATCTCCGGCATCTCGATGTCGGAGATCATCATCAGGAACTCTTCTTCCGGCTTCTTGCCCTCGTCGACCAGCTTGCGCAGGTAATCCAGCGCCTGCTTGCCGTCGTTCAACGCCACGACTTCAACACCGACCGTCTGCAGACACCGCGAGACCTGCTTGCGTGCCACCGACGAGTCATCGACCGTCAGCACCCGCAGCGACAACGCTTTGGTCTGGGTCTCGACATCGACCACGCCGACCGAAATCGCTTCCGGCGTCGGCGCGACTTCCGCCAGCACTTTCTCGACGTCGATGATTTCGACTAACTGATTGTCCACCCGAGTCACAGCGGTCAGGTAATGATCGCGACCCGTGCCCTTGGGCGGCGGATGAATCTCTTCCCAGTTCATGTTGACGATGCGCTCCACCGAGCGGACCAGGAAACCCTGGGTCTTGGTGTTGTATTCCGTGATGATCACGAACGGGTTTTTCTTGTCTTTCAACGCACCGGAGCCGGTCGCCATTGCCAGATCAAGGATCGGAATGGTCGCCCCCCGAATACTTGCCACCCCGCACACGACAGGACTGGACTTGGGCATCAACGTCAGCGAAGGGCATTGCAGCACTTCCCGAACCTTGAACACATTGATCCCGTAGAGCTGCTGACCGTCGAGACGGAACAACAACAGCTCCAGGCGATTCTGCCCTACCAGTTGCGTGCGCTGGTTCACCGAATCCATTACACCAGCCATGCCAGACTCCTAAACCAACGCCAAGTGTTGTTGCGACGCACATTCATTGCTAAACGGCACGGCGCTTGCTTTTTAACTCGTATGAACGCTCAAACGACATTTTTCCGACGCCTGACATCTTCCCTCCGCAGAGGGCTTTGCGCGGTGTCCGCCATTTGCTGCTGTTTCGCTGGCAGCCCTGCCATTGCTGATGCGGTTACCATGCCTGACATGCTTATCGGCGTCACTCAGGGCTTTCTTGAGTTCACCGTAGAAGACTATCTGGCAACCAGTCAAACGGAAGGCCGCTACGAAATCGAAGTGAACCAGCTGGATCCCCGCATGCGCATGCCCATGTGCGACAAGGAATTGACAGCCTCGCTGGAGAGTCCGGCACGTCCTTTGGGCCGGGTAACGGTCAAGATTCGCTGTGAGGGCGCATCCCCCTGGACCGTGTTCGTACCCGCTCAAGTCCGCCTGTTTCGCGAGATTGTGACCACTACCCGGCCACTCAAGCGCGCCGGAATTATCGAGCCTCAGGACGTGACATTGCGCGAGCGCGACGTCAGCACAATCAACCAAGGTTTTTTGACGTCGGTAGACGAAGCGATCGGGCAGAAATTAACCCGACCAACGGTAGCCGATCAGGTCATTACCTTGGTGCATCTGGAACAGGCGGAAGTTGTGCGCAAGGGCGATCACGTGGTCATCATCGCCCGCAGCGGCACACTCGCCGTGCGCATGCCCGGTGAAGCCCTGGCCAATGGCGGCTTGAGAGAACAGATCCGGGTAAAAAACCTCAACTCGCAACGGGTCATCAAGGCGCAAGTCACCGCGCCGGGCCAAGTGGAAGTCGCCATGTAGAAGCCCTCGTGAGAAAACTGGCGCGGACCCCGTCGCTTCCCTAAACTGTGCCGCAGCAGGACACGCGCCGGCGCATGCAGACTCATTCGCAAATGGGCCTAAAGTTTTCCAGGGGATAGCCGAAAACATGGCAAGCGTCCAAATTCCCAGAGGTTTTTATCATGGTCATCGATTTCAGCCGTTTGAACAGCTCCTCGTCACTTACGGGCAGTACGCGTACCAGCAACGCCAAGGAAACCGCCGAAAACGGCACCTCCGCGCCGCTGAATACCCCGGCCGAATCGGCCAGTACCGCTAAAAGCGGGGAATCGGTACACCTCAGCAATGAGGCTCAACAGTTGCAGAAGGTCACTGACAAGCTGCGCGATCAACCTGCTGTCGACAAAGCCCGTGTGGCCGAGTTGAAAGCCGCGATTGCCGATGGCAGCTATAAAGTCGACAGCAACCGTGTAGCCAGCAAACTGCTCAACTTCGAAGCCCAGCGCTAGGCCTTCGCCTGCGCCAGGCTTTTGGACGCTTAAAACCCAAGGCCAGCCATGCACGACACTAATTTACTGCAACTGATCAACGACGACTTTGCTCCAGCTCAACAATTGCTGGAGTTACTGCAAACCGAGGCCCTCGCTTTGCACGGTCGCGACATGCCCTTGCTGGAAGAAATTCTGGCGCGCAAACAGGCATTGATCATTCTGCTTGAACAGCATGGCCGCAAGCGCAGCGAAATCCTCGCCAGCCTGAACCTGCCGACTGACCGCACAGGGCTCGAGCAACTGGCCAGCCAGTCGAGCATTGGCGAGCAGTTGATGACGCAGGGCGATGCCCTCACTGAACTCATCAGCCAGTGTCAGGCAGCCAACGCCAAAAACGGCCAGTCGATCCAGATTCAGCAGGCCGCGACGTCCAATCAATTGAAAATCCTCACCGGGGGCGAACCGCCAGCGTTGTATGACGCGAGCGGCACTTTCGCCAGACCCGTCAAGCCGCGCACCTTCAGCCAGGCGTGAGCCATTCGATGTGCCTGCACTATCAACACGCGGAACATGCTGGCAAAATGCTGGCAATTCATCGTCAAATTTTGTCTGGAGATTGAGAGAACGTGCCAAACGCCCTAAGCGCGGATGATGCTCCGCAGCCCCCTAAGGTGCTCACCACGCCACTGGAAATCTCCAGCAACCTGCGTCAACTGCAAGACAGTCACGACCCGCTGATCATCACGTTCCATGAACGCAGCCAGCGCTTCCAGAGCTACCTGATCAAAGTCGACCGCGACAGCGCCTCGATTACCCTCGATGAAATGATCCCGCGCGACGGCGAACGCTTTCTGCTCGCCGGCGAACCGTTCAGGGTTGAAGGCTTCCATGATGGTGTGCGCATCGCCTGGGAATGCAACGGTACGCTGAACATCGAAGAATCCGACGGCGACCGCTTTTACACCGGCGAGCTCCCGAGCGAAGTGGTTTACCACCAGCGCCGCAACGCGTTTCGCGCAGCACTGAAACTGACCGATCTGGTCAGCGTTGAACTGGGTGGCGAAAAGCTCAAGGCGCCGATCCAAGGCAAACTGCTGGATATTTCCGCCACCGGTTGCAAACTGCGCTTCGAAGGCGACATCACTGACAGGCTGCAACTGGGCCAGGTCTACGACCGCATGATCGCCCCGCCACTGTTCGGCAATCAGCCGATTTCCGTCGAACTGCGCTATCTGCACTTCGAAGAAAAACTCAACATCACCTTCGCCGGGCTGCGCTTCCACAACATCAGTGGCCCGGCCGCGCGCAACGTCGAGCGTTTCGTCTATCAGTTGCAACGTGAAGCACGGCGTTTCGACAAAGACGATATGTGAGTCGCACGCGCAAATAAAAAGGGCAGTCCTTGACGGGACTGCCCTTTTTTATGCACGACCAATTTTCAAGGTCTGGCGCCACTGATATCCGGCGTGGGTCTGTCGCTGTCCTCATCCGGGCTTGTTGCTGGCTCAGGCTCTGGTTCTTTTTCAGGCTCTGGTTCCGGCTCTGGATCGCGCTCTCGATCGGGCTCTGGTTCCGGCGGCACCGGATTCTGCATCTGCTCCTGCACCACCTGCTCATCCACTCGCGGATCAAGCGCAGCAACCAGCGGCGAACTCGACATGCTGTCCGGCATTGCCACGTGATGCAGCGGCGCATCGTCGACCTGATGCAGATTGGTCACGGCTTTCGGGCGGATTCGCCACACCAGCACCAGCGCAAAGAAGCTGAAGAACGCATACAGGCTCTGGCTGCCGAGAAACTTCATCAGCACCCCCGCCAGCAACGGCCCGATACTCGCACCAACCCCGTAAGTGACCAGCAGCATCGCCGTCAGCGACACGCGCCGATCCCCCTCGACGTGGTCGTTGGAAAACGCCACCGCCAACGGATACAGACAGAACTGCACCAGCGAACAGAGGAAGCCGACCACGAACAGCACCTCCAGCGGCACCTGCGGCAAGATCGCCAATGGCAACGCCGCCACCGCGAGGAAACCGGCGAAGCAACGGATCAGCAATGCGCGGTCATAACGATCAGACAGCCAGCCCAATGGCCACTGCACCAGCAGTCCGGCAAAGATGCAGCTACCCATGAACAGACCGACCTGCTCGGTCGAAAGCCCCTGCTGCGACGCATACAACGGTGCCAGACCGTAAAACGCGCCGATGATCAATCCCGCACCGAGCACCGTGCTCAACGACTGCGGCACGCGCTTGATAAAGAAGCGCGGCTCCATCGGTGCCGGGTGAAGTGGCGCCGGGTGAATCCGCCGGGTCAGCGTCACCGGCACCAGACACAGGGCAAAGCACAGCGCGACCAGCATCAGCAGTTCCAGACCCAGCCCCGGGTGCATGACCAGAATCAGCTGACCGAGCACCAGCCCCAGGTACGAAGCAATCATGTAACCGCTGAACACCAGCCCACGTTGATTGGCATCGGCCTGCTCATTGAGCCAGCTCTCGATCACCATGTATTGGCACATCATGCCCAGACCGACGATGGTCCGCAGCACCAGCCACGCCGGCAACCAATCGACCATGCCGTGGCCAAGGACCGCCGCACCGACGATCCCGGCACACGCTGAATACGCCCGGATATGGCCGACGCGGGCGATCAACCGATGGCCGATCTTGCCGCCCAGTACGAGACCGAAATAGTTGGCCGCCATCAGCGCACCGACCCACAGTCCGTCGACATTCTCGGCCGCCAGGCGCAACGCCAGATACGTAGACAAAAGGCCCGAGCCGATCAACATCATCAGCGAGGCGAAATACAGCGCTCGAAAGGATTTCCAGATTTGGCGCATCGGCGTTCCGAGCGGCTCCTTGCAGTAAAGATCGGGCTACCAGAACGATAGCCCGGTGACGATGGTACGTCAGGCCTGGGCTGCTAGAACACGCCGTTCCCAGGGAGTTATTTCATCAAAGAAGCTGGTCAGTTCCATGGTCTTCGAAGCGATGTAGCCTTCGATGAACTCCTGTCCAAACAGTTCCCTCGCCAATTGACTACGCTTCAGACGCTCGAGCGCGGCGTGCAAGGTACATGGCAGCGAAAGATTGTCCGGCACCTCGAACTCGCCCTGGATCGCTTCGCTCGGTTCAAGCTCATGCTCGATGCCATGCAAACCGGCGGCCAGACTGGCGGCGATCGCCAGATAGGGGTTGGCATCGGCGCCCGGCAAACGGTTTTCCACCCGACGAGCGACCGGCGCACTGGCCGGAATCCGCAACCCGGCCGCACGGTTATCGTGCGACCAGCAGGCATTGTTCGGCGACGCGTACGGATGGCACAGACGCTGGTACGAGTTCACATTCGGTGCAAACAGTGCAGTGAAGTCGGCCATCCCCGCCTGCTGCCCACCGATGAAGTGGCGGAACATCGCGGTCGGCTCGCCGTGATTGTCACTGAAGACGTTTTTGCCCGTAGCGATGTCGACGATGCTCTGGTGAATATGCATCGAGCTGCCCGGCGTGTGCGCCAGCGGCTTGGCCATGCACACCACGGTCAAGCCGTGCTTGAGCGCGACTTCTTTGAGCAGATGCTTGAACAGGAACGTCTGGTCGGCCAACAGCAGCGGATCACCATGCAGCAGGTTGATCTCGAACTGGCTGACGCCCATTTCATGCATGAAGGTATCGCGCGGCAAACCAAGGGCCGCCATGCATTTGTACACTTCGCTGAAGAACGGCCGCAGACCGTTATTGGAGCTGACGCTGAACGCCGACAAACCGTCCTCGCGGCGACCATCGAGGCCGACTGGCGGGCGAAATGGTTGGGTTGGATCGGTGTTAGGCGCGAACACGAAGAACTCCAACTCGGTCGCCACCACCGGTGCCAGGCCGCGCGCCGCGTAACGGGCGATGACTGCCTTGAGCTGGCCGCGGGTCGACAGATTGGAGCTTTCGCCGGTCAGTTCATCAGCATCGCAAATCGCCAGGGCACGCGGTTCGTCGCTCCACGGCAAGCGATGAATCTGGCCTGGCTCGGCAATCAGCGCCAGGTCGCCGTCATCGCTGCCGTAAAACCGCGCCGGCGGATATCCGCCCATGATGCATTGCAGCAACACACCCCGGGCCAACTGCAAACGCCGCCCTTCGAGGAAACCCTCGGCAGTCATTACCTTGCCCCGTGGTACGCCGTTCAAATCCGGCGTGACACATTCAATCTCATCAATGCCCGTCAGTCGCTGTGCGAGTGAACGCTGGCCATCGGTTGTCATGACGCAATCCTTGTTATTTTGCGAGCCGCGAACGGCGACCCGTACAAAATAGGCTCCGGCTGTTCGCAATATCAAGCAGCGTCAAACAAAATCCCGCGTCACGGTAGATAAAGGCTGAAAACCCCGCCACCCAGCGGCCCGCCATTGCCGATTTCGGTGCGCCCTTCAACGCCATTGCGCTGATGCAATGCCGCAATTCGATTGGCGAAATACAGGCCCAACCCGGTGCTACCGCTGCTGTGATTGATGCCCTGCACGTAGTCGGCCTGACGCTCGAGCATCTGGGCCGGATAACCGTCGCCGTCATCGTTGATGCTGATCACCAATTGCCCGGCCTCGTCACTGACGGTGATCAGCAACGACTCCCGGGCGTATCGGATGGCGTTGTTGATGCAGTTGCCCAGCACCGAAGCGACCAATTCACGATCGAAGAAGCCCAGCGGGCTCAGCGGATCAACTTCATAGGTCGCGATGATCCCGCGACTGGCAAACACCTCTTGATGCGCCGCCAGTTGCGCCTCGATGAAATCATCGAGTTCGTGATACGCCGGCTGCAACGGCATCTGGTTGACGCCGAGCTTATACAGCCCGAGCAGTTGCACCAGCATGCCATTGAGGTGGGCGAACTCGAAGTCGATCACGCCCTGCTCCGCGCCTTCGCGTTGCCCCTGCGGCAAACGCGCCAGCCATTGGCTGTGGGCCTGCATGAGCATGGCCAGCGAGTTCTTCATGTCGTGGACGGTGGAGGCAATCACCGTGGAAAAATCGAGAGCCTGCTCGTCGTTGTTCATTCGCCAAACGCCTTGCTTTTCAGCTTCTGATAACGCGCATGACGCGCGTCGGTGTCGGGCATCAGGCCGACCATTTTCAGGCAGGCCCGACATTCTTCCAGCTCCGCCGACGGCACACTGGTGTCGGTGCCGTGCAGCAACGACTGGGCCATGTTCAGCGCGATACTGATGTTCTTCGGTTGCATCTTCAGCGCCTTGCGGAACACCTCGCGGGCCTCCACCAGATTGCCGGTCTTGTACACGCGCACCCCCTGACGGTTGAGGTCGGCGGCGGCGTTGCTGGAACTGAGGATAGTCGGGTCATCGGTGAGCTTGGCGATATCTTTCATCACCGCCGGATCGTCGCCGTAGATTTCCGCACAGCTCTTGAGCATCGAGTTACCCGCCTCGGCCTGACCGAGCATCTGCAACTGCTTGGCGACCAGCAACGCCGCCTCCGGACTCATGAACTGCTCCATGCCGTCGAGGCGCATCATCGCCTGCTCGGTAAGCTTGTCAGCGGTTTCGGCATCGTTGAGCAGCAGGCTGGTGGCCTTCATCAGACGCGCCCGAATCTGCAGGCCCGGATCGCTCGGGTTTTCTTTGGCCACGGCGCTGAGCGTGGTGTTGATCTCAAGCCGCGTGCGAGTGTCTAGACCGCGCTCGCTGCCCTTGCTGATCAATGCGTGGGCCAGGCCGAGGTTGCTTTCCGCATCCTTGAATCGCGACTGTGCGCCTTGCGCCACGGCCTGACGATAAGCGCGCGAGGCGGTGTCGAAATCTTCGTTGGCCATCGCCAGTTTGCCCAGCAACGCCTGTCGACGCACCGCCAGTGGCGACAACCGGATCGCCTCTTCCAGTACCCGTTGCGCGCCTTTGGTATCGCCCTCGGCAACCAGCACATCGGCCATGCCGTCATACAGCGACGGCATCAGCGGGAACGCTTTCAGGGCTTTCTCGTACACACCCTTGGCTTGGGCAACCTGGCCACGCTTGAACAACAACTTGCCCAGCCCGGCGAATGCCCAAGGCAGCGGCCGGTCAGCAATGATGCCGTCGTACAAACGCTCCAGCGCTTCGTTCTGATTCAGATCGCGCAGCGCATCGGCGCGGTAACGCAAGCACAGCGGCGAATAGCGGATGTCCTGCTTGCACAGGGCGATGCAGGCATTGAGCACCTCGACCGGTTTGCCACGATCGAGCGCTTGCAGAATCGGCTTGAGCAACGTCTTGCGCTGCTCCAGACGCTCAAGGCGCTGAGCCAGACCCGAGCGGTTGAACGGTTTGGTCAGGTAGGCATCCGGCTCATGCTCAAGAGCACTGAGCACCATCGCCTGACTGGTCTCGGCGGTCACCATGACGAACACCGCTTCATGGCTGATGAGCTTTTCCACCATCAAGTCTTCGAGGACTTGCTGGCCGTTCTTTTTACCGTCGCCGAGGTGAAAATCCTGCAGGATGAAATCGTAAGACTTCTGCGCACACATCTTCAGCGCCTGCTCGCCGGTGTCTGCCGTATCCACGTCCTTGACGCCCAGCTCGCGCAACATCGAACGCACGGAACTGCGAAAATCCGAGAAATCATCGACGATCAGAAAACGCTTTTGGTGATACGACAGCATCGAGGATTTCCAGGCAATTGAAGTAGATGAACCAAGGACGATTTCAGGCGCGCAGATGATAACTGCCGGCAAAATGCTATCAAGCGTTTTCACGCAAGTCTGAACTCACCGTTTGGGTTATCGGCCAGAAGTCGCGTTCTCTGAAGCGGGTGCTTCAACATTCCTCGCACTGCGATTAGTCTGCGCGCCTGCACAACTTTCACTACAAGGCTTACTTCGTGTACATCAAAGGACGCTACATCGTGTCCGCCTGTGCGTTGCTGTTTCTCCAGCAGGCAATGGCGAACGCAATGGACTGCAGCAAAGCGGCGAATGCCGTTGAAAACACTATCTGCGCGAATAACGTTTTGTATGAACTGGATGCACAGATGGGGACGGTTTATCGGGGGTTGATGAAGGCCTCTGTCGAGGCACAACCCGAGCTCAAACGTACTCAGCGGCTTTGGTTGAAAGCGCGCAACGGATGCGTTGAAGATGTCGCCTGTCTGGATCAACACTACCGCGAGCAACTGAAGGTTTTGCAGGCGCAGTGGAAAGAAGTTGTCGCCCATCAGCCGAGTGGCGTCGACAAACAGGTATTGGATGATCTGCAAAACAGTATTCGGGCAATCAGTAAAAATGATCCGGAGTTTGCTCTGGAACGAGCACTCGTTTCACTGTCGTTAAAAAACACTGAAACCACATTTTCTGCAGAGCCGGACGCCGATCAATATTCTGATAAAACGCACTTCCCTAAAACCATCCCCAAAGGCGTTTCGCGGAATGAGTGGAAGGCCTTGAGCGCCACTAATTTCGAGGCTGACACCGCACTGGGCCCGACATCCTTTACGCTGCGGGATCTCGACAGTGACGGGCAACGTGACCTGATTGTTCAGACTTATAACGGCGGTACCAGTCTGTACACTTCCGTTGGAACTTATCGCCGTGACGGCGATAAGTTCACCCGCAGGACCCCAGCGTCGGACGGAGAATCAATTGGCGGCGTCCTCTATTCCACTAGTGATCGCGGCGCCAACCAGTCCGTGAACTGGATCAGCATTCGCGGCAAGGTCTATGCCGCCTATCGCGACAGCGGGTACGGCATTGATGATGTCTACCTGCTCAGTCCGTTGCAGGTAAACCGCGAAGTGCCGAAGCTGACGGTTCGCTATCGCTATCGACTCAGTATCCCCCGCATTCAGTCTGATGATGATCACAAAACCACTTATAAGCTGAAGCCAGACCTGCACCATGCACTTGCCCAAGGCCTGGCTACCGTCGAAGAACACACGCCCGACACCGCACAAGAAAGAAAGCCCCTCTGCCCCATTCCTGAGTCCGCCACAGACAGCGAGGAGTATTACGGCTACGGAGCAGGCTATTACGCCATCGAACCAGTCGCCGACTTCCCGGTGATCATCGGTGGCGAGTGTTTTATTGCGAGGATGAATAACTGGTTCGGCACCTACAGTGCGAAGGACGGCTTGTATGCGCAAATGACTGTGCGCAAACCGGGCGAAGCAGAACAAGAACGTGACTACAAGGTTAACGGCCGTCGGCGCATTACCGAGATCAGCACTTCAATCGGCAAACCCGGAGGTGGCGCCGAGGAGTAGTCTCGATGCCCGCGCATGAAAAAGCCCCGACAACCGGCGCTACGCGGGGCTTTGCTTGATCTGAAATCATCGGCTCTTCGAAATCACACCACTCATGTACTGATTCAAATCGCGAAAATCCTTAACCGTCCAAACGTGCGGCGCCAGTTTTACACCATTCTCTTGCAAGGTCCGCGGGATCAAATCCCCGTTTGGGCGAAGAATTATTGAGGACACGATAACGCCCGGATAAGCCTTCAGTCGTTGTTTGAAAGCGGATGTTTGGGTGGATTGCTCCTATCAGCCAATGGCCCTGTTGCTTTGAGATCTGCCCCGTGGCACATGGCGCAACGCTGTGAATAGAGGTTCTTCCCGCTAACATCATCTGCAAAGGACCGCGACTTTTGCATCTGCGATAAAAATCCAAGCGAAACGATGAACAGTATTTTCAGGCCATCCATTGGCAACATCCTTAAACCGTGAATACGAAAAAGCCCCTTCCAGATCATTCTGAAAGGGGCTTTATTTTATCCTGCTGCTGCCGCGCTGCTATCGCAGTGAACGCGGCTGGCAGAGGAGTGGCCAGAAGGCCTGAATTATATGGTGTCCCAGGGCAGGTTCGAACTGCCAACCTTCCCCTTAGGAGGGGGATGCTCTATCCAATTGAGCTACTGAGACACTGAGTTGTCGGCAGCAGACGCTGCGCGACGGACGGCGTGCATGTTAACGGCCGGGCCCCGATTTGTCATGTCATCCGTAGGGCTTTTTGAGTGTAGGCAGGCGCCTCGCAATGTTGCGGGAAGCTTTACCGTGCATTTTGCACTACTGCAAAATGCCAGCATTGCAGATTGCAACCCGCAACATCCGACAAACCCGCTCAAATCCTTGTTTTTAAAGGACTTAACAGCGGTTAGACTGTTGGCACGACGGCTGCTTTGTCTGTTCCATAGAAGAACAATCGGAGCACCGTCCCATGAACAGCACTCTCTTGCTTGCAAACGCAATTGCATTCGCGGTTTTGATGGGTTTTCACTTCATCCCGGAGCGAGCTGCGCCGGAGTCGGTGGCTCAACGCATGCCGCATTACTTGCAGGTGCAAAAAGCGCCGCAGTTAGCGGTGTTGAGCGATCAGCACAGTTTCGTCCCACAGGCGGTCAGCGAGCCTGAGCAGGCATTGCCAACTCACGCTACCGAACGTCTGGTTTTTTGAAATATCTTCAGGAGTACAGCATGTCCAAATCAGCTGCAGGATTTCTGATCCTCGCCTTAGTCAGTGGCGTTTTGCATTTTTCGCTGTTCGAGGAAACCGAAATCACCCTGCCTCTGGTTGGCTGTGGCGTATTTGCGGTGTTGTTCGTATTGGCACTGGTGGCCGGGCGCAAATTCAAGTTTGATCCGGTTCTGCGCTGAGTCGGACCAAGTCCAGTAGATGGCTGACCGCGTCAGCCAGGTCACCCGAGTTGTCTATCAGGCAAACAACCTCGTCAATTGATCGCCTGTCCTTGAACAGAGCGTTGCGGGCCAGCCTCGCATCAATTTGCTCAGACGTCTCACGGCCACGTCTGAGCAGACGCTCACGCAACACCTCATCCTTGACTGTCAGCAAAACCGGTAACAGCGTCGGATAGCACTCCAGGGCTTGCCGAAGGTTGGCGCGAGAACCGTTTACCAGCACGTGCCGCCCATCCTTGAGCCATTGATCCATTTGCGCAGGAATGCCATAGGCAAGGCCATTGGCCTGCCACGCCAGGGAAAAGTCTCCTGCGCGCTGACGTCTTTCGAACTCTTGCGGCGTCACGCCGATCGCATCCTCGCCTACCGATTCGGCCGATCGCGTTATCACCCGGCGTATCACTTCGCAGCCGAGCGCGCGCAATGGCTCACGTGCAGCCTCAATCAAGCTGTCTTTGCCGGAACCGGACGGTCCCATCAGATAAATAAGCCTGCCATCCATCTCGAAAACGCCCTCCGGCATGCTTCAGCGCTAGTAAATCGGCAAAATGCCACTATCCTGTATAGATAAGGGACAAGGATCGAAAGCCACATAGCATGCACCGTCTGACGTCTTTGGACATCAACTGGTGTGCGTCAGGAAGCGAGCAGCAATGCGACTCAGGACAAAGTTTTCAAACCAGTCCGCATTTCTGATAATTGGTGCTGGCATTAAGCCTTTATCCGGATCAATATTTGTCACAGAATTGACGCCAATGATCCGGCAATTTTGAGGCATGATGCGGGCCTCTTAACAATTCAGGTTGAACCATTTGGCGCAAATGCGTGTCCTACCACACATCCTGCGGCCAATCCCGAGAACCGCTCCCCTGAACTAACCGGTTAAATATATGCGCCCATTGAAACAGGCAATTTATTCCAGCCGTACGGCTGACAAGTTTGTCGTACGTCTGCCAGACGGAATGCGTGAACGCATTGCCGAGGTGGCTCGCAATCATCATCGCAGCATGAACTCTGAAATCATTGCGCGCCTTGAGCAGAGTCTTATTCAGGAAGGTGCATTGGGCGAAGAACTGAGCATGCGCCTGGACAGCCCCGAGCTGTCGTTGCACGAACGCGAACTGCTGCAACGCTTCCGCCAGCTGTCTCACCGTCAACAGAACGCACTGGTGTCCTTGATTGCACACGACGCCGAAATGGCCGCAGACGCGTCCTGAGCCCTATCGAACATCTCAAGCCAGCGTTATTGCTGGCTTTTTTTTGCCCGGAATTTGGCTTGGCAGTTTTCGCAGACATAAAAAAGCCCGCCAATTTAGCGGGCTGTTTAATTGCAGCAGATCAGAGCAGGAAGATTGTTGCCAGGCCCAGGAAAATGAAGAAGCCGCCACTGTCCGTTACTGCGGTGATCATCACACTCGCACCCATTGCGGGGTCGCGGCCCATCTTCGCCAAGGTCATGGGAATTAATACACCCATGAGTGCAGCGAGCAACAGATTGAGCGTCATCGCCGCCGTCATCACCACGCCCAGCGACCAACTGCCATAAAGCAGGTAAGCGACTACGCCAATCACCCCACCCCAGACCAGGCCGTTGATCAGCCCGACTGCCAACTCTTTACGCATCAACCGTGAAGTGTTGCCGGTGCTCACCTGATCCAGCGCCATGGCTCGCACAATCATGGTGATCGTCTGATTACCCGAGTTGCCGCCGATACCCGCCACAATCGGCATCAGCGCCGCGAGCGCTACCAGCTTCTCGATCGAGCCTTCGAACAAACCAATCACTCGAGAGGCGACGAACGCGGTGATCAAGTTGATCGCCAACCATGCCCAACGGTTGCGCAGTGATTTCCACACGGAGGCGAAGATGTCTTCCTCTTCACGCAGACCAGCCATGTTGAGAACTTCGCTTTCGCTCTCTTCACGAATCAGGTCGACCATCTCGTCGATGGTCAGACGACCGATCAGCTTGCCGGTCTTGTCGACCACAGGGGCGGAGATCAAGTCGTAACGCTCGAACGCCTGTGCGGCGTCGTAGGCGTCTTCGTCCGGGTGGAAACTCACCGGATCGCTGGCCATCACTTCGGCAACCTGCTTTTCCGGATCATTGACCAGCAGACGCTTGATCGGAAGCACGCCTTTGAGCACGCCGTCGTAATCGACCACGAACAGCTTGTCGGTGTGCCCCGGCAGCTCCTTTAGACGACGCAGGTACCGCAGAACCACTTCAAGGCTGACATCCTCACGGATAGTCACCATCTCGAAGTCCATCAGCGCACCGACCTGATCCTCGTCATAAGACAGGGCCGAACGCACACGCTCGCGCTGCTGGTTATCCAGGCTCTCCATCAGCCCATGAACGACGTCTCGCGGCAGCTCGGAGGCCAAGTCAGCAAGTTCGTCGGCGTCCATGTCCTTGGCGGCGGCCAGGAGCTCGTGATCGTCCATGTCGGCGATCAGCGTTTCACGGACGGAATCGGATACTTCGAGAAGAATGTCGCCGTCGCGATCGGCCTTGACCAGTTGCCAAAGCGTCAGACGATCGTCCAGCGGCAAGGCTTCAAGTATGTAGGCGACATCGGCGGAGTGCAGATCATCGAGCTTGCGTTGCAGCTCGACCAGATTTTGCCGGTGAACCAGGTTTTCCACCCGGTCGTGATGCGCGCCTTCCTGGCGGTGAGTCAGGTCTTCGACGACCCGTTGGCGCTGCAGCAACTCGACGACCTGAGCCAGGCGGTCCTGCAGGCTTTCCTGTGTTTTCTTTACTTCGATTTCAGACATAGGCGAACTCCACTCCCAGCAGCGGGGCACGCCGGAAGGATCAATCAGTCAATTCATGATTGGAAAAACGGGGTACTGAGTAGCTACTGGGTAAGTCCATGGAGGTTTTCCATAAGCCCCGGCGGGGCTGACGGGCGCAATGATACACCGCCTAACGGTTTAACACGCTAAAAAATCGTGGCTGAAACAAGCGCTTGCGAGACAAACCTGAGCGCCATCCTGATCCATGTAAGTGCGACGACTCATCCTGAAAAGAAAACACACCAGCAGGGAAGATTGTAGCGACTACCCTTGAACGGAGATCGTCATGGAGGACGTCGAATGCCATCGAAAACATCCCTTTTTGTACTGACCAGCCTGCTCTTCCTAACACCTGCCGGCGCTGCAACCAGCCTTCATCGCTGCGAAGCCCCTGACGGCAGCATCACGTTCACGTCGATGAGTTGCGCGAACGGTGAAAAACTTTCAGTACAGGAGGTTCACCCCTACCTCCCCGGATCGGTCGCGGCAATCATGCCGGAGCACAACCACGAAGAAATATCCGGTATGAAAAACACGGGCCGCGAACCGGGCATCGTTGGCCACACACAAGACAAATGCGGAAATCTGATCGACGCCAGACAACGCCGCGAAGCAATCATCAATCGACGCGTGATTGCCGGCATGAGTCAGCAGGATGTAGAAAGCGCGCTCGGCAAACCGGACAAGGTGAATATTCGGACGTCGACAACAAGCTATCGATACGACCTCAAACGAGGCCGAAGTGCTCAAGTCGATTTTGATGAGCGAGGCTGCGTGAAGGCAAAAGCCAAATCCCGGACAGCAAAAAGCCCGCGTTAAACGCGGGCTTTTCAGTATATGGTGCACTCGACAGGATTCGAACCTGTGACCGCTCGGTTCGTAGCCGAGTACTCTATCCAGCTGAGCTACGAGTGCATTTTGTGTTTTTAGACCAGACCACAACTGGCTGAAACCGAGTTACTTACATTGCTGCAACTAACTCTTAAATGGTGCACTCGACAGGATTCGAACCTGTGACCGCTCGGTTCGTAGCCGAGTACTCTATCCAGCTGAGCTACGAGTGCATTTGTGTTTTTTAGACCAGATCACACCTGGTTGAAGCAAGTCACTTACATAGCTGTAACTGACTCTTAAATGGTGCACTCGACAGGATTCGAACCTGTGACCGCTCGGTTCGTAGCCGAGTACTCTATCCAGCTGAGCTACGAGTGCATTTGTTGCGCCGCATTATAGCCCGTCTAATCTCTATTCCAACCACTTTTTCTAGTAATTTCAACAACTTACCGAAAAAGCCAGATTACGACGTACTAAGCAAATAATGGCGGAGAACGGGGGATTCGAACCCCCGACACCCTTTTGAGGTGTACTCCCTTAGCAGGGGAGCGCCTTCGGCCACTCGGCCAGCTCTCCGCAACACGGGGCGTATATTAACCAGCTTCTTCCCCGTTTGCAAACATAAAAATCGATAAAAATTAATGGCTTGGTTCTTCGTCCTTCTCTTTCTTTATACGCAGGTAAATTTCTTCACGGTGCACGGCAACCTCTTTCGGGGCGTTGACGCCGATACGCACTTGATTTCCTTTAACGCCGAGCACGGTCACGGTGATTTCGCCATCACCGATAATCAGGCTTTCTGCGCACCGACGAGTCAGAATCAGCATACCTTTCTCCTTACGCAATTCAGTTCAGGGACAACAGTCTGCAAAAAAAAGGCACCCGACCTACAACCAGAGCGATCGTAGCCCTACATGCCTGAGTATTGACCAGCGCGAGCAAAAGAACAGATCAGGGCTCGCGCCATTCAAAAAATAAAGGGCGCGGTCAGACCGCGCCCTTCAAGAAGCGGAATTACTCGCCCTGGCGGGCCGGAGCATCCAGTTCGAAAGCCGTGTGCAGGGCGCGCACGGCCAATTCCAGGTACTTCTCTTCAATTACCACGGAAACCTTGATTTCCGACGTCGAGATCATCTGGATGTTGATGCTTTCTTTCGCCAGCGATTCGAACATGCGGCTGGCCACACCTGCGTGGGAACGCATGCCGACGCCGACGATCGAGACCTTGGCAATCTTGATGTCGCCAACCACTTCACGGGCACCGATCTCGCGAGCGGTGTTTTCCAGCACGGTCTGTGCGGCCTGGAAGTCATTGCGGTGCACGGTGAAGGTGAAGTCGGTGGTGTTATCGTGCGCAACGTTCTGCACGATCATGTCGACTTCGATGTTCGCGGCACTGATCGGGCCGAGAATCTTGAACGCCACACCCGGGGTGTCTGGCACGCCACGGATGGTCAGCTTGGCTTCATCGCGATTGAAAGCGATGCCGGAAATGATCGGCTGTTCCATGGTTTCCTCTTCATCAATAGTAATGAGGGTGCCCGGACCCTCTTTGAAGCTGTGCAGTACGCGCAGCGGTACGTTGTACTTGCCGGCGAATTCCACCGCACGGATCTGCAACACCTTGGAACCGAGGCTGGCCATTTCCAGCATCTCTTCGAAGGTGATCTTGTCCAGACGCTGAGCGACCGGCACGACACGCGGGTCGGTGGTGTAGACACCATCGACATCGGTGTAGATCTGGCATTCATCGGCTTTCAGCGCTGCAGCCAATGCCACGCCGGTGGTGTCCGAACCGCCACGCCCCAGCGTGGTGATATTGCCGTGCTCGTCCACACCCTGGAATCCGGCGACAACAACAACGCGGCCTGCCTTCAGATCACCGCGAATCTTCTGGTCATCAATCTGCAAGATACGCGCTTTATTGTGTGCGCTGTCGGTCAGGATCCGCACCTGATTACCGGTGTACGACACCGCCGGCACACCGCGCTTGATCAGCGCCATGGCCAACAGGGCAATCGTCACCTGCTCACCGGTGGAGACAATCACGTCCAACTCACGCGGAACCGGTTGACCGTCACCACTGATTTGCTTGGCCAGATCGATCAGACGGTTGGTTTCGCCGCTCATTGCAGACAGCACAACCACCAGGTCATCGCCGGCATCACGGAACTTCTTAACCTTGTCGGCGACCTGCTCGATTCTCTCGACAGTACCGACCGAGGTGCCTCCAAATTTCTGTACGATCAAAGCCATTTCAAAGCCGCCTCAGCCCATGAAGGGCGCCCAATAATTTCTCGAACAGCCACCGGACCCGCCACTAGACTGCGGGCCCGGCGGGCCGTCTTATAAACCCTGCTCGACGAATGGGACGGTCAGCGCCAATGCGCCATCCAGCGCGCCGGCGTCGACACCGCCGCCCTGCGCCATGTCCGGACGACCACCGCCCTTCCCGCCCACTGCCGCAGCAGCCTGTTTCATCAAATCACCGGCTTTGAGTTGGCCAGTCAGGTCCTTGGTTACGCCTGCAACCAGAACGACCTTTTCCTCATGGACACTGCCGAGCAGGATCACTGCGCGGCCGAGTTTGTTTTTCAGCTGATCGACCAGCGCCAGCAGCGCCTTGGCGTCCTGACCGTCGAGACGCACGGCCAATACCTTCACGCCTTTGACATCCAGTGCCGAAGCCGACAGATCGTCGCCCGCAGCACTGGCAGCCTTGGCCTGCAACTGCTCGAGTTGCTTCTCCAGCAGACGGTTGCGCTCCAGCACAGCCGACAGCTTGTCGATCAGGTTGTCACGGCTGCCCTTGACCAGGCTGGCCGCTTCCTTGAGTTGTTCTTCCGCAGCGTTCAAGTAGGCCAGTGCGGCTGCACCGGTGACTGCCTCGATACGACGCACGCCCGATGCCACACCGCCTTCGCTGATGATTTTCAGCAGGCCGATGTCGCCGGTACGGTTGGCGTGGATACCGCCACACAGCTCGACGGAGAAATTGCCGCCCATGCTCAGCACGCGCACGTTGTCGCCGTATTTCTCGCCGAACAGCGCCATCGCACCTTTGTTCTTGGCGGTTTCGATGTCGGTTTCTTCGGTTTCAACCGCGGAGTTCTTGCGAATCTCGGCGTTGACGATGTCTTCCAGTGCTTTTATCTGCTCAGGCTTGATCGCTTCAAAGTGGCTGAAGTCGAAGCGCAGACGCTGACTGTCGACCAATGAGCCTTTCTGTTGAACGTGTTCGCCCAGCACCTGACGCAATGCGGCGTGCAGCAAGTGCGTCGCCGAGTGGTTGAGCGCAGTGGCGTGACGCACTTCGGCATCAACGTGGGTTTCAACCGGCGCGCCGATGATCAGGCTGCCCGACGCCAACACGCCGTGGTGCAGGAACGCGCCGCCAGTCTTGGTGGTGTCGCGCACATCGAAACGTGCGTTGCCGGCCTGAAGGAAACCGCAGTCGCCGATCTGGCCGCCGGATTCGGCGTAGAAAGGCGTCTGATTGAGAACGATCACGCCCTCTTCGCCTTCACTCAGTACGTCGACCGACTGGCCTTCTTTATAGATGGCCACGATTTTGGCCGAACCGCTGGTGGCGGCGTAGCCGGTGAACTCGGTGGCCACGTCAACTTTAACCAACGTGTTGTAGTCCAGACCGAACGAGCTGGCCGAACGTGCACGGACGCGCTGAGCTTCCATTTCACGCTCGAAGCCGGCTTCGTCGACGGTCAGGCTGCGCTCGCGGGCGATGTCCGCGGTCAGGTCCATCGGGAAACCGTAGGTATCGTAGAGCTTGAACACCACGTCGCCCGGCACTACGGTGCCTTTGAGTTCCAGCAGATCCTGTTCGAGAATCTTCAGGCCGTGCTCCAGAGTCTTGGAGAACTGCTCTTCTTCGGCCTTGAGGACGCGCTCGATGTTGCTCTGCTGCTTCTTCAGTTCCGGGAACGCTTCGCCCATTTCGGCAACCAGCGCCGCGACGATCTTGTAGAAGAAGCTGCCGGTGGCGCCCAGTTTGTTGCCGTGACGGCAGGCGCGACGGATGATCCGGCGCAGCACGTAGCCGCGACCTTCGTTGGACGGCAGCACGCCGTCGGCAATCAGGAAACCGCACGAACGGATGTGGTCGGAAACAACTTTCAGCGAAGACTGATCGCCATTTTCGCAGCCGATCGCTTCAGCCGAAGCTTTCAGCAGGTTCTTGAACAGGTCAATGTCGTAGTTGGAATTGACGTGCTGCATCACCGCACTGATCCGCTCCAGGCCCATGCCGGTATCGACCGACGGCGCTGGCAACGGATGCAACACGCCATCGGCGGTGCGGTTGAACTGCATGAACACGTTGTTCCAGATCTCGATGTAACGGTCGCCGTCTTCTTCCGGCGAACCCGGTGGGCCGCCCCAGATGTGGTCGCCGTGATCGTAGAAAATCTCGGTGCAAGGGCCGCATGGGCCGGTATCACCCATGGTCCAGAAGTTGTCGGACGCGTAAGGCGCGCCTTTGTTGTCGCCGATGCGGATCATGCGCTCGACCGGCACACCGATTTCCTGGGTCCAGATGTCATACGCTTCGTCGTCCGAGGCGTAGACGGTGACCGAGAGTTTTTCCTTCGGCAATTGCAGCACGCCGGTCAGGAAAGTCCACGCGAAGGTGATCGCGTCTTTCTTGAAATAGTCACCGAAGCTGAAGTTGCCGAGCATTTCGAAGAACGTGTGGTGACGAGCGGTATAACCGACGTTTTCAAGGTCGCTGTTCTTGCCACCGGCACGCACGCATTTCTGGCTGCTGGTTGCACGGGTGTACGCACGTTTTTCCTGGCCCAGGAAGCAGTCCTTGAACTGGTTCATCCCCGCGTTAGTGAACAGCAGGGTTGGGTCGTTGCCCGGAATCAAAGAGCTGGAGGCTACACGGGTGTGGCCTTGCTCTTCGAAGAAGCGAAGGAAGGCTTCACGGATTTCTGCGCTTTTCATTAGGTTCTTCCACGGAGGCTGCGGCCAAAGGCCTGTTCGAAACGTCAACAGACGAAGCGACGGCAAAGGGCCGCATTATATCGGCCCTGCGCGCGGGGTACAGCGTGTTTATACGATAGAAACGGTCAATTGGACGGGTAACGCTGTCACTTGCGTGAAAACTCGACGAATGTCGCGATCACTCGTTCGATTTGCGAGTGATTGACGTCCATGTGCGTGACCATGCGCAGACGTGCCGCGGCGCTCAATTTGATCCCGCGCTCGGCGGCAAATGCCTTGAACGCTTCAGCTTTGTCGCCCATCTGCACATAAACCATATTGGTCTGCACCTGCTCGACGCTGAAACCGGCGCTACGCACGCCTTCGGCGAGAAATTGCGCGTTGGCGTGATCCTCGGCCAGACGCTCGACGTTGTGATCCAGCGCATACAGCCCCGCCGCCGCCAGCAATCCGGCCTGACGCATGCCGCCGCCGACCATTTTGCGCAGGCGCCGAGCCTTGCCGATCAGCTCGACCGAACCACATAACACCGAGCCAACCGGCGCGCCAAGGCCTTTGGACAGGCACACCGACACCGAGTCGAAGTGCTGGGTGATTTCCCGGGCATCAACGCCCAATTTGACCGCCGCGTTATACAGCCGCGCGCCGTCCAGGTGCAGTTGCAGACCGTTGTCCTGGGTGAATTTGCGCGCGCGGGCCAGATACTCCAGCGGTAACACTTTACCTTGCATGGTGTTTTCCAGCGCCAGTAGCCGGGTCCGGGCGAAGTGGAAGTCATCAGGCTTGATCGCCGCCGCGACCTGCGCAAGATCCAGCGAACCGTCAGCCTGAACTTCCAGCGGCTGCGGCTGAATCGAACCGAGCACTGCCGCGCCGCCGCCCTCGTACTTATAGGTGTGCGCCTGTTGGCCGACGATGTATTCGTCACCGCGTTCGCAATGCGCCATCAACCCCAGCAGGTTGCTCATGGTGCCCGTCGGCACAAACAACGCAGCAGCGAAACCCAGCCGTTTTGCCAGTTCCGCTTCCAGACGATTAACCGTCGGATCTTCGCCATAAACGTCGTCACCGGTGTCTGCCGCGGTCATCGCGTCGAGCATGGCGGGGGTCGGTTGGGTGACGGTGTCGCTGCGAAGATCGATAACGCTCATGAACCTGGCCTCAAGTCAGCAGGGGAAATCCCTTTACGAAGGTGAATTACTGCGGTCATCGCCTCGATTAATCAACCCTTGGCGCAGGAAAACACCACGAGAGCGTTTAAAAAACTCGATAACAATCATCAGATAGGCGCAATGCACGGACTCACAATCTGTGTTAAAAACGCTGCGTCGCCCAAAAAGGGGCGGCAAAAACGTTCTCAGGGCGGGGTGCAATTCCCCACCGGCGGTAATTGCGCGCAATGCGCATAGCCCGCGAGCGCTTGGCGACGAACACGGTTTTGGCCGGTGATCGACGGCAAGGTCAGCAGACCCGGTGTGATCCCGGGGCCGACGGTCATAGTCCGGATGAAGAGAGAACGGGATTAACGCCAGAGGGCCGTCCGCGTGCATTCGTGCCAGCGTGCGCACCCTTGAATCCCTTTCGATTCATAACGCCCTGTTTTTCACACAAACAGGAGTCAGAACATGCAACCCACCGCTATCGACAGCAAAAGCAAACACCCTCACGGCGAGCGCGTCGCGTTCATCCAGGCTTGCTGGCACAAGGAAATCGTTGACCAGAGCCGTAAAGGCTTTGTCACCGAAATGCTTGCCCAGGGGTATCAGGAATCGGACATCGACTTCTTTGAAGTCGGCGGTGCCTTTGAAATGCCCCTGCACGCCAAGCTGCTGGCCAAAACCGGTCGCTATGCCGGTATCGTTGCGGCAGCCCTGGTGGTGGACGGCGGGATCTATCGTCACGAGTTCGTCGCCCAGTCGGTCGTCAGCGGCCTGATGCAGGTTCAGCTGGAAACCGAAGTGCCGGTGTTCTCGGTGTCTCTCACCCCGCACCACTTCCATGCCGGCGAAGAACACCAGAAATTCTTCTTCGAGCACTTTGTGCACAAGGGCCAGGAAGCGGCGAAGACGTGTGCGGATACACTGCAAAAGGTTCGTGCGCTGCGCCGTAGCGAGCCGCGCGCTCTGGCGGTGTAACGTCGGTCCTCACTCAAATCAAATGTGGGAGCGAGCCTGCTCGCGAAGACGGACTGTCAGCCAACGATTAATTGACTGATGGATCGCTTTCGCGAGCAGGCTCGCTCCCACATCGGTTTGTGCTGATTTAGAGATCGTTATCAGGCGAGGTTTTCGTCGGTGGCCGGGACGATCAGGATGCCAGCGCGCAAGCCGTTCTTGACCTTGGGATTGGGGAAGATGATCCGCGCGCCTGGCTCTTCGATGATCCAGCGGGTATTGGCCAGATCCTCGGCCAGCACATAACCCACTTCCAGCTCCGAAAAGTTTTCAATGTCCGCCGGCAGGTTCAGGCGGAACGCATCGCTGTGCTTGATGATTTCCCGCGACACGCTAAACAACTGCAAACCGTCCAATTCTTGCGTGGTCTGCTCCGGTTCGTTGCCTTCGATGATCTGCTTCAGACGCGTTTCCAGCAACGACACGTTGACCCCGTCGTTCTGCCCGAACGGCCGCGCCTTGCCCAGTTCCAGCGTGAAAGACTCGGCACCGAGCTTGTCGTAGGTGTACGAGCTGAACACGATCGATGGCTTGTTTTGCAGCAACACTGCTTCCATCCCGGCCGCGCGCAGACGCGCCAGCTCGAGACGTGAATGCTGGCGACCTTCCTTCCACGGATACAAGGCGAACTGCTCGATCTTCGAGCCACGAATCGCTGTGTGCAGGTCGTAGTGCAAACGCTGGCGATCCGGCTGACTGAAGAAAACCGCCGCCAACCGCTCCAGCTCACAGGCACGCAGCGCTTCGCTGCCGCTGCTTTGCTCGTGACGGCCGTTGAACAGCCGATTGACGTCCTGTTCGATAAAGCGCTCGCCTTTGCGAATCGCCTCGGGGTTGCCGAACAGGAACAGAATACGGGCGCGCGGCTTCAGATCGCCGCGAGCGATGTCGTGCAGCAGCCGATCAAGCAACTCGATCGGCGCTGTTTCGTTGCCATGGATGCCTGCCGAGAGCAGCAGATCCAGGCCATTGTCGCGAGCTTCGGGAGGCCGGACTTCCAGCGCGCCCTCGCTCAACCAGCGCATGCGCACGCCTTCGACAGTCAGTTGAGTCTTCTCCGCCGGTTCGCGGCCGGCGAGGGTCAGTTCAAGCAGTTTGCCGAGAGCGAGCATAGAGCGGTTTCCTTAGTGGTCGTGGTTGCAATCCGGGCCGTGCACGTGTTCTTCGTCGTCGCCGACTTCGGCCGGTTCCATTTCCAGTTGCAGACTTACCAGATTAGTCGCCAATGGGCGCAACAGCAGGTTGGCGTACTCGGCATCGCCTTCTTCGACGTCTACGCCGATCAACAGCTGGCCGCGGCCGTCCTGCTGGATCCACAGCTCTTTGCCTTGCCACATGACCGCGACGCGGGTGCAGGAAGTTTCCAGTTGCTTGCCGTCGGTGTCTTCAAGGATCAGCCGCAGGGAATCGCTCATGTTTTTACTCTCTTGTGAAGACAAGCCGCGCGCCGCGTTCAGGCGACGCGCCGGCCATCAATTGATCTGGAATGGATAAACCGCGCCCAGTTTAAGGATTTGCGTCAGTTCATCCAGTGCCGTCCGGCATTCAAGCAGCAATTGCGGGTCCGCCAGATCGGTTTCGCTCAGGCGGTCGCGGTAGTGCTTTTCAACCCATGCGGTCAACGAACCGTACAACGGGGCCGTCATGATAACCCCTGGGTTGACCGCCGCCAGTTCGGTTTCGTTGAGCGCGACGCGCAGTCGCAGGCACGCCGGGCCACCGCCGTTCTGCATGCTTTGCTTGAGGTCGAACACCTTCACTTCGCGGATCAGGCCGCCGGAGCTGGTCAGGCCTTGCAGGTAATTCCACACGCGCTCATTGGCCTGGCACTCTTGCGGCACGATCAACAGCATCGAGCCATCAGGACGCGATAGCAGCTGACTGTTGAACAGGTACGAACGCACCGCGTCATCCACGGTTACCGCCGAACGCGGCACACAGATCGACTGGAAATTGCCGCCGACCCTGGCGAGCTTGCCTTGCAACTCGGCCAGCATCTGCTCGGTGTCGAGGAACGCGTCCTCGTGATAGAACAGTGCTTCGCCGTTACCCACCGCAATCACGTCGTTATGGAAAACGCCCTGATCGATCACGCCAGGATTCTGTTGCGCGTAAACCACGCCTTCGTCACGCAGACCGTGCAGACGCGCAACAGCTTGCGAGGCTTCCAGAGTCTGGCGCGCCGGGTACTTCTGCGGCGCCGGGTAGCGGTTGTCGAAGGCACTGCGACCGAACACGAAAAACTCGACACCGGCTTCACCGTATTCACGGCAGAAACGCGTGTGGTTGGCCGCGCCTTCGTCACCGAACTGCGCCACTGCCGGCAGCGCCGCGTGATGGGCGAAGTGCTGCTGATTGGCGAACATCGCGCCGAGTACGCGGCTGGTGGTCGGGTGCTCGATGCTGCGGTGATATTTGCAGTTGAGGTTGGCGGCCGTGAAATGCACACGACCGTCAGCGGTGTCGGCGCTCGGGCTGACGGTGGCGGCGTTGGCCACCCACATGCTCGATGCCGAGCAACTGGCAACCAGCAGCGGCATCGCTTCTTTGGCGGCACGCTCGATCACCTGAGCGTCGGTGCCACTGAAACCCAGACGGCGCAGTGCGGCCACGTCCGGACGTTCCTGCGGTGCCAGTACGCCTTGCTGAAAGCCCATTTCCATCAGCGCTTTCATTTTTGCCAGACCTTGCAGCGCGGCTTCCTTCGGGTTCGAGGATTGCTGGCTGTTGCTCTGGGACGCGACGTTGCCGTAGGACAGACCGCCGTAGTTATGAGTCGGCCCCACTAGACCGTCAAAATTGACTTCATAGGATTTCATCAGCGAGGCTCCACGAGAATCTGTTGTTATAGGCTTCAGTAACTAACTGTTCAGTGCGACCGAGGCGCGGCCTTCGCGAGCAGGCTCGCTCCCACAGGGAAATACATTCCAATGTGGGAGCGAGCCTGCTCGCGAATAGGCATCACACCATTTTCACGCCGGGGGTCAACGTCGCAGGCATCATCAGGCTCGGCGTTTCCAGCGACGCCACCGGGTACGCGCAATAATCCGCTGCGTAGTAGGCGCTGGCGCGATGGTTGCCAGAGGCACCCACACCGCCGAACGGTGCGCTGCTCGCAGCACCCGTCAATTGCTTGTTCCAGTTGACGATACCGGCGCGGCTTTCCAGCCAGAATTGCTGGTAGCGATCTTCAGAATCCGACAACAAACCGGCGGCCAAGCCATAAGCGGTGTCGTTTGCTTCGCTGATTGCCGCTGCGAAATCGGCGTAACGAATTACTTGCAGCAACGGGCCGAACAGTTCTTCGTCCGGACGCTCGGCAACCGCGGTCACATCAACAATACCCGGCGTCAGCAGTGCGGCTTGCGCTTGCGGCTGAGTCATTTCCAGCAGCGATACGGCACCGTTGGCCAGCAAATGTTCTTGAGCATCCATCAGCGCTTTGGCAGCGCCCAAGGAAATCACCGAACCCATGAAAGGCGCTGGTTGCTGATCGAATGCACCGACTTCAATGGTCGCGCTCACTTCAACCAGTCGCTTGAGCAGGCTGTCGCCCCAAGCGCCTTGCGGCACCAGCAGACGGCGGGCGCAGGTGCAGCGCTGGCCGGCAGAAATGAACGCCGACTGAATGATCGTGTAAACCGCCGCATCCAGATCCGCGACCTGATCGACGACCAGCGGATTGTTGCCACCCATTTCCAGAGCCAGAATCTTGTCCGGACGTCCGGCAAATTGCTGGTGCAGATGATTGCCGGTGCGGCTCGAACCGGTGAAGAACAGACCGTCGATACCGGCATTCGCGGCCAGCGCGATGCCGGTTTCACGAGCGCCTTGCAGCAGGTTCAACACGCCTGCGGGCAGGCCGGCTTCGATCCAGCACTTGACCGTCAGCTCGGCGACTTTCGGCGTCAATTCGCTTGGCTTGAACAGCACGCTGTTACCGGCCAGCAGCGCCGGCACGATGTGACCGTTCGGCAAGTGACCCGGGAAATTGTAGGGGCCGAACACCGCCACCACGCCGTGCGGCTTGTGGCGCAACACGGCGGTGGCGTCGCCCAATGGGCCGCTCTTCTCGCCTGTGCGTTCGCGGTAGCTCTGCACCGAGATCGCGATCTTGTTGACCATGCTGGTGACTTCGGTCGCGGCTTCCCACAACGGTTTGCCGGTCTCTTCACCGATGGTGCGAGCCAGTTCGTCAGCGTGGTTTTTCAGCGCGGCGGCAAAGGCTTCAAGAACGCTGATGCGCTCCTCCAGCGTTCGACGTGCCCAACCCGGAAACGCCTGACGCGCAGCCTGCACCGCCGACTCAACCTGAGCGGTGGTAGCGCCCTCCCCCGACCACAGCACTTGCTGGGTCACCGGGTTCAACGATTGAAAAGCTTCGCCCTGACCGGCCAGCCACTCACCTGCGATGTATAGCGAATTCATTATTTCGACTCCCGAGCAGCGGACAACGCCACGGCGCGAACCTGGTCGCCTGCGTTAAGTTGAAGACGTTTGGCAGTCTGCGAATCAACCACCAACGTGCCGGCAGCCAAACGGGCCGGCGCGGCGGTGATGCGGCAATCTTCGCGTTTGCGGTTATGGATGATGAACGGCGTAGCGTCATCGCCCGGCGTACCAATGGCCAGCACCAACGCTTCGCTGTCACGCACCGCGCGGATCTTGCTGGTCTCGCATTCAATCCCCGGGCCGGCGTCGAAGATGTCGACGTAACCCTGATAGCTGAAGCCTTCGCTCTTGAGCATCGCCAGCGCCGGTTCGGTGTCCGGGTGAACCTGGCCGATCACACTGCGCGCGTCTTCCGACAGGAAGCAGGTGTACAGAGGGAATTTCGGCATCAGTTCAGCAATGAATGCCTTGTTGCCGACACCTGTGAGGTAATCGGCCTGGCTGAATTCCATCTTGAAGAAGTGGCGCCCCAGGCTTTCCCAGAACGGCGAACGGCCGGCTTCATCGGACACGCCGCGCATCTCGGCAATGATCTTGTTACCGAACAGCTCCGGGAACTCGGCGATGAACAGCATCCGCGCCTTGGACAGCATGCGACCGTTGAGGCCGTTGCGGTAATCGGCGTGCAGGAACAGCGAGCACAGCTCGGAATTGCCGGTCAGGTCGTTGGCCAGGAACAGCGTCGGAATCTCGCGATAGATGTTCAGCTCTTGCGAAGCGCTGACGGTCAGGCCGACACGGAAGTTGTACCAGGGCTCACGCAGACCGACCGCGCCGGCAATGGCGGAAATCCCCACCACGCGACCGTCGTCGTCTTCGAGCACGAACAGGTAGTCCGCATCGCCACGGCCGGCTTCGCCGCGAAAGGTCTTCTCGGCCCAGCCAACCCGGTGGGTCAGGCGTTCTTCGTTGGCCGGCAACGTGGTCAGGCCGGTACCGGTGCTGCGGGCCAGGTCGATCAGCGCGTCTAAATCGCTGCTGCGTACGGGACGAACAATCATGCTATCTCCTCAAACGGGCCGCCTGCGGCCACCCGTAAAACTCGCTAAGGCGTTAAACCGCCACCAGGCGCACGCTGGCACCTTCACCGACGCCCAGGGCTTCGGCCGCTTCCAGATCCAGAGTCACCGGTTTGCCCGGCGCGTAATCCAGCTCGAGCAACACGGCGCGGTAATCCTGCAACTGCGCGTTGGCCACCAGATACTGACGCCCGGCACCTTTGACCGGCTCGCCGATCTTTACCGGCACGACGCGACTCTGGGCGATCGAACGGATCCCCGAAACGCGCGCATGCAGGGTCGGACCACCGTCGAAGATGTCGATGTAGTGATCGGTCTCGAAGCCTTCGCGCATCAGGATGTCGAAGGTGATCTGCGCACGCGGGTGCACCTGGCCCATCGCCTCTTGGGCGGAATCCGGCAGCAGCGGCACGTAGATCGGGTAATGCGGCATCAGTTCGGCGAGGAATGTACGGCTTTTCAAGCCACACAGGCGTTCAGCCGCAGCGTAGTTGAGGTCGAAGAAGTTGCGACCGATGGCATCCCAGAACGGCGAGTCGCCATTCTCGTCGCTGTAACCGACGATTTCGGTCACCACCGAATCGGCGAAACGCTCCGGGTGGCTGGCGACGAACAGCAAGCGACCACGGGAGTTGAGCTCCGACCACGGCGACCCGACCAACTCGCGCTGCACGTAAAAACTGGTCAGCAAGCTGTTGCCGGTCAGGTCGTGGCACTGCGAAAGCACGTGGATCTTGTTGTGGATCTTCAGCTCGCGGGAAGCGTGGACGAAGGTCTCGTTGCGAAAGCTGTAGAACGGTTCCGAATAACCGGCCGAAGCAACGATGGCCGAGCAGCCGACCAGTTTGCCGGTGGCGGTGTCTTCGAGAACGAAGAAGTAACTCTCTTCACCGTTGAAGCTCACTTCGGCAGAGAACGAGGCTTCGCTCGCCGCGATCTTGTCGCTCAGACGTTCCACGTCATCCGGCAAGGAAGTGACACCAATCGGGCTGTCCGCAGCCAGACGCTGTACCTCGCCCAGATCAGCCATTTGCGCGGGGCGCATCACCAGCATGGTGTCACTCCTTTCTCTTAAAATTTACTGAAAAAAACACCGGATATTGTGGGAGCGAGGCTGCTCGCGAAAGCGGTCTATCTGTCAGCAAAAATGTTGACTGACACGCCCTCTTCGCGAGCAGGCTCGCTCCCACAATGGAATTCGCCCGGTATCAAAAATTTTGATCGACGCCCGAGATGCTCAGGCGCCGAAGGGTCTATCAGGTTTGCGTCAACTTCGCTGCGGCACGTTCAAAGCGGTCGAGACCGGCATCGATATCGGCATCTTCCACCACCAGGCTCGGGGCGAAACGGATCACGTCCGGGCCGGCTTGCAGAATCATCAGGCCTTCTTGTTCAGCGGCGTTGAAGATGTCCTTGGCCTTGCCTTTCCAGGCATCGCTCAGCACGCAACCGATCAGCAGGCCGAGGCCACGCACCTGAGTGAACAGGCCGTACTTCTCGCCGATCTGCTGCAGACGGGTCTTGAACTTGTCGTGCTTGGCATTGACGCCGTTCAGCACCTCAGGGGTGTTGATCACGTCGATCACAGCTTCCGCGACAGCACATGCCAGCGGGTTGCCGCCGTAAGTGGTGCCGTGGGTGCCGACGACCAGATGTTTGGCCAACGCTTCGGTGGTCAACATCGCTGCGATCGGGAAACCACCGCCCAGGCTCTTGGCGCTGGTCAGGATGTCCGGGGTCACGCCGTAATGCTGGTAGGCGAACAGCTTGCCGCTGCGGCCCATGCCGGTTTGCACTTCGTCGAACACCAGCAGCGCGTCATTCGCATCGCACAACTCGCGTGCACCTTGCAGATAAGCCAACTCGGCCGGCAGCACGCCGCCCTCGCCCTGAATCGGTTCCAGCACGACCGCACAGGTCTTGTCGGAAACGGCGGCCTTGAGGGCAGCCAGATCGTTGTACGGAACGTGGGTAATACCGGTGATTTTCGGACCGAAACCGTCGGAGTACTTCGACTGGCCACCGACGTTGACGGTGAACAGGGTACGGCCGTGGAAGCTGTTCAGCGCGGCAATGATTTCGTATTTCTCGCTGCCAAAACGGTCGAATGCAACACGACGGGCCAGCTTGAACGCGGCCTCGTTGGCTTCAGCGCCGGAGTTGCAGAAGAACACGCGCTCGGCGAACGTGGCGTCGATCAGCTTGTGCGCCAGGCGCAGGGCTGGCTCGTTAGTGAACACGTTGGAAACGTGCCACAGCTTGTTCGCTTGCTCGGTCAAGGCACCGACCAGCGCCGGATGCGCATGGCCCAATACGTTGACGGCGATACCGCCGGCGAAGTCGATCAGCTCGCGGCCGGCCTGATCCCAGACGCGGGAACCGGCGCCACGCACCGGAATGAAAGCGGCAGGCGCGTAGTTGGGAACCATAACCTGGTCGAAATCGGCGCGTTGTACCGCAGCGTGCTCAACGGACATCGGAGTCTCCTGATGAGGGCCACCCGCCGGAAACTGGCGAGCGATGGGGGGATTGTAAGGACAGTTATCGGCCCGGCCTTGCCGCCAGGCGACAACTTCTTATAGCGCCAACCCCGGATTTTTCCGGGTTTACGGCAATGCGACAAATAACGTCGCAAAGGCGCAGTTTAAACTGCCGCCGCCGATTTGCGGCAGGCCCGGGAGGATATCAATTCAACCCGGTGCCAGCGGTATATATATGTACCGCACCGCCATCGCATGACTCTGATTTGCTGGGACCTTTCCAGACCAAGGAACGGTCCCGATGCACCCAATCCCAGATCGGCAATCTGCCAAGCTCCCCAAACCACACTATGACGACATACATGACGCCCACTTCCACCCGCTCATAGCCGGCATCCCTGACTGGCTCGGCACCGCTTCGGCCGCCAGGCGCCAAGCCTTTGGGCGCCAGGCTCCTTTCCTGCCGCCAAAACTGAAGACGCAGCCGGACGTCAGGCATCAAGCCCTCATGGCGCTGAACGCCACGCATTGGCGCGCGCAAAACGATGTTGAGAAACGCCTTGAACATCTGCAGGACGCCAGCGCCTTCGCCGAACCGCTGCTCAAGGCCGAACTGAAGGAGAAATTCGATCTGGATGTGGATGTCAGGACCACGTTCGTGCGCCTTTATATTCCCGCGAAGACGCCATGGTTCCCAATCAAAACCGGGGCGCGCGCCTGGACGGTCTCGTTGCTGGATGCCGCACTGCACAACTTCGAACTCGCCGAGACCGAAGACGACGCCTACGAACCCGAGTCGACCTTCATCACCCAACCCGACGCCAGAGGACAGTTTGAAACCCTGCCCTTGCTCAAGGCCAGGCTGAGCATCGTGGCGTTCACCAAACTGTGCCGCGAGCTGGATATCGGCGCCCGATACCAGATCTACCTGCGGGAAGCCCTTGGCTCCAGCCATCCCGTTGCAGCGGCGGTGCTGCGACATAAAATCGACGCGAGCCAGAAGGCCGCGATGCAGGCCGCGCTGCAATGGGCACGGATGAGCGGTGACATCAGCGAGGACTATTTCCTGCGGATAGAAGTACTGCTCGATGCAGCACCGGCTGCGCCAGGTGATAGGCCAGCATTGAAATGCCAGGACCTGTCGATGCTGGAAACGCCCCTGACCGGCATCGTCGTCTTTGCGCCCGAGTTGCTCGAGCCGCGAACGTCGGCACGCGTTGTGGCCTACATACCGGATGACCCGGAGCATCCGGTCAAGGAATATGCCTCGCCCGCCGAGATGTACACCGAACTGACGCGACAACTGCGCACCAGTGATTACCAGAAATTCTTCAGCCGGTTCGTCAATCTCGAACAGCGCGGCGTGTTTTTCGCCACGCTGAACGCGCGCCTGAGCGGGATAAAATGGCACGAACCGGTCGCCGGCAGCAGCGAGCCGCCCTGGCGTGAGACCCCACTTGAGCAGCCCAAACTGCAACTGACCGTCACGCCGATCAGCGCTCCACTGTGGCAGCACCTCTACCAGAGCAAGCTGAACAAGATCCTCAATGATGCGGCGATCATCGCAGTGCCCACGGCAACGGTTGATCAGAAAGTGCGCTGGGCGTTTTGGGACTCGGTCGTCAACATTGTCTCGACGATCCTGCAGACGGTCGCGTTCATCATCGCTCCGTTCGTGCCCGGCCTCGGCGAACTGATGATGGCTTACATGGCTTATCAACTGCTCGACGAAGTGTTCGAGGGGATCATTGCCTGGGCGCAAGGCCGAACCACCGAAGCGTTTACCTACCTGATGGGCACCCTCGAATCGCTGGTTCAGTTAGGTATCTTCGCCATCGGCGGGGCGATTGGCGCCGGTGAGTTCCGCAAAGTCCTGCCCGCGGAAATCGTCGAGTTCATCGACCGTTTCAAACCTGTGCAAATGCCCGGCGGCCAGACCAAATACTGGGAGCCGAACCTGGCCAGGTACGAGCACACAGCGTCTCCCGCCGCAAATTCCGCACCGAATGAACTGGGCCTGCACGCACACGATGGCCGTCAACTGCTGCCCCTTGATAACGCGCATTTTGCCGTGAACGAAACACCCGATGCCGGTGAATACCGGATTGCCCACCCGACCCAGGCCGACGCCTATCAACCTTGGGTTCGCCATAACGGCGAAGGCGCCTGGCACAGCGAATTCGAACAACCGCTGACGTGGGACAGACCGACGGCACTGCGCCGCATCGGCCATTCGGTCGAGTCGTTTTCAGCCGCCCAACGAGAAACGATCCTGCAGGTCAGCGGCCTCGACGAAGAGGTGCTGCGCACCATGCACGTCGATCAGGAAACGGTTCCGCCGCTGCTGGCGGACAGCATCCAGCGCTTCAGGATCGATCAGGACCTGCAACGCTTTGCCGATGATTTACACAGCGAATCGCCCGAGGCGTATTTGCGCGCCGATCCTGTTTTGCAGTTACAGCTGTTGACCGAACAGGGTCGTTGGCCGGAGGGTCAGCGCTTGCGCCTGCTCGACCTTGCGGGCGAACTCGTCTGGCAGTCGTCCAGCGATGAGAGCCTGCCGCTGACAACCCTTGCCCAAGGCAGCCTCAAGGACGGCAACCTGCTCAAGACCCTGCTCTCCTTCCTCGACGAACAGCAAGCCAAGGCCCTGCTCGGCGAGTCGTTCGCCGGCCCGACGCTGGCGCTGGATGTGCGAAGCCAAAAGTTGAGACAGCAGCTGGCAGAGATCGCCACACTGCAACGAACTTCAATCTTCGAATCCCGCTACGACGCCCTTCAGCGCAATGACGATCCGCTGGCCAACCTGCTCGCACAACACGATTCAGGATTACCCGCCAGCGTCACGCGCGAACTGCTCGGCACCGCGACCGGAGAGGAGCTGGTGCAGATCAGCGAAGGTCAGTTGCCCCCGCGCCAACAGGCGCTCATGCAACTGGCCAATCAGGAGCTGCGTGTCACCCGCGCTTACGAGGGGCTGGAGCTGGACTCGGTCAACAGTCCGGATACCGACACCCTGGCACTGCACAGCCTTAAACGTCTGCCCGGCTGGAGCGGTGAGGTGCGACTGGAGATTCGTGACGGGCATTACGAAGGACGATTAGTCGACAGCACCGGAAGCGTGGAGGCGCCCGTTCAAAAAGTCCTGGTGCGGCAAAGCGACGGCACTTATCAACCCTATGACGAGCGAGGTCAGGAACTGCATTCAGCGACCGATTTGTACTCCGGCATTCTCTACGCCCTGCCCGATAGTGAACGCCAAAACCTGAGTATCCAGATCGGTCAGGGCGACGGTCTCAAAGCAGCGATCCGCAAGCGGCCGATGGAGCGAAGCGAGTTGCGCCTCGCGATTTCTCTTGCGCCGATCCCGGAACCGACCGTGGACACGCTGCGGCTTGTGGGGCGCGGTGGCCGTGGTGGCGGCGCCGGGATTGATGCGGCTTATTCTTTCGGCGCGCCGGATGCCGCAGCAACGGATGTAGAACGGGTACGGGCGATTTTTCCGACCTATACCCCTGAAGATGCACGGGCATTCGCAGCCCGGTTTCAGCACGATCGAGCCGGGCTGAGCAATGAACTGTCGCGCTTGCGGACGGAATTCAGCCGGCTCAAGGATGACCTGCGGCGCTGGAAGAACGAGGCGCCTGTGAATGACCCGGACACCGGGGTAGCACTGACGGACATCCAGCGCCGGGCCGCCGCGCAGAACCGTGCGCTGTTCAAGAAAGCCGTAGAGGGTTGCTGGCGTAGAGAACCAGGAGGGGCCGACAACTACATGCTGCAGATTCTGGAGCCGGTGGCGGGAGAACTGCCGACGCTGCATGCCGATTTCAGCCATGTCACCATGCTGTCCTTCAAGGGCAGCGCCGGTACACGTGGTGTTGAGCGCTTTCTGCAGTATTTCCCGTCCCTACGCTACCTCGACATGCATGACCTGAACGTGCCCGATTTACCACAGAGCTTTGCCAACATGCCGAACCTGCAGCATCTGGCGCTGCGCAACTGCGGCATAAGGCTTTCGACCGCGGACTCCGCTGGCTTCCCGCCCATGGAACAGCTTTCGGTCCTTGATTTGCAAGACAACCCGCTGGGCGTGCCGCCCGACATCAGCACCCTGCCTGCCTTGCACTACCTCAACCTCGACAATACCGGCATCACCACCACGCCTCCGGGATTGCTCGACCATCCGAACCTGTTTACCGGCAAGTTCAACGGCAACCAGATCACTGAAATCCCCGAAGAGTTGCTGACGTCATCACACTATTTGACCGGGCAGCTTAGCTTTACCAACAACCCGCTATCCGCCGCCACTCGGGAGTCAGTCAAAACCCTCTTCAACCGAACGCAGAAAAATTTCGGGGTGACGATCGAGCAGGCAGATATTCATCGCACCACCGAACTGTTTCCAGCACTGAGCGCTGAGCAAGCGAATGACCTGCTCTACAAGTTGCCCGGCTCACTGGCCGAAGGCCGAAGCCAACTCGCCAACTGGGAGGCAGAGGTCACGCAATTACGCACTGATCTTGCTCAATGGAAAACCCGGATCCCGGAGCACTCGGCTTCCAGTGGCCAACGCTTGAATCACAACGAACAGGTAAGTGAGCATCTGGCGAGGGAGGACTTCGCCGGAAAAATTGAGCACTTCTGGCGCAACAGGTCGCCTCGCCAACCCGGCGCCAGAGACAGCCATCTGGTGGCGACCCTTGAGTTCATGGGTGACATGCCCTTGCTCAGCGCAGACTTCAGCCATGTGACCCGATTGACGTTTAACGGCAACAAGAGCATTACGGCGTTGTCATCGTTCCTGCAACGGTTCAGGAGTCTGACCATTCTGGAACTGCGTTTTTTTGATCTGGAGCCGGGTCTTCTGCCAACCCTCGACCTGCCCCGGCTCTGCGCACTGGAGCTCAAGAGCTGCGGCTTCGTACTCACGCCTGAAAACCAGGCAGCCTTGCTGAAGATGAATCAGATCGAGATCCTGGAGCTGAGCGACAACCCATTAGGCTCCCTGTTTGATTTGAATCTTTTGCCCATGCTCAGGAGCATCGATCTGTCCCTGACCGGCATCAACGAACTCCCGCCCAGGCTGCTCGATCCTCCCGAACTGCACATCGCGGTTCTGCGCGACAATTTCATCACGCAGTTGCCAGAAGCGCTGTTCAAGCTACCGCTGGACCGTACACGAGGATTCGACTTTGCTGACAATCCGCTTTCAACCGAATCGCGCAACCGGATAAAAACCTACTTCCGCAAGACCAGTCATGACTTCGAAGTGTCAGCAGACACCGCCGATGTCGAACTCGCCAGAGAGCTGTTTCCGTCACTCGACGCGCAGGATGCGAGCAACATGATCTACTCCCTGCCCGGCACCCTGGCAGAGGGCAGGATTCAACTGCAGCATTGGCAAGCAGAGCTGGAAACCCTGAGGGCGGATCTCTCTGCGTGGACCACCCAAGGCTCGGCGCATCACCCGGTGACCGGCGAAGCTCGCCCGCCCATGGATTTTCTCAATGACTTCCGGGCGCGAGAGGACTTTCGCGAACAGATTTTACGACTCTGGGAAAGCCGCTCGGACGGCACCGACATGCGTAACGACTTCTTCGAAGCGAACCTGGCTTTTTCGGGAGATATGCCAAGGTTGACGGTCGACTTCAGTCACGTTTTGACGGTGGATTTCACCGGCAATCCGGGTATCACCGAAGTCGGCCGTTTTCTAGAGCTCTTCCCCAACGCGCAAGTGGTGGAAATGCGCGATTTCGCGCTGGGTCAAATGCCAGACAACCTCACTCGCCTGAAAGAGCTCAGGGAGCTGTCGCTGATTAACTGCGGCGTTACGCTGACCGCCGACGGGCAGAGCGTTCTGGAATCATTGAGTGAACTTGAGCTGCTTGATCTGCGCAACAACCCGCTGGGGGTCGCGCCTAACGTTGAGACAATGCCGCTGCTCAATGATCTTCGCCTTTCCAATACCGGTATTTCCAGCTTGCCGGAAGGTCTCGCTGACCATCCCAACCTGCGCGATGTCAGGCTTGATGGCAACGGGATCGTCGATCTGCCCGACTCCTTTTTTGAGGTCGTTCCCGACCTTGCCGATGGCATCAACCTGGCGGGCAATCCGCTGTCTGCGACCAGTCGCAATCGAATCAAGGGGCATTACCACGCCCTCAACAATTTCGGAGTGCTCCCCGATACGGCCGATATCGCCAAAGCCAAGGTACTGTTTCCAGCACTGAAGTCCAAAGGCGCCGTCAACATGATCTATTCCCTGCCCGGCTCGCTGGCGGCTGGCAGCGCTCAACTGCTGCGTTGGGAAGCCGAGATAGCGACGATGATCAGCGACCTCGCCGAGTGGGCCGAACGCATTCCCCCACGCGACCCGAGCACGGGTCGTTTCATCGATGCGGTCGAAAGAGCCAGCCAGCATTTTGCCCGGACGGATTTCAGTCGGGAGTTGCAGGCTTTCTGGCGCAGCCGACATGTCGAAAAAACTGAAGTACGCTCCAATATCTTCGCTGCCGAACTCAGGTTTATCGGCGACATGCCGACACTGACTGCTGATTTCAGTCATGTCGCCCAGCTCTCTTTGCTGGGCAACGATGCGCTGACAGTGTCTGATGGCTTTCTGAGCGGCTTCAGCAGGCTACAGGCTTTGGAGCTGCGCACATTCGCTTTGGGGCGGATTCCCCCGGTGCTCAATCGAATGCCTACACTCAGATCGCTGGTGCTGAGTAGTTGCGGCGTCATCTTCGATGCCGAGGGGCAAGCTGCGCTCTCTTCACTGTCGCGACTCAGGGCACTGGATCTTCACAACAACCCATTGGTCGAAGCGCCAGACGTCTCGGCGCTGACGGACATGATATTTCTGGATCTCTCCAAAACCTCGATCAACCGTGTACCGCCCGGACTCTCCAGCCTGCCCCTTCTGGAGGACGTAATGCTCTCTGAGAACAACATCAGCGAACTGTCTGATGAACTGCTCAACCTCCCCGCCGACGTCGCCCAGATTATCGACTTGCATGACAACCCGATCTCGGCAGCTGCGCGGGAACGCGTCAAAGTCTGCTACCAAACCAACGGCCACACATTCAGCGTGCCGGTCGAAGCCACGGACAGGGAACTGGCCCTTACGCTTTACCCAAGTCTGACTGACAGCCAAATCAACGAACTTGTCTACAGTTTGCCCGGCACGCTGGCTGATGGTCATGTCGAACTGGTGCGCCGCACCACTGAACTCGCCATGCTGACACACGAGCTCGATTTATGGGCCAACGAGACACCGCTGGATCCGGCCAACCGCAGTCCACTGACGGGCGACGCCCTGCGAGAGGAACAGGCCAACAGACAGTCGCTCAAGCAAACCCTGGAAAACTGCTGGCGCCGGATCGTTGCACAGGGGCAAAACGAATTCGAATTCAGCTTCAACGTCCCTGTGAGGGGGGACCTGCCCACACCTACAGCAGACTTCGCGCATGTGCGCACTGTCTTCCTGTTGAACGGGTCTGGCGCGCCGTCGCGTCTCGGTGAGTTTCTGAAGCTGTTTCCTAACGCAGAGAAGCTGGCGATTCAGGGTTATCAGCTCAACGACATTGCAACAGTCGTGTCATCCATGGAAAAACTCACTGCATTGAGACTGTCGGGCTGCCACATCACGCTGACCCCGGCCAGCGTTGAGGTGCTGGCCACGAGGAGCAATCTCAACACGCTAATCCTAAGAGACAACCCGCTAGGCCTCACCCCCGATCTCGGCCGCCTGGAGCAGTTGTCCTGGCTGGATCTGAGCAACACCGGCATCAGCGAACCACCGCTCACGCTTCCCGTGCAGCGCCTGGAGTACGTCAATTTCTCCAACAATGCGATTGTCGAGTTACCCGAAAACTTCTGGAACGCCAGCACTACCGAGTTCGATTTCAGCGGTAATCCGCTATCCGCGCAAAGTGAGCAACGCGTGGAAGGTTATCGACTCAGAAGAAACGCCGCACTGGCAGGGCGGCAAACAGAGCGAGTTCCGACGCCGTCCGAGTCGACATCCATTTCCACAGAAACGGAAGGATCAGTCATGTCGATCGACTCATCCGATGTTTCAGAATGACCGGCGGCGGTTAACCGCGCTCTGACGGCACCGACGACAATTCAAACGGGCTGCTGCTGCGCCGCTGGTTGCGATCTTCCCGCGGCGTGGCACCGAAGAAATTGCGATAGGCGCTGGAGAAGTGCGGCCCCGAGGAGAAGCCACACGACAAGCCGATCTGGATGATCGACTTGCTGGTCTGCATCAACATTTGCCGGGCCTTGTTCAGGCGCAGTTCCAGGTAGTACTGGCTCGGCACACGGTTGAGGTATTGCTTGAAGATCCGCTCAAGCTGCCGACGGGACACGCACACATGCTGGGCGATTTCGTCGGTGGTCAGCGGTTCTTCGATGTTGGCTTCCATCAGCAACACGGCTTGCGTGAGCTTTGGATGACTGGAGCCTAGGCGATTCTGCAATGGAATGCGCTGACGCTCGCCGCCCTCGCGGATGCGCTCGACCACCAGTTCTTCCGAAACGGCGCCGGCCAACTCTGCACCGTGATCACGGGCCAGCAATGCCAGCAGCAGATCAAGCACGGACATGCCGCCGCACGCGGTCAGGCGATCACGATCCCAATCGAACAGATGGCTGGTAGCGATGACCTTCGGAAAGCGCTCGGCGAAATCGTCCTGCCAACGCCAGTGCACCGCCGCGCGGTAACCGTCGAGCAAACCCATTTGCGCCAACGGGTACACACCGGCGGACAAACCACCGATCACACAACCGGTACGCACCAGTTGCTTGAGCGCACTGCTGAGTGCCGGAGCCAGGGCAGTCGGCGGCTCATCGGCGACCAAAAACAGTTTCTGGAAGTTTTCCAGCTTGCCGGCCCACGGTTCGCCGGGTAATTGCCAGGCGCCGTCGCTCGGCGGCTCGGCCTGCAAGAACGACAGTTCGTAGACCACGTCCGGATGCACACGCTGAGCAACACGCAAGGCCTCCTCCGCCAGCGCCAGCGTCAACGCTTTAGTGCTGGGCCAAATCAGGAAACCAATTCGATGGGCAGTCATGGGTGAGCGATCCGAAACGAACAACGGTGATGAAGGCATGGGCCAATGCTAGCCCGTAAATGAACGTAAATCGCAAAACCGGCGCAGATCCATTGTGGGAGCTGGCTTGCCAGCGATGGCGGTGTATCTGCACCAGATATGCCAACTGGCCCACCGCTATCGCTGGCAAGCCAGCTCCCACAGGAATTGTAGCCAGCCTTCAGGCTGCGAAGCATGCACTATTACGGTGCATATCGGCAGCCCCGTTTACTTGAGGCTACCCGACAGGAATTGCTGCAGACGTTCCGATTGCGGATTGACCAGCACTTCGCGCGGGTTACCGCTCTCTTCAACAACACCTTTGTGCAGGAACACCAACTGGTTCGACACTTCACGGGCGAAGCCCATTTCGTGGGTCACGACAACCATGGTGCGGCCTTCCTGAGCCAGCGCCTGCATCACCTTCAAGACGTCGCCGACCAGTTCCGGATCGAGCGCCGACGTCGGTTCGTCGAACAGCATCACTTCCGGTTCCATCGCCAGCGCTCGGGCAATCGCCACACGCTGCTGCTCGCCACCGGACATGTGCCCCGGGAACGCGTCCTTGCGATGCGCCACGCCAACCTTGTTCAGGTAGTGCTCGGCTTTCTCGCGGGCTTCGGCCTTGGAGACGCCGAGCACATGCACCGGCGCTTCCATGATGTTTTCCAGCGCGGTCATGTGCGACCACAGGTTGAAATGCTGGAACACCATCGACAGGCGCGAACGCATGCGTTGCAGCTGTTTCGGATCAGCGGCTTTGAGCGCGCCGTCCTTGTTGGCGACCAGTTTCAGCTCTTCGTTGTTGAGCAGAATTTTGCCCGCGTGCGGCTGCTCGAGCAGGTTGATGCAGCGCAGGAAAGTACTTTTGCCGGAGCCACTGGAGCCGATGATGCTGATCACATCGCCGGCTGCCGCTTTCAGGGAAACACCCTTGAGCACTTCGTGACTGCCATAGCGTTTATGCAGGTCTTGGACTTCAAGTTTGTACATGCGGTCGGTTCTCACAAAAACAGTCAGTCAGTCGTTGAGCAAGCGCCCGTGACGCAGCGCTTCGCGCCCCGCCACCTTGGCCAGCCAGAAACCGGGTTGGGCATAGCGCAGCCGTTCAATGGCAAACAGCACCCCGGACGTACCAGCACACACCGTGCTGACCCGATCGGACACAGGGTCGATCACTTCAAAAATCTCGTCACCGGCTTCAACCCACTCGCCGGGTTTACGCAGAAAACTCACCACGCCCGGGTGGGGCGCGAACAGCAATTGCGTGCCTTCAAACGGCATGCCTTCGCACGCTTCGTGCGCCGCATTCGGCCACTCGCCGGTAATCAAACCTTGCTCGGCGAGGAACGCCAGAATGCCTTCAGCATACGCCTGGGCTTCAGCGCGACCAGTGTCGGCCTGACCGCCCAGCTCAATGGTCGTTGCCAGGCACGCCAATGGAATCTGCGCATCGGGGAACTGCCGCGACAGACGCAACCACGGCAGCGAACACGCTTCGTCGAAGGAGCTGCCGCCGGAATCTTCCGCCAGCAAACCGACTTTCACATTCAAATGCGCTGCCAGCGAACGCCACTGCGGCCAGTGCTGCGGCAGCGCGTACATGTGCAGCGCGGCTTCGGCGTCGCAGTGCAAGTCGAGCACCACATCAGCGTTGCAGGCGTGGCTGAGCAAGACGCGTTGCATGCCTTGCAACTGGCTGCTCGCCGCAGGCAACGCCGCCAGATGATCAGCCATCGCCTGACGGATCAGGCGAACGTTGGCGTGTGGATCATCACCGAGGCTGTCGGCCAAAGCAGCCGCAACCGGCGCGCTCAGCTCAACGAAATCACGGTTGAAGTTCTTGCCACTGCCCGCCTCGAAACGGCCCTGGTGATTGCCTTGCAGCAATTGCCCCAGGCCCAGCGGATTGGCCACCGGGACCAACTCGATCACGCCGTTGAGCAAGCCTTTTGCTTCGAGTTCGCCAAGGCGCTTTTTCAGCTCCCAGGCGGTGCGCATGCCCGGCAATTCGTCAGCGTGCAGGCTGGCCTGAATGTAGGCCTTGCGCTCGCCGCCGCCGAAACGGAACACCGAAATCTTGCGCTCGCTGCCCAGATGGCTCCACGGTAATACGTGATCGATGCGTTCCATATCAGTGCTTCCGCGGGGCCAGGTAGCTCAGCCAGCGGCGCTCGGCCAGCTTGAACAGCTTAACCAGAATAAAGGTCAGGCACAGGTAGAACACGCCAGCGGTGATGTACGCCTCGAACGGCAGATAGAACTGCGCGTTGACGGTACGGGCCGCACCGGTAATGTCGATCAGGGTCACGATGGACGCCAGACTGGTGGTCTGCAGCATCATGATCACTTCGTTGCTGTACTGCGGCAGCGCCCGGCGCAGGGCCGACGGCAACAGGATGCGTTTGTACAGCTTGAAGCGCGACATGCCCATGGCCTTGGCCGCTTCGATCTCACCGTTCGGCGTGGCCTTGAGGCTGCCGGCAATGATTTCAGCGGTGTAGGCGCTGGTGTTGACCGCGAACGCCAGGCACGCGCAGAACGTCGCGCTGGACAGCCATGGCCAGAGGAAGCTTTCACGTACTGCCTCGAACTGCGCCAGACCGTAGTAGATCAAAAACAGTTGCACCAGCATCGGCGTGCCGCGAATCACGTAGGTGTAGAGCCACGCGGCGCCGTTGACGACCGGGTTCTTCGAGACGCGCATCAGGCCCAGTGGCAACGCTGCCAGCAAACCGAAAAACAGCGAAAACGCGAGCAATTTGAGGGTGGTCACCAAGCCGCCGAAGTACAGCGGCAGAGCCTCCCAGATGACGTTGTAGTCGAAGATCATAGATCAGCCGCCCTTACGCCTACCGAGTAGCGCTTCTCAAGTTGACGCAGTATCAGCAACGAAACGCTGGTGATGACCAGGTACATCGCCGCCACTGCAAGGAAGAAGGTGAAAGGCTCGCGGGTAGCATCAGCCGCCTGCTTGGCCTTGAACATCATGTCTTGCAGACCGACCACGGAAATCAGCGCGGTGGCCTTGGTCAGTACCAGCCAGTTGTTGGTGAAGCCCGGAATCGCCAGACGAATCATCTGCGGCACCATCACCCGGAAGAACACCTGAAAACTGCTCATGCCGTACGCCATGCCCGCCTCGGCCTGGCCTTTGGGAATGGCCATGAACGCACCACGGAAAGTTTCCGACAGGTACGCACCGAAGATGAAACCGAGGGTACCGATACCGGCGGCCAGCGGATTCAAATCGATGTAATCGTCATAGCCCAGCATCGGCGCGACGCGGTTGAGCAAGTCCTGACCACCGTAGAAGATCAGCAGGATCAGCACCAGATCGGGAATGCCGCGGATCACCGTGGAATACAGATCGCCCAGCCAGGCCAGCCAGCGCACCGGCGACAGGCGCAACGCGACACCGATCAGCCCGAGAACGATGGCCAGGGCCATGGAAGACAAGGCGAGCTGAAGCGTCAGCCATGCGCCATCGAGGATGACAGCCCCGTAGCCTTTCAACATGATTCAGGTCCTCGAAAGTTGGGATGAAAAAATGGCGCAAACCTCAGAGATCCTGTTGCTTGCGCCATTTCGGACTTGTCGCAGAGACGTATTACTTGCCGTAGATATCGAAGGCGAAGTACTTGTCCTGGATTGCTTTGTATTTGCCGTTTTCACGGATAGCCGTGATAGCGGTGTTGATCTTGTCTTTCAGGGCGTCGCCCTTGCGCACTGCGATGCCTACGCCGTCGCCGAAGTATTTGACGTCGGTGAATGCCGGGCCAACGAAGGCGAAACCTTTGCCAGCGTCGGTTTTCAGGAAGCCGTCATCCAGCAGCGTCGCGTCAGCCACGGTGCCGTCTAGGCGACCGGCGGCCACGTCCAGATAGATTTCGTTCTGCGAACCGTACGGCTTGATCTCGGCACCCAGTGGGGCCAGGACTTCGCGGGCAAAACGCTCGTGGATCGAACCCCGTTGCACGCCGATGTTCTTGCCCTTGAGCTCAGCCAGACCTTCGCTGACCTGAGTGCCGGCCTTCATGACCAGGCGGGCCGGAGTGTTGTAGTACTTGTTGGTGAAGTCCACAGACTTCTTGCGATCTTCAGTGATCGACATGGACGACAGGATCGCGTCGATCTTGCGCACTTTCAGTGCCGGGATCAGGCCGTCGAATTCTTGCTCGACCCACACGCACTTGACCTGCATCTGCTCGCACAGGGCGTTGCCGATGTCGTAGTCGAAACCGACGATGTTGCCGTCCGGCGACTTCGACGCGAACGGAGGGTAAGCCGCTTCGATACCGATTTTCAGAGGTTTTTCATCTGCGAAGGAATTCAGCGACAGCACGGACAGTGCCAGGGCGCCAAGCAGCACAAGTTTCTTCATCTTGGGACTCCATCGGTAAAGGGCAAAAACGGCAGAGTGAGCGACAGCCCAATATGCGAATGGGTGAATCTAGAAATCGGTTGCTGCATCGGTGGGAAATTTCCCATTGAAACCGTCGCAGGTTTCAACGTCAGCCACGATGAGCGGGTGATCGGCATTCTAACGACAGGCCCGAAGCCGATATTTCTTCAATGCGACAACTAATTACAGATGCACAGAGAAACCCGCTTGAGCACATTGACAGCCCCGCATTTTCATGCAAGAGCGAACGATTGTGAACCGATCTATGCTGCAAATTGCGGGCCTATTATTCGCAAACCCTTCTAATCCGGCAAGCGCAGCGTTATGTCTTATTTTTCACTGGAGGGTTTGAGGCTCTAAAACGGGGCGATGCGTTTCCCTATGCCCCGGTTTGGCGCCAGCGGTTACATATTCGGTTACGTGGATCTGGCCCGGTAACAGTGGGAAATGTCTTACGGCGCAGATCGATAATTATTGGTTGGGTGGGTTTGCGGACTGACAGCGGACTGCACCGGCGTCTGCCAGATGGCCTTCGCGAGCAGGCTCGCTCCCACAGGGATCTGCATTTTGTCTGAAGGTACTCGGTCAAACTGTGGGAGCGAGCCTGCTCGCGAAGGGGCCAGCCCAACCACCACAAAACCTCCAGACACAAAAAAGCCCCGCCCGGCATACACCGGACAGGGCTTTCTTCTCTTCAGACCTGCTACTTACGCAACATTCATGGTCTTGTGCGTATCAATCAAATGCTGCACCACACCCGGATCAGCCAGGGTCGAAATATCGCCCAACCCGTCATATTCCGCGGTAGCAATCTTGCGCAGAATCCGGCGCATGATCTTGCCCGAACGCGTCTTCGGCAAGCCCGGCGCCCACTGGATCACGTCCGGCGAAGCGATCGGCCCGATCTCCTTGCGCACCCAGTTTTTCAATTCCAGACGCAGTTGCTCACTTGGCTCTTCACCGCCAATCAACGTGACATAGACATAAATGCCCTGCCCCTTGATGTCGTGCGGCACACCGACCACCGCTGCTTCAGCGACTTTCGGGTGGGCAACCATGGCGCTTTCGATCTCGGCTGTGCCCATGCGGTGGCCAGACACGTTGAGCACGTCGTCGACACGCCCGGTGATCCAGTAGTAGCCATCGGCATCACGACGCGCACCGTCACCGGTGAAATACATGCCACGGAAGGTCTTGAAGTAGGTGTCGACGAAGCGGTCATGGTCGCCATACAGCGTGCGCGCCTGACCCGGCCACGAATCGAGAATCACCAGATTGCCTTCGGCCTCGCCCTCGATAATGTTACCGAGGTTGTCGACCAGCGCCGGCACCACACCGAAGAACGGACGCGCCGCCGAACCCGGCTTGAGCGCGTGAGCCCCCGGCAGTGGGCTCATCATGTTGCCGCCCGTTTCGGTCTGCCACCAGGTATCAACGATCGGGCAACGCGATTTGCCGACATTCTTGTAGTACCAGTCCCAGGCTTCCGGGTTGATCGGCTCGCCCACCGAACCCAGCAGACGCAGGCTGCTGCCATCAGCGCCTTCAACGGCTGCCTGACCCGACGCCATCATGGCGCGGATCGCGGTCGGCGCGGTGTAGAGGATGTTGACCTTATGCTTGTCGATGATCTTCGCCACCCGGGTGATGTCCGGATAGTTCGGCACGCCCTCGAACAGCAACGTGGTCGCGCCATTGGCCAGCGGGCCGTAGACGATATAGCTGTGGCCAGTGACCCAGCCGACGTCGGCGGTGCACCAGTAAACTTCGCCCGGGCGATAGTCGAACACGCGCTCGTGGGTCATCGCCGCGTACAGCAAGTAACCGCCAGTCGTGTGTTGCACGCCCTTCGGCTTGCCGGTCGAGCCGGAGGTATAAAGGATGAACAGTGCTTCTTCAGCGCCCATCTCTTTCGGCGCACAAACGGTGCCCGCCACTTTCATCAGGTCTTCGTACCAGATGTCGCGATGCTGGTTCCACTTGATGTCGCCGCCGGTGCGCTTGCACACGATGACTTTCTGGATGCTGCTGGTTTCCGGATTGGTCAGCGCGTCGTCGACGTTGGCCTTGAGCGGGATCTTCTTGCCGGCACGGATGCCTTCGTCGGCGGTAATCACCACTTTTGATTTGCAGTCGATGATGCGACCGGCCAGCGCTTCCGGCGAGAAACCGCCGAACACGACCGAGTGAATCGCGCCGATCCGGGTGCAGGCCAGCATGGCGACCACGGCTTCGGGAATCATCGGCATGTAAATGGTCACCACGTCGCCGCGGTGTACGTCCTGACCACGCAGGGCGTTGGCGAGTTTGCACACTTGTTCGTGCAGTTCGCGGTAGGTGATGTTGCGGCTTTCGGAAGGATCATCACCTTCCCAAATGATCGCGACTTGATCGCCGCGCTCGGCCAGATGACGGTCGAGGCAGTTGTAGGAAACATTCAAGGTGCCATCGGCAAACCACTTGATGTCGACATGGTGATCGTCGAACGACGTCTGTTTCACCGTGGTGAAAGGTTTGATCCAGTCGAGACGCTTGGCCTGCTCGCGCCAGAAACCGTCAGGGTTGACGACCGACTGCTGGTACATGGCTTTGTAGGTCGCCTCGTCAGTCAGCGTGTTAGCCAGAACCTCGGGACGAACGGGATACAGAGAAGCCGCACTCATCTTTCCTACCTCGGTGTAATAGTTGTTTTTGTATGACCCTGTTGTAACGGGGCCGGGCCCATAGAACCATTCGACGATGGTAGTAACAAGCCCCTACAAAACGTCCAGATACCCCTCGCGCAGGCCTTACACCGTTCGGTCAAATCACCGCGCCCCCCTGTGGGAGCTGGCTTGCCAGCGATTCAGACGACTCGGTCTATCAGACGCACCGCATCGCCGCAGACACGACATCCGGCGATTGTTACCAAATCTGCCAAAAGTGTTTATCAAAACCCGCTCTGTTTACCCCTGCCCTACCTCCCTAAAATTCACCTCGCCAACACGGCAAACGCGATTAACAACGTTACAGCCCCCACGAAGGCCGTTAATCCAGCTCTCCAGGTAATGCATCAAATACTCAAGCTCCACACGCAACCCCAAAAAGGTTGCGTGACCCCACTCGACCTCAAAAAGGTAACTTTGAAATGAAAGCTTTATTGGTTCTGGCCCTCAGCAGTCTGTGCGTAACCGCCATGGCAGACGAGGTCCCGACTGATGTCGCACAGCAACAACCGATCATCGAGGAATACACCTACTCGACCCACCTGGACATCGCCAACGTTGTATCCATGAGCGAGATTCCAAATGTCTGCGAAGTGGTACCGGCGAAAATGGAGTACGACGACTCCAAAGGCCAGCGTCACATCCTGCGCTATAGCGTGATGGGCAACGGCTGTACCAATTGATGATTGAGACTGCACCGAATTGAACCGCTCTGCGCAACATTGAGGGTCGATTCCAGCCCGACTTCGGTCGGGCTCAGTTGTGTCTGAAGTCGTTCAAAAGGGTTGCAAAACACTAGATGTAGTGAAAACCGCGATTTTTTGTACGTTTTTTGATCAAATCCACAACTGCGATATTTTTCCAAAAAAAAATCTTTCCCCGGCAAAGCCCTGTAAACCCTCACTCTCCTCGAAAAACCATCCTCCTCGACCGCTCCATGTGCGGATTCGCCTCAGCACAGCCGTGTTTTTTTCCCTATAATGCCGCCCTAATCGGGACAGCAATATTCCCTTACAGGGATGAAAAGCCAGTCTGAAGCCCCGCAGCAGCGTTCAACGCTGATTGCGCCCGTCAGAGGCTCTCGGAACCCCGAACAAAATTCTGTTTTATTGCCTGCCTTAGCTGCTGCAAAAAACGATTCCTTTAGATCCAACGCGGTCTGTATGGCCGTGTGAAAAACCAACCATCAGGTTTCACACGGGCGACAGGCCCTCACGCAGGAGACGACACGTCATGCTGAGCTGGGACGAATTCGACAAAGAAGACAGTGAAGTAGCAGCAGTGAAAGGCGCCAACGCCGGCCACGCTACTGAAGCCAACATGGACCGCCTCGACAGCGCCGGCGGTGCCGCCGCCCTCGAGGCACGCGCCGTAACGGCCAGTGACTCGGCTGCCGTGGCCCGCGCCAAGGCTGCACTGAACTCCCTCGACGTCGCCGAAGGCCTCGCCGAACTCGAAGGCGCCTCCGCCCGCGTCGCCGTTGACGAAAAGCGCATGATCAACTGCCGCGCCGACCTCAACCAACTCGTACCCTTCAAGTACGACTGGGCCTGGCAGAAGTACCTGGACGGTTGCGCAAACCACTGGATGCCGCAAGAAGTCAACATGACCGCCGACATCGCCCTCTGGAGAAACCCGGAAGGCCTGACCGACGACGAGCGCCGCATCGTGATGCGCAACCTCGGCTTCTTCTCCACCGCCGACTCGCTGGTTGCCAACAACCTGGTGCTGGCCGTGTACCGCCTGATCACCAACCCGGAATGCCGCCAGTACATCCTGCGCCAGGCCTTCGAAGAGGCGATCCACACCCACGCCTACCAGTACTGCATCGAATCGCTGGCCATGGATGAAGGCGAGATCTTCAACATGTACCACGAGATCCCATCGGTCGCGAAAAAAGCCACCTGGGGCCTGAAATACACCCGTTCGATCTCCGATCCGAAGTTCGAAACCGGCACCGTCGAAACCGACAAAGAGCTGCTGCGCAACCTGATCGCCTACTACTGCGTTCTGGAAGGCATCTTCTTCTACTGCGGCTTCACCCAGATCCTCTCCATGGGCCGCCGCAACAAAATGACCGGCGTCGCCGAGCAGTTCCAATACATCCTGCGCGACGAATCCATGCACCTGAACTTCGGCATCGACGTGATCAACCAGATCAAAATCGAAAACCCACACTTGTGGGATGCCGAGATGAAGGAAGAAGCGACCCAGATGATCCTGCAGGGTACGCAGCTGGAAATCGAATACGCCCGTGACACCATGCCTCGCGGCGTACTGGGCATGAACGCGGCGATGATGGAGGACTACCTGAAGTTCATCGCTAACCGTCGTTTGTCGCAGATCGGTCTTAAAGAGGAATATCCAGGGACGACTAACCCGTTCCCTTGGATGAGCGAGATTATGGACTTGAAGAAAGAGAAGAATTTCTTTGAGACTCGTGTGATCGAATACCAAACTGGTGGTGCTCTGAGCTGGGACTAACTAATAGTCTCCCCACTTGTCACGAAGCATTGACACGTTGTCACGATGACTTAGCACGCCAGCTCCCGATTCGTCTAAGCCTGATTTTTTCAGGCTTTCGGATCGGGCTTGAGCTTTGACTGAAATAGCCGTAACGATGCGCTGTAGGACCGAGTTGCGGCTATATGCTGATATGAAAGAATCAATCACGCCAAATTATCATACGAAGGCAAAGCCATAGACTCGGCGTTTTTTTCGCATAGGTGGGTTAACAAAGGGCCGCACGCACGCACACTGCATCCTGATTTATCACTGGAGCTTCAGGAAAATAGGTTAGATGAAAAAGCCAAGACTTGTTAGTCAGGTACTATTCGGAAGCCGATATTTTTTCCATCGTCGACTTCACCAAGTCCAATGGGGAGCTATTGAGTGCTGCGGCCAGAGCAAAGATCGTAGCTAATGTCGGTTGGTGATGACCTCGCTCCATAAGACTCACATAATTGCGCTGCAACCCAGCTTGGGCAGCTAAAGCCTCTTGCGTAACCTGCTGACTTAATCTCGCCTCACGCAAGACCTTACCAAATGCAACTGCGATATCCACTCACCCCTCCTATCAGAAGGGAACTGTGAGGTAGAGCGCTGCAATCGTCTTCACAGTATACTGTGAATATTTAACTGATGGAGGAATCTAGATTTGCCTGAATTGATGATCGCGGTCGTGGACGAATCAGGGCTTGAGGGTCAAGACATCTCAAAATATTTGGATGGCCAAATCGCATTAGATCGATTCGAGCATACAGGGACGCACCCGCTATTCATGATCTTTCATTGGCACCTAAACTCAATGGGTGTAAATCATAGTATCTCGATTATGGATAGCTATTTTAGGATGCGAGATTTCTCGGCAAAAAATTTAAACCGTAAAAATCTTGGAATTGAGAAAATATCGATAGTACTCCCTCCTGACGTTGCAAGCGGACGCGGATGGATCCTAGAGGAGTTTATAGAGGCCGTCATTGAAAAGAGGATTGAAGGCCGCCCAACATACATAATATATAAGACAATTATGCACTCTTATAGATATCTACTTTTAGAAACTGCTGAAGCAACACCTCCCGACCAAAGAATCATATTAAAAAATGTTGCTTCTCCCTCTCGAAACAGTAGCTCTATCCCAACGCCAAAAAAGGGTGATAGGTAAATTAGAACAAACAGTAAACCTCAGACTATTAAAACTCAACCATTACCTATGAACAAATTAATGACGGATTACGAGCAAGCAGTAAAGGCCCTTATAGAAGCCAAAAAAATCGTTATCTCAACAGGCGCAGGAATTTCACAAGAGAGCGGAATTCCCACGTATCGAGACGGACTCACCGGATTATGGGCCGGGCACAATCCACAGTATTTGGAAACAGCCAACGCTTTTCGCGAGAATCCTCAACTGGTATGGGGATGGTATCTGTGGCGTCGACAGCAGGTCGCAAGAGCGAAACCCAATGCAGGTCATATCGCTCTACACCAGATGGCTACTCTGGGGCGAAAGGTCTCCATCATTACGCAAAACATCGACGATTTGCACGAAAAAGCAGGCTCGAAAGAAGTTCTCCACCTACATGGCAGTTTGGCTACACCGAAATGCTTTGCATGCCACCGGCCTGCCGCCCTGTCGCCAGATAACGTACACGTGACGGATTTCGGCGCCCTAATCGAGCCACCTAGGTGTAAAAAATGTAATGGAAAGTTGCGTCCTGGAGTGGTCTGGTACGGAGAGGAACTCCCCAAAGGCGCCTGGAAGACAGCGATGTCATTGATTAAAGATTGCGACGTTCTGGTTTCCGTTGGCACATCGGGGATCGTCACCCCGGCCTCGGATCTTCCTGATATTGCGTTTGGGTTGTACAAAACGGTGATTCATGTGAACACGATCGATCAGGGTGTGGAGGAACACGAACTCAACGAAATCTCGCTAGTTGGTAAATCTACTGAAGTACTCACACGGCTGTATTCGATGATGTTGAAAGAGGTCCAGACACGATAAAATTGGCCTGTGGACGCATGCGAAGCAAAGTGAAATCAGGCTATTTTTTGGCAACCCTTTCTAGAGAGTTGCCCCCCCCCTTTACCCAATACACCTCGTTGCAGAAACTAGCAAAGATCATAAGTCACTCGACCGGTCTACCCATTTGAATGAAACTCGCTACGCCATTTTATTAATCATGACCAGAAATAGGAGCGACTCTTGATTCGCCTAGTGAATACCATAATAGCTAGCCAACATTCCTCCTTGGAGCCTGTTTGGAAACAAAAAATCAGAGCTCTTGGAGAAGTTCGCGATGAAAATAACTGGAATAGTCGAAGTCGAGACTGTTACTGGCGTGGTCTGCGATATGCCGCTGCTCCACCGGGGATGGATACTGGAGCGAATCAGTTTGGCAAGCTACAAGCACACTAGGGTCATAGCCCCCCATGACGGGATGCACTGTGAACTGCACCTGCGCAATGATAGCTTCTTGCAAGCATAGGCTTACCTCAGCGGGAGCGGCGAACTTAGGATCTGGTCAGCGAGGACAGCCAGGATCACGAAGATAATGTCTCTCGGGCAAAAGAACCAGCTCTTTGCCGTGTCGCTTCACAGTGGCAAGCGCGCGCCTTCAATCTTGAGTTTAATCCAGTCGGTGCGTAACAATGGGCACGATCCGTATTCCTATCTCAAAGACGTACTGACGCGCTTGACGACGCAAGGGCCAGTGAGGTTAAGGAACTGCTACCACATCGGTGGCGTCAGCCTTGGTCACGCAAGATTGGTTGGCCCGACGCATATATTTTACCTAAGGAGTGACTATGTTAGAACGGAAGAGATTGATTTCAGAGCTGGGAGCTTATTTCGGCGTGTTAGATTATGTTGTCGCCAAAAGTGGGAAGCGCCGTTGCGAGGGCCAATTCGATAAAGTCACCTGTAACCACCTTAACCAACGTTCCAATCTCTCAGACGACGCGGTATGCCTCGCTGGCCAAGCCTTATACCTATGCGGCTAGCCCCATAACTGCCACACTGAAGGTTTGCGCGTGAACCTCAATACAGTTCAGTTATTTCGCCATAGGCTACCTACGCAGCTTGATCGCGCGCTCCGAAGACATATCTTAATTTCTTCTGGGGCAGTTTCGAAATCTAAATCGTCAGGGATAAATACTGACCAGATCGAACCGAATGCAGATAAAGACACATCGCGAATTGTCGCACCATCCGTCCATACAGCGTGACGTTCGTCTTCAACACAGCTCTGCGCTGCGCGGTATACAAGATCAAAATTTTGTAATATTCGGAGCAGCTGAACTGCCGAACTCATCTATATACGTCTGGAACGCTCAGATCAAAGAAACTTACTCAGATCCAGAGCTCAAGCTGATTGACAAAAAATTAAATTTGAAGAGGTCGTTATCTCGGATGAAGCGCGAATTTCGGACCCTGCTCGGTGATGGACGGAGGAGGAGCGACCAAACCTTAGAAGCGTTACTTTCTATTACATCGAGTTCGGTAATTCCGCAAAAAACTTTTATACACTCACTAAATTGACGCAAAGAGCAGTGCTGCGAATTTCCGACTGGTACAAAACGGCCCGCCGATGCAGGCCGCAAGTATTTACCGCAACGTAAAACACTAATGGGTGATGCAGACAGATTTCAGCTCGGTATAAGCCTCGATGACCGCGCGACCAAACTCACGCCCCATGCCAGATTGTTTAACTCCTCCAAACGGCATTGCCGGATCAAGCAAAACATGGGCGTTAATCCACACCGTACCGGCCTCAATACGCGGTATCATATTCATGGCTTTGGTCAAATTGTTGGTCCACAAACTGGCTGCTAGCCCATATCGATTGTCGTTAGCCAACCCGATAACCGCCTCTTCGTCATCAAATGGAATCACTGCCAGTACTGGACCGAACACTTCTTCGCGAGACACTGACATGCTGTGATCAATGTCAGCCAGAATAGTTGGCTGTACATAAAAACCTTTGTTCTCTAGGATCTCACCACCAAAGACGATGCGAGCTCCCTCTTGGCGAGCTAATTCAATATGTTTGAGAACGCTTTGCTGATGTTTACGCGAGACCAGCGGACCGATTACTGCCGCGCCATCCATTCCAGAACCGATCGGCATAGTAGAGATAGCTTCTGCAAGCCCCTCAATGAACGCGTCATAAATTGAGCGATGTACATAGAAGCGCGATGCCGCGGCACACACCTGCCCACTATTTAGAAGGCCACCCAGGATGGCGCCTTGGACAGCTTTAGCGATGTCCGCGTCAGCCAACACTATCATCGGATTTTTGCCGCCCAGCTCCAACGAGAACCGTGTCATGTTATCCATACAGGCCACACCCACCGTTTTACCCACAGAGGTGGAACCGGTGAACGACACCTTGCTTACAAGCGGATGCGCAGTCAGCACGCCACCAACAGAAACACCACCACCGGTTATAACGTTGAATACGCCGGCAGGAATCCCCGCATCAAGCGCGAGTTCCGCCAAACGCAAAGCAGTCAGGGGCGTTTCCATTGCAGGCTTGATGATCACCGTACAGCCCGTGGCGAGTGCTGGCATTAGTTTCCATGCAGTGATAAGCAGCGGAAAATTCCACGGCACAATCCCGACCACCACGCCCACCGGCTCGCGCCTAGTGAAAGCGGTGAACTTTGCTCCCACTGGCACCGGAATTGATACGTCGAAAGTCTGACCTTCAATCTTAGTGGCCCAACCAGACATGTAACGCATGAACTCCACGGTGGCGCTCAGATCGAATGCGCGCGCCACGTTGATCGACTTACCCTGATTCAGCGTTTCCAGTTGAGCCAGTTCTTCGGCGTGCGCCTCAACTAACGCGGTGAAATTCAGCAGAATACGCTCCCGGTCAGCAGGGCGCAGGCCCGACCATGCACCTGATTTGAAAGCTTCATGCGAAGACTGTACGGCTTGTTCCACCACATCCAGTGGCGCATCAAGAGTTTCGCACAAGGCTTCGCCGGTGGCCGGGTTGACCACAGTGATATAATTGCCTTCCGCTAGTACCGTTTGGCCGTCAATAAAACAGCCATGGCGGCGTCCAAGAAATGCAGCGACTTGCGGCAGAATTTCAACGTTGCTCATAGATCACCTTAGGTTTGAACACATTGTTAAGCCAGATGAAGGCTGATTACTGTTGTTCTTTAACAAAACAGGCGACGGCCTGGCGATCTTGCGCCGAGGCCATCCCCGCATACGGCATGTAAGTGCCCGGCATAAACGCCTGTGGCTGCTCTATCAGTTGCGCAATGTTCTCAACCTGCCAATTAAAGTCCTTGCCACGCATGGCCTGTGAATAATTGAAACCTGCTAGCGCACCGGATTTGCGCCCTATCACACCAGCAAGGCTGGGGCCCATCATTCCCGTCACCCCCTTCGTCACCGAATGGCAGGCAGAGCACTCATTGGCAAATAACTGCGCGCCGCGGCTTCGGTCAGAGGAGCATTCTTCAGCCAGTGCAGCCTGTGTCAGGCAAGACAAAAGCGCACAGAAAAGCGGTAATCGCAGAGAAGTGAGCATAGGAAACACCTTGAATATTAGTGCGTTTGCCAGCAAACAAGCGTCCACACTGAAAATACCGACGCACAAGCGCTTCGGCTGAGTTGATAACTATTGTCGGGACTCATAGCCCACCAGGTTTTGCCATGCATGCCAATCGTATTGTAAAAACTGCCAAATCGCAGATTCTGGCAAGAAAGACCAAAGTTTTGGCAAGCATACAAAAGGATGAAAAAGTTCCGGGCTTTAGTATCCAAAAAGAACGCAACCCTGCGCTCAAGAACAAGAACATAAACGGATGCCAATTATGCTCAAGCCTCCCTTGCTTGCCCTATCGACTCTAGTGCTGCTGGTAAGCAGCACAAACGCCAGCGCCTATGAGCTGTACGCTGACGATGACAGCCATGTGAATGCCACGCTGGAAGCAGTATTCGGGGTTTTCCACAGCCAGGAAAACTACGGAATATCCGGCCGTCTAAGCCCAGGTTCCTCGTCGTGGCGCGAGGGCTACATAAAATATGGTCTGAGTTTCGACCAAGGGCTGGGAGGCCAAGGCACTGCTTACGGCGCGGCTAATCTATTGAGCTCCGGCACGTGGGGCGACGGCGATGCAACAGGGTCAAGTGACGGCTCCGAGCGTAGAACCAAGTTTGAAGACGCTTATCTCGGCTGGCGCTCAGGCACATTGTTTCAGACGCTGGGAGAGGACGGTCTCGACCTGTCTTTTGGACGACAGAACATTATCGTGGGTGATGGGTTCCTCATTAACGGTGACGCCGTCAACTTAGGTAATGGCCTGGGTGATGGCGAATTCAACCGCGGCGGTGCCTACTGGCTAGCTGCACGCAAGGCTTTTGACGAAACAGCCGTATTGCGCATAGGAGGCAAGGATGGCTGGCGCGGCGACTTGATGTGGCTAAAGTCAGATAACCGCGCCCAAGCCAAAACCCAAATGTACGTCGGCACCCTCGAGCACGTAGCCGAAGAGGCTACAGTCGGCCTGACCTACATCAATACCACCGATGTCGAAAAAACATTCGCCTCCCCTGCACAACTCGAGCGCGACGGCATGAAAACATACAGCGTGCGTGCGACTGGCGATGCCGGGGTGAAAAATCTGTTCCTGTCTGGTGAATATGCCAAGCAGAACAAACCCAATGCCGACAACGAAGACGCCTGGTATCTAGAAGCTGGTTGGACCTTCGCCGACGTGGCCTGGACACCTTATACCAGCTACCGCTATAGCCGTTTCTCGCAAGGCTACGACACGCTTTTCTACGGATTCAGTCGTGGTTTTGGTACTTGGTTCCAAGGAGAAGTTGCGGGTAACTATGCCGGGCCCTTCAATAGCAACTCGCGAATCCAGAACGTCACCTTCAAGGTTTCTCCATTAGAAAACCTGACTGTCGGTGCGATGTATTTCAACTTCGACACAATTGATCGCAACCTCGGCAACACAGATGGTCATGAGCTCGATCTCTACGGTGAATGGCGCTTCAACGAGCATCTCACGATTATGCCGCTGATCGGGCTATTCCAGCCGGATAAGAGCGCCGACCAAGGAGGCACCCAGCTCGGCAACAACAACAAAAACCTCTATAGCCAGGTAGTGTTCGCCACTACTTTCTAAGCTAGGCCAGGCCAGGGCAGTGGCGCGTCCACTGCTCTGGCGAAAAAAAGGCATTTGCAATGCACAGAAGCTTTCTGACTATTCAGAGCAAAATCGCACTGCTGGCTGGCCTCTGCCTCTTGTTGGTGGTCGCGGCCCTAGTAGGGTTATCACTCTACCAAACTCACCAAAACAGCCAACAAGTCGCGCAGACCAGCAGCGAGATGCTTGCCAATGCCGCCAAGGAGCGCATGCAAGCACTAGGTACAGTGCAAGCAATGCAAGTACAACGCACCTTTATGCAAACGTACGAATACGGCCAGGGATTATCCCGCCACTTACTGAACCTGCGGCAATTGCAACAGCAGGGGAAACTGAATCGTGCAGAACTGCGCCTGGCGCTGAACCAACAGTTGCACCAAGCCTTGATCAACAAGCCTGATCTACTTGGTCTCTATGTCATTTTCGAGCCCGACTCGCTGGACGGCATCGACACCAGCTTCGCTAATCAGACCGCATTGGGCAGCAACGAGACCGGACGCTTTTCCCTTTATTGGGTGCAAAGCCAACCAGGAGAACTACAAGCGATCATCGGTGACGAAACGCTGCTGGCCGATACCGCGCCCGGCCCTAGTGGCGAACCGCACAACGCTTTTTACACATGCGCGCGGAATAGGCGAACGTCCTGCGTGCTTGAACCCTATTTCGACGAAACCTCCGGCAGCCGTAAACTGGTTACCAGCATCGCGTTCCCCTTAATTATCGAAGGTAAAGTGATCGCGGTGGTCGGGCTGGATATTAGTCTCGAAGCCCTGCAACAGAACAGCCAAGCCAGCGCACTACAACTCTTCGACGGTAATGGGCAAATCATTATCGTTAGCCCTCGGGGAGTCGTTTCCGCCGACAGCCACAAAGTCAATCATCTCGGACAGGCGCTGAACAACCACCAGATCATGGAAACCCTGCGCCTGGGCCAGCCAAAAGTGTTGGTCGACCGAAAACATATCAGCGTCCTCGAACCGCTGCCACCTATTGCCGGTGCCGCTCCTTGGGGAGTGCTGGTCACCGTCGCGCAAGACGTGCTGCTAGCGCCCGCTGCCAAGCTGCAACAGCATCTTGATGCACAGTCCGTGAAAAGCATCGCAATGGCATTGTTGTTGGGTGGCAGTTCGGCCCTGCTTGGCCTGGCATTGGTCTGGTACGCCGCGCATAGCATCACTCGACCACTGAAACTACTGACACGAACCATGGAGACTATCGCTTTGGGCGAGGGCGATTTGACAGGGCGCTTGGTCGTACAATCGAAAGATGAGATTGGCCAATTGGCAACCGCGTTCAATCGCTTTGTGGAGCGCATCCATCACTCGATGTGCGAAGTATCGCAGGCGGCTATGGGCGTCAACGAGGGCGCGAAACGAGTATTGCTGGCGTCGAACTCGTCACTAACTAACTCTGATGAGCAATCCACACGAACCCGCAGTGTGGCGGCCGCAATCAATGAGCTAGGAGCCGCTTCTCAGGAAATCGCGATCAGCGCCAGCGATGCCTCCCAACAAGCCAATGTCGCGCGCCAACAGGCTGAACAAGGGCGTCAAGTGGTGGAGCGCACAATAGAGACGATGAACCAATTATCAACGAAAATCAGCACATCATGTGCCAACATAGAAGTACTGAACAGCAAAACACTAAACATCGGGCAGATTCTCGATGTAATTAAAGGCATCTCCCAACAGATCAATCTATTAGCACTCAACGCTGCCATTGAGGCTGCGCGCGCAGGTGATGCGGGCCGCGGTTTTTCGGTGGTCGCCGATGAAGTGCGCAGCCTAGCAGGACGCACGCAATCTTCAGTGGGGCAAATTCAAAAAATGATCGAAGAACTGCAAGTGGGCGCGAGGGAGTCGTTAGCTATTATGACCCAGAGCAAGCAACACAGCGACGAAAGCGTCAATATCGCCAACCTAGCAGGACAGAGACTTGGCAGTGTGACCCAGAGTATTAGCGAGATCGACAACGTCAATCAATCGGTAGCCGCAGCAACCGAGGAGCAGACCTCTGTGGTAAAGGCATTGAATGTGGATATTACCCAAATCAATACCCTTAACCAGCAAGGTGTTGAGAACCTGAAATTTACGTTACGCGCGTGTACCGAACTGGAACGCGAAGCCGATCGCCTTAAGCAGTTAGTGGCCAGTTTTCGAATATAAAAGCCCGTGCTGACCAAGCAGGAGGATCGACGCCAGGCACAGCGCAAAAAACGTTATATAAAGCTGGCACAAACAACCAAACAGTTGGCAGCCACAACAAACCCCGCCTTTTCCTGACAGGGCAAAATTAAGCTACAGAAGTCTGTTAATGCATCCGCTATGTGAAAAAACAATAATTCAGGGAGTTCCCGCAAATGCGAGCCACCAGGATCACCGTAAAATCGGCGCTCGGCCTAAGCCTTCTGGTACTGGGTTTAAAAAGTGCCAATGCAGACCTGCCGGCAGACACGATCGGCCAAACCACTTTGGCATTCCCAGCTGAAGCGCATAGAGCCTTTATTGTCGATGTTGAATTCGAAAGTTTTGCGATAGGGCGAATCACCGTGGTCGACCCGGACAATAAACGCATACTAGGTATGATACCTACTGGCTTTGCAGCCCCATCAGCCCTAAGCCATGATGGCAAGACCATCTACACGGCCGACATCTGGTATTCTCGTGGCACTCGCGGCAACCGCACCGACGTATTAGCAGCCTGGGACAGCTCAACGCTTTCACCAGCATGGGAAGTGCTGATTCCGAACAAGCGTGCCCAAATGCTGACTCAGCGCTACGGCCTGAAAACCAGCAGTGATGACCGTTTTGTATACATATACAACTTCACCCCGTCAACGTCAGTGACCGTAGTGGATACGCAGTCCAAAGCTGTGGTCGGCGAAATCGCAATCCCCGGTTGCGTGCTTAACTACCCTGTGGGCAAGCGTCGGTTCGCTTCCTTATGCGGTGATGGCAGCGTGCAGGTCGTGACGATCAACGAGCAGGGCCAGGAATCTGCACGTAGCCGTACGCCGTTCTTCGACCCGAACGCTGAGAAACTGGTAGAGCGTGCAGTAAACGTAGGTGACACCTATTACTTCACTACCACCACAGGGACCGTTCGCCCTGTGGACTTTGCCGGTGATGCGCCAATAATCCTGCCGAGCTGGTCACTGATCACTGAAGCCGAGAAAAAAGACGGTTGGGCACCGGGCGGCTGGCAATTGATGGCCATCGCCCCCAAGCTCAATCGCTTGTACGTGCTAATGCACGATTCCCACGAACCCATGAAATGGGAAGACCCAAGCCAACTAATCTGGGCATATGACCTCAAAACACAAAGGAAAATCGCGACCCTAGAGGCGCCTATACCGATGTGGAGTTTACAGGCAACGGGCGACGACAAGCCGGTGCTGCTGGGCAGCGATATTGAAGGTGGTTTGCAGATTTTCGATCTGAAGACCAATCAACTCAGCGGAAGTATGAAAAAAGTCGCGAAAACAGCCACTCAGATCATGACCTACTAAGAGGTTCGGCCATGCCTATTGATCCGATCATCGTCATCGCCAGCGCGCTCGCTATTGCCGTGTTGCTGGCCAGCGCGGCGACCCATAAATTACGTGCACCTACGCGCTTCGCCAGGCAATTGACTGACTACCAATTGGTACCCGATCCGTTGGCACGTCCCATCGCTAAAATGATCCCGATACTGGAATTGATCATCGCCTTCACGCTACTGGTTCCTATGACCCGAGCATGGGCGGCACTGAGTGCTGTTAGCCTGATCACGCTCTATGCAGCGGCGATTGGCATCAACTTGTGGCGTGGCCGGCGGGACATAGATTGTGGCTGTGCCGGACCAGATCAGGCGCAACCACTGCGGCCTGTTCTGCTGCTGCGAAATAGCGTGTTAATAGCCTTGGCTCTGGTTGCTGGCGTTACGCCACTGGTACGTGAACTGACCGTTTTTGACAGCTTTGTGACGCTGCTCGCAAGTGCAGTCGCGTTGCTTATTTACGCAGCAGCCGATGGCTTGCTGGCGAATTCTCCTCTTCTGCTCAAACTGATTGGTAGGTGATAAATGGACGGCTTAATTATTTCCAACGTTTTGCTCTGGTTACTTCTTTTAGCCTTGTCATTCGCAGTCATGGGCTTGGTGCGCCAAATTGGTGTACTGCATGGGCGCATCGCTCCGGCAGGGGCACTGATGGTAGATAAAGGCGTGGCCGTCAACGAAGCTGCTCCACAAGTAACTGCCGCCGACCGTCACGGCCGGCCAGTGAACTTCGGTTACGCCGCAGAAAAATCCCAATTGTTATTCTTCCTCTCACCGACCTGCCCGATCTGCAAGTCCCTGTTGCCAGCGATTAAGTCCATAGCCAAAGAACAGGCCGATCGTCTGGACGTAGTATTCATCAGCGACGGTGACATGGAAGCTCAGCAAGCACTGATAAGCGAACACAAGCTGGACGACGCAATCTATGTGGTCGGACCAGAAGTAGGCATGACTTACCAGATAGGCAAGCTCCCTTACGCCGCACTGATCGACAAGGCTGGCACTCTGCGCGCCAAGGGCCTGGTCAACTCGCGCGAGCACCTCGACAGCTTGTTCGAAGTTGAGCACCTCAAAAGCGCAACGCTGCAGGAATATCTCAACAACCAGCCGCGCCCCCACGACCACAGCCACGGCCATACCCACTGATTAAGGCAGGGAGACCTCTATGAAACTGCTGGATCTATTATTTGAGCGTTCGACTCGCCGTGTTGCGGACACCACATCGCGACGCAAGCTTCTCGCGCGCATGGGGTCATTGATAGTGGTTGGTGCCGCGCTGCCGGTGCTCCTGCCGCTTGATCGCACCGGTAAAGCCCTTGCCGCAGATAATCCTAAAGCTGGAGACCCTGGTGATCCGAACACCTGCGACTACTGGCGCTACTGCTCCATCGACGGTTTTTTGTGCAGTTGCTGCGGGGGCTCGGTCACTTCCTGCCCGCCAGGCACAGAAGTGTCTCAGGTCACCTGGATCGGTACTTGCCGCAACCCTGGCGATGGCAAGGACTACATCATTTCTTACAACGATTGCTGTGGTAAACAAAGTTGTGCGCAATGTGCATGCACTCGCAACGACAGCGAAGAACCCGCCTATCGTCCGTTTAACAACAACGACGTGAACTGGTGCTTAGCGGCCAAATCGAACATTTACCATTGTACAGTTGCGGTCATTCGCGGCGTCGCTATATAAGCCAGTACATGCCGTCGGTTGTTCGCACAATCGGCGGTTTTTTATCGGCGGCCTTTTCTAATTATCGTCACCGGCAACTAAAGAAAGGTACTCGCTCATGCGTATATCACTGCTTCTTAGCCTGGTCTGCGCCATCAGCACACCGCTTGCCCATGCTAGAGCAATCCCCAACCCGGCACAGCGCCAGGCACAAGGCAACGAAGCACCTCAAACGCCAATTGACCAGGCTGGTTACAGCAATGCCGTGAACTACCAATTACAATGTGCCGGCTGCCATCTGGGCAACGGTATGGGTTCACCAGCCAACGACACTCCGCGTATGACGGGGTTCGTCGGCAACTTTTTGAAAGTACCGGGTGGTCGTGAGTTTCTGGTACGAGTGCCAGGAATGTCTCAATCCGCTCTAAACAACAAACAAGTCGCAGATTTGATGAATTGGTTGATTCGTGAAGACGGTATGGCGGGGAAAAGCACACCCGCAAACTTCCAGCCATACACTGCCGAAGAAGTATCAAGACTACGGCAGAAAGCAATGCTCAACCTTCCTGGCACCCGTGCTGAGCTGATCAACTCGATGCGCTCGCAAGGCATCGCCATTGAGGATGGGATGAACAATTGACTTCGCCAAAGACTATTCTCAAGTGTGTTGTTTGCGATACTCCCCAGGAGAAACGCCGAAGCGCGATTTGAACGCGGTGGAAAAATGGCTGGAGTCAGGGAAGCCCCAAGAATAGCCAAGAGCAGACAACTTCTGATCCATCACAGATTGACGCAGTGATTCAGCACACAAATCAAGGCGTCGATTTTTGATATACCGCGCAACCACTAGCCCTTTTTTGGCGAACATTCGGTAAAGACCGCGAGTCGATATGCCTATCTCGTGTGCCAGCCATTCGGGGCAAAGCTCTTCCGAATGAACGTTTGCGTCGATAAATGTAAGCGTTTTGCGGAAGATACGTTCATGCATATCAGCCTCTTCGACTTGACAGATGGCCGGTCGCAATAGAGTCACAATAGCCTCCAATGTCGCCTCACTTTCCTGCCAAGTGAGACATTTTTGCTCAGTTACATCCAAGATCAAACGGTGCGACAGCATTGCGATGGGCGATGTCGCTGCAATCCGGTGGCCACATTTGACCTGACTGAAGCGCAGGGTTTGGTCGACCATTTGCGACGGCAGAATCAACGATAACTGCCGGGAGTTTTGACTGTAGGTGAAGTCGCTGGGACGCGAGCCGTCGATCAGCGTGATATCACCGGCCGACAGCAACACCTTACTGTCGCCCTGAGCCATGCCGGCGGTGCCATCGAGTTGAAAAACTGCGAAGTACTTGCCGCCCTCACCCGCCGCGACCTCGTGAGGTGTGCGGTACAACCGTGCCTGCCGGGCATCCACGAAGCTGAGCTTCAGGGCGCCGTCTTTGTGTTCGCGAATCTGACCGGCAAATTCGTCACCTAGCGTTTTCGCATTGAAGGCGCCACAGATCTGGTTGATCTGATGAACCCACTGATCGAAGCCATCACGGTGCTGTGCAATTGAAGAAATCATATCTGCCCTCACGCAGGCTTGTTTTTATTATCTACGCAAATCCCCGGGGTCTCCTGCTCCTCAAACAGTCACGCTGCCTCGGAACCACACGGATTAATTAAGCCCGCCAAAACGTCGATAGAAACTCTCGCCCACATCTGGTAAAGGACCATCGGCGGTTTCCAGTGCACTGTTCAACAACTCTTCAGCCTTAGCGTAGATTAACCGGTAGATGTTGCGGCACAACTGACGCGCGGCGCGTCCCTCCCAATCGCCCGGCAACAATTCGTCGGGCAATTGAGGGTCGCGCAAAAGCAATTTGCGGTACTCATGAACTAGCAGGACCCGTGCCAGGAAACAGTCCAATGGCTGCAGGCTCTCCTGTTCGCGAAGCACTTGCCAAAGCGGTCGAAACAGTTGAATGAACTCGCTGTAATGGGCCGCCAGATCCTCGATGTTCCAGCTCTCGCGCACCTGCAAACGCAGGGCCTTGGAGGCTAGCACGTCTTGTGAGGTGGTTTCGAAGACGATGGTTTCTTCTTGGGCGCCAAGATCGACCAACGTCGCGTTGACGTCAGCCCGATCAGTGCGCGGACAGGCCAGCACGGCGGGCGAGATCGCACCAAAACCTTGCCATTCCAGTTCTTCGCGCACTTTTTTGCGTTTGTCCTGGGTCAACTGCGTGAGCATCACCAGGCACCAGGAACCATCCCAGGCCGGCATCGTGGTGCTGTAGACCCGTTTGAAGGCCTTGTCGAAACGCCGGCGACCGGTGCCGGTCAGGCTGTAATAGCTACGGCGTCCGACCTTCTCGGCGGTCAGCCAGCCTTCCTTGGTCAAACGAAAAATCGAGGTACGGATCAGCCGTTCATTGATACCGATCGGCTCGAGCAATTGGATCAGGCTGCCCAGCCACACGGTGCCGCCGTGGGGTTCGATGGCATCACCGTACAACGTGATGATCAGGGAGCTGGCGCGAATCGGCGTCTGCTCCTGGAAGCGCGTAATCAGATGGTTCAAAGGTGTCAGGGACGACATGGGCGTACCGAGCGAAAAAAGAAAAGGAATATACCGAATGTCTGCAAGTTAATCGCATACACCTGTGGGAGCGAGCCTGCTCGCGAGGGTGTGTCAGCCACCCGGGTGTCGACTGACACACCTTCTCGAGTAAGGGCCATGTTCACAAAGTACTGCCCTTGGGCCGTAACCCACGGTCACTGATGCGCGGGCGATCTGGCTCCGGTTCGCTCAGCGGTTCGCAGACCTGCATCTGTTCCAGACAGCGCTTGGCCAGTTGCTGATACTCACGCGTTCCCGCCTGCTTCCACGTCACTTCCTGATCATTGAGGGTTCGCTTGACGCTGGCCGGGGCGCCCATGATGAGCGACTGCTCAGGGCATTCGAACCCCGCCTTGACGAACGCCGCCGCCGCAACGAAAGAACGCGGGCCGATCCGGGCGTTGTCCATCACCACCGCATTCATGCCCACCAGCGCATCGACACCAATGCGGCAACCGTGCAGCACCGCGCCGTGGCCGATGTGGCCGTTGCGTTCAACCACGGTGTCGCTGTCCGGGAAACCGTGCATCACACAGGTGTCCTGCAGGTTGGCACCCTCCTCCAACACGATCCGTCCGAAATCGCCGCGCAGGCTGGCCAGCGGACCGACATAGCAATGCGGGCCGATGATCACGTCACCGATGAGCACGGCGGAGGGGTGCACATAAGCAGTCGGGTCTACCACTGGGGTCAGGCCATCAAGGCTGTAGCAGGTCATGGAGGCGTCCTTTACAAAGCGATGCAAATAATGAGTAATTTTGTATCACGTCTTTTTTACCAACACAAAGACCAAAAACCGTATCACTTGAAGCCAGCCTTCCCGATGAGGGCCTAGCCCCCCCATAAATCAGCATTAACCCAATAAAATCGGGGTGAAAATCATCAGCAGCTCCGTTAAAACGAAGATAATACAAACTCATCACCCAACCAATAGGACACATTCAATAAAATTTTTTGTTGCGTTTGCGTATCATGTTACAGCTATACTTGGGCAAAACCGGCCCCTGCGGCCGATCCAATAACGAGCCGGCACCCACGCCGAGCGTGCACCTTGAGGGCATCCGCCATGCCTCTAACCCTTGCCGTCGAGCTGATCGAGCCTGGCGTCCGCCTGATTACCCTGCAGCGTGCGCAAGCATTGAATGCCCTCAATACCCAAATACTGGGTGAACTGGCGGACGAGCTGCGCGCCGCCCAGGCCGATCCGGACACCCGCGTTGTAGTCCTCACTGGCAACCGCAAAGCCTTCGCCGCCGGTGCCGACATCAAGGAAATGGCCGAGCGCGATCTGGTCGGCATCCTCAACGATCCGCGCCAGGCTTCGTGGCAGGCCATCAGCAACTTCAGCAAGCCGCTGATCGCTGCCGTCAACGGCTTCGCCTTCGGCGGTGGCTGCGAGCTGGCGATGCACGCCGACATCATTATTGCAGGCGAAGACGCCCGTTTCGGCCAACCGGAAATCAACCTCGGGATCATGCCCGGCGCCGGTGGCACCCAACGCCTGCTGCGCGCCGTCGGCAAATCCTTGGCCATGCAGATGGTCCTGACCGGCGAGCCGATCGACGCCCGTCAGGCGCAGCGTGCCGGACTGGTCAGCGAAGTCACCCAACCGGAATTGACCGTCGAACGCGCCTTGCACATCGCCCGCACTATCGCCGCCAAAGCCCCGCTGGCGGTCCGCCTGGCCAAGGAAGCGCTGCTCAAGGCCATGGACACCGATCTGGCCAGCGGCCTGCGTTTCGAGCGCCACGCCTTCACCGTGCTGGCCGGCACCCGCGACCGCAATGAAGGCATCGCCGCCTTCCAGGAAAAACGCCTGCCGACCTTCACCGGCCAGTAATCCCCGAATTCGAGATCGCCAAGAGAGCGCCAAGACCATGAACTTCGAACACATCCTGTTTTCCATCGAGGCCGGCGTCGCCCTGCTCAGCCTCAACCGTCCGGAACAGCTCAACAGCTTCAATACGCAGATGCATGGCGAAGTGAAGGAAGCGCTCAAGCTAGTGCGGCAGAACCCGGACGTGCGCGTCCTGCTGCTGACCGGCGAAGGTCGCGGCTTCTGCGCTGGACAGGACCTGAGCGACCGCAATGTCGCGCCGGGCAGCGCGGTGCCGGATCTCGGCGAATCCATCGAGAAGTTCTACAACCCGCTGATCCGCCAGCTGCGCGACCTGCCACTGCCGGTGATCTGCGCGGTCAACGGCGTAGCGGCCGGTGCCGGCGCCAACATTCCGCTGGCCTGCGACCTGGTGCTGGCGGCACGTTCGGCCAGCTTCATCCAGGCGTTCTGCAAGATCGGCCTGATACCCGATTCCGGCGGCACCTGGACGCTGCCGCGCCTTGTCGGCATGGCTCGAGCCAAGGCTTTGGCCCTGCTAGGCAATCGCCTGAGCGCCGAGCAAGCCGAGCAATGGGGCTTGATTTATCAATGTGTGGATGACGCCGACCTGCGCGACGAAGCGTTGAAACTGGCCCGCCACCTGGCGACCCAGCCGACCTACGGCCTGGCACTGATCAAACGCAGCCTGAATGCCAGTCTAAGTAACAGCTTCGACGAACAGCTGGAACTCGAGCGCGATCTGCAACGCCTGGCCGGGCGCAGCGAGGACTACCGCGAAGGCGTCAGTGCCTTCATGGAAAAACGCACCCCAAGTTTCAAGGGACGCTGAGCCATGGCCGCACTGAATAACAACGCACGCATCGCTGTGATCGGCGCCGGAGCCATGGGAGCAGGCATTGCCCAAGTCGCGGCACACGCCGGGCATACGGTGCTGCTACTGGATAACCGCCCCGGCGCTGCTGCGCAAGCCGTTGAAGGGATTGATCGGCAACTGGGTAAGCAGGTCGAAAAAGGCAAGCTGTCGGCCGAATCACGCAGTGCAACCATCGCCCGCCTTCACGCGGCGGAGGCCATCGAAACCCTGGCCGACTGCGAGCTGATCATAGAGGCCATCGTCGAGAACCTTGAGGTCAAGCGCGCGTTGTTCCGCCAGATCGAAGGTATTTGCGGCGAACATTGCATCCTCGCCAGCAACACCTCGTCGCTGTCTATTACTAGCATCGCCGCTCAGCTTGATCATCCAGAACGCCTGCTCGGCCTGCACTTCTTCAACCCAGCGCCGGTGATGGCGCTGGTGGAAATCGTCTCGGGTCTCGCAAGCGATCCGGCGTTGGCTGAGTGTCTGTACGACACCGCCAAGGCCTGGGGCAAAAAGCCGGTGCACACCCGCTCCACGCCAGGCTTCATCGTCAACCGCGTGGCCCGGCCGTTCTATGCCGAGAGCCTGCGTCTGCTGCAGGAAGGTGCTGCCGATTGCCAGACCCTCGATGCATTGATGCGCGAGGCCGGTGGCTTTGCCATGGGTGCGTTCGAACTGACCGATTTGATCGGCCACGACGTCAACTACGCCGTGACCTGCTCCGTATTCGACGCCTACTACCAGGACACCCGTTTCTTGCCGTCGCTGATCCAGAAAGAGTTGGTGGACGGTGGACGCCTGGGGCGCAAAAGCGCTGAGGGCTTCTACAGCTATGCCCACGGCGTGGAACGTCCTCTCGCAGCTGAAACCAGCAGCACAGCGACGGTCGAAGTGTGTGCCGTGGAAGGTGACCTCGGTATCGCTCAAGGCTTGCTCGTACGTTTGCACGAGCAAGGCGTCGAGATCATCCAGCGTGACGGCCAGGGTTTGTTGCGGGTCGGTGACGCCGTGCTGGCCTTGAGCGACGGGCGCATGGCTTGTCAGCGTGCTCGCGAGGACGGGCTGCGCAACCTGATCCTGCTGGACCTTGCGTTCGACTACGGCAAAGCCGAGCGTATCGCCATCAGCCATGCGGCCGGCATCGATCCGCTGGCACTCGCACAAGGCGTGGCCCTGCTGCAACGGGCCGGCCTCAAGGTCAGCCTGCTCAGTGACAGCCCGGCCCTCGCGGTCTTGCGCACCGTCGCCATGCTCGCCAACGAAGCCGCCGACGCCCTGCTGCAAGGCGTGGCCTCGGCCGCCGACATCGATCTGGCCATGCGCGCCGGGGTCAACTATCCACAAGGGCCGCTGGCCTGGGCGGATGCGATAGGTCTGGCGCACATCCTGAACGTGCTGGAAAACCTGCAAGCCAGTTATGGCGAAGAACGCTACCGGCCGTCACTGCTGCTGCGCCGTCGCGTCGCCGAAGGGAAACACTTCCATGACTAACCACGAAGCGATGACGCTGGCCAGCAAATGCGCCCAGTCCTTGTTCCAGCGTGATGCCGCCAGCCAAGCGATGGGCATGCGCCTGCTCTCGACCGGCCCCGGTTGCGCCCGCGTCGGCATGACCGTGCGCGCCGACATGCTCCAGGGCCACGGTACGTGCCACGGCGGCCACCTGTTCGCGCTGGCCGATTCGGCGTTCGCCTTTGCCTGCAACAGCTACAACGAAGCCACCGTGGCCATCGGCTGCAGCGTCGACTACATCGCCCCGGCACGCCTGGGCGACACGCTGACTGCCGACTGCACCGAGCAAAGCCGCTCCGGGCGCAACGGCAACTACGACGTACGCATTGAAAACCAGCAGAGCCAGTTGATTGCCCTATTCCACGGTAAATCCTACAAAGTGCGCGGCTCAGTGCTGGCGCAGGAGATCCCCAATGAATGACGCCCTGATCATCGACGCGGTCCGCACCCCGATCGGTCGCTACGCCGGAGTCCTTAGCAGCGTCCGCGCCGACGACCTCGGCGCGGTCCCCCTGCGCGAACTGCTGCGCCGCCACCCGCAAGTGGACTGGAACAGCGTGGACGATGTGATCTACGGCTGCGCCAACCAGGCCGGCGAAGACAACCGTAACGTCGCGCGCATGTCGGCGCTGCTGGCCGGATTGCCGGTCAGCGTGCCGGGCACCACCCTCAATCGTCTGTGCGGTTCCGGGCTGGATGCCATCGGCACTGCTGCCCGGGCGATTCGCAGCGGCGAAACCGGATTGATGCTGGTTGGCGGCGTCGAGTCCATGTCCCGCGCACCGCTGGTGATGGGCAAGGCCGAACAAGCGTTTTCCCGTTCGGCAGAGATTTTCGACACCACCATCGGCTGGCGCTTCGTCAATCCGCTGATGAAAAAGGCATATGGCATCGACTCCATGCCCGAAACCGCGGAGAACGTCGCCGAACAGTTCAACATTTCTCGCGCCGACCAGGATGCCTTCGCCCTGCGCAGCCAGCAACGCGCCGCTGCCGCCCAAGCCAATGGGCGCCTGGCCAAGGAAATCGTCGCGGTGGAAATTCCCCAGCGCAAAGGTCTGACCAGAGTGGTCGAGCATGACGAACACCCGCGCGGCGACACCACCCTTGAACAGCTGGCCAAACTCGGCACGCCGTTCCGCGAAGGCGGCAGTATCACCGCCGGTAACGCCTCTGGTGTCAACGACGGTGCTTGTGCATTGCTGCTAGCAAGCCCTGAAGTCGCCAAACGCCACGGCCTGACCGCCCGTGGTCGCGTCGTGGCGATGGCCACCGCTGGCGTCGAGCCACGGATCATGGGCATCGGCCCTGTCCCCGCCACGCGCAAAGTGCTGGAAGTGGCCAACCTGAGCCTGGCCGACATGGACGTGATCGAGCTCAACGAAGCATTCGCCGCTCAAGGCTTGGCAGTGTTGCGCGAACTAGGTCTGAATGACGTCGACCCACGGGTCAATCCGAACGGCGGCGCCATCGCCCTCGGCCATCCGTTGGGCATGAGCGGTGCGAGACTGGTCACCACCGCCCTGCACGAACTGGAAGAACGTAAAGGCCGCTACGCCCTGTGCACCATGTGCATCGGTGTCGGCCAGGGGATCGCGCTGATCATCGAGCGTCTAACCCACTAAATAGTCGCGATTCCCGAGGAGCCGAGAGGTATCCTTGGGGCATGCACTCAAAGCCCCCGTGTACGGGGCTGGAACACAAAAACAATTCGAGTGAACACATGAACATGCCAATTGCCAAAGACGTGCTGACCCCTGTGCTGGATCCGCTGGAAACCGCCAGTATCGACGAGTTGCGACAGCATCAGTTGGAGCGTCTGCGCTGGAGCCTGAACCACGCCTACAACAATGTGCCGCTGTACCGTCAGCGTTTCGATGCGCTGGGAGTGCACCCGGACGACATCAAGTCCCTGGAAGATTTGGCAAAGCTGCCCTTCACCACGAAATCCGACCTCCGCGACAACTACCCCTACGGCATGTTTGCCGTGCCGATGAACGACATCGTTCGTCTGCACGCATCCAGCGGCACCACCGGTAAACCGACCGTTGTGGGCTACACCCAGAACGACATCGACACCTGGGCCAACGTAGTGGCGCGTTCGATCCGCGCCGCCGGTGGTCGACGTGGCGACAAGGTCCACATTTCCTATGGCTACGGCCTGTTTACTGGCGGCCTCGGCGCGCACTACGGCGCTGAACGCCTGGGCTGCACGGTGATCCCGATGTCCGGTGGCCAGACCGAAAAACAAGTGCAACTGATAAAGGATTTCCAGCCGGACATTATCATGGTCACGCCGTCCTACATGCTCAACATCGCCGACGAAATCGAGCGCCAGGGTATCGACCCGCATAAACTGGCCCTGCGCCTGGGCATTTTCGGTGCCGAGCCGTGGACCGCCGATTTGCGCAGCGCCATTGAAGCGCGCCTGGGCATCACCGCATTGGACATTTACGGCTTGTCGGAAATCATGGGGCCTGGCGTAGCAATGGAATGCGCCGAAACCAAGGACGGCCCGACCATCTGGGAAGACCACTTCTATCCGGAAATCATCGACCCGGTCACTGGGGAAGTGCTGCCGGACGGTCAAATGGGTGAACTGGTATTCACCTCATTGAGCAAAGAAGCCCTGCCGATGATCCGCTACCGCACCCGCGACCTGACCCGCTTGCTGCCCGGCACCGCACGCCCGATGCGCCGCATCGACAAGATCACCGGGCGCAGCGACGACATGCTGATCATCCGCGGCGTCAACGTGTTCCCGACGCAAATCGAGGAACAAGTACTCAAAGTTAAACAACTTGCCGAGTGCTATGAGATCCACCTGTATCGCAATGGCAACCTCGACAGCGTTGACGTGCATGTCGAGCTCAAGGCCGAGCACAATCACCTGACTGATGAACAGCAGAAGGCTGTTTGCGGGGAATTGAGCAAAAACATCAAGACGTACATCGGGATCAGTTCGCGAATTGTTTTGCAGCCGTTCCATTCGATCAAACGATCCGAAGGCAAGGCTTGCCACGTGTTGGATAAACGTCCAAAGGCATGACCACCTAAAGCATGACTGCTGCACCCCTTATGGCCCCGCTTTTGCGGGGTTTTTTTTGGGGTTTGGAGATCTACGGCGATCCGCTGTTCCGTGGAATTAAATCTGCTTGGGATGGGTGTCCACGTCGAAATGCGATCACACAAGGGTTTTGCGTTCGCACGCAAGCGCCAACAGGCCGGCTCCCAAAGAAAACAGAAAAGCGTACACCCTAATCATTCCAAAGGCCTAGCGTTGCCGTGCCTCTCGTCTTTGATCCCGATCCACTCGCTCGGCAGCAGCTCGGGAAAACAAGCGGCAGCTACCGAAACCGACAAGTACCCCCTCGCCCCCCCCCCCAAAACCGATACAGAAAACAAATACGACACGTCATTTTATGTTTGAAATTAATTTCTGTATCGCTTATAAAGTTATCCATGCCCTCGACAAGATTCTAGGCGGGAGACCCCAAATGTACGCACAGCTCGTAGAAACAGGCGTAAAGCGCATCAAAGACCTGTCGGAAATGTCTGAACAGGAACGCGCTTTTCAAGAAAAAATCGATTCAGAAATCAAAGTCGAAGCCAAGAACTGGATGCCAGATGCCTATCGCCAGACTTTGATCCGGCAGATTTCCCAGCACGCCCACTCCGAAATCGTTGGCATGCTGCCCGAAGGCAACTGGGTCACCCGCGCGCCATCGCTCAAACGCAAACTGCAATTGATGGCCAAGATCCAGGACGAAGCCGGTCACGGCCTGTACCTGTACAGCGCGATGGAAACCCTCGGCGCAGACCGCGATGAAGAAATCGCCAAGCTGCATAGCGGCAAAGCCAAGTATTCGAGCATCTTCAATTACCCGACGCTGAACTGGGCCGACATGGGCGCGGTGGGCTGGCTGGTGGATGGTGCGGCCATCGTCAACCAGGTGGTGCTGCAGCGCACCTCGTACGGCCCCTACTCCCGAGCCATGGTGCGAATCTGCAAGGAGGAGAGCTTCCACCAGCGTCAGGGCTACGAAATCCTCCTGACCATGATGCGCCACGGCAATCAAGCGCAAAAAAACATGGTCCAGGACGCGATCAATCGCCTGTGGTGGCCGTCGCTGATGATGTTTGGCCCAAGCGACGAACACTCGCCCAACAGCGCTCAATCCATGGCCTGGAAAATCAAGCGCCAGAGCAATGACGAACTGCGCCAGCGCTTCATCGACCAGACCATCCCGCAACTGGAGCTGTTGGGTTGCACCTGTCCCGACCCGGACCTGAAGTGGAATGCCGAACGCGGCCACTACGACTTCGGCGAAATCCAGTGGAGCGAATTCTACGAAGTGCTCAAGGGCAACGGCCCGTGCAACCAGGAACGCGTCGCCACCCGCCGCAAGGCGATTGAAGACGGTGCCTGGGTGCGTGAAGCCGCCGTCGCCCAAGCCCGCAAAAAACAAAACAAGAACGCCGCCTGAGTCGGCCACTGATGTGGAGTAACTGAAATGTCCGAGTGGACCCTATTTGAAGTTTTCGTGCGCAGCAAGCACGGCCTCAACCACAAGCACGTCGGCAGCGTGCATGCCGCCGACACCACCATGGCCATCGAGAACGCGCGCGAGCTCTACACCCGTCGCAGCGAAGGCGTGAGCCTGTGGGTCGTGCCTTCGGCGCTGATCACCGCTTCGTCGCCGGATGAAAAAGACCCGCTGTTCGATCCGTCGGACGACAAGGTCTACCGCCACGCCAGCTTCTACGAGCTGCCGGCCGAAGTCGGGCACATGTGAGGTCGACCATGAACAACAAGACCGATCTGATCGAATACCTGCTGCGCCTCGGCGACAGCGCCCTGATCCAAGGCCAGCGCCTGTGCCAATGGTGCGGCAAGGCGCCGGCGCTGGAAGAAGAACTGGCACTGATGAACGTCGGCCTCGACCTGGTGGGCCAGGCGCGCAACTGGCTGGAGTACGCCGCCGAATTGCTGGACGACGGCCGCGATGCCGATCACCTGGCGTTCCGCCGTGACGAGCGCGCTTATCGCAACCTGCTGCTGGTCGAACAACCCAACGGCGACTTCGCCGTGACCATGCTCAAACAGTTCCTCTACGACGCCTGGCACTTGCCAGTGCTGCAGGGCCTGAGCCAGTCCAGCGACGAGCGCATCGCCGGGATTGCCGCCAAGGCGGTGAAGGAAGTGACCTATCACCTGCGCCGCTCCGGCGAATGGATCGAGCGTATGGGCGACGGCACCGAGGAAAGCAATCGGCGCATGCTTGCCGCGATTCCCGAGGTCTGGCGCTTCACCGTTGAATTAATCGCCGCCGATGACAGCGAACAGCGACTGTGCGCAGCCGGCATCACCCCGGACATCGCCAGCGTCGCCGCCCAGTGGCAAGCCAAAGTCGAGCAGATCTTCAGCCACGCCACCCTGCCCGTCCCCGCGACGCCGAGCTATTTCTACCTGAATGCACGCACAGGTCTGCACACCGAACACCTGGGCATTCTGCTGGCCGAAATGCAGTTCCTGCCACGAGCGTACCCCGATGCAACCTGGTGAGCTGATCGCCAGCGACCTCGGCGCCCGGCCGGCTCAACCGACCGACCTGGCTGCCGCGTGGGCGATCCTGTCCGAAGTGATGGACCCGGAAGTGCCGGTGGTCAGTGTCGTCGACCTCGGCATCGTCCGCGATCTGGACTGGCAGGCCGGTCACCTTCACGTGGTGGTTACGCCGACCTACTCCGGTTGTCCGGCCACCGAAGTGATCGAGAGCGACATCCGCGAAGCCCTGGAACTCGCCGGGTTCAAGGCACCGCAACTGGAGCGCAAGTTGACCCCGGCCTGGACCACGGACTGGATCAGCGCCGACGGCCGCGAACGCCTGCGCGCCTACGGCATCGCGCCACCCGAGGGCAGCACCAGCAAACGCAGCCTGCTCGGTGAAAGCCCGCACGTTGTGTGCCCGCAATGCGGCAGCGCCCACACCGAGGTGCTCAGCGAGTTCGGTTCTACCGCCTGCAAAGCCCTGTATCGTTGCATCGATTGCCGGGAACCGTTCGACTATTTCAAGTGCATCTGAGCGGCGAATCGGCCGTCCTAGCTGGAGAATAACAATGAGCAAATTTCACAGCCTGACCATCAAGGATGTGCGCACCGAGACCCGTGACGCGGTGTCCATCGCCTTCGACATTCCGCAGGAACTGCAAGACAGCTTTCACTACACCCAGGGCCAGCACCTGGTGATGCGCACCCAACTGGACGGCGAAGAAGTGCGCCGCTCCTATTCGATCTGCACCGGGGTCAACGACGGCGAACTGCGTGTCGCCATCAAGCGTGTGGCGGGTGGGCGCTTCTCGGCGTTTGCCAACGAACAGCTGAAAGCTGGGCACACCCTGGAAGTGATGCCACCGGCCGGGCATTTCTGCGTTGAACTGGACCCGGCGCGCCATGGCAATTACCTGGCCGTCGCGGCCGGCAGCGGCATCACGCCGATTCTGTCGATCATCAAGACCACCCTGGAAACCGAGCCAAACAGCCGCGTCACGTTGCTGTACGGCAACCGTTCCAGCTCTGGCGCGCTGTTCCGCGAGCAACTGGAAGACCTGAAAAATTGCTACTTACAACGCTTGAACCTGATCTTCGTGTTCAGCCGCGAGCAGCAGGACGTCGACCTGTACAACGGCCGGATCAACGCCGAGAAATGCGAGCAACTGTTTAGCCGCTGGCTCAACGTCAAAGCCCTCGACGCCGCGTTCATCTGCGGTCCGCAAGAAATGACCGAGACCGTGCGCGACAGCCTCAATGCCAAGGGCATGGCACCGGAACGCATTCACTTCGAACTGTTCGCCGCCGCCGGCAGCCAGCAAAAACGTGAGGCCCGCGAAGCGGCGCGGCAGGTGGATGCGGCGGTCAGCCAGATCACCGTGATCAGCGACGGCCGCGCCCTCGCCTTCGACCTGCCGCGCAACAGCCAGAGCATCCTCGACGCCGGCAACGCCCAAGGCGCCGAACTGCCCTACTCGTGCAAGGCCGGCGTGTGCTCGACCTGCAAGTGCAAGGTCATCGAAGGCGAAGTGGAAATGGATAGCAACCACGCTTTGGAAGACTACGAAGTGGCCGCCGGCTATGTGCTGTCGTGCCAAGCCTTCCCGATCAGCGACAAAGTGGTGCTGGATTTCGACCAGCTCTGATTCTTCTGCCTCAATCGAATGATCCACAAAAGCCAGGCATTACGTTCGTTCCTAAAAAAACAATAAGGAGAGCGCTTCCATGACCCCCCAAGACATAGAACTTATCCGCCAGCACCCCGACTTCATCGAGTTGGTGCGACGTAAGCAAAAGCTCTACTGGTCGCTGTCGCTTATCATGCTGGCGATCTATTTCGGCTTTGTGTTGCTGGTGGCATTCTCCCCTTCAACCCTCGGCCACTCGCTAAGCGGCGGCGTGACCACCGTGGGCATGCTGGTGGGTGTGTTGATTGTGGTGTTGGCCTTTGCGTTGACCGGTTTCTACGTCTATCGCGCCAACAACGTGATCGACCCGCTGAATGAAAAACTCAAGCAGGAGTGCGCCCGATGAGTCGCCTTCTCGCGTTGTACCTGCTGCCGCTGGCAGTGGTCACGGACCTTGCCGTCGCTGCCGACGGCGCATCGCGACCATTGAACTGGAACGCCATCGGCATGTTCTTGGTGTTCGTTTTATTCACCCTCGGCGTGACCCGTTGGGCGGCATTGCGTACCCGCTCCGCCAGCGATTTCTACACCGCGGGCGGTGGCATGACCGGTTTCCAAAACGGCCTGGCAATCGCCGGCGACATGATCTCGGCAGCGTCCTTCCTGGGCATCTCGGCAATGATGTTCCTCAATGGCTACGACGGTTTGCTTTACGCCTTGGGCGTATTGGCCGGCTGGCCGATCATCCTGTTCCTGATTGCCGAACGCCTGCGCAACCTCGGCAAATACACGTTTGCCGACGTGGTCTCCTATCGCCTTGAACAAACCCCGGTGCGCCTGACCTCGGCCTTCGGCACCCTGACCGTAGCGCTGATGTACCTGGTCGCACAAATGGTCGGCGCCGGCAAGTTGATCGAATTGCTGTTCGGCATCGACTACCTCTACGCGGTGATGCTGGTCGGCGTGTTAATGGTGTTCTATGTGACCTTCGGCGGCATGCTTGCCACCACTTGGGTACAGATCATCAAAGCGGTAATGCTGTTGTTCGGCACCACGTTCATGGCGTTCATGGTGCTCAAGCATTTCGGTTTCAGCACTGAAGCGATGTTCGCCGGCGCCACCGCCGTGCACGCCAAGGGCAACGCGATCATGGCCCCAGGTGGCCTGCTGTCGAACCCGATCGATGCTATCTCGCTGGGGCTGGGCATGATGTTCGGCACCGCCGGACTGCCGCACATCCTCATGCGTTTCTTCACGGTCAGCGACGCCAAGGAAGCCCGCAAAAGCGTGTTTTACGCCACCGGGTTCATTGGCTACTTCTACCTGCTGCTGATCATTGTCGGCTTCGGCGCCATCGTCATGGTCGGCACCGATCCGACGTTCCGCGACGCCAACGGCGCGATCATCGGCGGCGGCAACATGATCGCCGTGCACCTCGCGCAAGCGGTGGGCGGCAACCTGTTCCTCGGCTTCATCTCGGCAGTGGCGTTTGCCACCATCCTGGCGGTGGTCGCCGGCCTCGCGCTGTCCGGCGCCTCGGCGGTGTCCCACGATTTGTATGCCTGCGTAATGCGCAAAGGCCAAGCCACCGAGCAACAGGAAATTCGCATCTCGCGCATCGCCACGCTGTGCATCGGCGTGCTGGCGATCATTCTGGGCCTGCTGTTCGAATCACAGAACATCGCTTTCCTGTCCGGCCTGGTGCTGGCCATCGCCGCGTCGGTGAATTTCCCAGTGCTGTTCCTTTCGATGTACTGGAAAGGCCTGACCACCCGTGGTGCGGTCACCGGCAGCCTGGCGGGGCTGGTCTCGGCAATAGTCCTGCTGGTGCTGAGCCCGGCGGTGTGGGTCAACGTGCTGCATCACGAAAAGGCGCTTTTCCCCTACTCCAACCCAGCGCTGTTTTCCATGAGCTTGGCGTTCTTCAGTGCCTGGCTGTTTTCCGTCACCGACAAATCCCCCCGTGCAGCCCTTGAACGTGGCCGTTATCTGGCGCAGTTCATCCGTTCCATGACCGGCATCGGCGCCTCGGGCGCCAGCCAACACTGAACCTTAACTTGAGGCGCGGTTGCGACTGCGCCAGACACTGACCATCGGAGCAATTGTGATGTCCTCTTCACCTACACTGCATGCCCCTACCCTGCAAAGCTTCATCGCCGGTCGCTGGATCGGCCAACACGGCGCACAAGTCCTGCGCAGCGCACTAGACGGTCATGAAATCTTTCGGATCCACGAAGAACGCCCGGATTTCGCCGAAGCCATCGAACACGGCCGCCGAGAAGGCGTCAGTGGCCTGATGGCACTGGACTTCCAGCAACGCGCCCAGCGTCTCAAGGCCTTAGCCCTGTACCTGAGCGAGCGCAAGGAACAGCTCTACGTGATCTCTCATCACAGCGGCGCGACCCGCGCCGATAGCTGGATCGACATCGAAGGCGGCAACAGCACGCTGTTCACCTACGCCAGCCTCGGTTCCCGCGAATTGCCGTCGGGCAACGTCGTCCATGAAGGCCCGGCCATGCAGCTGAGCAAGATGGGCACCTTCGCCGGCACCCACATCCTAGTGCCTCGCGGTGGCGTGGCCGTGCACATCAACGCCTTCAACTTCCCGATCTGGGGCATGCTGGAAAAATTCGCCCCGAGCTTCCTCGCAGGCATGCCGTGCATCGTCAAACCGGCAAGCGCCACCAGCTACCTGACCGAAGCCGTGGTCCGCATGATGGACGAATCCGGCCTGCTGCCGGCGGGAAGTCTCCAATTGATCATCGGCGGCACCGGCGATTTGCTCGATCGCCTGCAAGGCCAGGACGTGGTGACCTTTACCGGCTCCGCGGAAACCGCCGCCAAGCTGCGGGTCAACCCGAACCTGATCCGCAATTCGGTGCCGTTCACCGCCGAAGCTGACTCGCTGAACTGCGCAATCCTCGCCCCGGACGTGACGCCGGATGATGATGAGTTCGAGCTGTTCATCAAAGAAGTCGCACGGGAAATGACCGCCAAAGCCGGGCAGAAATGCACCGCCATTCGCCGCGCCATTGTACCGGCGAAACACGTCGATGCGGTCGCTACCCGCCTGCGTGATCGTCTGAAGAAAGTAGTGGTCGGCGATCCGTCGGTGGAAGGCGTGCGCATGGGTGCACTGGCGTCCCACGATCAACAAAAAGACGTGGCCGAGCGACTGGAAGCCCTGTTACAGAGCAGCGACATGCTGTTTGGCGGTCGTGATGGTTTTGAACCGCGCGGCGAGAACGTGGATAAAGGCGCGTTCTTCGCGCCGACGCTGTTGCAGGCCCGTGATCCGCACGCCGAAGGTGGCGCTCACGATATCGAAGCGTTCGGTCCGGTCAGCACATTGATGGCTTACGGCGATCTCGATGAAGCATTGGCACTAGCCGCGCGCGGCAAAGGCAGCCTCGTGGCCAGCCTGGTAACTAAGGATCCGCAAATTGCCGCCAAAGCGATTCCGGTGGCAGCGGCATTGCACGGCCGTTTGCTGGTGCTGGATCGCAACTGCGCGGGTGAGTCCACCGGTCACGGCTCGCCGCTGCCGCAGCTGAAACACGGTGGCCCAGGTCGTGCCGGCGGCGGTGAAGAACTCGGCGGCCTGCGCGCGGTGAAGCACTACCTGCAACGAGCGGCGGTACAAGGTTCGCCAACAATGTTGGCAGCTGTGACCGGCGAATTCGTGCGTGGCGCCAAGGTCATTGAAACCGAGGTGCATCCGTTCCGCCGCTATTTCCAGGACTTGCAGATCGGCGAGTCGTTACTGACCCACCGTCGCACGGTCACCGAATCGGACCTGGTGAATTTCGGCTGCCTGTCGGGCGATCACTTCTACATGCACTTCGACGACATCGCGGCCAAGGAATCCCAGTTCGGCAAGCGTATCGCCCACGGTTACTTCGTGCTGTCGGCAGCGGCCGGTTTGTTCGTATCCCCCGGCGTAGGCCCGGTACTGGCCAACTACGGTCTCGATACCCTGCGCTTCATCAACCCGGTGGGGATTGGCGACACCATCCAGGCGCGCCTGACCTGCAAGCGCAAGATCGACCAGGGCAAAAAGAGTCCACAGGGTATACCGCAAGGTGTAGTGGCGTGGGATGTGGAAGTGACCAATCAACTGGGAGAGCTGGTTGCCAGTTACGACATTCTTACGCTGGTTGTGAAACGCGAATAGCGAATCTAGTTGACCAAATCGACGCTTAGATCCGATTTGGTGCACACTCTGCTGAGCAGGTAGCAAGACGGGAAATCCTTGCTGAACCGAACCAACCGCAACGCTGGCGACTCCTAAGCCAGCGTTAGCATACTGCTTGCAATTAGCGTAAACGCGTAGATAATCGCCCCGTTCAAGTCGAAGCACTCAACGGCGATAATGGAACACGGTAATTACCTCTGCAGGCAGCCGCTTTCAAAGCGATACCGCCCAGCTCTTTATTGGCACTTTCTAATACGACACTCGACTATGCACCTAGCCACAGTCGAATGGCAGCACTATGCACTCGCTGGCTCAATACATAATAAAACTTTAAACTTACGAACCTGACGACATTGGTATTTTGCAGAAGCCCAGCCAGCGCCCGATACTTTTGTTGACTACGAGATAAACGCAGCATACTTCGCCAGCAATATTCATCGACGGAATACTCGCCGAAAGCTTATCGAAATTTTATATCGGATCGCGGTCTGTGATTGGCAGCGATCGTCTTTGCGCAACCATCGAAGCTGATGCATACGAAGCAAGACAAGCGATTGATCTTAAATCAGTTAATAGATTAACTTCCGCACTTTCATTGCTGGCATTTAGCGCAACAACGATCACTCCGACGCAATGAAACATTGCGTAATCAAGAAGAAAAAAAACGAGACCGGATATCTCTACAACTAACACCTTCGCACAGTAGAAACAATGACCAACATTTTCTACGCACCCTTTGATGGACTGTATCCACTACCAAATCTACAGCATCGCAACACAAAAGTTTTTATCTAACGCAAAAGGACAAACAGTTCAGCTCTACATTGGCCGCCGACCATACACCATAGCTGCCGAGGATCATTTTATCCCTCAGCAGACTTTTTTAGACGTCATCAAAAGAGCGTTGACCGTAAGCGCAGATTTTCGGCTGAGAGTTTCACTGCGGAGCTTAAATATAAGCGCTGAACGCCTTTCTAGGATACCAAGATTTAGAAGCACCAAAATTATAGTATGGAACATGGCGGACAGAAATGCACAGTTACCAACCTGCCGTCTATAAAATTACCAACGACCATCCCGACACCCTAAAGCGCAGAAACTATAGCCCGTTAACGGTCTAAACGAAAAATTATCGAGTATCACGCCGCCGACCATGCTGCTTAAGAAATTTGCTTACTAGCGGAACAACTTAGCAACACTAAAATCACTTGACTACACGTGTGGCGCACCGCCCCCCCAGAAGCTAACGCGAGATTTTCAATTTTAGCGTTAGCGTAGCAACGAGTTCAGACAGCATCCGTGATGCTTTTAAATCCAACCTAAAAAGCTACTCATACAACAGCTGAGTTACTAGCATCAACCCCTAAAACTTGGCCTCATTAATAAAGACCAACCCCTAAAATTTGTGCACAGGTGCGATTTACCAATCAAACTCCACTGACCATAGAACAACCACCCATTCGAATTAAATCAATCACGCCAACATTGATTTCCGCTTGATTATTAGTTTTACGAAAGCCAGCGAACACGCCTAATGGAAATTATCGAATTCAAGCATCTAAATAGCCGTTATCCAAAAGCCTGCGCGGACGAGTGAAATTCTAATTTCTATTAAGAACGACGGCTAAAGCGGTCTCAACTCCATTACCAGGCGCAACATGGTTCTTACAGACGCACAACCTTCAGTCAAATGGTTAATATATTTCGAGCCCCGTTCCAAATTAGAGAGAGAAATATAGAAGCGCTGGCCGATTCAGCTGATATAAAAAACAAGTGATTTATTGATATAAAACTTTAAAAAAACTAAAAATCTGGATAGTGTATGAACCCTATGCTCATTCAACAATTTAAATTAGCAAAAGAATGCTAGCAGCATTGGGATTTTCAACCAGACAACCCATACTGCTGCCGTCTTATGTATCACTTCTGTTCTCCACTTAAAAATACGTGGATACCATCGCCCTTATCTTCCGGATTTCCATGCGCCAAAGAACCTCTCATCCCAAACCCTTTAACGCTCAAGTCGTCCAGGAATGCCTGCAACCGGGCGTATTGATGGCCAGCGTTGCCCTGCGCCACGGTATCAACGCCAACTTGGTTCGAAAATGTATTCCTGTTTATCGCGATGGTCAGCCGCCGGCGCTGCCCGCTTTTGTTCCGATGAAACTTGAGTCGTTAAAGCAGCCCATTCAGCAACAGCCTGTCAGCATCGAGATCCCTTTCGGTCAGCAAAAGCTCACGGTGAAATGGCCATCTTTAGACCCTGATGGATGTGCCCGTTTTACCCGTGAGCTTGCCCAATGATCCGCATCGATTCCATCTGGCTTGCCACCGAGCCCATGGACATGCGCGCAGGCACTGAAACCGTATTGGCCCGGGTGATTGCCGCACTGTGCTTACCTGTTCGCCTATCGCCGCGCCACTCGGATGAAAGTGCTGGCGCATGACGGCTTTGGGGTCTTGTTAACGGCTCGCCGATTGAATCAAGGCAGATTTCACCGGCCTGGCATCCGACATGGATCAGAAATAGAACGCGATGCCGAGCAGCTTCAGGCATTGGTGTTGGGCCTACCATGGCAACGTGCAGGTGCTTGCGGCTCGATCACACTGCTTTGACGGCAACCATTAGCCTATCGATTTATCGCCGCAAATTGCCTAGTCTGGCACAATCCGTACTATGACTTCGCTTCGCGACCTCTATCACTTGCCCCCTGAACAACAGCGCGCCTTGGCGACGCAGTTGATGCAGCATGTCGGGACGCTCGACCATCAGGTCAGCACGTTGGGTATGACCGTCAAGTCGATATGGCAAACCGTTGAGACCCTGGGTAATAAGATCCATAGCGACCAAACGCTCATCGAAAAACTGACCTATGAGATCGCCTAACTCAAGCGTTTGAAATTTGCTAAGCGCAGCGAGCATATGAATCCGGCGCAGGCTAGCCTGCTTGATGATCTGATCGACACCGATATCGCAGCGATTGAAGCCGAGCTTCAAAGCTTGCAGACAGTGATAACTGCGCCTGAAAAAAAGCAGAAGCCCAAACGCAACGCGTTACCGGCTGAGTGTCCACGCACGCTGATCTACCAAGAACCGGACAACACTCACTGCCCATGCGTCTGCGCCCTCAAGCGCATCGGTGAGGACGTCAGCGGAAAGCTAGACTACACGCCAGGCGTATTTACCTTTGAGCGCCATGTTCGTGGCAAATGGGTCTGCGATGACTGCGAAACGCTGATTCAGCCACCGGTTCCGGCGCAGGTCATCGACAAGGGTATACGGACTGCTCGGCTGTTGGACCACGTCATGATCGCCAAGTTTGCCGACCATCTATCGATTTTCGGTCGAGCCGGCCTGGCGATTCCACGTTCAACACTTGCTCAGTGGGTGGGTGCAACCGGCGTGCAGTTGCAGCCTCTGGTCGACGCGCTGCGCGAAGTGGTGCTAGGGCCGCAGGTCGTCCAAGCTGATGAAACGCCGGTGCAGAGGCTCGCGCCAGGCACAAAGAAAACCCACCGTTCCTATGTGTGGGCCTACGCCTCCAGCCAGTTTTCGGACGTCGCAGCAGTGGTTTATGACTTCAGTCCCTGCCGCGCTGGAGAGCATGCTTGCAACTTTCTGGAAGACTGGAGGAGCAAGCTGGTCTGCGATGACTTTGGCGGTTACAAGGCCAGCTCCGAACTCGGCGTGACCGAGATCGGCTGCATGGCCAATGCCCGGCGCAAGTTCTTCGAACTGCACGCGACCAACAAGAGCCAGATCGCCGAGCAGGCCTTGCGGCACATCCAGTTGCTGTACGAAATCGAGAGCGAAGTCCGCGACCTGGAACCGGATTTACGGCGCCAAATACGGCAGGAAAAAGCGGTACGGTTGATGGATAGGCTGCATGCCTGGATTATCCCCCAGCGCGATCTCGTGTCCGAAGGTTCAGCCATCAGCAGAACGCTGGATTACAGTCTGAAACGCTGGACAGCGCTGTCGCGCTACCTGGATGTTGGTGCCGTCCCCATAGACAATAATTGGTGTGGAAATCAAATCAGGCCATAGGCTCTTGGACGCAATAACTGGCTCTTCGCCTGATCGCTGCGCAGTGGCAAACGGGCGGCGGCGATCACGAGTTTGATTCAGTCTGCGCGACTGAATGGGTATGATCCATATGCTTATTTGAATGACCTGCTCACGCGCCTGCCGACGCAGCGGGCGAGCGACATCATTTGCTGCCGCATAAGTGGCAACCGGTTTAATCATGCGAGGCGTGATGGTCGGATTCATACGCTTCGAGTAAGAGCTTCGTTGACGTATGGAAATCCTTACGATAAGGGTGATCGCCTCCGCTTCAAAATACGCGGACACCATCGCCCAACGCTTCACCCTGCACCTCAGGGTGCAACATGCATGACTCGGGGTCTGGTTGATTCGCCATTTCTTACCAGTATCGAACTTTCATCGACTATCCTCCGCCAGCTTTAACTGGCGCACTAAGCGTCCGGCCAACTAACCTTCCTGGCCCCGACGCCAAAGTCACTTCTACGGTAAGCCTGACAGCGCCTATAAAGGATTTTTAATTACGGCCGATATCAGATAGAGGAAAAAACCAACGAGAGATTACGGTATGTTCAACTCAAATATCAAGAAAAAGCTCGCGTCAAAATCTGTAGAAGTTTCTGAATATAAAGGATTAATTTCCGCTCTGGATGGCTCAATGGCCATCGTCGAGCTTGGTCTCGATGGTAAGGTGATTCGCGCGAACGACAATTTCCTCACGGTGATGGGTTATCGTGCTGATCAGATCACCGGCATCTCACACAGGGATTTTTGCAAACCCTCGCTCGTCAGCCATCCGGAGTATGCTGAGTTTTGGAGCCAACTACGGGCAGGTAAATTCATATCGGGAACGTTTCAGCGCGTGGACGCGAAGGGACAAACGATATGGCTTCAGGCCAGTTACAATCCAATTCTGGATCGAGAGGGAAAGGTAGGCAAAATTGTAAAATACGCCTTTAACGTAACCCAGAGGGTCATCAACGATTCTGAAGCTAGCAGCAAGCTCGCAGCATTGGATCGCGCCATGGCGGTCATCCAATTTGATCTGAAAGGTAACATTCTCAATGCCAATGAAAATTTTCTGAGCACCATGGGCTACGCTCATAGCGATCTCAAAGGTAAACAACATAGAATGTTCTGCGATACTGAACTGGTAAACAGCAACGAATATGCAGATTTTTGGAGGCGGTTGAACTCTGGCGAGTATTTTAGCGGACAATTCAAGCGGATTGGCAAGCATGGACGCGTCGTGTGGCTGGAGGCAACTTACAACCCAGTCTATGACGCAGAAGGAAAACTGGCGAAGATAGTCAAATTTGCCAGCGACATCACGGAGCGGGTAGAGAAATTTGAAGAGGACTCCCGCAGTGCCTCACGTGCCTATCATATTTCTGCAGAAACTGAAAAAGTCGCCGAACAAGGTGCTGAAGTTATTCAGCAAACCGCCAGAGAAATGCGACTCATAGCGGATCATATTGAATCTTCCGCACGATTGGTCGGCCAGCTAGGAGATCGCTCAGAGCAGATCACGGCCATCGTTAACACGATACGGGGCATCGCTGATCAGACCAACCTACTAGCGCTTAACGCAGCAATTGAGGCAGCCCGGGCGGGCGACCAAGGACGCGGCTTTGCAGTTGTGGCCGATGAGGTACGTCAGCTGGCGGGCCGAACAAGTCGTTCCACGACTGAGATTGCTGAGATGATCGGTAAAATTCTATCCGAGACCAGAGAAGCAGTCGCTAGCATGAATGCCACCCACGAAGGTGCCCAGAGGGGAGTCTCGCTTGCTGACCAAGCGGGAATGGTGATTCTGCAAATCCGTACGGGCACAAGTGATGCTGTAGAGGCTGTCAGCATGTTTGCCTCCAAGCTGGATGAGTCTGAGGTGATCCCTAAGACAGCAGTAGGCTGGGTGGGCTGACCTGCCCCCACCTACAGTCGGGCTTCCGCTGATTAATATCATTTAAAATGAGCATATGGATCATGCTCCATGGATTCTAGTTCGTTGCGTGCAATTCTAACCTACAGCTGACTCGGCGGCCCTATCAACTATCTTGGCCAACGCTCGCTCCACCCACTTCCTTATTTGAGTATCGGCACGGCGAAATCCGCAAGCAGAAGCCAGTCTTGATTTATATGGAGATGATTTATGAGCGCTGAGGAAGGTAAGCGGCCAGCGAACGAGCTTGCGCACTGCGCGTGTCGGCGTCACACGTTGTCAATGGTTTCGCGGTGTCTGCCACAACCTTGCAATCAGAGTGCAAGCCGCACTTTGATTGGCTGCTCAACTCTACCGCATGTAAGTTTGCAAGGCGGGAGATCTTCGACCCACGTGAAACCGAGCTTTTTGTAAAGTGATCTGGCTGCCGTGTTTGACTTGAAAACACTGCGTGTCCACAGAGTTAAAAACACCTCCTCCGACAATGTCTTATCACCGCTAAAGTTAGAGCAAATCCATAACCACTTCGGCGGTACTCTCGCTTTCCCTGCATTCCCAGAACTCCAATCAATTCGCTTCCGCCTGGCGGGCGAAAACTATCTAGATAGGCTTCAGCTGAGCCGACGACCATGCTCGTTCACATATACCGGCCAATGATTTTCCAACACCTGCGCTAACGCACGTTCTATTACTTGAATAGTGGCGGGTTTGGCCGTGCCGAGTAACGACCCTCAGCGCTCACCTCACAAAAGACGGGGTAAAACGCGTGGAGATCTTTAATTTTGATAGGCCGTACTTCCATGTTTACCTCACCAGTTTGATGCTGCGTCAGATCTGCAAAGTATGGACAGTGCTACTCGAATCCCTTCCATACGTGAAGTATTAGATCATGGATTTCACTCGCCCGCTGCGTCGGCAGCAGCGTCAGCACATCCTTTACATAAGCATACGGATTATGCCCGTTGATGCGCTGCGATCCCGCAAACAACCAGTTAGACCGTCCGAGCGCCCACGTCCGCATCAAATTCTCGATCTGGTAGTTCTCGATTGGCACAGCACCATCTTCCAAGTAGCGCGTCAGCGCTACCCAGCGTTTGAGGCTGTAAACCAGAGCTTTAGCCGTGGCCGAACCCTCCGGCACAAGTTCAAGCTGGGCCAGCATCCACTCATGCAGCTTTTCAACGATGGGCACCGCTGTATCTTGGCTTAATTGCCAACGGTCTTCGTCGCTAATTTCCCTTCCATGTCACTCGACCTCGTGCAGACCGACGATTGAGTGCAATGCTTGCTCCGCCAACCGGCTTTTATTGGCTACATGCAGTTCGAAGAATTTGCGGCGCGAATTGCGTCTCTCGAATAAGAGCTAATAGGCCATCACGAGCACCTTGGGCATCGTCACTAGGTGGTTAGTTCAATTCTGATGAGCTGCGTAGCAGAGCTTTCAGGTCGCCGCCCAAAACAAAGGAAAAGCGACATCCCTGCCGCCCTCCTATCTCTTTTCGATATCAAGCTGTAGGAATGCGACGGTTGGTCAGAGCCATGCGACCAACAAAGAAGCTAAGAGCCGCCCCCAACAGAAGCATCGCCAATGTGCTCCATGCCGCGCGCGAAATTTGCTTCGCAGCAATCTCACCAGCCTCACGTGCCTTTTGCTCAGCTTGTTGTTTCAAGTCTTCAAATTTCTGCATCGCTTGCTGATAGGCCTGAGCGTAGTTATCAACGATCTGAGTAGCCTCTTTCTTGCTTTTGCCTGTACGGGCAGCAACGATGTTAACGAGAGCGTCTTTATCGGCAGCATTAAGCGCTGGCTCGCCGGAAGCTTTTACGCGTTCAAACCATTGCTTCAACTCATCCCCCGCCTGAACAGGATTAGTTGCGACATCTGAAGCTGATTCCTTGCCTTCAGCGGTGGCCTGATCAGTTTTTTGCTCTACGGTCTCGGGAGCCAACTCAGGTTTGCCACTCTGCTTAAGGAGCGTCTCTAGTTCACCCTGAAGGCTGTTCCAATCGAGTTGGACGCCCTGCTCATTCAACTGTTTTTTGACGCTGTCACCAATACCTGGCGCGGCAGCAGCGATGCCACTTCCTGCGGCGGACAATCCTTTACCAACGACGGAGCCTGCAGTTCCAACTACGCTTGCGGCCAGGCCAGCCAGCAGCCAAGTCGTCAGTAAGGTTGTTACTGTCCAAGTCAGTAAACCATGCAAGCCGCCGCGATCCGGTGCCGTCCTGCCAGAAACGAAAGCTCCGACTCCGATTGCCACCAGAGTAGAAACGAACAACCAGATTCCAGCACCAGTACCGAAACCACTGAGCGGATTACCAGATTCCATCGGGGACACTGCGCTAGCGCCGATGGCGGTTCCCAAAACGCTCAGAACTACGTACGTCACCAGTGCAATCGCACTACCTGCCAATACCGAACTCCAAGACACGCGGAATAACGAACGATTCGCTTCATAGACAGTGGTCATACAGACGCCCTTTATTAGTTTTGGGAGCAAGGCTATGTGCATTAACAAGTCTGAGTATGGCGAATGGACATACGCTCAAAGATAGTCCAAATGCACCATAAGAACCGAATCAAATGCACCAGAAAATTTTTACTTAAATCCTATTTCTCATACTCCGGCAGCCGGCTGTAAGCTTGACGTCGCCTGTGCCCTTAGATTTTTGACATCCAAAATCTACAAGCCGGCTCAATGAAAAGCGGCCTGGTGCGTCAGTATGAAGTAAGCGCTGTCGTCCTAATCGGCCTATAGAGAGGATTGAATCACCAGGGATCTGAAGCCTCAACAGCGATTGCAGCGGCTACGACCAATGCGCAACAAGTTACAAGTCGGCAAAGCGAAGGGGGCGTGCAGTGCCAAGCCAAATATTAAAAAACCGATAAGACTGTTCACTCATCGTGACAGCCTGTTAATAGAGAGATAGATAGCGGTCAGTTATATTTAGTCTGGCCGGAACAGAAGTGGGTGGAGTCATCTTCCGATACTTGTAACCTAGCTACAATGGCTACCAACTGATAGCCATCGCAGCGAAGGTATTACCCGCCTAAGGTTACTTCTTGTCTACGGCGTCTTTGACTTTGCCAACCACCTGCTGGGCTTCACCTTTCTTTTCCTGGACAGCCCCTTCTACCTGCAGCTTCTCATTACCAGTGACCTTGCCGACACCTTGCTTCACATTACCGATGGCTTCATTGGCCAGGCCTTTGATCTTGTCAGATGTGCCACTCATGAGTTTTCTCCCGGTGAGGAATACGTGTCCTGTCTGGACAGAAAAGTTGACTGGCGGCTGTGAACAGGAGTTCCACTTTTTATGACGACCACTCGTCGCACATCTGTCGAGCGCTACCTTGATGCAGGTTTCGCAATGCCTGGATGAAGAAACAATTCCTTGCTGTACGAGCAGTCGAAACAGCATCATCGCCCCTACTCCCCCCAGCGATGCGTAGTCAGATGCCCCACATTCCTGCCCCATTTCCTCCAAGCGAGGATGAAAGAGCGCTGTCGCTGGAGCATCTCGGCGTGCTGGACTCAGCTCCGGAGAAAGAATTCGACGACATCGTTATGATCGCGAGCACATTGTGCGACGTTCCTGTCTCGCTGGTTTCCCTCGTGGACAGAGAGCGTCAGTGGTTCAAGGCTTGCGTTGGACTGGACGTGAGGGAGACTCATCGGGATTTGGCTTTCTGCGCCCATGCGATCCTGGCTCCCGCTGACGTGTTGATTGTGGAAGACGCCAAACTGGACTCGCGATTTCAAAATAGTGCACTGGTGCTTGGCCCTCCGCATATCCGCTTTTACGCGGGAGCTCCTATTATTGACGATACGGGACACGCGCTTGGCACGGTTTGCGTGATAGATACAAAGCCGAGAAAGTTAACGGAGCAGCAGCGGACAGCGTTGTTGGCTTTGGCTCGACAGACATCTTCACTGCTGCAATTACGACTGCTTAGACATCAACGTGAGTATCGAGCAGAGATCCTGGAGAAAGAACTCGCCCAGGCGAAGGTTTTGAATCAACTGACAGAAGAGTCACTGCATCACGCAAGGCGTATCTCCTCCCTGGGTATGGTGACCGCAAGTATCGCACATGACTTCAACAACATCCTTCAGGCGCTAAGCGCAAGCCTGCAGATGATAAGATTACGAGCAAGACGCCCGGGGGATGTTGAGCAATTCAGCGATACCGGGTTGCAGGCGGTAGACCAAGGGCGGCATCTGGTCAGTCACCTGCTATCCAGCGTTCGCTTGGACAGCCCGAATCTAGTCTGCTTAGAAGTTAACGCTCGGCTTGAAGAAATGCGTGATTTATTGCTTCGCACAGCTACTGAAAGTATTGACTTGGCTTTCGACTTGTCGGCTCCAAACACAGTCGTAATGTGCGAAGAAGCCCAATTGAATGCGGCGGTTTTGAACCTTCTCACGAATGCGAGAGATGCGCTTGGGGCGGCAGGCCGTATCTGCATTTCAACGCGACTGGTATGTGTTGAGGGTGACGTTGCGCTGGCTGGAGGCAATTACATCGTGCTCAGCGTCACTGATACTGGGCCGGGTATACCGGTTGACCTTGCGGCTAAAATTTTTGAGCCTTTTTTCACAACAAAGGAAAGAGGAAAAGGTACGGGTTTGGGCTTATCGCAAGTCCGTGAGTTCGCAGAGAACGCTGGGGGCACAGTTAGGGTAAATACAGCACCTGACAAAGGGACAACAGTGTCCCTATACCTAAAGGCGTTAGGTCGAATCGACTCAGTGATCGACCCCACATAACCTTCGTGGCTTCGGGATTTGGTAGGCACCTTCCATGTGAAAAAGTGCCGCCAAGAACCAACCAATTCAACGCTGCCCCCCCCGAAAGCCGTAAAGCTCAAGTAAAACAGGTTCGTTCACGCAGAAGTTCATGCAACTCACTGATCGGCAGTGGCCTACTGAAGAGGTAACCCTGCACTTGATCACAGCCATTTTCCGTAAGAAATGCAAGCTGTTCAACGGTCTCGACTCCTTCGGCTATCACTTGTAGGTCTAGACTGTGCGCCAATTCAATAATCGTCTTGGCAATAGCAGCGTCTTGGGGATTGCTCGTCACTTCGCGTATGAAAGCGATGTCAATCTTGAGTTTGTCGATGGGAAATCGCCGCAGGTACAAGGCTTCATCAAAGCTTTTGAAGAGGCCGCACGTTTCAACGGTGAAGCGTTGCACCAGCTTCAGGAGTACGAAATACCGCTGGTGGGCCTCGATCCGGCGATGACGTTGGTGTATCACCAGGAATATGCGAAGACGCTTGGCAGTCACAAGGTTCCTACCGTACTACTGCCGCAGGAGTGGCTCGCCAATACGCTTCCACAGTCGCAGATTGTGAAAGATGCCGATCCCTATCATTTCCTTCCCCTCTGCACTGAAAAGACAAATGAGCCAAACAGCATCGTCCTTTGGCAACAAGTCTATGAGCGCATGGGACTGAAAATGAGCGTATAGGCCAGCGGGTGCTGCGGCATGTCCGGCACCTATGGTGCATGAGACAAAGAACGCCGACACGTCCACGGTTATTTACAAGCAGTCCTGGGCGCCGCTTGTGACGAAATTCAATGCATCAGGCCGTTTGTTAGCCGACGGATATGCTTGCCGAAGTCAGGTGAAACGACAGGATGGAATTACCGTTTTACATCCGTTACAAGCGCTGCTCGCTGTCGTCAGAAGTCTTGCTGCCTGAGCCACGAGGCATGATTAAACTTTTACCTGGGAATGGGTAAATGACTCGGCAGTGTGCTGATTGCCGCCCGCCTTCGGGCCTGGCTTCATTTCACGGAAAAACATTCGCCGATACTCAGAGGGTGAAGTGCCAAGGTGAACGCCGAACTGTTGTCTCAACGACAAAGGCGTTCCGAAACCCGCCTCACCGGCGACACACTCGATAGGTAAATCGGTCGTTTCGAGCAGCTGTTGTGCTCTGGCGACTCTCTCAGCATTCAACCATTTTGAGACAGTGCTGCCGGTCGCCTCCCTAAATCGCCTGGTAAAAGTACGCCGACTCATTTTCGCCATGTCCGCCAGAACATCGAGCGACAGATCACTCGCCAGGTGCATTCGGGCCCACGCCAGTACATTGGACAAATGAGTCTCGCTAGACAGCTGCGGCAGAGGATGCTCTACGTACTGAGCCTGACCTCCCTGCCTATGCGGCGGCGTCACCAGCATCTTTGCAGTGCGATTGGCAACGTCAGCACCGAGTCGGTGACGTATTAGATGCAGACAACAATCAATCGCTGCCACGGTTCCCGCAGAGGTAATGATGTTGCCATCACTGACATACAGCACTTCGGGCCTGAAACGAACTTCTGGGAAACGTCGCCCAAACTCGTCTCTGACTGCCCAGTGAGTGGTTGCTTCTTTGCCATCAAGAAGTCCTGCATCGCCGAGCACGAATGCTCCCAGACATAGCCCGACGATAAGCTTGTCTTGGGCATTTGCACTCTGTAAGGCTTGCACAAGCTGCGCAGACGCTGCGACAGAATGATCGCCCCACGCCGGAATGACAATTACGTCGGATGCTTCCATCAGTTCCAGGCCATGATCGACCGCTAGGCCTATGCCTTGGTCGCTTATCACCATTCCCGGCGTCTCTGCACAGTAACTGACCTCGTAATGAGGTTCACCGGGTGCGGATTGAGCTGTTCCTAGAACCATTCCAGGCACGGAAAGATGAAACAAGCTGACACCGTCAAAAGCCAGAACAGCAACGCGTGTGGATTGCATCAGTCAGCCTCATATTCGAAAACAGCGCAGGCTTAGTGGCCCAATTATATCGAATTCTGTCCTTCAGGCCACTGTTGAGTCCCAAGGCATTGGGCAAGAATAGAGTCACTGATGCAATTACAGGATTAACGAGATGAATTTCAATACACTTCCAATAGCCCTTGGCCTCGCCTGGGCTGCCGCGACCTCATCGGCAATTGCGAGCTCCGACGCCCCCAAGTCCCCGGACGCGGCCCATAAAGTCGACTTGCAGCAAGTTCGCAACGCAACGGTAAAAATCTCCTACGGAGGCACGACCTTTCTGATCGACCCGATGCTGTCCAAAAAAGGAACCTACCCAGGATTTGAAAATACCTACCGTAGTGACCTACGCAATCCTTTGGTTGATCTGACTGAGTCGCCCGAAAACGTAATCTCTGGTGTAGACGCTGTCATCGTCACTCATACGCATCTTGACCACTGGGACGATGCCGCACAGAAAGCGCTTCCGAAAGACATACCGCTGTTCACACAGCACGAGGAAGACGCGACGTTGATTCGCTCCCAAGGCTTCAAGAACGTACGCGTTCTTACTGACGAAGCGGAATTCGGCGGCGTGAAAATCACCAAGACGGGTGGCCAGCACGGCACAGACAATATGTATGCCGCTCCCCCACTCGCGAAACTTCTGGGCGAGGCTATGGGCGTTGTATTTCAAGCGCCAGGCTACAAAACTCTCTACCTAGCTGGCGACACTATCTGGCGTAAAGAGGTAGACCGAACCATTGAGAAATATCACCCCGAAGTCATCGTACTCAACGCCGGAAAAGCGAAGGTGAACGGATTTGAGGGTGCGATCATCATGGGCGAGGAAGATGTACTCCGCGCTTCCAAGGCGGCCAAAGACGCGAAAATCGTCGCGGTGCACATGGACGCGGTCAACCATATGTCGCTGACCCGAAAGGAATTGCGCGCTTACGTCAAACAGCACGGTATCGAAAGTCGCGTAGATATACCGGAAGACGGCGCTTCGCTGGAGTTCTGACTTAAATTTTTTGAGGTTGGAAATCCAGGTGTTCTATCTGTCGACTTCAACCCTCAAGCCGCATGCTTAGCTCGGATAATTCGACCGGAGATCGTTCATGAAACGTGGCCTTGTAGTAGTTGACCTGCAAAATGAATACCTGCCCACAGGCAAATTGCCGTTAGACGGCATCGTAGCTGCTGTAGCGAATGCTGTCCGAGTGATCAGCCACTCGCGCGATATAGGAGCTCCGGTTTTTCACATACGGCATGAGTCCAATGATGAAGGCGTTCCAATCTTCGTCAAAGGCTCGAACGGTGCGCAAACTCAGCCTGCTGTTGCACCTCTGGGTAATGAGCCTGTGATTGTAAAAGCACACATCAACGCCTTCCGAGAAACAGATCTTAAGCAGCAGTTGGAAGCAGCGGACATCGAGGAACTCGTGGTAATCGGTGCAATGAGCCACATGTGCATCGATGCCGTAGTGCGCGCGGCGGCAGACATGGGCTATCCCGTTACGGTGCTGCATGACGCCTGCGCCACCCTGGATCTCACATTTGGTGGTGTTAACGTTCCTGCTGCTCACGCACACGCCACGATGATGGCAGCGTTTGAGTTCGGTTACGCCACCGTCAAGTCGGTGGAAGATTACCTCTCGGCCTGACCGCGTGACGAGTTAATGTTCAGGGCACTGGGGGCTCGTGTTCTCACCCTCTACAATGATCTGATGGCGCCGGTACCGAACTAGACTTCCCTAGCCGCAGAATCAAACGGCTAACGTCTCAAGACTTCTGCCTTTGAGCGTTAGCCGTCTATACCGATTTCTTTGAGCAATCCGGCCTTGCAGCGCAACAACCCCTCTATGTAGGAATCGCGATTCCTCTCGAAACGGAACGTCGGAATGGGCATTGAAATTGCGAAACGCCCCAGTATCGTATCCAAAGCAACGGCGGTTGTCGTGATTCCCTCGATATGCTCACCGTGGTCACTGGAAATCCCGTTCTTTCGAATACCGTCCAGCTGAACCGACAGAGCTTGAGGCAACACTGCTTTGTGCTTCGCGGTGTTTCCAACTGCAAGCAAAGCACTCACATCTTCATCTTTGTCCAGAGCCAAAAGAGCCCGTCCAGCTGATGTGCCATAGAGCGGCGTATCCAGTTGGCCAAGACGCGGCATCACCTGCAACTCACGGTCAGCAACAACACGATCCTCAACGATTAGTTGAATGCCTGCAGACCTCGAAAAGACAACGGTCTCCTGAACCGTCTCGCTCAGCTTATGCAGCCAAGGGCAAACGAAAATTAACCAAGCTTGAAGTGAGAGATAACCAGGCGGTAAAAAAAGGCGATGTGCTTTTTGAGATTGATGCGCCCGTTATCGCTCCCTTGTGAACGAGTCGAAAGCCAAAATGGAACACGCAAAGCATGCGTGGGAGCTTGCAGTACTTCTAGAGCGCCGCCGTGTTCCATTGGCCAGGATCAACGCCATCAGCGCTGAGGATTTGGATAACGCACATTCCCAAGTCTTGCTGGCCAAATCCCAATATGAGGTCAACAAGGCGCAGTGGGAAACCGCGAGGATCAACCTCGCCCGTAAATCCGTGATTGCGCCATCTGACGGTACGATCACCAACGTCAGTTGCAGGAAGGCAACTACGTAGCCCAGGGGGCTCCCGCCTTCTCACTCATCAAAAACGACTCGCTCTACTAGACGGCTTACTTCGAGGAAACCAATCTCTTGGACATTCGCGAGGGGGACTTGGCCGATGTGTCGCTCATGTCCGGAGGGCCATCGATTAGCAGTCGCGTCCAAAGCATCGCCAGAGGCGTCGCCAACACCAACACACAAGCAGATCCAATTTTGCTACCTCAGCGGGCTAATCTTGATGTCGCAAGAGAACCTCGCTCGCTACCGGGACGGCCAAGAGCTCCGCCCCTGAATCGTAGAACCTTACTACTCGCTTCGGGCCAGTCTCATCCGGCGCATACGATCAATAAGGACGTGTAGGAGAATGATCATGTTACTGGGAGGAAGTTCTTTAGTGCTGCGGCTTCAGTATTAAAGGCGCTTCATTCTGTTGGGGGTATGACTGCACGAGCTTCAAAGTATTGCGCCCTGACGCCTTTGCTTCATAAAGCGCAGCGTCCGCCTTGGCAAGCAAATTGGCTATCGCGTCGCCCTCATCGGGTACAACGCAGCAAACACCAATACTGATGCGCACCGAAATTTTTGCCTCACCATATTGAGCTGACGACTCGGCTAAAGAGGTGCGCAACTTATCTAGTACACTCAAGGCCCCTTCAATATTAGTGCTCGGCAACAAGATCAAAAACTCCTCCCCCCCATAACGACCAATACTGTCGGAATGGCGAATACGCTGGGTTAGATGATTGGCACAGTGCCTAATAACTTCGTCTCCTGCCAGATGGCCATACCTGTCGTTGATGTGTTTGAAGTGATCGATATCGACCATAGCAACTGCCAGGCTCGAACCGTCTCGGCGCGCACGCTCCAACTCCGTCGAAAACTGATCAAGGATGGCTCGACGATTTAGGATACCGGTCAGCACATCTCGCAGCGCCATGTGCTGAAGCAAAGCCTCGCTGCGCTCTTTAGCCAGGAGCACCAAGCCCAGGGAGATCATCATCGCAGTGAAGGTACCAATGCTGACCGAGATCGTTTGCTTGAGGTTACTCACGTCGTAACGCATTTCCGCAGCGCCTCCGCCAAGCACTGCCACGACTCGCATACCCAAACCGATCAAGCTAATGCTTGATCCGATGATCAACAACATGCGTGCACGCCCCTGAACGGGAATGTGCCGGTGAGTCCAGTAAATGATCAATGAGCACTGCACCATCAACACCACCGTGGCAGCCAGCATTCGCGGTTCGAGCGTATCGATCAAAGTGACCATCAACACCAGCATCAATGCTGCTGGAGCAAACACTCCCCACCATGCGACAGGAAGCTCGACAACCCGGAAGACACTGGCCCCATAGAAGGATAGTGCCACTGCCAATAGGGTGTTGGCGGAGCCGTAGGTCAACCACAACGGTGCGTGACCATAGAACGTATAGCCGATGTAGGCTAATGCATGCGCTAACAGACCGAAGCCTATCGTTAGAAGGCCGTCACGCTGGTTGAACTGTCCGACTAGGATCAAACAAAAAGCCATAATCGTCGCTACCAAAGCGACACAGGCGAAAAGCGTAGGGGTGTGAGCAATCATAGGGTTCACCTGGCGCCTGCACTAGCACCTCTTAGGCGCAAGTTTAGCCGAAATGGCCGAGTGCCACTACCAAGCCCTTTGAGCTTCGATGCTTAGTACTGGTATCGAGATACCTGTACTAAGCCATTAACTCGTCGGGAAAAGGATTTCTGCAACTTCGCATCGCTGGTATTTCCACAACCCACCTAGCAGTTCGTATAGGTGAAGCAATGGAAAGAGTGAGCTTCTTCTAAAACCTACCTTACGTGCGGGGTTCCATTTACCTGGAGAAAAAATGGGCGCGCTGCTGAGAGGAAGTCTGGTAATGCTGAGAGCGCTGCCGGCGAACCAAAAGTTAAGCCCAAAAAAGGGCCATCACTGGCCCCTAAAGGCTTACACCATATGGTTAAGGCCGTTGCCCACGTCGGCCATTTCATCTTTGCCGCGCACTTGAATGCGCACGCTCAGGTCGCCCTTCGCAATGAGTTGGGTGGCGATCAAAACATCGTTTATCGTGCGACGCATGGCGCTGTAGATACCGCTGAACACATACACCAGCAGCATGCCAAGAACGTCAAACATGCCTAGAATGAATAGCCGTTCCGAAGTTTTTTCCTGAACTCGGCGTTCAAGCGCATTCAGCAGTGCTTCCTGCAGTGTGTCTTGCGCCTTGTACAACTCAGCCACCACCGCAGTGCCTTTGGCTGGCAGACTCTGAACGCCGGTGATGGTGTCGCTTGGCGCGTCAATCAATACTTCAAGGTCGGCACGGAAACTGTCCAGGCTCACAAAAGCACTGGTGATCGGTGCCTGAATACTATCAGCGAGGGCAGGTTCTCTGCGACGCAACAGGGCCAGGCTTTGTTGAAGTTCTTTGTGGATGAGTTACTCATTTTTGAGCATCGACTTGATAACGCTGCGCGCACCCGAACTCAACTTTTGTCCGTCATGCAGTCCGCTGGCAAGCCCGCGCAATTGCACGACGATGTTGATTTGCCATGGCAGCCTCAAGGTGCTCTGGTCGATCATGAAAAGCGATGCGTAATCTTCATCCAACACCATGCCCGACGTGGCCGATATTCCATTCGACGGCTTTGCCTGACGCTGAAAGTCCATCCCAGCGGTTATTACGCCTGGCTGTCTGAGCCGCAATCTGTACGCGCCAAAGACGACCAGCGAATGCTGGGCTTGATCAAGCATTCCTGGCTGGAGAGCGGCGGCGTTTATGGCTATCGCAAAGTCCATGACGATCTGCGCGAAGTCGGTGAGGATTGTGGTCGCCATCGTGTGGCGAGGCTGATGCGTCTTGAAGGGCTGCGCTCTCAGACAGGGTATCGACGTCGCCCTGGAAAGTACGGCGGTAAGCCTGCGGTCGCCTCACCCAATTTACTGAAGCGCCAGTTTGATGTCGTAGCACCCAACAAAGTTTGGGTCACCGACATCACTTACATTCGTACGTATGAAGGCTGGCTGTATTTGGCAGTGGTGCTGGATCTGCTTTCTCGGCAGGTCGTTGGCTGGTCAATGAAGTCGAAGATGACCAGTGATTTGGCTATTGATGCGTTGTTGATGGCGGTTTGGAGGCGTAAACCGAAGCAAGAGGTGATGGTTCATTCCGACCAAGGCATCCAGTACAGCAGCTCCGATTGGCGCAGCTTTTTGAAGGCAAACAATTTGGTTGCCAGCATGAGTCGCCGAGGCAACTGTCATGACAACGCCGTGGCCGAGAGCTTTTTCCAGCTTCTGAAACGGGAACGGATCAAGCGAAAAATCTACACCACGCGGGAAGATGCTCGGAGTGATGTGTTTGATTACATCGAGATGTTCTACGACGTAAAACGCCGCCATGGTTTCAACAATCAGCTGTCACCGGTAGAGTTTGAAAAGCGTTACGCAATGAGTTTGCAAGGTGTCTAAAGAATCCGGGGCGATTCAGCACGAGGTTATCACCAAATCATGCGAGCTTTGAATCGCCCCTAGTTTCTTAGATGCCATCAAGCTACAAGGAAGGTTCGCTAACCCTGCATAACTGTCCGCTTTTGGCTCATCATGTTGAAAAAGACGACCACGGTTTTCACGGTAGAAAAGTACGCGCTTGAGATTGAGTTCTTTACATTGAGCAGAGGATTCCGGGCTCAGATTTCGCGTAGTGGCACGCAGATAAGGCGTTTTCAGCGGTCAGTATGCGGGCAGTCTGGAAGAACCGGCTTTTTCAACAGAATCGGCCTATTGCTGCCAACCGCTAAGAGTATCTGCGGTGTGATAGCTGTATTAGTGCTGGACATCTGCATCACGAACTGGCTTGAGCGCTATGCTCCAGCCCACCAATTCTATGGTCAGGAAGTCAGCAAGGTTGAGACCCATGCAGTTGAGGATGTCGTCAGGGAGGTCAACGATGACATCCCCAGAACCATTACCGGTCTTGGCATTTGACGGGTGTCCGCACGGGCTCTTTCATGGAGAGCGGCTCTTTTCGCTGATGGGGGGAGCCACAATCCTGCGTCCACATGGCCTCTACTGACAACAATCGGCCAAAAGCTCATCGTCATGGCCGCAATGTGACGAACTGGCCGCAGTCGATGCGATGGGCATTCGATGCTTGAATTCCACACGACATCACTCGCCAGGACCGATAAGACACAACGAGTCTCGGCAATCGCATCTGCTTTACGAACAGCAGAGCTTATTTCAGAACTGGCCTAAAGCTCTATTTCCCCAGTGAACATAGGATGATAACCGCTGATGGCTAACTCCCTCCTTCGATCTCCAGGTTCTGCACGCTGAATAATGTCATCCAGCTTGCCGGCGAATAGGACATACGACGACTGAGGATAATGTCTTAGAAGGCGCGTCGCCTCATTACGGTACTCCTCAGGAATGAAGGGGCTCTTTGTCAACTCTCGTAAAAACGCTTCTGTCTGGATCACACTTCGGGTGCGTTCACTCGGCATACTCACTTTATCCCTCCCCCTTGGCTTTTCCGTGATCAACCGCTAAATGGTCTAGACCACTATTATGACTGAAAGACTGACTGACTCCTAACCAGATACCAGCTGGCATTCTCTGTGCGCAACGTAATAGCTACGTGGACAATTTCAGAAGATCTGGGCCCTGAGTTGGTCGCATGGAAAATCTCAAGAACCAAATTGCCCTAATAGACACCCCGTTGCTAAAAGTTTATGGAGATTCGAAAACACTCCTACCAAACACATTTACCGCATTCGGCCGAATAGTCTTGCCAGCTCCCCCATATTTTGCTCTAACTCTCGAAAAAGCCTTGCCTCACCTTCAAGTTCGCTCTGGGCAAATCTGATCGGAGCAAGTATTCATTCAAAGCTACGCGTCCATCACTCCAACGACTGACGCAACGGGGTGAGAAAACGCCGGCGTATTAATCAACCCGGGAAAACAGCCAACGGCGACACGCCGACCATCTCGTTCTACACGCGATGGCATCGAATCATCATCCTGCGCAGTAAATCGATATCCATATAGCTCAAGACTCGCGCGCCAGTGGAACAACGTCACAGCCTGCTCTCCGGGAGATGAGCATGCTGGCTCCTCACCTAATACGGCGTATCGCAACATCAATGCCCCCAGATGCCTATCAAAGCGTTTTTGAAGATGGTGGGTTTGTGGTTGCCTACATCCTTCGTGCTAGATGGGAGCGCTTCCCCCTGTTCACTGCATTTCGCCGTTCGCTGTGGCGGGCTCGAAAATACGCCACTGCTGTCTACTCGTTATCGTCGACATCACCTGTCACCGCGCCACTCACCAAATAATGTGGTGCTGTCGATATAGCGCATCGCCGAGGCGACGTCCCGCCAGCCGACATAATCCATCAATGCTTTGGTGCCCCATGCGTTTCGATTGGCCCAGGTGGCAAAGCCCCGGCGCAATGAATGACCGCTGTAGCATTCGCCATCTAACCCGCTGCGGGCAAAAGCTAAACGCAACAATCGCGAGATGCTGTTGGAGTTCAGCGGCTCAACACCGATGTGACCCCAACGATCGATGGAGCGAAATAGCGGCCCTTCCTTAAGTTCGCTCGCCTGTAACCACTCCTCATAAGCCTGTACGGGGCACAGTCGTTTCAGCGCAGGTACCGTGACTGTCCGACCTTGATGCTCTCGATCAGTTTTGCTGCTGGCCACAAACAACTCCAGCCCTTCCGCGCTGCGCAGCTTTATATGCTCGACGCGCAAGCCACACAGATCGTCGGCGCGAAAGGCTCGCCAGAAACCCAACAGAATGAGCGCCTGGTCGCGCAGCGCCCGTAATCGCTGGCAGTCGCTGCCCGAAGTCACTTGGGTCTGTAACCCCATGATGCATGCCTCGAGCGCTTGCAATTGCAAGGCCTCAGCTTGCTTCACCGGCCTTGGATGTTCGGCCTGAATACCACGCAGCACGTCACGCACCCTGGTTGCCTTGGTGGGATCGGCAAAACCATGACTCTTGTGCCACTGCGCTAATGCGGCCAAGTGAGTGCGCAAGGTATTGCTGGACATCCTCTCGGCATGGTCGGCGAGGTAGCGCACCACGGCCTCGCTGGAAGACGGCAGCAGTCCGCCCCAGGCACCTTCAAAATGCTCAATAACTTGCTGATACCGCCGCGCGGTGCTTTCACGACGGGCGGCGTTAAGGTATCGATCAACCTTGGCACTCATGCCCCTGCCCTCCTCGCGTACCGCGTTTGCACGCAACTCCGTTAAAAATGCGTATCACGTTCAAGAAATCAGGATTCTCGAACGTCAGTCCGTCGCCTGTTCGCACGTACCAGAGGACAGAAGTACACCCGTACTTACATACTCCATAACAAGCTACGAAATCGTAGGAGACATCTCATGGCACGTGGTGGCATCAACAAGGCGCTGGTCCAGAAGGCTCGCGACGCACTGCAGGCTCGAGGCATCCGGGCCAGCATTGACGCGGTGCGAGTCGAGTTGGGCAACACGGGCTCCAAAAGCACCATCCTGCGCTATCTGCAGGAGCTCAGTGCCGTGCAGGCGCCCTCAGATCCGGTAGCTCTGGAAGACGAACTGGTGCGCCTGATCAGCAGTGTAGCCGAGCGGCTGCAAGAGTCAGCCAAACAAGCAGTCGCGAACGATCAAACCCGAGTCGATCAAGCCTGGCAGCGGCACGCGCAAGCTCAGGAGCAACAACGCGAACTAGTGGAATCGTTAAGGGATCAGGTCCGCCGCCTGGATGCACAGGTGGAAGAGCACCGCCAGCGCGAATTGGCGGCGCAGAGCTATGCCCGGGACCTGCAGACCCAGTTCGAGGCGCAGCAACGGCAATTGACTCACGCGCAGCACACGCTAGATGAGCGCAAGGCCCACCTTACCGCCTTGAGTGAGCGTTACGATCACCTCAAAGCTTCGCGGGATCACTATCAGGAGCAACAACGGACTCAGCGAGAACAGGAACTGGCTCGTCACGATCAGCAGGTCCAGCAGTTGTCCAAACAACTTCGGACCCTGCAGGCATCCTTGCTCGCCAAACAGGAAGAACTAGCCACTCTCAATAGAGCCAACGAACGGCTGCTCACCGAGTCGCGCCTGGCTAGCCGACAGGCACTTACCGACTCGCGGGATTACAGCCAGGCCAGAGACGAGTGGCAACAACTCGCCCATCGTCATCAGCAGGCACAGGCCCAGTGGCAAACGGAGGAGGCAGAATTACGCGAACGTCTGCGCGCGGCTCTGCTCAAGCAGCGCAGCGATGCTCTGTACCGACGGCATGAGCAGCGGCAGATTCTTCAACTGCAACGCCTGTTAGACACGTCGACGCATCGCGCATGAAACCTTTCCTATGCAAACAGTGTTCGGGGCCTTGCCACGTGTTAGCCCTCGAGAGATCGGTCTACTCGCACCGCACTGGGCACGTCGAGCCGTGGATCCAACGCCCTCATCGCTCTCATTAGTAAGGGCGGGCACCGACGCACGCCATGGTTCAGACTGCCCTGCAGCTTTTTTTCAAACGCTTTGCCACCAATACAGAGACACCAGAGCATCGCAATAGCGCACCGCGCGCTGCGATCATCGGCGGGCAACCATCCCCACTCCTTCAGATCGGCGAACCGTTCGTTGCACAAAACACATTGATCAGCAAACGCGGCGGCGTCGACCGGCCAATCAGGCTGTGACGGATTGGGCTCCAGCCCTCTGGCGCGTAACCAATTGTCAATGAGTAACCACAGGTCAGCAAAACAGCCTTGGCACTCAGGCGAGAGCGACGCGAGGGTCAGGTAGTCGTTGAAATATTTATGCAACCACATGCGCTGCGGCATCCGGCGCGGGCAACTGCAGCCTAGCAGGGCCAGTGGCATCGCCAGCCTGCTCCAATCCGGTATACCCAGCGCCCAACTCATCCGCGCATTGACGCGACAGCGATAGGAACTAGGGACTAGGGCACGGCAACTGGGCAGAAGGTCCTGTAGAAAGGCCGCAGGCCTCTCAGCGTCTTCCGAGTCCCAAGTTAGCAACGTCCACAACGGATTCTGCAACACCTGATTGAGCACCGGGAAGGCTGCAATCAGACGCTTTAGGCAATGGGTCTGCAACTGGCTCCCGTCATCCAGTAGGCGCAGCCATTTGGGATTGGCTACGCCTGCGCCAGCGATCACTTGACCGCCCGGTACGGCATAGAGATACGGACGATCCAGATAGTCGCACCACCGGGCAAATTCGTTCCGGTCACGAGCCCCCGATATCTGGTACATCTGGGCGCCTAGGAAACGGTTGCGACAGCGGCATATTGCCACTCTCGAAAGTGTCGACACTTTGTCACTCCTGCGGCCCGTAGCCCCAGTACATAACTATAGAACGCTACGAAACAGAAGCCAGCGCATCTCGTCACCCATGCCGACGTCACAGGCTATAACCGTTCATGACAGAGCAATGCGAAAACTGGGTCGCGCTAAGTCTCTGACGTGTCTAGATATATACAATGCCTATCGTGAATTTAGCGCCAATTTTGTCGTTTGACGGCCTGTCATCTCTCGCCAGCTAATGCGCAACCTCGGTGAGTGTAAGCCGTTGATCCTTATGGCCATAGCCAATATCTATCTCAAAATTTAAAGGAATTTCTGTTAGCAGTATGAATGTACGTACCGGCCTACAGTGAGCTGGCGATCCGGCACTTTGCTTGGATCTATCTGAAGGACATGACCATGCATCGCCATCGATTGTACCTGCGCAGTATCCCGCCCTTACGGCGGCCTATAGCCCTAGATAACACCTCGCATAGACAATTCGGTGCCCCGCCTTGGCGCACCAGCCTCTCTCACCACTGCGTCCAAGCACGCCCCGAACAGGCCGATCGTGCGGAGGCGCCTAGTAATATCGGGGAGCACACTATGCACCAACGCAATCTTCTCGCAGCGTTGGCCACTTCACTGAACGACACCGGGCTGCGTATTCCCCACGCAGGAGTCCGGCACCGTGCACAGATCATCGGCCGGATCTTCGCGGCGCTCAGCCCCCTATTGTCACGACGATGGTCTCCTCGAAGACCCTGCTAGCGCTAATTGGGCACTTATATCCCATGGCGTGCTGCGTGGAGGTCAGCTTGCTTGACAGTCATGACTGCTTAACTCAGCGCGCCCCCCGGAGGAACACGATAATGCTTGTAACATCTAGGGATTGTCTCGAAAACCGGCCCCGTGCGCCCTTGAGCAAAGGACGCCCAGGGAGTCGAGTAACGTTTTTCCCGTCACGAAAAAACCATGGCCCGATCACCTGCGGCAACCTCATGCAGGCTGATTATTGCGTTCACCTCGAGTATCACCACGATGTCCGCACCTACCAGTGCCGCCCTCCAACCGTGTGCAAGGGTGAACTACGCTACAAGGCCGACTTTCTCGTTGCGCTCAGCAACGGACCGTCGGTGTACCACAAGTTTCTGCTACCGGATGACCAGGCCAGACCACACATGCGTGACTGGACGAAGGCGGTCGAAGCCATGCTGCTGGAGCATGGAGTGCTATTCCGGTGGCTCATTCACGACAAACTGACTCAGCGTCTGGTCACTCAAAACCTGCGGTACCTCTATCACCACAGCTTCAGCAGTTCTAAACGGGCAGCACTTGAAGTGCGTGCTCAGGTCGTCGCGCATGCCGGAAAACAGACGACCATTGCAGCACTGCTGGCTAGGGGTATCGCTCCCGCAGATATCAGCCACGCCATCTTTCTGAATGAGTTGCGGGTCAACCTTGAGCAGAAGCTCACGCCCGAAAGCAGGATCTACGGAGGCCATGATGGACATCTCTGAATTTAAAATCGGTGAACACTACCGCTACCGCGGCCAGCGCTTTCAGGTCGTCGATCAACAAGGTGAAACCGTGCAACTGCGCGCCGTCGAAGGCCGCCGGATCGTATTGCGCCAAACCCGGGAAGTTCTACTACGTGCGATGAAGCGCTGTGACCTGGTCAAAGATCAGGAGGCGCCCATCGAGAAGGATCCACAGAAAGTCCTTGCGGGGCTCCCCAAGCCTTACGCGGCTGCATTCGACCGACGCTGGCATTATGTGCATGCGCTCACCAAACGGTTTGGAGGGAAAATGCCGAGGGAGCGGAGCTCGCAGATGATCAGCGCTCTGGCTAAGGACATTAAGGACATCAGTCCCCCCAGCTTCAGCACGGCACGCAGTTGGGTACGGGCTTTCTGCAAATCGGGGCACAGCAGCCTTGCCCTGATACCCGGCCGACGGCAGAGAGCGAAACATCGCTTAGCCCTCCAGCCTTGGGAGGTTCAGCAGGTGATCAATCAACAGGTCAGCCAGTTTTACCTGAAAGCTGAACCGGCCTGTAAAACTGAAGTGATCGATGCCATTGTCCTGGAGCTGGAAGCCTTTAACGACGGCAGACCCAGCCACGATCGCTTGAAGATCCCATCGGAATCGACCCTCAACCGTATCCTGCGAGAGCTCGACGCTTATGAAAGAGCGCTGGCTCAGCATGGCAGCAAATATGCCCAGAAACACCAGGGATGGACTCGCAAGCGGGATCGGCCTGGACGATTGTTCGAACTCGTCGAGGCCGACACGCAGCAGATGCACGTGATGGTAGTGGGCAGTGATGGAGAGGTCATTGGCCGCCCCTACCTGACGGTGTTCCTAGAGGTTTACACGCGGATGCCGTATGCCTGGTCTATCGGATTTAATCCCCCCTCTTTGGACACGACCCTCCAGGCACTCAAGCGATCGTTATCCAGTGATAACACATACGCCGGTGTAGCCATCCGCTACGTTTTCGACAGCGGCGCCGAGTTCATCGCGCAGAATCTGCGTCGAATTATCGCCATGCTGGGCGGTGAGGTGTGCTATTGCGAGCCTGCTACCGGCAATCAGAAGCCTCACGTGGAAGCGTTCTTCGGAACTTGGTCGAAAGAAATCGCCCACGTGATGCGAGGCACGACTTTCTCGAACATCGGCGCACGGGGTGACTACAGCTCCGAAAAAAACGCTTGCATGACCATCTACGACGTCAGAGACGCCTTTTCCCGCTGGGTGACGCAGGTGTACTGCGAACGCGTGCACAGCAGTCTGAACACGTCTCCCAATCGGGCTTGGGAAGCGGCGTACTCCGAGATGTTTCCGCCCCGGCGCTATTCACAGTCCGAATTACGTCAGCACTTTCTCAGTGCGTTCCAAGCCTCTCCCCAACAGGGGCGGCTGCGCTACAACTCCCTGTTTTGGACCGGGCCGGCGGTAGGGTATCTGGCCAACCGCGAGCCCAAAGCAGAGAAGCTACTGGTCTACTACGACCCGAGTGACCTCGGTCTGGCCTGGGCCTGCCATCCCAGTTATCCCGACGAGGTGTTGGAGCTGCAAGCTGTAGAGCCTGACTACCAGCAAGGCTTGACCATGCATCTTCATCAACTGACGCTTAAACGTCTGAGGGCCGAGCGTAAAAGCTTCGACTCGCACAAGGCGCGCCGCGCCAGGGTGGCACTGCTGCATGAGCTGGCCCTAGTAAAGACGCCGGCCCAACGGCGTAACCACAGCCGAGCCGAAGAACAGGGCTCATTGCAGACCAAAACCCGGCGCGCTGCCAGCGGCGGCGAACAGCAGCCGCTGAAACCGCAGCCCACGACCTACCGTTACCACGACAACACACCCGACGACTATTCGTCTGAGGAGATCTAAGGCCATGCACATGCCAATGTCGAGGCACTCGCCTGTGCCCTCTCAGACCCAGCTCGGTGCCAGCCAGCGATCACGACCACTCGCAGAGCATTGCCCTGTCAGCCACACGGGCTGCGCCAATCTCCGTCTCTGTTAGCGAAAAGCGATGTAGCCGGCTGCCGGCAACACTTCTTGGAGTGAGCCACAGCCGGGCTACCTCCCCGACATCAGTGTCCCCAACGCCCTGATAATCCGTCAGTCCGCACGCACAAAAGGTCCACTATCATGGAGCTCGAGCGTCAGCAAGTACTTAAAGCGTTCAAAAGCAAAATTGTCTTCCATCCGCGGTACCGGCACGCATTCTCGCAAATCCAGAATGCGATCGAGAATACGGAGGCACTAGGTGAACCAGCGTGCGCCCTGCTTTGCGGCCCAAGCGGGACAGGGAAGTCCACGCTGTGTAATTACTTTCGCAAGCATTATGTCGCGGACGCAGAAACTCATCGTAAAGACGGCACTTACTCCAATCTTCCTGTCTTCTATTGCGAGGTCCCCTCACCGGCCACCGTCAAAGGCCTGATCACGAACATGTTGCGCATGCTGATTAACGCTACCCCTAGTGGTACCGTTGAGAAGCTAACCCATCAGCTCATCACGTGTCTTAAAACATCTCAGGTAAGGGTGATTTTTCTCGACGAAATTCAACGCCTCTGCTTCACCACTGTGGCCGAGAAGGTACGACTGGATTCCCTGCAATGGATTGTTTCGCTGCTCAACGGCTCCGGAATTCCGGTAATCCTTTCAGGCACCTGCCTGTGCCGTAACATTCGCCGCGAAGACGAAGCCTTTGAAAACAGATATCCATACTTCGCCGAGCTTTCAAACTTCCGCTATGAAACGGGAGATAACTCCGACTACTACGCGACGTTGAAACATCTGGACAGGGCGATGTATCAGGTGGCTCCGCTCGAAAGAGGTGTCCACCTTAATGATCCAACGATCGCGGCTCCTCTGTATGTGGGTACCAGAGGCAATTTAAAACGCATGCGTTTGGTCATCAACGATGCGCTGAAGACATGCCTGTACCGCAATGAGAAGCTCGAGTTGAGGATGGATGATTTCATTACGGCTTGTCAGTACGCAGACATGCCGAAAAACTTGTCAAACGGAAATCCCTTCGGACTGTCTTATGACGACGCGTTGAAACTCATTTTGGACTGTGAGGAGACGGAGGATGAGTAAGATACTGTTCCTGCCTGCCCCGCTTCCCGAAGAAAGTCCGACCAGCGTGCTGAGACGTATGGCGATCCGGCATGGTTGTACAGTTAGAACGGATCTTAAGGACCTTTTTGGAGAAGCCAACTTCTACAGGCCGATATTAGCTCGCACGCACCCCATTATCCAGGCCATTGCAACGCAATCTGGCTGGAACACGGAACGCTTTCTGAGCGGGTTCTACGAGCCGGTGGGGCCGTTACCAATAGCACCACCATTGAAAATCGGCGGGCAGGTGGTCAGAGCAGAGATGGTGCGAAAGGAACGATCTGCCTTCTGCTCGGAATGCTGGGCAACCGGCCAGGAGTATTTCATCAAAGATCTGAGACTTGCCGTTTATTGTCCTTATCACTTACGCCTGTATCTGGATAAATGTCCCCACTGTGGGACGGATCTAAATTGGTGCAACCTGTTATCCGGCAGGTGCCGATGCAAAGAGCTGCCAACGTCACCGCAGTGCAGGCCTGAAGATGCGATCATTGAACGTAAGCTTTTGAACTTGTTTAGACAAGGGGATTGTGGACAATTCAGAAAATTTGAAGAATACCTGCTGCTTCTGGAGTTTTTAAAAAAAGATCAACACGAGTGCAGCGCAGTAAGAACCTTGGTCATGATAGCGCTGGCGTTGCTGGACAGGGACCGGAAGGCGGTCATGTACAATCTAGAAAAACTGCACGCACTTTATCCCGACGTACCAAAACGAATTATTTGCGCTAAACTTTCTCTAATCCCAGCGGAGCAATATCAGGACTGCATAAAAACTTTCCTATGTCAAAAGGCTACAAGTGACAATGTACAACGAGATCTCACACAAAAACCATTGTCATCATTTTCCTTAACGGGACGCCAAATTCGCGCCTGGCAAAACTTAAACCCACATCAATGGAAAAAAGCTCGCCAAACATTTAACAATTTGCCGCCAACGGGTCGCTTCCATTGGAAGGAAGTGCAAACGATGAATGCTCACATACTTCAACTAAAACTAAAAAACGGGTTTAGCCAAAAAAAATATATTGCAGGCATAACGCTTGGGGAACTAAAAAGAACTCTGATGATAAGTACACCCGGATTACGGGAGGCCATAAACGAAATCCTACTGCACCCGATTAGACGGCAGAAAAATTCCATTTTATTTGATTCTGCTGACGTGGAAAATTTTTCCCAACAATACATTTCCACGCAGAAGCTGTCAGCCAACACTCTAATTCCCGTACACAAAATACACCGAGCGCTTCGATACTTAGAAGCGCGCAACTCCGAATTCAGAAATCAAAGATTATGTTTGCATGTGATGAGTATAGAAACAAGCAAAGCAGTGATTGAGTGGTGCACCCCTCACCCTAAAAAATATCAGAAGCGTGACGCAAGTTGGTTCGGGCTTCCGAAACATGACCCACTCCAGTCGGGAATCTGGCTGAACTCTTCGGCAGCAGCAAAATTTTTGGGGGTCGGGCCGCCACAAATTGGTTATTTTATAGCCGCCGGACTCATTTCAGCGTCGGTGGGCGGATCCAAAAACAATGCCTACCTAATCGAGGAGAAGACGCTAGTCCAATTCAAACTCAATTACATAAGTGTCACCGAAGCGGCACAGTTATTGGGCTTAACGCTGCACTCCAGCAGTACTGTCCTTAAACAGGCTGGCATCGCTCCAGTTACGGGGCCCGGAGTAGATAGAAATCCCTCTTACCATTTTTTGCGTTCTCAAGTGCTTACATTAATAACTACTGATGAGACTTTTGAAGCTAACGCATCGGGCATTACCAACTATGAGGCAAGTCGCCAGTTACACCTCCCACCTGCATTGATAATGAAGCTGATCCATGCCAAAGTATTGGATCTCGCAGACACAACAAACCGGTTGAAAAAACTACTAAAGAAAAAAAGCGTGGATGAATTCTATGATCATTACACCACAGAACTGATCATTGCCCAGTGGTTGAACATCCCCATCCGATGCGTAGTCCGAACATTATCCAGGTTTGGAATAAATCCATTACCTGAAGCAACGAACACCTCTTTCAAAACTCAAATCTATAAGATAGACGATGTTGCCGCAGTTTTTTCACTACCCTGCCGCCCCAACTCAAATGGTTACAAGTCGGGAAGAGCGCTATTGCTAGAAAAAGTCTCGACCGTGAGAAAACGGCACCAACTTGCAGCAGTACCATTCTTTCGACTCTTCATAGCGTCCGGCTTTGTTAACGCGATTGGAAATAATCAGCCAATTTATCTGCTGGAAGGTGACATCCAAAAAATTTCACTAATAATGGAAAAGTACTGCATCGCCTCACAAGCCAACAAATATTTAGGGCATCCTAACCTTGCGCACAACCTGATCCGAACGAAAAAGCTAAGTGTAGCCCACCCGCTATTGCCTTATACAGACTACCCGATGGTTGAACGGGCGGCTTTGCAGGATTATGCGGTAAAACATCATCTCATATAACTCCCCTCTCCTCCACTAACACCCTACCAATATAACTAACTATTAGCTCGACTGGTTTATTGCTAAGCCTTGTAATATTTGCTAGCTTATTTTGCCTAAAACAGATAAAAATCGAGAAATCTTGACATCGTTTAATCTGTGATTTTGACAAAAACCAACAGAATCAACGCTTGTGAGTTCAGGCGTTAATGAAAAATGGGGAGTCTCGCTCGCCACGATTTGACTGTTGCGGTCTGAGTCGACAAGTCGAGAATGCAAAAAGCCCCGATTTAATCGGGGCTTTTTTATGGGCGATGGGTAATCCGTTTCCATCCCTACACCGCAGCGTTAAATGTCCTACAACAGTTACAGTCGCTTCCGCATTGATACCCTCCACAAGCACCTCTAAGCTCAATCGCAGGTGCCTAAGAAACGCCCAACGTAGAAAGCATGGTCAACCCACAGACGCACACGGCGTCGGTAGTGGTTGCCTGCTCGTTGGGATTTCTTAAGTCCACTCTACGTTGGGGCCAGGCTCTCCAATATCTAAATGTAGAGGTCATGGATATGCCCGATCCTTTTTCTGTAACCGTCTTCTCTCGCCACAACCTCGCTCTTCATGCCCTTCTACTCGAAAACCAACCATGGTTCTGCGCTCGCGATATCGGCCGTTTGATGGGTGTTCATCTGAGCGAGCGCATGGTCAACAAACTGGACAAGGATCAGCGTCGCGTTTTGTGGATTGAGTATTTCCGGCAACCCGAAAAACAACTGATGCTCAGCGAGTCCGGCGTCTACGCGCTATTGGTGTATCACTACGTTCCGGGGAATCGATTGTTGCGTGAGTGGTTGACTCATCAGGTGGTGCCGGCCTTGCGCGATGCTGAACATTTAGGCCATTCAGATCGGCCGCTGTTGAGTTTGTTGGATTGGCCGGAGATGTCATTGAGTCTGTTGAATTGGCAGGATGAAAGTTGGATTCGGCTGCGGGACATGCCTTATCTGTTGAGCGATCAGACACCACGAAAAGCGATGGCGACGAAGCCTTGGTGGCGAAGGCTCGCTCACGCGTTTCAGTCGTCGAAGCATTCGATGGGGTGAGCGATGCGCTTGTAGGATCACATGCGAGATCCGTCGCTATTTTTTGTAGGAATTTTCGTAGACAGCAGTAATGGCCACTCAGTATCGTCCGAGGGTTTTCAACCCTCGGCGACTGTATGGATACCTCGAAAGAAAAGACTGGCTGGAGCGATGAGGAGCTAGAGGCTTCGGTAGACGCGTACCTGAAGATGTTTGCTCTTGAGCAGAAAAAGCAGCCATTCAAAAAGGCAGACGAAAACCGTCTATTGCGTGAAGGCCCGCTAAACAAACGCAGCGCCTCCTCCGTCGAGTACCGCATGCAGAACATCTCTGCGGTGATGGAGCAATTGGGGCAGCAGCGAATTACTGGCTACGTTTCGGCAAAGAACCTTGGTTCTGGCGTTAGTAAACGGATCAAGGAATTCCTCGCGAAGAGGGGCATCCACGCATTACGAAAAGGCGAACAACGGGCCACTACATTTACTCCGCTTCAGTTGGTCCAGGTCACTGCACCTCAACAAAATGAAGCGCCAGTGGGCGTTCTAAACCCTAAAGAGACGACATCCACTGTCGTAAGACTTGCCCGCGCCCAGAGCGTAAAGAAATGGGTACTCAAGCACTCCCAAGGCATTTGTGAAGGTTGCGGGCAAACCGCACCATTCGTTAGCGCAAACGGCCGCCCCTTTCTTGAAGTCCATCATGTTAAGCACCTTATTGATGGCGGTACCGACCGCATATGCAACACGGTCGCGCTGTGCCCGAACTGCCATCGTCGTTGCCACCACTCCAGCGATAGAAAAGAGTTCACCGCTGAGTTTTATAAGAAAGTCGAGCGGTTGAGACCTGAATAGAGGATCAAACTTGTGCCGAGGAATCCCAACGTCCTAAAGGCTCTGCACTGACCTCCAAATCAAACAGCGACAATTCCTAACCTGATCCAAGACCCGTCCTACAGCCTCAATGCATCACCTTCGTTAACGTCGCCCGGCTTCTTTCCGGTGCGACCGATAAATGAACGAAAGGATGATCAGTGGCTGGCAAAAAGGATATTCCCCGGGTCAGGAACCCACCTTCAGGCGACGGGCATCACGTCACCTACCGGTTCATGAGCACGACCGAACTGGCCGAGCGCGAAGCCAGGCAGAACGCTTACGAGGCCATGCTGGCTCGGCAGGATGCGTTTGAGCGCAGCCGGCAGGTTGCTGTCAAAAAAGTCGAGGCGGTTCGGGCTGGGTGCGTGTTCGCGAAGTCTTGCAAGCTGCCGGACGCGATCATTGATTACTCGAATCCTTCCGGGATGGTGCCGACCGACAGCCTGAGGGATTACGGCGAATTCGCTTTGCTCGGTACCCGTGAGGCCGATGATGCCGGGCTGCTGAATCTGCAAACCATTAGCGGCAGTACCGTTTCACTCGGCCTCGGGCGCCTTGCTCTGCGAAGCCCGACACTCGCCACGCCAGCAATAGGTCTTGGAGCCGCCATTGGCGCTACCGGTGCCGCACTCATGACCGGCATGGTCGCTTTGCTCTGGACGCCCAGCCTGGGTGACAGCGCTCTCTACACCGAGGAACAATTGCGCGCCCTCAAGCAGGCCCGAACCCGTGTTCGCCTGCGCATCGAGCAACAAACCGACGGCGCTCTCAAAGGTTATGCCTTCTACACCGGCAAGAATCGCGACTGGGAAATGGTCGATGTCGTGAAGCTGGAAACCCGCGACAGCCAGTACGTCGCGAATCTGGGTGAAGGTGTCGAACTGATCTGGACACCCGCCGTAGACGGCTCCGACATTCTCGGCATTCCTGCTCTGGAAGCCGCCCCGCAGGCCCCGCACATCTGGGTTTACCCGCCAACAAAAGCGGCGAACGACATCCTTGTGAATCCGGTTTACCCACCGGAGTACAAGGATTTCATTCTGGTGTTTCCAGAGAGTTCGGGGGTCAGGCCGGTTTATATTGTGGTGAGTGTTTCTGATCACAAATATCATCCGGCACCGCCTGGACTTGCAGCGTTCCCGGATGCGATTAAGGCAGATCGTAAGACTTCCGTTAAAGGAGGCGGGGGGCTTAGAAAGCGATGGAAAACCAGAAAAGGACTGATTTTTGAATGGGACTCACAACACGGTACTGTCGAGATGTATGACAAACGAGGTCGCCATCTCGGTGAGTATGACCCAGCAACTGGCGCGCAAACCAAACCAGCGGACGGCACGAGGACAGTAGAACCATGATCTATCTAATCGAGGCATTTGATAAAGAAAGCGGTTTCCTGGCTTTTGAAGAGGAACTCCCAAGTGGATCAGATCAGGCGATAAAAACCATCATGGGATGGACGGTGGAACAGCAAGGATGGGAGGGATACGATCTCTCGCACGAACAGCTTGGAGCCCTGGAAAAACTACTGGGGAAAGAAATCTATAACCCTGCTTATAAATTCCAGCTCAGCTGCAATGTGTAAACGATGGTTCTGACACCGGTGAGCAGAACAAACCGGCCTCTGCAAAGAGAAGGATAGAACCATGACTCACGTAATTTATGCGTTTGATCGATCCACCGAAGCCCTGATTTTCGAAGTACCTATCTCGGCAGAGGATATCGAGCAGCTGCGAGTCATCATGAAATGGAATGACGCAGAAGACGAACTCTACGGTTGCGATCTTGATTTTCAGCAGCTAGCACAACTGGAAACGCTAACCGGAAGATTCTTCTACGATCCTCAATACGATTACCAACTCGCTAGCTACGGAAACTAAAAATTTAGTCGCCTATCGTGTCATGCGAGGTTGCTGTCGGGATCAACGATTGAGTTGATCCCACCAATCGCCAGCAGGCTAGCTCCCACAGATTCCGCATCATCCTGAAAACAATCAGTGCAACCCGCGCCGCCTCCCGCTATTAATACCCCTCCCCCACTCAAGGATCCGAGCCCCACCATGAAATTCGATCTCGCCTACTGCCTCAGCCTCGACGACAAGTTGTCGATCTATGATGTTCGCGATCTCAATTTCGATGAGACGGTGGCGTTCGATTCTGCCAAAGAACACTTCCAGTGCCCCAACGATGCCTGTCGCTCTGCGTTCGAGGCCTCCAACGAGTTGGGTACGTTCAACGCCAAGAACGTGAATTACGTTCGCACGCCGCACTTCAAGAACCTGCCCACGACGCAGCATGTGGTGGGTTGTCCTTATGTGAGCTTGAAAGCTTCAGCCTCGGGTGTTGAAACGGCGGATGGCGAGGCGGATGACGGTCGCGAGGAACACTTCCCGTCGGAGTTGCTGCTGACGCGGCGTGAGTATGTGCGCAAGCCTGTCGCGCCAGCGGGAGCTGCGGATGTGTCGCGCGATGATCCGGTACGAGTGACGGTGGACAATGGTAAAGAGTCCGCAAGTCGCGAGTCGGCGCCGGACAAGACCAGTGTTTTCGCGCATCCGGTGGAGTGCTTTGTTTCGAACTTCGCCGACAAGGAGTTGCTCAAGCGGATGCCGTTGAAGGTCGGTGAGCATTCGGCGCCGTACAGTTCGTTCTTCAAGAAGATTGAATATCTGACGGACAACAAGGGGCTGATTTACTGGGGGCGGATCAAGAAGATTGAAGACTTTCACAGCGGCGCCAGTTTCCGGATCGATTTCGAAGACAAGGTCTGGTTCAAGAAGCCGGAGGACAGTAAGAAGAAGCCTTATGCGGTCAGTGTTTATCTGAACAAGAAGCTGATCGACAACTACCGCAAGCGCAAGGCGTTTCTGGAGGAGATCAAGCACGCCGCTGATAGCGACAAGGCGTTGTTCTGTTTTTTCTATGGTGTGACGCCGGAGTTGAAGCAGGTGCCGGGCAAGAAGAACCCCGAAAAGCCTTTCGAGGTCTTCAATGCCAATATCGAGAACCTGGATCACTTCATCATTCGCGAAGCGCCGGGGCTGGAGTGACGGTTAGCCTTGTGGCAGTTGCAGTTTGACGGCACCGGGGTGTTGTTTGACGACGGAGTACGGCAGGATCGACCAGTCTGGCGCATCGCAAGCGCGGGCCACACGAGCAAAGTAAGGGCCGAGATAGAGACCTTTCGTGGTGAAGTACCAGGGTGAGTATCCCCAAATGCTTTCGTCGCTGTAGTCGCAAGCGTTGTCGTCGTCCTCCGCTGGTTTCTTCATTTCATTGGGGTAAAGCGTGATGAACTGCTTGATCAGCCAAGGCACCAGCACTTCGCGCTGATAAGTTGAATACGCTGCACTTTCCGAAGCACTCAACGGCTGGTCACCTGTGCTGTCGCGGTCGGCATGTGACAGTGGCTTGCCCGCTCCGACCCATAACACGTCTGCCAAAGACAACGGATGGCCGGTTCGCACATCAATATTGAGGGGTGAATCGCCGAAGTCCGGATGTGCACCGCCACAGTAATAGCTGGTGGAGATGTTAAGACTGACCACCGCTGGCGAGATCATCTTCAGTTCTGCTTGTTGCATGAAGTCGGTGTTCACGCCGCCTTGCAGCAGGCAGCCGTGATAACTGATCACCTCGCGCCACAACCTGCCGAGCAACTGCTGATTGACCCGCTGAAGGTCATCTTTTGGTAAACCGGATTCCACGCTGAACAAGGAGATCTTCGACTCTGGCTCAGTCCACCACTGCAGGTCGTAGCCCATGAAGTTTTCTTTCTTCGCGGGTTTGAGCTTGAGTCCCTGTAGGCGCAAATACTCATACGGTGCACTTTGGGGCAGCGTGGCAATAAATGGCAAAGTCATTGAGGTCGGCGCTGGGAGTTTGGCCTCAGCCAGCTTCACCGGCAGTTTTTTACCCTGTGGACTTTGCCATTCGCCCTGCCAGCCGTTGCCGGTTTCTTCCAGCTTCAAAGTTGGTAACGGCTCATCTTCGCCATAGCGGTTTTCACCTTCTACCAGCGTCAAAGTGCTTTCGTGCAACGAACCGCTGAGTGCCAGATCGCGATGGTATTTCTCGTAGAAATAGCGGCCATTCACTTCGTCCGGCTGCGTGGTATTGAGCTCCACCACAATCGGTGTTTTACCCAACGTACCGGTGAACACGCGTCGGCCATCTTCAGCATGGGCGGCGGAAATCAGTGTGAACAGCGCCGCGGCGCACGGCGCCAGGCGCGACAGTCCCTTGAGCATGAATCGATCCCTGAATGAATGAGGCTGCGAAGTATGCAGAGGATGCGCGCAGGAATCGAGGCTCTACTTGAGCAGCATCCCCAGCATCACGACTATCAACAATCCAACATAAACCCATGCATGCACACGATCCGGTATCCGCCCGATCCATCGCGTCGCCAATCGAATCCCCAGTAACGACCCCACCGTCAACAGCGCAAACGCCAGCAGATCCATATACCCGATGAACCACGGCCCGAGATCTGTCTCGCTAAAACCGGCCAGCGCCATATACGTCAGGGTCCCGGCCACTGCCACCGGCACGCTCAGCGGATTGGCCATGGACGTCGCCTGCGACATGCTCAACCCGCTGCGGCGCAGGAGCGGCACGGTCATGACGCTTCCTCCTACACCAAGGAACGTCGCGATGGCGCCAATGCCTACACCGCCGGCAGAAGTTTCCGTATTGCCGAGTAGGCGCGGGATGACGTCTGCGGCGTGTGTGAGAAATCCGCGTCGCAGCAGGCAATCAACGATGGTCACGCCAAGGTAGGCGATGAACGCATAGCGGATGACTTCGCCGCTGACCCACACGGCGGCGATCGCGCCGAGGATCGCGCCCAATCCGATGAACCCGCCCAACGGCCAAAGGTAATCCCGAATGAGATTGCCGACGCGGCGGTGTTTGTCGGTGGCTATCAGAGCGTTGACGATCATCACGCAGGTCGAAGTGGCGACGGCAATGTGCATCGCTGATTGGCCGATGGGGTCGCCGGCCCCGTGAATGGCGGTAAGCATGCGGTAAAGCAGCGGCACAACGACGAAGCCGCCACCAAAGCCGAAGAGCACGGCGGTGATGCCGGTCAGACAGCCAAAGAGGGTTAGCAGGAGGTAGAACATGGCGCGTCTTCCGGTGATGGGGAGCGGTCGACGATAGAGCGACATAGGTTGGCCTGCTTCAGCAAATCAGCCAATAATGTTTGCGTTTACGCCAACCGCTGAGTGCCGTTCGATGCGCAATGTTTCAATCAATTTGCTGGATGACACACCGCGCCCGGTGGTGGCGATCGGTACGGATTATTCCCACGGCCATCTGCTGCCATTTCATACGCATCGTCGAGCGCAATTGCTCTACGGCGCGACGGGAGTGATGCAGGTCAGTACCCATGACGGCAACTGGGTGGTGCCGCCGCAACGGGCGGTGTGGATTCCGCCGGGGGTGGCGCATGAGGTAGTGATGCTTGGGGTGAGTACCCGAAGTTTGTACATCGAACCGGGGGCGATTGATTTGGGCGAGCGCTGTCAGGTTATCGACGTGTCACCGTTGATGCGCCATCTGCTCATGGAAGCGGTGGAGGTTCCGCAGGCCTACGACCCGAGTGGGCGCGACGGTTTGCTGATCGATTTGTTGCTGCACGAAGTTACACGCAGTGCTCCTTTGCCCCTGCACATTCCATTGCCGAACGACGGAAAACTACTCGCGCTGTGTCAGAACTTTCTGCATCAGCCCAACGCCCATCAGTCGCCACAACATTGGGCCGAGCAGTTACACATAAGCTTACGGACCTTTAACAGAGTGTTTCGCCAGCAGACCGGAATGAGCTTCAGCGAATGGCGGCAAAGGGCCTGCGTGGTGCTCGCACTGGCACGGTTGGCGGCGGATGAAACGGTGACTCGGATCGCCCTGGACTTCGGCTACGAAAGCCCCGCAGCGTTTTCGACGATGTTCCGGCGCATCCTCGGTCAGCCACCGTCCGTCTGGTTGGAGGCGGCAAATTAGGCAAAATCAAAAAATGCGTTTGATCCCGACTGAAAACAACTGTACAAAAACACAGTACATTTTCAATCAGCACTCTTGAGCCCGGAGCACACCATGGCCTCTCTTGCGATGAACCACATCCTCGAACGCATTGCCCTTTTCCAGTTCACCCCGACGCACTGCGTGCAGGCCAGAGTAATGCTGGGCTGGAGCGTGGAACAGCTATCGCGGGAGGCTGAAGTTTCGGTAGGCGACATTCAACGGTTTGAAGCGCAGCAAGAAGTGGCGGATGCGGCACGCCTGGCGTTGGCCTACCGGTTTGAGTCGCGGGGGCTGGTGTTCTTTCCCGGGTTTGCGCCGGGCCGTAGTGCGAGTTTGAACGCGATAGCTTCGGAATCAGCAGGGCATGGGGAATATGCGATGGCTGAGTGAGGGTTTGTGGCGACGGGATAGATTCCTCGTCACCACGAAAATCAACATCAGCACTGACTGAAGGGGATCAGGCGTTTTGCACAACGCCCTCACTCTCCCCTTCAACCCCCAACCACCAGGCATTGCCGCGCTGCGGTTGACTGATGTTGAACGCCTCCCCCATTTGCGGCGTCGTGATCGAAATGCTGCGCTCCCAGGCCAGCGCCAGTATCCGGTCGAACGGTTCATGCCACGCATGCATCGCCAGATCGAAAGTGCCGTTGTGGATCGGGAACAGCCAGCGGCCCTTTAGGTCGATGTGGGCTTGCAGAGTTTGTTCGGGTTGCATATGCACATGCGGCCATTCGACGTTGTAGGCGCCGGTTTCCATCAATGTCAGGTCGAACGGGCCGAACTGTTCGCCGATGCGTTTGAAGCCGTCGAAGTAGCCGCTGTCGCCGCTGAAGAAGATTCGTGTATCACCGTCGATCATCACCCAGGACGCCCACAAGGTGCTGTTGCCGTCGAACAGGCCACGACCGGAAAAGTGCTGCGACGGAGTGGCAATGAAGCGGACACCGGCGATTTCAGTACCTTGCCACCAGTCGAACTGGCGCACCTTGTTCGCGTCGATGCCCCACTTGATGAGCGTGTCGCCGACGCCCAGCGGGGTCAGGAACAGATTGGTTTTGACCGCCAGCCTGAGCACCGCCTCGTAATCGAGGTGGTCGTAGTGGTTGTGCGAAAGGATCACGGCCTCGATCGGTGGCAACTGGTCGAGGCTGATCGGTGGTTGATGGAAACGCTTCGGGCCGGCCCATTGCACGGGCGAGGCGCGCTCGGCGAAGACCGGATCGGTGATCCAGAATTTGTCCTGCATCTTCAGCAACAGGGTCGAGTGACCTAGGCGAAAGACGCTGTGGTTTGGCGCTGCCAGCAGATCTTCACGGGTAAGCGGTTGCACCGGGATTGCCGCGGCAGGTCGGGTGTTGCTCGGTTTGTGGAAAATCATGTTCCACATGATCCGCAGCATTTTGCGCACACCTTCGCGTTGCACCGGCGCATGATTGCGGAACAGCCCTTGATCCTGTCGAGAGGCTTCAGGCGTGGATGTTTTATCCGGAACGGAAACTGGATTGGCCATGACTGAGTGACTCCAGAAAACCCGTGCGATTCACGGTTTTCCTCGGTGGGACGATAAATGGCCAAAGCACGCACGCATCAGCCGAACGGTCTGTTTTTAGGTTGCGAGGATTAACGCAACATTACACTCGACGGTGTAGTTTCTAGGTTGCATCAAACGAGATGACAAGTAAACTGCCAAGTGTAACTTCACCCTTTTCCTGCCGAAGCGTACTTATGACAGCTCCACAGCGCCTCACCGACCGCAAACGCGAAGCCATCATTCAAGCGGCGATTGCCGAATTCCGTGCCAACGGTTTCGAGATCACCAGCATGGACAAAATCGCAGCGACCGCCGGTGTGTCGAAGCGCACGGTGTACAACCATTTCCCCAGCAAAGAAGAGCTTTTCGCCGAAATTCTCAACCAGTTGTGGGCGCGGATCAGCGCCGAGCAGTCGGTCATTTACCGAGCCGATCAGCTGCTGCGCGATCAGTTGCGGCAGATGTTGTTGGCCAAACTGCAATTGTTGGCTGATGACAATTTTCTGAGCCTGGCTCGCGTGGCGATTGCCGCGACCATTCACTCCCCGGAACGCGCGCAGAACATGGTGGCGCGCATGGGAGAGCGGGAAGAAGGCCTGACCGTATGGATTCGTGCCGCCCAGGCAGATGGCCGGTTGAAAGCCGTTGATGCGGATTTTGCCGCGCAACAGTTGCAGGGTCTGCTGAAGTCGTTCGGCTTTTGGCCACAGATTTCCATGGGGCGGCCACCGCTCGATGAGGCCATGCAGAACACCGTGGCCGAATCGGCTCTGGAGATGTTTCTGGCGCACTATCAGCTCTAGATCGACCCTCCCCTGCGCATACCCCAAATCAAATGGCTCGAAAGGACACTGATTATTTCCGCTGGAATAAATGACAATGTCCGCCAATGACCGACGAACGGTCAATTCGATAAAAATACTGCAAAGTATTTCAGGGCGATCTGGCGCAGGACATCATGGAAAACCAACGCGGCAAAGGCTTGTCATTCTCCAGACGTATTTACCTGCCACGCGCCATTGGGCTGGGTGTCGGTTTTTTCAGTGTCGCCGCCGCGCTGTATCCGCTGAGCACGCCGACCTGGCTATGGGTGCTGTTGGTGTTCAACGGATTTTTCTGGCCGCATGTGGCCTATCAAATGTCGACCCACTCGGCGTTTCCTTATCAGGCCGAACGCCGCAACCTGTTGTACGACTCGCTGTGTGGCGGTTTCTGGGTCGCGTGTTTCCAGTTCAGTCCGCTGACCAGCGTGACCGTCTTGTCGATGATGACCATGAACAATGTCGCGGCCGGTGGCCGTCGCCTGTTCGTCTTCGGCGCTCTCGCCCAAGTGGCCGGCGTGCTGCTCGGCGCAATGCTGCTGGGCTTCAAATTCAACCCGATCATGACGCAAATCCAGGTCTTGGCCTGCTTGCCGATGCTGACCCTGTATCCGCTGGCACTGGGCATGGTCTGTTACCAACTGGCGATCAAACTGGCCCAACACAAACGCGCGCTCAGCGCCCTGAGCCGCACTGACAGCCTGACCGGATTGCTCAATCACGGGGCCTGGAAAGATGTGCTGCACCTGAAGTTTCAACAATGTCACCAGCACAACAGCCAAGCCATTGTGGCGCTGATCGACATTGATCATTTCAAGGTCATCAATGACAGCTACGGGCATATCGTCGGCGATGCCGTGCTGCAACAGTTGAGTCGCGAGTTGAAACGTCTGCTGGTCGAAAATGAACCGGCCGGACGCTACGGCGGCGATGAGTTCTGCGTGATTCTGCCGAACCTGCCGTTGTACAAGGCTGAAGCACTGATGGAGCAACTACGCCAGGCGCTGGATCAGTATCGCCATCCCGATGTGCCACAACTGCGGGTCAGCCTCAGTATCGGTCTGGCGCAGTTTCAGCCTTCGTATTGCGATGCGATTGTCTGGCTGGATGCCGCCGACAAGGCGCTGTACACCGCCAAGCACGCCGGCCGCAACACCATCGGCGTGGCGATGAGCGATCCGGCCTCAAATGACGCCAGTCTGCTTGGCATCTGAGCACGTTCGTACAATTTCGAAGCAGCAGTTTCTTGTACAGAACCTATAAGTCTGTATAAGATTCATTGGTCAGCCTGGATGCTGGCACTTTGCAGCCAATGCCAATAACCCTCAGCTTGGTCTGCCCCGCGGAAACAGGGACAAAACCCCGTCTTCCCCTACTTCCAGGTATGCGCCATGTTTTTCAATCGCCACAAATCAGCCCTCGACGACCTTCAACAGACCCTCACTCAACAGAACGGCCTGCTCGATGCAATCAACCGCTCCATGGCGGTGATCGAATTCGATCTCGACGCAGTGGTGTTGAGCGCCAACGACAACTTCCTCAAAACCATGGGTTACCGCGCCGAACAAGCCATTGGCCAACCCCATCGTATGTTCTGCACGCCTGAGTTTGGCCGCAGTGCTCAGTACAGCGAGTTGTGGTCACGCCTGAAAAGAGGTGAATTTCAGTCCGGCACGTTCGAACGCATCAATAGCAAAGGCGAATCGGTCTGGCTCGAAGCCAGTTACAACCCGATCAAGGATGCCGCCGGACACGTGGTGAAAGTGGTCAAGTACGCGATGGACGTCACGGCCAAGGTGCAGCAGGAAAGCGAGGCCAACGCCAAGTTGGAGGCGATCGACCGGGCGATGGCGGTGATTGAATTCAACCTCGACGGCAGCATTATCACGGCCAACCAGAATTTTCTGACGCGCATGGGTTACACACTCGCCGAGCTCAAGGGCAAACATCACCGTTTGTTCTGCACCGCAGAATTGGTCAACAGCAGCGCGTATCAGGATTTCTGGCGACGGTTGAATCAGGGGGAGTTCTTTCAAGGCCTGTTCGAACGCGTCGACAAGCGCGGCCAGACCGTTTGGCTGGAGGCCAATTACAACCCGGTTTACGACGCCTCTGGCCGGTTGTGCAAAGTGGTGAAATTCGCTTCGGACGTCACCGCTCGAGTCGAACAACACGAGCAAGACGCACGCAGTGCAAGCGCCGCCTATCACATCTCGGTCGAGACGCGGAAAGTCGCCGAACAAGGCACTCAGGTCATTCAACAAGCGGCCAGCGAAATGCGCGAAATTGCTGAGGACATTGCCGCGTCTTCGACGTTGATCGCCCACCTGGGTGAACGCTCGGAGCAGATCACGACCATCGTCAACACCATTCGCGGGATTGCCGACCAAACCAATTTGCTGGCGCTCAACGCAGCCATCGAAGCGGCGCGCGCCGGTGAACAGGGCCGTGGTTTTGCGGTGGTGGCCGATGAAGTGCGGCAACTGGCGGCGCGTACCAGCGGCTCCACAGCGGAAATTTCCAACATGATCGGTTTGATCCAGAGCGAAACCCGCCAGGCGATCAAGAGCATGGACGGCACCCGCGATCGCGCGGCCCAGGGCGTGGAACTGGCGGATCAGGCGGGTACGGTGATCTTGCAGATTCGTGATGGCGCCAGTGAAGCGGTGCAGGCGGTGAGCATGTTTGCCAATGAGCGGGCGCCGAATTGAGGGTTGTGCAGGAGCGATAGACCGAGTCGCGACCTTCGCGGGCAAGCCCGCTCCCACAGGGAATGAGTCAATCACACATGCTGTGTACGACTGCTGAACCTGTGCGGGCTTGCCCGCGAAGAGGCCGGCGGCCACAACGCAGAGCTATAGTGACGGCACGTCCGAAGCCCTGCCGAGCACACCATGAATAGCGAAAAACCCGAAACATCCCCCGCCCCCATCGATCACCTGCGCTTTCACCGGCCCCACGCCCACCTGAACACGACTTTCGGCAACGACGCCTTCGCCCTGCGCGCCGAAGCCTTTGCGCGGTTCTTCGGCACGCCGCTGTTCCTTGGCGCGCAAACCTTGATTGTTGCGGTGTGGATCGGCCTCAACGTATGGGGCGTGACTCAATTCGACGTCTACCCGTTCATCCTGCTGAACCTGGCCTTCAGCCTGCAGGCGGCCTACGCGGCGCCACTGATCCTGCTCGCACAAACCCGTCAGGCCGCGCGAGACAAAGCGCAGGCCGACGCCGATGCGCAGCACCGTGAAGCGCTGGCACAGGCCAATACCGAACGTCAGGCTGACGCGGCGAAGAACTCCGCGCAATTGCTGGCGTTGCTTGAACAAAACACCCGCCTTACCGAAATGACGAAAAACCTCACGGAGCGCATCGAAGGCCTGACCAGCGAATTGCACGCTCACGTGTGCCAGAACCCACAGCGCTGATCAGGGCAAACGCAAGGCCTGCCCTGGTTCATCGTCCAATGTGGCCGGCCAGCGCATAATGGCCACGATCTCAGGACAATCACGTTTGCCACTCTCTTGAAAAGGAAATCCCATGGACGCCATTTCCGTCGCCCTGATCGGCGATTACGACCCGCAAGTCACTGCCCACCAAGCCATCCCTGTGGCCCTTGCTCTGGTCGCCGAACAGCTCGATCGCCAAGTGCAATTCGAATGGTTGGCCACGGATCAAATCCACGCTGATACACCATTAAACAAGTTCGACGGTTTCTGGTGCGTGCCTGCCAGCCCTTACAAAAGCGAACAAGGTGCGCTGAGGGCGATTCGTTTTGCCCGCGAGCAACAACGCCCTTTCCTCGGCACCTGCGGCGGTTTTCAACATGCGGTACTGGAGTTTTCCCGCGATGTGCTGGGCTGGATGGATGCCGAACATGGCGAAACGTCCCCCAACGCCGAAAGAGCAATCCTCTCCCCGTTGACCTGTTCGCTGGTGGAAGCCATCGACAGCATTCATCTACTGCCCGGGTCGTTGATCGCCAAGGCGTACGAAACGTCGGAGATTCAAGAAGGCTATCGCTGCCGCTTCGGTGTGAATCCGCAGTTCGAAGCGGAGCTTTTAAAACATCAGCTACAGGCAGTGGGTCGTGATTCAGCGGGGGACTTGCGGGCGATCGAACTCAAGGATCATCGTTTTTTTGTCGCGACTTTATTTCAACCGGAGCGTGCGGCACTCAAGGGACAGATGCCGCCGCTGGTTCGGGCATTTATTGAAGCCTGCGCGGAGCCACGTTGATGACGTCTTGCTTCGCGGTGATTTTTTACCTCGACCCGCATCGAGGATGACAACGGTTATGCCAGCGGCGCACTCACCAACCTGATCGCTGGCAAGCCAGCTCCCACAAGTACAGCGTGATCGACAGATCACCCTATTACCTGTGGGAGCTGGCTTGCCAGCGATGAGGCCCTGACAGCAACAGCAAAAACCTCAGCCCCGCACCAAACTCCGCACAGCTTCAATCTCCGGCACTTCACGTTTGCTCATATACACCCGCAACGGCTCGGTGATGTTGATCCGGTCATCGATATTCTGATCCAGCAGCAGCTGAATCAGCTCACGCTTCAACGTCATGGTCGTTGGCGAAATCGGGGCCCAGACGAATTCGCTGGTCGGGATAATGCCGTCATCCGCCACGTCCATGCCGAACGAGTCTTCGCTGAAGCGCACAATGTACTGGCCGGTTTTGCGGTTGAGGCCGACAAAGCCCTTGAGGTCGTCGGCCGCCTGGCAGATGAGTTGGGAGGTGATGCGCATGGTAAACCTCACGAAATGTTGATCGATGGTTTACACGCAGGACAACTGAACGGCGCGCCCTCTGCCGGGACGTCTGCCGAGGGCAAGCGTACTGCAAACAGCACCACAAAAGTGCAGGAAATATCGCTTTTAATAGGTTTATGTCGGTCTGGCGATAGCATGCAATCGATTCAGTTGTTAAAAGGTACGTCTTTTAAAATGCCCTGCGAAAGGAACTCGACCATGCCCGCCACTTTCACCAAAAGCGCCCTCATGCTGAGCCTGTTGCTCGGCTTCAGTCAGACGCATGCCGCCACGCACAGCGATCCGAACGCCGTGGCTGCGGCCCACGGCATCCCGCACCCGGCGGTGATCGCTCACCGTGGCGCGTCCTTCGATGCACCGGAATCCACCGCTGCCGCCTATAAACTGGCCCGCGACCTCGGTGCCGACTATCTGGAAATGGACCTGCAACGCAGTAAGGACGGCGTGCTGTTCGTGCTGCACGATGACAATCTGCAGCGCACCACCGACGTTGCCAGCAAATTCCCGGATCGCAAGGACAGCCCGGCCAACGCCTTCACCATGGCCGAGTTGAAAACCCTCGATGCCGGCACCTGGTACAACACCAAATACCCGGACCGCGCGCGCCCGTCCTACGCCGGGCTGAAAATCCTCACCCTCGATGAAGTCATCGACATCGCCCAAGCCAATCCGCAGCACAAACCGGGACTGTACATCGAGACCAAAGAGCCGCAGTTGTTCCCCGGCCTCGAAAAAGACCTGAAGGAGAAACTGCAGGATCGCGGCTGGCTCAGCCCGGCCGGCTCCAAACTGGCGAAAAGTGCGCTGGGTGTCGGTCAGGGCAAAGGCAAGGTGATCCTGCAGACCTTCGAGAAGAACAGCCTCGAGCTGCTGCAAAAGGAAATGCCGCAGGTGCCGAAAATCCTGCTGCTGTGGGTCGGCGAAGGCAGCATCGAGCCGAAATCCAAGGTGACGTTTGCCGAGTCCGGTGAGAAAGAAAAAAACACTTTCTACGGCAAGCAGGAGCCGAAATCCGAAGCTGAATTTAAAAAATGGGTTGATTACGCCAAGGCTCAGGGCGCTATCGGCACAGGCCCTTCGGCGAAGCTCACCCAAGGTGGCGACCAGAGCTATTCGGATCTGGTGCAACCGTGGATGAACCAGTACACCCACGACCAAGGGATGCTGGTGCATGTCTACACGGTCGATGAACCGGTGGACTTCGACAAAGTCATGGCCGCAGGCGTCGACGGCATTTTCACCAACCGCGCCAGTGAACTGTTGAAGTTCTACAAACGCCCGGCGGCCGGTAGTGTTGATCAGGTGTTAAAGCGCAACGGTTTCTGATCGCTTACCAAGGCGCCGTCATCGCGGGCAAAGTACGCTCCCACAGGTTCTATGCCCGCGTTGTATCCAGAGTTTGCAAATTTAAGGGTGAATTAAGTTGCGCTGGCTAATCTGAACTCACTTCAACAGAACACGCACTTAAACAAACCAAGGAATGAACTTATGAAAACTTTGACTGCCCTGTTTACCGCTGCTGCCCTGACCCTCACCGCTGGTATCGCTCAGGCTGATGTACGCGTTGATCAGATCCCTGAGTTGGTCAAGTCCGGCAAGATCAAGTCGCTGGAGTCGATGAACGCCGAGGCATTGAAACTGCATCCGGGTGCAACCATCACTGACACTGACCTGGACAATCACTTCAACGGTTACGAGTATGAAGTTGAATTGAAAACGGCTGATGGCAAAGAGTTCGATGTCGACTTCGACGCCACCACCGGCAAAGTGTTGAGCAACAAGCAAGACACTTGATACACCGTTTAACCAAAGCCGCACGATTGAAAGATCGTGCGGCTTTTTTACGTCTGGGGGCTGGCCTGGATGATGTGTCGCAAGAAAGATCGTCCCCCCTCACCCCGGGAGAGGGCCAGGGTGAGGGGAAATGGCGTCACGCGCTCAGGCGGGCGGTGACTTCGTTCAGTTGCCCGGACAGGCCGTGCAGATTCTGGCTGGCGCTTTCGGTGCGTTGCACGTTGTCCAGGTTGGTGCTGGCAATCGAGGTGATTTCGGTCAGGTTGCGCGAGATATCCTCGGCGACCGACGTCTGCTCTTCGGCCGCCGTGGCGATCTGACGGTTCATGTCGCGAATCGCTTCCACCGCGTGGGTGATGCGCTCCAGCATGGCGCCTGCCTGCGTCACTTGCTCAACGCTTTCGTCGCTGCGGGTCTGGCCGCTATCGATGGCTTGCGCCGCGTCTATCGCGCCAGTCTGCACACTCTGAATGATCTGGTTGATCTCGATGATCGACTCCGCCGTACGCTGCGCCAGGTTACGTACTTCGTCAGCGACCACCGCAAAACCGCGCCCGGCCTCACCGGCACGCGCCGCTTCAATCGCAGCGTTGAGCGCCAGCAGATTGGTCTGCTCGGCGATGCCGCGAATCACTTCCAACACTTTGCCTATGCGGCCACTGTCGGCTTCGAGACGACGAATGACCGTGGCGGTGTTGGCGATTTCGCTGCGCATCAGCGTGATGGAGTGAATGGTGCTTTGCATGACCTTTTCACCCTGCTGGGCGGACTGGTCGGCATCGTCGGCGGCTCGCGCGGCATCGGCGGCGTGACGCGCGACTTCCTGGGCGGTGGCGGACATTTCGTTCATCGCCGTGGCCACCTGGTCGGTGCGGTTGAACTGCTCGTTGGTGCCGCCGGCCATGGTCGTGGCGATGGCGTTCAATTCGCCGCTGGCGCTGTCCAGATCACTGGCGCTGCGCTGCAAACGGGTGAACGTATCAGCGAGGAAGTCGCGCAGGGTATTGGCTGCGGCGGCGAGGTTACCCAGCTCATCCTGACGGTCGCTGACCACCCGCTCGGCCAGTTTGCCGCGGCTCAGTTGGGTGACGTAGTCGATGAGTTTGCGGATCGGTTCGATCAGGTTACGGTTGACCAGCCACAGGCTCAACAGCCCGATCAACAGACCCGAAGCGAGCATCACCAATAGCCCCAGCCATACGGTGCGATCGGCATCAGCACTGATCAGCGCCGACTGCTCGGTGCCCTGCTTGCGCAATTCGGCGACCAGCTCGCTCATCTGATCGCTGGCAGCGCGATCGACACCTTTGACAGCGGCGTCGCCGACAGCAGCATCGCCACCCGCGGCGACGTAGGCATCACGGCCCTTCTGGTAGGCGCCTGCCAACTGACGATGCTCTTCCTGCAAGCGTTCGATGCGGGTTTTCAGGCTTGGCTCAATGCCTTTCTGGCTGGCCAGTTCGCCGAGGATTCTCTGCACATCGCGCTGGCGATCTTCAAACTGGCTCCAATACTTGGCCAGATCCGCCGGCTGCTTGCCACGCAGCAGGACGTTTTTCCATTCCTGTACCTGCACCTTGAATTGCAGGTTGGCTTCATCGATCAATTGCGAGGTGTGCAACGGGCCGGCAATCAATTGGCTGTAGCTTTGCACGCCATTCGAGAGGAAATGGAAACACGCCAACGCGATCAACAAGACCGCCAGCAGGCTGCCGCTCAGCAGGGCGAGAATTTGCGCTCTCAGGGATTTTTGCAGCATCGCAGATACTCAGGACAGGGATGAGGCACGCCAGCAAAAGGCGTGAAATAGTGCCGGACGTCCCTGTCGGCGAACCTTGGCCAACGGCCAGTGGCGCGCAACCTAACTCACCTGAGATCGGCGCGCCAGAGTGCTTCTTGAACAAATCCCGACCGCCGGTAACACTTTGATTTGACGTCATTTAGCTGTCACACAAACGTCATGTGACATTGCGATGATTCGGCACAGGTGAATCTGAAAATCCCGCCCAGCGCCCTCCTCGCAGCGAGCCTCCATGAACCACAGCCTCGATATCAGCCATCGCGATCCGGACCTGTTCGGTTTGCTTTACGGCTTTCGTTTCCTGCCCGGCGAACGGGGTCGCGAAGTCGATTCAACAACTGCATTGCGTTGCCTGCAAGACGACAACGAAAGCGGCGAATTCCTCTGGCTGCATCTGAACCTGGCCCACGCGGCATGCGAGCGCTGGATGAAAAGCCATCTGCAATTACCCGAAGAATTTTTCGAGGCGCTGCACGAAGGTTCGCGCTCGACGCGCATCGAGCACGTTGACTCGGCGTTGCTGGCAGTGGTCAACGATGTGGTGTTCAACCTCAGCAGCATGGTGTCGTCGGACGTGTCGACGCTGTGGGTGTGCGTGCGCAGCAAACTGATCGTCAGTGCACGCCTGCAACCGCTGCACTCGGTGGATAAACTGCGCTCGTCGGTGAAGGCCGGCGAGCGTTTTCGTTCGCCCTCGGAATTGCTCGTGCACCTGCTGCGCGATCAGGGCGAAGTGCTGACGCAGATCGTGCGCAAGACCAGCATGAGCGTTGATACGGTCGAAGACGAGTTGCTCTCCTCGCGCCTGTCGACCAACCGCGCCGAACTCGGTGCCAACCGCCGAGTGCTGGTGAGATTGCAACGGCTGCTGGCACTGGAGCCAGGTTCGCTACTGCGCCTGCTCAACCGCCCGCCGCCGTGGTTGCAGAAGGAGGACGTCAAGGAACTGCGCAAATCCACCGAGGAGTTTGCGCTGATCATCAATGACCTCACGGCCCTCGGCGAGCGCATCAAACTGTTGCAGGAAGAAATCGCCGCCAACCTCAACGAACAGAGCAACCGCACGCTCTTTACCCTGACAGTGGTGACGGTGCTGGCGCTGCCGATCAACATCATTGCCGGTTTCTTCGGGATGAATGTCGGCGGCGTGCCGCTGTCGCAGGACGCGCATGGGTTCTGGATACTGGTCGCGTTGGTGGCGACGTTTACGGTGATTGCGGGGCGGTGGGCATTTCGTAAGCGTGGAGATTATTAAGATCAAAAGATCGCAGCCTTCGGCAGCTCCTACAAGGCCACTGGAGGAGCTGCCGAAGGCTGCGATCTTTTGACTTTGCCTCCAGCGATTCATCCAAACACTGACCTGAGGCAGTCTCTCTGTAACATTCTGCAACGATCATGGGCGACATTCCTTCCCTCGCTCAGGATTGTCCTCTCATGGCTACTCCCTCCCTGACCGCCAGCCCAGCATCCGCCGCCAGCGGCAGGCCCTCCCTCGACAAGAAAACCAGCCCGTTCACCTACGTATTGTTTTTCGCAGTGCTGGCCATGGGGATGCTGTTCACCGCCTACAGTCTGATGCACGACGTGCAGGAGCTCGGCACGGTGGTCACCACCTGGACGCCATTTCTGCTACTCGGCGTGGCGTTGGTGATTGCGCTGGGTTTTGAGTTCGTCAATGGTTTCCACGACACCGCCAACGCCGTGGCTACGGTGATCTACACCCACTCGCTGCCGCCGAATGTTGCGGTGGTCTGGTCGGGGTTCTTCAACTTCCTCGGCGTGTTGCTTTCGAGCGGTGCGGTGGCATTCGGCATCATCGCACTGCTACCGGTGGAGCTGATTCTGCAGGTCGGTTCGTCTGCTGGTTTCGCGATGATCTTCGCCCTGTTGATCGCAGCCATCTTGTGGAACCTCGGCACGTGGTGGCTGGGTTTGCCGGCCTCGTCGTCGCACACTTTGATCGGTTCGATCATCGGCGTCGGCGTGGCCAATGCCTTGATGCATGGCCGCGACGGCACCAGCGGTGTCGATTGGGCGCAGGCCACCAAGATTGGTTATGCGTTGCTGCTTTCACCGCTGGTGGGTTTCGGTTGTGCGGCGCTGTTGCTGCTGGCCTTGCGCGCATTCGTGAAGAACCGTGCGCTGTACAAGGCACCGAAAGGCAACACCCCGCCGCCATGGTGGATTCGTGGTCTGCTGATCCTGACGTGCACCGGCGTATCGTTCGCCCACGGCTCCAACGACGGCCAGAAAGGCATGGGCCTGATCATGCTGATTCTGGTCGGCACCTTGCCGATGGCCTATGCATTGAACCGCACCATGCCCGAAGAACAATCGCTGCAGTTCGCCGCCGTGGCGCAAGTCACCCAACAAGCCCTGGTGAAGAGTGCGCCGCAGCCGGCACCTGCCGATCCGCGCCCGATCCTCTCGGATTACGTGCGCAGCAAGGAAGCCACGCCGCAACTGATCCCCGCCCTCGCCGCCCTCACCGGGCACATTGGCGAGGAAGTCAAAGGCTACGGTTCACTGGCGAAAGTCCCGGCCGAGGCGATGGGCAACGTGCGTAATGACATGTACCTGGCCAGCGAATCGATTCGCCTGATGGACAAGAACAAGGTCGGCAACTTCGACGCCGACACCGCAGGCAAGCTGCAACTGTTCAAGCAACAGATCGACAACGCCACACGGTTTATCCCGCTGTGGGTGAAGATCGCCGTTGCTATCGCATTGGGGCTCGGCACCATGGTCGGCTGGAAACGCATCGTGGTGACGGTGGGCGAGAAGATCGGCAACACCCACCTGACCTACGCGCAAGGCGCCTCGGCGGAAACCGTGGCGATGCTGACCATTGGTGCAGCGGACATGTTTGGTTTGCCGGTGTCGACGACGCATGTGCTGTCCTCGGGCGTGGCCGGGACCATGGTCGCCAATGGCGGTGGATTGCAGATGAGGACTATCCGTAATCTGCTGATGGCGTGGGTGCTGACGCTGCCGGCGGCGATCCTGCTGTCGGGTAGCCTCTACTGGCTGTTCACCCAGATCTTCTAACCGAAAATCCCACTGCAGGAGCTGCGGAAGGCAGCTCCTGCACGGAAATGAGGGTTAGCCCTGGCAGGCGTTGCGCATAAGGAAGCGCTCGCGCAGGACGTCGTAGCCCCAGTGATACACGTAGGTGTACGGCAGAAAAAACAGCAACACGCCGATGTCGAGCAAGAACGCCTGCCACAGGCTGACCGACAGCCACCAGGCAATCAGTGGCACGCCCATCACGATCAAACCACCCTCGAACAGCAAGGCGTGAACGACCCGCACCCAAGCGTTGTGGGCAACATTCATGCGCTCGAGCATGCGGTCAAAAAACCGGTTGAACACCACGTTCCAGCCCAGCGCCAGCATCGCGATCAAAACCGTCACCGCGCCCATGTCGAGCAGCGGTTTTTTCATGATCCACGCCAGCAGTGGCGTGCAGATCAGAATCGCCAGCAATTCGAAACCAACAGCCTGGAAGATGCGTTCAGTGATGGATTTTTGGGCAGTCATGGCCTGACTCCTTGAGTGAAGATGGTTGCCATGATCCATCCTCGCATCGATACTTAAAAACCAATAACCATCGATTGAGGCGATAGTTCATGGCATCGCAAGAAGTGCTTTTGGCATTCGTCCAGGCGGCGACCCAGGGATCGTTTTCGGCGGCAGCGCGCAAACTCGGGCGCAGTCAGTCGACCATCAGTGCGGCGGTGGCGAGTCTGGAGATTGATCTGGACCTGGTGTTGTTTGATCGCAGCAGCCGCAAACCAACGCTGACACCCGCCGGCCACGTCATGCTGCAACGCGCCGAGGCGATCCTTACGGCCAACAGTCGCCTGGAAATGACCGCGCGGCAATTGTCCCAAGGCGTTGAGCCGAAGTTGACCGTGGCGATTTCCGACACTTATCAATCCGCGCGCTTCGAAGCGGCGCTGTTCGGTTTTGAACAGCGCTATCCGGATCTGGAACTCGAATGCCTGATTGCCGAATGCGATGACTTGATTGAACTGGTGCAGCGCGGTCGGGCGCATCTGGCGTTTGCCGAGATGCAGGACAATTACCCGCCGGACCTTGTGACCTCGACTGTGGCCGAGCGCACCGATATCGCCCTGTTCGTCAGTCGTGGACATGCGCTGGCGACACTGGAACACGTCGATCAGCCAATCCTGGAGCAGCATCGCGAGTTGCGTCTGGCGACGATCGTCAATCCTTACGACAGTCGCGCCAAGGGCCGCGTGTGGTCGGCGCCGAGTTACCTGATGCTGATGGAAATGGCCGAAATGGGTTTCGGCTGGGCGCCGTTGCCGCGCTGGCTGGTGGGGCGTTTCGGCAATGGCACGCTGGTGGAGCTGACAGTGCGCGGCTGGCCGAAACCGGTGTTTGTCGATGCCTTGTGGTCGCGGCTTTATCCGCCGGGGCCGGCGGGGAGCTGGTTGCTGAGCAAGATGCTGGAATAGATCAAAAGATCGCAGCGTGCCGCAGCTCCTACAGTTGCAACCCATGTAGGAGCTGCCGAAGGCTGCGATCTTTTGATCTTGTTGTTGATTGAAGAAAATCAACATCAAAAGATTGCAGCCTTCGGCAGTTGCTACAGGGGGTTGGGTGTCGGTAGTTGGTTTAAGCGCGCCTCGATAAAACGCCGTTCAGGCTCTTGCCGGGTTAACTCCAACGCCCGCAAATAAGCCACCCGCGCCACCTCGACCCGGCCCAACTGCCGACAAAACTCCGCCCGCGCCGAATGCGCCAAGTGGTAGTCCTGCAATTCGCCGCGATCCAGAATCCCTTCAATCAACGTCAACCCCGCCAACGCCCCATCCCGTTTGGCCACCGCCACCGCGCGATTCAACTCGATCACCGGGGAAGGCATCGCCCGCAGCAGCACGTCATACAGCCCGACGATCTGCTGCCAATCGGTTTCCTCGGCGGTTGGCGCCTCGGCGTGCACGGCGGCAATCGCCGCTTGCAGGCAATACGGCCCGAATCGTCGTGTGGTCAGCGCCCGTTCCACCAACGCACAACCTTCAGCCATCAACTCAGCATCCCACTGCGAGCGATTCTGATCGTCCAACAGCACCAATTCGCCATCGGGCGAGGTGCGCGCCGGACGCCGGGACTCGTGCAGCAGCATCAATGCCAGCAACCCCATCACCTCGGGTTCCGGCAACAATTCCATCAGCAATCGCCCGAGTCGGATCGCCTCACGGGTCAGGTCCTCGCGAGTCAGCTCAGCACCCATCGACGCCGAATAGCCCTCGTTGAACACCAGATAAATCACCCGCAAAACACTGTCCAGTCGCTCGGGCAGTTCGCTCAGGCTGGGGACTTGATAAGGGATTTTCGCGTCACGGATCTTGGCTTTTGCGCGCACGATGCGCTGGGCAATGGCCCCCGGCGCCGAGAGAAAGGCGCGGGCGATTTCCTCGGTGGTGAGGTCGCAGACTTCACGCAAGGTCAGCGGCACTTGCGCATCCGCCGCCAGCGCCGGGTGACAGCAGGTGAAGATCAGCCGCAGGCGATCGTCTTCCACGTCTTCGTCGCTCCAGTCGGCATCTTCGAGCTCTTCGAGTTGCGCCAGCAACAATGGCTGCGAGGCTTTGAAGCGTGCACGGCGGCGTAGCACGTCGATTGCCTTGAAGCGCCCGGTCGACACCAGCCAGGTGCGCGGATTGTCCGGCACGCCGTCACGCTGCCAACGCTCGACCGCAACGAAGAACGCCTCGTGCAAGGCTTCTTCGGCAAGGTCAAAATCGCCGAGCAGGCGGATCAATGTCGCCAGAATTCGCCGCGAGTCTTCGCGATAGACCTGCTCGACCCGCGCCGCGACCCCAGACATTCAACTGCCGCACGGGGCGCACTTCAACGCTGCCCACTCGGGCTGCCGGGATGTTCCCGGCGACCTGAATCGCTTCGTTGAGATCCTTGGCGTCGATCAGGTAGAAGCCGGCCAGTTGCTCCTTGGTTTCGGCGAACGGCCCATCGGTGATCGACAATTTGCCGTTGCGCATGCGCACCGTGGTGGCGGTCTGCACTGACTCCAGCGCCTCGGCGGCAACCATCCGCCCGCTGCCCTGAATCGACTCGGCATAGGCCCAGCATTCAGCGTCTTCGGGGCTGTCGGGCGACGAGTGCAGCAGACGTTCATCGCTGTAGACCAGGCATAGATATTTCATGGCGCTCTCCTGATTCGAACGGATCAACTATGGCTGAAGATCACGGCTGCACATCGAACAGCGTCGCGCCGCTCATCGGATCGAACGGTGCCGACCAGTGTTCATGGGCAATCCGCCACGCGCCGTCGACTTGCCGATAGCAGGCGGTGACGCGCATCCAGCAACTTTGGGTTTCACCCTTCTCGTTGGTGCCGCCGCAATTGGCGACCCAGTGGGCGAAGGCGATGTTGTCGGCGGTTTCGATGACGACTTCCTGAAACTCGAAGATGTGCGGGCCGGGGCACATTTGCATGCAGTCCACCCAATGCGCGCGGTAGGCCGGTTTGCCCTTGAATTGCAGGGCCTTGATCGCGTCGAACGAGACGATGTCATCGGCATACAACGCCATGACTTTTTCCACGTCCTTGGTCATGACGGCGTCGCGGTAGGTATTGATCAGAGCTTGGATGTCAGCTTGTGCGCTCATGGTGTTCTCCGTGATTTTTGTTGGAAAGACACCCTTAGTCGTTCGGCGCATCGGTCGATCGACAACTGAAACAAAAAAATTCCGCAGGAAGCAAAGTCGCTAGAATCCGAGGCTCATCTTTGTAGGAAAAAGGAAATTCCCGTGTCAGCCCAACTCGTGCCGTACGACAGCCTGAACGCCCAGCAGCGTGAGCAAGTCGAGGCGATTGAAATCCATCCCGAACAAATCAAGTTCTCCGGCGACATCCACGGCGCCCTGCACACCTTGCTGTCGAAACCCGGCCCTGGCGTGAAGGGTTTTGCACTGCTGGCCGATGAGGTGCCGGTGGCGTTCCTGCTGCTCAAGCGTCCGCCGGTGTTACCGGCATGGGCCGATGAACACAGCGCCACGCTGCATGCGTTGCAGGTCGATCGCCGGGCGCAGGGCAAGGGTTACGGCAAGGCGTGTCTGCATGCGCTGCCCGAGGTTGCCCGCCAGGCATGGCCGGAGATCAAGGGGCTGGAACTGTCGGTGGACGCCGACAACGAGGCTGCCATCGCGCTGTACGCCAAACACGGCTACGTCGACAGCGGCGAAGCGTACAAGGGCCGAATCGGTTACGAGCGGCGCATGGGTCTGTTTTTTTAAGTCATCGAGGGGATGCACGATGATCGATTCAATCGAAGCACTGGAAGCTATTTACGGATTGCCGCACGAACGTGCGGTGCGCAAGCAGATCACTTTTCTCAACGAAGACTATCAGGCGATGGTGCGTGTCTCGCCGCTGGTAATCGTCAGCTCGGTGGGTGCCGATGGTCTCGACAATTCGCCGCGCGGTGATGCCCCGGGGTTTGTGCGGATCGTCGATGAACGCACGCTGGCCCTGCCGGACCGCCCGGGCAACAACCGCATCGATACCTTGCGCAATGTGCTGCACGATCCACGGGTGTCGCTGTTGTTCATCATTCCGGGGATTGGCGAGACGTTGCGGGTCAACGGCACGGCGTTGATCAGTGATGAACCGGCGTTGCTGGAGAGTTTTGCGGTGAACGGCAAACCGGCGAAAACGGTGTTGCTGGTGACGGTGGAAGCGGCATTTTTCCATTGTTCGAAAGCGTTTGTGCGCTCGGACGCGTGGAACCTTGAAACGCATCTGCCGCGCTCGGCACTGCCCACGGCTGGCGCCTTTCATAAACGCCTGAACGATGGGCAATTCGACGCCGACACGTACGACCGCGAAGCGCCGATCAGGGTCCGCGATAGCCTTTACTGACGCACCACGCCCCTCCATGTAGGAGCTGCCGAAGGCTGCGATCTTTTGATCCTGTTTTTTACAAGCAAGATCAACAGATCGCAGCCTTCGGCAGCTCCTACAGGGGAAGTATTTACAGGGTCAGAATCATCTCGTGCCACGCCATCCCGCCGTGATCCGATTCCGACGGTTTGATGTAGGCAAAGCCGAACCCGGCATACAGCGGGATGTGCTGTTCCTTGCACATCAAATGAATCGTCGCTTTATCCATCCCGCGCATGCGCTCGATGAACTCGGCCAGCAAGCGCTTAGCCAGCCCCTGCCCCTGGTAATCAGGGTGTACCACCACCGACATGATCACCACGTTCGGCCCCGCCGGATCATGCCCGATCAGTTCCTTGAACGCCTCGTCCGACATCTGCACATCGAATGCCGCGCCCGCGTTGACGAACCCGGCGACCTCGCCATCGACCTCGGCAACGATGAAGCCTTCCGGCCAGGTCGCAATGCGCGTGGCGATCTTCTCGCGGGTGGCGGCTTCATCGCCTTCGTAGGCAACGGTTTCGATGGCGTAGCAGCGATCCAGGTCAGTGGCGGTGACGTTGCGGATAACGGTGTTCATGGCAGCTCTGAAATCAGCGGGAAAAGTGCGCAGAGCATAAAGGAATAAGGAGTGCATATCGATCCGCGCGGGCGGCGTAAAGCCTGCGTATAAGCGCTTTTCTTGCGCCTCGCGGGCGGCTATTTCTGTGGCGTGTCTCTGATTACCCTTGGGGGAAACCGTTTATGAGCAGCGTAGAAATCGGCCTGTTGATGGTGTTGGGCATCAGTACGTTCGGCTTTATAACCCTGGGCATCGACCTGTTGCGGGCGCGACGTGTGGGCAAGGGCAAGCGCGGCTGAAAACGTTGACTGGACGGATCGCTGATCCGTCCAGTCAACGTGCGTCAGGCCTTGAGCGGCAACCAGATTTCCAGCGTGCCGGTATGCAATTTGGGGTTGAAATCCTCACTGTAGCGTTCGAACTCCGGCGCATCGGCGGCTTCGCGTCCGGACTGCGGCAGCCAGGTTTTCCAGATGTACTGGAAGGTCTCTGGCAACTGATCCAGTGAACCTTTGTGCTCGAACACCGCGTAATCCTGCGGTTGCACCTCGATCCAACGGTACTGTTCCGGCAGGTCATCGAGTTTGCTGATCTCGACCCCGGCGATGTATTCGAAACCACCCTTGCCGTCCGCATTGCAGCAGACGCCGAATGTCACTTCGTTCTTTTGCCCGGGAATCTTGCCCAGATGCGGGATGAATTTTTCCCACAGCTCGGGGATGCCATCGGTGGTGTCCTGAGTAAATCGTCCGCCAAGCCCTGCTATCAGCAGGAATTGTCCATGTTCGAAGCGAGGTTCTGCCACTTCGACGCGTGTTTGCTCATCCATGACTCGACTCCTGGAACGAAAAAAGTGGGTTCGGCTGGGAGTATAGAAGCCAAACCCGATTCGCAACATCAGAGCGTATGCAGGGCCTCGGCCGCACCTGACCCGACAAACTCGTTGTAGCCAGATACGATCACGTAAACCGCGAAATAGCAGAAGATCGCTGCAGATGCCATATAGGAGTAGCGCAGCAGCTTATCGCCCAGGAGCTTGCCACCATGGCTTGCGGCGAAGCACAAACCGGCCGACCACAACAGCCCGGCGCACAGAAACCCACCGAGAAACAACGCCGAACTCAAAGGTCCGCCCCCGCCCGAGCGGGCGATCAACGTGCCGCCTACCGCAGCGAACCAGAGAATCGCGCTCGGCGAGGACATGGCGAGGAAGATCCCCCGCAAGAACTCCTTGCGATGGGAGTTCTGCCCTACCTCAGCCGTCTCGGCCAGCAGCGCCTCGTGATGGATTGCCGAATAGATCATCTTCGCCGCAAAGTAGATCAGCAGCGCCGAACCGCCGATCCACAGCACCCAGCGCACGGTTTCGTATTGCAGCAACACGGTCATCCCGGCGAGTGCCAGCACCGCGTAAATCAGATCGCCGACACAGGTGCCGAGGCCCAGCGCGAAGCCCTGGAAATAACCGCGCTGCATGGCCAGCGTGATCATTGCGATGTTGGCCACGCCGATATCCAGGCACAGCGAGAGGCTCAGCAAAAAGCCGCTGGTGAATTCCATCAACCGATTTCCTTGGAAAAATTTGTTTACGCGCAGGCTGGACAGTCTGCCATCACAGCCCTTATCTTCGCCAACAGGTCACCGCAGTGACCAGCGTCGCTCGGACGGTTCCGGGCGCTTACGTTATCCGAGGCAACAATGGCTGAACAAGGTTCGCCGCGCCGCTTTGCGCGCATAGATCGACTCCCCCCTTACGTTTTCAACATCACCGCCGAGCTGAAGATGGCCGCGCGGCGTCGTGGTGAAGACATCATCGACTTGAGCATGGGCAACCCCGACGGGGCCACGCCGCCGCACATTGTCGAAAAACTCGTGCAAGTCGCCCAGCGTGACGACACCCACGGTTATTCCACGTCCAAGGGCATTCCGCGTCTGCGTCGGGCGATTTCCAATTGGTACAAGCAACGCTACGAGGTCGATATCGACCCGGAAAGCGAAGCCATTGTCACCATCGGTTCCAAGGAAGGCCTGGCGCATCTGATGCTGGCGACCCTGGATCAGGGCGACACTGTACTGGTGCCAAACCCCAGCTACCCGATTCACATCTACGGCGCGGTAATTGCCGGCGCTCAGGTGCGTTCTGTACCGCTGGTGCCGGGCGTGGACTTCTTCGACGAACTGGAACGGGCGATTCGCGGCTCGATCCCGAAGCCGAAGATGATGATCCTCGGCTTCCCGTCGAACCCGACTGCGCAGTGCGTGGAACTGGATTTCTTCGAACGGGTGATCGCCCTCGCCAAGCAATACGATGTGCTGGTCATCCACGACCTGGCTTACGCCGACATCGTCTACGACGGCTGGAAAGCCCCGTCGATCATGCAAGTGCCGGGCGCCAAAGACATCGCGGTGGAGTTTTTCACCCTGTCCAAAAGCTACAACATGGCCGGTTGGCGCATCGGTTTCATGGTCGGTAATCCAGAACTGGTCAACGCCTTGGCGCGGATCAAGAGCTATCACGACTACGGCACTTTCACCCCGCTGCAAGTCGCCGCGATTGCTGCGCTGGAAGGCGATCAGCAGTGTGTGAAAGACATCGCCGAGCAGTATCGCCAGCGCCGTAATGTGCTGGTCAAAGGCCTGCATGAACTGGGCTGGATGGTCGAAAACCCGAAGGCTTCGATGTACGTCTGGGCGAAAATCCCTGAGGCTTATGCGCATCTGGGTTCGCTGGAATTCGCCAAGAAACTGCTGTCCGAGGCCAAGGTTTGCGTCTCGCCGGGGGTGGGGTTTGGTGAGTATGGCGACGATCACGTGCGCTTCGCACTGATCGAAAACCAGGACCGCATTCGCCAGGCTGTACGCGGCATTCGCGGGATGTTCCGGGCGGATGGGTTAGCCCCGAAATCCAGCATCTGACACCTTACCTGTGGGAGCGAGCCTGCTCGCGAAAGCGTCGAGTCAGCTGAAATCCATATCGACTGACACATCGCATTCGCGAGCAGGCTCGCTCCCACATTGGTTTGTCTGTGTCACGAATCATCCCCCACAAAAAAACCGCATCGCTGCGGTTTTTTTGTGAGTGGCGTTTGCTGTTAAACGAACATCGACAACAGCAGGATAAAGCCCAACGCGACCACCGAGAGGATGGTTTCCATCGCCGTCCAGGTCTTGAACGTCTCGGCCACGGTCATGTTGAAGTACTGCTTCACCAGCCAGAAACCGGCGTCGTTGACGTGGGACAGGATCAACGAACCGGCACCGGTGGCCAGCACCAGCAGTTCACGGTTGACGCCCGGAACCATCCCGACCACCGGCACCACGATGCCCGCGCCAGTGATGGTCGCAACAGTTGCCGAACCGGTGGCAATACGGATCACCGCCGCCACCAGCCATGCCAGCAGGATCGGCGAGATCTGTGCGCTGACCGCCATGTGGCCGATCACATCGCCCACGCCGCTGGTGACCAGCATCTGCTTGAAGCCACCGCCGGCACCGATGATCAGGATGATCGCGGCGGTTGGCGCCAGGCTCGCATCCAGCCACTTGAGGATCTGGTTGGAACCGATGCCCTGCTTGTAGCCAAAGGTGTACAGCGACAGCAGCAATGCCAGCAGCAGTGCCGAGATCGGGTGACCGATCATGTCCATCCAGGTGCGGAAGAAGTTACCGTCCGGCAACGCCACGTCAGCGAAGGTTTTCAGCAGCATCAGGAACACCGGCAGCAGCACGGTGATCAGGGTGATGCTGAAGCTCGGCAGGACAGCGGTATCGTTTTCGCGGGCCAGTTGATCGACCAGTTCCTGATTCGGGTGACCCGGAATGTGCTTGGCGATGAACGTACCGAAGATCGGCCCGGCAATGATTGCAGTCGGCAGCGCAACGATCAGACCGTAGAGAATGGTCTTGCCGATGTCAGCGCCGAACACGCCGATGGCCAGCAGCGGGCCCGGGTGCGGTGGCACCAGACCGTGCACGGCGGACAGGCCGGCGAGCAACGGGATACCGATCTTGATGATCGACACGCCCGTGCGGCGGGCAACGATGAACACCAGCGGAATCAGCAGCACGAAGCCGATTTCGAAGAACAACGGAATGCCCACCAGGAACGCGGCGAACATCATTGCCCACTGGACTTTGTCCTTGCCGAACGCGCGAATCAGGGTCTGGGCAATCTGATCTGCCCCGCCCGACTCGGCCATCATTTTGCCGAGCATGGTGCCCAGCGCGAGGATGATGCCGACGAAACCGAGCACGCCACCAAAGCCGTCCTGGAACGCTTTGATGATGGTGCCGATCGGCATGCCGGACGTCAGGCCGAGGAATGCGGCGGCGATGGTCAGGGCAATGAAAGGGTGAATCTTGAACTTGGTGATCAGGACGATAAGTCCGATCACCGTGACCACTGCATCAAGCAGCAGGTAGGCGTCGTGGGACATGCCAAACATTGGGGGTGTCTCCTGGTTTGTTGTTGTTATTAAAGCGGGTTAATCAGAAGTCGTAAGGACAGCGCTGTCTGCATGAACACACTCATACCGCCTGTTTCAGGCCATTGGCCTGCCACCAGACGTGAGCTTGCTCTGCCAGTTCTTCGACGCTGTGGATCGAAGCGTTCAACGCCAGGGTCAACGGCTCGCCTTTGGGCGATTCGAGGGTGGCGAACTGGCTTTCGATCAGCGTGGCCGGCATGAAGTGGCCCGGACGATGGGACACACGCTCGGCGGCAACTTCAGGGGTCAATTCAAGGAACACGAAGCCCAGGCCCGGCAGGGCACTGCGCAAAACTTCACGATAACTGTGTTTGAGGGCCGAGCAGGTCAGCACCGGGCGCTGGCCCGTGGCGTCAACGCGACGCAGCTCCTCGCACAGGCTGTCGAGCCAGCCGGCACGGTCGTCGTCGTTCAGGGGGATCCCCGCGCTCATCTTTTCGATGTTCGCGGCCGGATGGAAAGTATCGCCTTCAATGGCAGTGGCGCCGCTCAATTGGCACAGGGCCTCGCTGACGCACGTCTTGCCGCAACCGGCAACGCCCATGATGACCAGGGCGGTGATGGGATGATTCATGAAACACCTCAGCGCGCAGACAGCGCTACCTTTGCAAGCTATGACTCTAGTGCACAGATAGAAGTTGCCGACGCCTTCTTGTCGTTTTTTTGGGTTGCAGCAGGTTTGTTCCCAACACCAAAAAGCGAAGATCAGGCAGGACCTCGCTTACGCATTTGCAGCTGCATCAGGACAGCGCTACCTTAGTGCCTTGATTTTTGTTTGGCAAGCCGCCCGATGACCACTCCTAAAAACGATAAAAATACCCGCACCACCGGCCGTCCCACCCTTAATGAAGTTGCTCGCCTTGCCGGCGTCAGCCCGATTACCGCTTCCCGAGCCTTGCGCGGGGTCAGCACCGTGGCCACCGAGCTGGTGGACAAAGTCCGCAAGGCCGCCCTCGAACTCAACTACGTGGTCAACCCTGCCGCCCGTGCCCTGGCCTCGGCGCAGAGCCATTCGGTGGTGGTTTTGGTGCCGTCACTGTCCAACCTGTTGTTCATCGATACGCTGGAAGCCATTCATCGGGTTTTGACGCCCAAGGGCTTTGAAGTGCTGATCGGTAACTTCCACTACTCCCGTGATGAAGAAGAAAACCTGCTGCGCAACTACATGGCCTATCAGCCGCGCGGGTTTCTGCTGACCGGGTTTGATCGCACCGAAAGTTCGCGGCGGATGATCGAGGCCAGCAACATTCCCTGCGTGTACATGATGGAACTGGACAGCGCCGCCGGAGTGAATTGCGTCGGCTTCTCCCAGCTCAGCGCCGGCGAAACGGCGGCTGAGCATTTGCTCTCGCGAGGGCGCAAACGTCTGGCTTACATCGGTGCGCAACTTGATCAGCGCACGTTGCTGCGTGGCGAAGGTTTTCGCAAAGCGTTACAGAAGGCAGGGCGTTATGACCCGGATCTGGAAGTGCTGACGCCTCGCGCTTCGTCAGTGGGATTGGGTGGCGAGTTGTTTTTGCAATTGCTCGCGGCGCACCCGGATGTCGATGCGATCTTCTTCGGTAACGATGACCTGGCACAGGGCGCATTGCTGGAGGCGCTGCGCCACGGCATCAAAATCCCTGAGCAAGTGGCGATTCTGGGCTTCAACGACTTGCCGATGTCCGAGCACATGGTGCCGCGCCTGAGCAGCATCAACACACCGCGTGAGGCGATTGGCCGGCGCGCGGCGGAGCAGATGCTGACGTTGATGGCCGGGAACAAGGTGGCGCGGCCGGTGGAAGACATGGGCTTCGAACTGAAGGTCCGCGAAAGCACATAACCCCTGAAATTCCTGTGGGAGCTGGCTTGCCAGCGATGGCGTCCGGTCAGTCGATACATTTTTGGCTGATACACCGCTATCGCTGGCAAGCCAGCTCCCACAGGTTTTGTGGTGTTCACAAAATTCAAGGTTGAATTACAATCCCGGTGGGAGCGAGCCTGCTCGCGAAAGCGTCGTGTCAGATAAGCAATTGACGACTGACACGGCGCTTTCGCGAGCAGGCTCGCTCCCACATTGGATCTCCACCGTCTCTAGTGACTGAGCAGGTCAACGAGGGCCAATGCGCCTTTCTGTAGCGGCTGGCTCTTGAGCCAAACCGCGTGCACCGGCAGCACCAGGCCATTTTCAATGTTGCGAAAATTCAGCCGTTTCAAACGCCCGGCATCCAGTCGCGACTGCACCACCGACAGCGGGAAATTGCCCCAGCCCAATCCCGCCTCGACCATCTCCATCGCTGTTTCCAGCGTATCGGTGCGCCAGTGAGATTCAGCCACCAATGGCCGCGTCTCACTGATCGGCAAGTCACGACTGGCGACGAAGATTTGCCGTACGTGCACCAGGTCTTCCAGAAACAGATCCTGACCCTGCAATAGCGGACTGTCCGCCGCCAGCGTAGCGATCATCCGTTCGCTGCCGACAAACTGAAAGCGCTCCAGCACGTTCATGCTCAACCCGGCGAACGCCAGACACACACTAACGCGGCCGCTGTGCAGCATCGCCAGCACATCATCCTGCGGCGCCGTCAGTACTTCGATGTCGAGCAGCGGATGGCGCTCGGCAATAGCCTTGATCGCCGCCAGCAAACGCCGACGGTCGATGTCCGCAGCCACGCCGATCGACAACTTGCTCTCCAGCCCCAATGACAACTCCACCGCGTGTACTTGCAGTTGCTTGAGCTGCCCGGCGATCAGCCGGGCATGAGGGACCAGTGAAAGCGCCATTGCCGTCGGTTGCGGTTCACGATGGCTGCGATCAAACAGCGAATAACCCAGTTCGGCCTCAAGGTTGCCGATGCCCATGCTCACGGCCGATGGGACTTTGCCCAATGCGCGGGCGGCGGCGGAAAACGAGCCGCGCTCAATCACCGCAAGGAACAGTTCGATGCTGTCGCTGTTGAAATTCAATGGATCAACCTATCAATAGAATTGAAAGCTTCTGACTTTTTCTGTCAACCCTATTGAAGCTATCTTTCGCCGTCTCCGCCAGTCCCACTGGCCAACAAATCGCAAGAAAGAGGCAAATCTGCATGCAAGGCGTCAAACGCAAACTGGTCTATGTGTCGCTCTACGAAGTGATCGGCATGACCTTTTCCGCCCTTGGTCTGGCGCTGTTGTCGGGCACCTCGCCGGGCAGCACCGGGCCGTTGGCGGTGATCATCACGACCATCGCCGTCACCTGGAATTTCATCTATACCTCGATGTTCGAGCACTGGGAAAGTCGTCAGCAATCACGCACCCGCACCGTAAAACGACGCATCGCCCACGCAATCGGTTTTCAACTAACGTTGATCGTGTTCCTGATTCCGTTGATCGCGTGGTGGATGAATATCAGCCTGGTGCAGGCTTTCCTGCTGGATCTGGCGCTGATCATCTTCATCCCTTGCTACACGTTTGCCTTCAACTGGCTGTTTGATCGGGTGTTTGGTCTGCCTGCTTCGGCGTTGCCGGATTCTGCGGCGGCGACATAAATCGTCAGCCACTGCAGTGACGTCAAGGACAGGCGACAAGTTTCTTGCTGCACTTTGACCTCAAGGCAGCATGAAACATGATGTAGGAGCTGCGGCACGCTGCGATCTTTTGATCTTGAATTTAAAGATCAAAAGATCGCAGCGTGCCGCAGCTCCTACAGTATTTATGCGGTGCTAGTTCAGTTGCAGGGTCTCATTGAACTGGCTGATCGCATCTACCACATGCCGCGAGCCTTGCTGGATTTCCAGAATCACCTCGCCCGCCTCGTTCGCCAACTCAACCCCAAGCCCGGTGCGGCTCAAACTCGATTGCATGCTCGATACCGCGCTTAGCGACAGATCATGGTTCTTGCGCACCACCTCGACAATCTCCAGCGTCGCCTGACTGGTGCGGGCAGCAAGACTGCGCACCTCATCCGCGACCACCGCAAAACCCCGCCCGTGTTCGCCGGCCCGCGCCGCTTCGATGGCCGCGTTGAGCGCCAGCAAATTGGTTTGATCGGCAATTCCGCGAATGGTCTGGACGATAGTGCCGATGATGTCCGACTGCTTGCTGACCGCATCGATGCTGACCGCCGCTTCGTTGAGATCGCGGGAAATATCCTGAATGATCTGCACCGTTTGCTGCACGACCTGTGAGCCTTTTTGCGCGCAGGCGTCGTTTTGTACCGAAGTGCTGTGGGCCGATTCCGCGGCGTTCTGCAACGTGGTCATCTGATGGGTGATGTCGCTGGCGAACTTGACCACTTTGTACAAGCGACCCTTGGCGTCGAACAACGGGTTATACGAAGCTTCGAGGTAAACCATCTGCCCGGACTTGTTCTTGCGCTCGAAGCGATGGGAGTGATATTCGCCGCGATTGAGCGAAGCCCAGAATGCCTTGTATTGCACCGACTCGGCTTCGGCCCGATGGCAGAACATGCTGTGGTGGTGGCCGACGACTTCGCTGAGCGTGTACTGCGTGGTCTTCAGGAAGTTTTCGTTGGCGGTAATCACATTGCCCTCCGGCGTAAACTCGATCACCGCCATCGAGCGACCAATCGCCGCCAGCATGCTTTCCTCTTCATGTTCCTTATTGATCCGCGCGGTAATGTCCGACGCCACTTTGATCACACTTTTTACTTGTTTGTCCTGGCCATAGACCGGCATGTAACTGGCTTCGAGCCAGACCTCCTTGCCGCTCTTGTTCAAACGCAGGAACGTCCCGCTGATCGGCTCGCCCCGGGCCAGGTCGCGCCATAACTTCGCGTACTCCTCGCTGCGATAAAACGCTTCTTCGCAAAAGATCCGGTGATGTTTGCCGCGCACTTCTTCGGCGCCATAACCCATGGTCTTGCAGAAGTTTTCATTGGCATCCAGAACGATGCCATCGGGGCTGAACTCGATCATCGCCATCGAACGGCTGATCGCTGCCAACTTGGCATTGGCTTCAGTCAAGGCACAGCTGAAGCGCTCGATTTCCTTCAGGTCAGCCTTGTGATGTAGGTTGAACATGGTTGTATCACCTTCCGCGCGTTCTTTTGATTTGATGAAAGTTCAGGTCTTTCAGAATCCACCACTACGTTCCACAGAACAGGCACACGCATTCCTCCACGGGAGGAAGTTGTCAGGTGATAAATGATGATTAATCGGAGCGTCCATGCAGCAACGCTCTAATCAAGACATCCTTCTCTTGATAGCCCGGTTGAGGGCCAGCCCTAACGTTTTGAAGAAAGTCCATTTAGATAACGCTCCTTGTTGGTTCAGTGTCGGTGCCTCGGGTTGCGCACTCTGGCAGCATGAATCACGAACTAACCCTATGCACTCGGCATGCCTGGCACGACGGTCGACATAGTTAGTTATGGGTCAGCATAGCCAGCGCAAAGCCTGATGCAAGGCCACTAGTCGGCCAGTATCTGGCATTTTTTGCACAAAAATCGGTTCAGCCAGAAACAAAAAAAGCCTCCAGGAGGCTTTTGTGCAATGGCAAGCGAGATATAGGCAAATTATTTCTGATAGAGGCAGGAGCCCGAGAACCGGACTGCCGAAGGGCGTGATCAGTGACCGAATACGTCTACTTTCTTGGCTTTTTTCTCCGCCCGCTTCTCAATCGCGGTCTTGGCCGGTTTCTTCTTCGCGGCTTTCTTTGAATCCATACCTTTGGACATGATGATGACTCCACTCACATGACTGTAGGCTCAGGTATACACCTATCCAGTGACGTACGTTCTTTTATAATCGCCGCCTCCTCCACCGCCAGTCCGATCCCATGCCCGACACCCAGTACAGCCTGCTCGACGAATCGTTATGGCCCTTGATGAACAAGTTCTACCGCCGCCACCAATCTTCGATGAAAGCCGTGCGCGAGGCGCAGCTGTGGGTGGCGCGACGTGGCGACATTGTTGCGGCGCTATGCCTGCGGCCGGTGGCGGGTGGGCATTGGTTGACGGGGTTGTTTGTTGATCCGCAATGCCGTGAGCAGGGAGTTGCTGCGCAGTTGATCAGCATTGCGGTGAAGGATGTGACAGAGCCGGTGTGGCTGTTCTGCCATCCGGATTTGCGCGGGTTTTATGAGCGACGCGGGTTCAGTGTCGACCCCGCCCTGCCCCAGGCGATGGCGGAACGGTTGAGCCGGTATGCGCGGAGCAAAACGATGATTGCGATGGGGTTGAACCCTTGAAACTGATAAAACCAATGTGGGAGCGAGCCTGCTGGCGAAAGCGGTGCACCAGACCAGTTTCTGTCACTGATGCACCGCATTCGCGAGCAGGCTCGCTCCCACAGGGGATTATTTGTGGACTCGGTTTATTCGTCCGCTGCGGGATCAAGGTCGGGGAACATCACTTCGGTAAAACCGAACTTGCTGAAATCAGTAATCCGCGACGGGTACAACCGGCCGATCAAATGGTCGCATTCATGCTGCACCACCCGTGCATGAAAACCTGAAGCGACCCGCACAATCGGCTCGCCCTTCGGATCAAACCCTTCGTAGCGAATCAGCTGAAAGCGATCCACCGCCCCCCGCAAACCGGGCACTGACAGGCAGCCTTCAAAACCTTCTTCCGTCAACGTATTGAGCGGCGTGATCAGCGGATTGATCAGGATGGTTTGCGGTACCGCTTCGGCGTCCGGGTAACGTTCGCTGTGCTCGAAACCGAAGATCACCAGTTGCAGATCGACACCGACCTGCGGCGCGGCCAGGCCGACGCCGCCGACGCTTTCCATGGTCTGGAACATGTCGTCGATCAGTTGCCACAGCTCAGGGCTGTCGAACATTTCGGGCGGAACCGGGGGGGCGATACGCAGCAGGCGCTCGTCGCCCATTTTAAGAATTTCACGAATCATGATCTGGCTTCGTCAGTGTCCGGCTTGATCGAGTGATCGCGACCCAGGCCCGAGACGTGTTGTTTGGGAGTTTCATCGAGTTCGCCGGGGACTTTCTCGCCCGCGTCCTTGCCTTCGCTCGACATGTGCTCGATCACCGCATTCATCTCCGCGCCGAGCAGCAGCACCGCAGCGGAAATGTAGAAGTACAGCAAGAGCACAATGATCGCCCCGATGCTGCCATACATCGCGTTGTAGTTGGCGAAGGTTTTTACGTAAAACGCAAAGCCCAACGAGGCAATGATCCACACCACCACGGCCAATACCGAACCCGGCGTGATGAAGCGAAATTCCTGTTTGACGTCCGGCATCACGTAGTAGATCAGTGCCACGGCGACCATCATCAGAATCACGATGACCGGCCAGCGCGCGATGGTCCACAGGGTGACGATGAATTCCTCAAGCCCCACCTGCGCGGCGATCCAGCCCATCACCTGCGGCCCGAGCACCATCAGCGCCGCCGCCACCAGCAACATGCCGGCAATGCCGACGGTGTAGACGATCGACAACGGGAAGCGCTTCCAGACAGGTCTGCCTTCGACAACGTCATAAGCGGCGTTCATTGCGCTCATCATCAGGCGCACACCGGCAGACGCGGTGTACAAGGCAATGACGATACCCACCGAGAGCAAGCCGCCCTTGGACTGCTGCAACTGATCAATCACCGGGTTGACCTGCTCCAGCGCTTGTGGCGGCAGCACCAGCTCCGACTGCAGGCGCAGCCAAGAGAAGAAGTCCGGCAGGTGCAGGAAACCGATCAGGGCAATCAGAAACAGGATGAACGGGAACAGCGAGAACAGCATCTGGTAGGCCAGTGCCGAGGCGTAGGTCGACATCTCGTCGTCGATGAATTCAGTGACCGTGCGCACCATCACCCGGTGCAGGGGCAGACCTTTCATGTCCGGAAAAATCATTCGCGTCTCCTTTCGCCGCAATACAGGTTGAAGTCGTGGCGACTCAGGGGCCGTTTTTTACATCACGGTAGCCTGTTTGGCGACCCTTGCAGGATAACCGCAGTCTTTTGACACAAAAACGGCCATCCTTGGATGGCCGCTCGTGTCCTACGTTCAAGGCCGGATTACGCCTTGTCGACAGTGTTCTTCACTGCGTCTTTGGCTTTGCCAACAGCTTGCTGGGCTTCGCCTTTCTTCTCTTGGATTTTGCCTTCGACCTGCATTTTGTCATTGTCGGTAGCTTTACCGATGCCTTGCTTGACGTTGCCGACTGCTTCGTTGGCCATGCCTTTTACTTTATCGCCTGTGCTACTCATGGTGTTTCTCCTTGGTGCAGTTAGGGGAAAGTCATTACGTAATCATTGACAGGCCGCTTTTGCGCCAAGTTTCATTTATTTTTAGCGGCTCATTTCGTCGCGGCGTGCAGGTTGGGCTTTATGTTTGCTCGCCCAGCCCCGAGAATGCGCACCTATGGGCGCCGTGCGCCAGAGAACCGATCCCGCAGGAATGTTATGAAACTCGATAAAAAGCTGGCCATTGCCCGTAGAAACCAGGAACTGGGCGGTGCCGTGCTCGGCGTCAACAACTGCCACTTCGCCGAACTGAACCGTAACCGCAACATCTGGTGGTTCGACCTGCCGGTGGCGCGTCTGGCCGTCGGTCAGTACGAGTGGATTCACCTGCTGATGCACACACCGGCTACCGACGAACTGCTGCACCTGAAAGTGCCGACCGTATTTCTGCGTGAGAAGCTCGAAGGGCTGGTGATTCGTAACGAAGGCAAGCGCAAGGCTGCGTTGAGCCTGGAATTGAGTGCGGACAAGGATTCGTATCTGCAGGACATGCGTCCGACGGGGACTAACGTGAATTTCGCGCCGTTTCGTCAGTAACAGAAAAAGCCAAAGCTTCGCGAGCAGGCTCGCTACCACATTCAACCGCGCTCCGTCAGTTGAAATACGGTCAAAAGTGGGAGCGAGCCTGCTCGCGAAGACGCCATCACAGGCAACGCACATCTACAGTCTGCACCAACAAAAAGCCCCGCATCTGCGGGGCTTTTTGTTTACGCGGCGTTTTTCGCCTTGATCTTCTTCAGCTCTTCGTCGCGCAGTTCGCGGCGCAGGATCTTGCCGACGTTGGTGGTCGGCAGCGCATCGCGGAACTCCACCGAGCGCGGCACCTTGTAACCGGTGACGTTGGCGCGCATGTGCTCCATCACCTGTTCTTTGGTCAGCGTCACGCCTGGTTTGGCGACGATGAAAATCTTGATCGCCTCGCCCGACTTCTCATCCGGCACGCCGATGGCTGCACACTGCAACACGCCCGGCAGGGTTGCCAGCACGTCTTCCAGCTCGTTCGGGTACACGTTGAAACCGGAGACCAGAATCATGTCTTTCTTGCGATCGACAATACGCATGTAGCCATCCGGCTGTATCAGCGCGATGTCACCGGTTTTCAGCCAGCCGTCACTGTCGAGCATTTCATCGGTGGCGTCCTGACGCTGCCAGTAACCTTTCATCACCTGCGGGCCCTTGACGCACAGCTCGCCGATTTCACCCAGCGGCTGCTCGACACCGGCATCGTCGATGACCTTGCACAGGGTCGATGGCACCGGAATGCCGATGGTGCCGATCTGGATGTGCTGGATCGGGTTGACCGTGGCCACCGGGCTGGTTTCGGTCATGCCGTAACCTTCGCAGATCGCACAACCGGTGACCGCTTTCCAGCGTTCGGCAGCGGCCAGTTGCAGGGCCATGCCGCCGGACAGGGTGACTTTCAACGCCGAGAAATCCAGCTTGCGGAAACCTTCGTTGTTGCACAGCGCCACGAACAGCGTGTTCAGGCCGACGAAACCGCTGAACTTCCACTTCGACAGTTCCTTGACCATCGCCGGCAAGTCGCGCGGGTTGCTGATCAGGATGTTGTGGTTGCCGATCAGCATCATCGCCATGCAATGAAAGGTGAACGCGTAGATGTGGTACAGCGGCAGCGGCGTGATCAGGATCTCGCAACCTTCGTTAAGATTGGAACCCATCAGCGCCTTGCATTGCAGCATGTTAGCGACGAGGTTGCGGTGGGTCAGCATCGCGCCTTTGGCCACGCCGGTGGTGCCGCCGGTGTATTGCAGCACCGCCACATCACCGCTGTGCGGGTTGGCTTCAGCCACAGGCTGACCCTGGCCCTTGCTCAGCACGTCGTTGAACTTGACGGCTTTTGGCAAGTGATAAGCCGGGACCATTTTCTTCACGTACTTGATGACGCTGTTGATCAGCAAGCGCTTGATCGGCGGCAGCAGATCGGCGACTTCGGTGACGATGACGTGTTTGACGCCGGTTTTCGGCACCACGGCTTCGGCCAGGTGCGCCATGTTTGCCAGGCACACCAGCGCTTTGGCACCGGAGTCGTTGAATTGGTGTTCCATTTCCCGCGTGGTGTACAGCGGGTTGGTGTTGACCACGATCAGCCCGGCGCGGATGGCACCGAAAACGGCCACCGGGTATTGCAGAACGTTGGGCAGTTGCACGGCGATTCGATCACCGGGCTGCAAATCGGTATGCTGTTGCAGATACGCGGCAAACGCGCCGGACAATTCATACAATTCACCGTAGGTGATTGTCTTGCCCAGGTTGCTGAAAGCCGGTTTGTCGGCGAAGCGTTGGCAGGATTGCTTCAACACTGCCTGAATGTTCGGATACTCGTCTGGATTGATGTCGGCAGCAATTCCAGCCGGGTATTTATCCTTCCAAAAGTCTTCGATCATGGAAGCCCACTCCTCAGCAACGCGAATTCTTCACCGCATTTGATGCGATTATTATTGGTGTGTGTTTTGTATTGGTGAATCTGGCTTGTATATAGGCCGAGAAGTCACAAAGCGCGCCGAGAGTAGCAGCTTTGCCGAGGGTCGACTAGAGCCAAAAGCGGCCCCTACAGTCACATTGATGACTCAAGACTTTCTAGCAGTCATTTTAGAGCAAAAATCCTAGAACACCCCTAAAGCCCCTGAATTTTGGGCCTTGAAAGCAAAAGATCGCAGCCTTCGGCAGCTCCTACAGGAAACGCATTCCCATGCAAGAGCTGCCGAAGGCTGCGATCTTTGCGCTTTTGCCCTTTATGCGATATCGCGCAACTCACGCCGCAGAATCTTCCCGACCGGCGTCATCGGCAACGACTCACGCAACACAATGTGCTTGGGCACTTTGTACGCTGTGAAATTCTCCTTGCAATAAGCCTTCAGCTCTTCAAGGCTGACCCCGCTTTCCCGCGCCACCACGAACAATTTCACCGCCTCGCCAGAACGCTCGTCCGGCACACCGATCACCGCGCAGTTGGCGACTTTCGGGTGGGCCATGACCACGTCCTCAATCTCATTCGGATACACGTTGAAACCGGAAACGATGATCATGTCTTTCTTGCGATCCACAATGCGCACGAACCCGTCCGTATCGATGACCGCGATGTCGCCGGATTTGAACCAGCCCTCAGCATCCAGCACTTCGGCGGTGGCTTCGGGTTTGTTCCAATAGCCTTTCATGATCTGCGGGCCTTTGATGCACAACTCGCCACGCTCGCCCATGGGCTGCTCGACGCCGTCATCGTTGATCACTTTCAACAGCGTGCCCGGCACTGGCAAACCGACTGTGCCCAGACGCGACTGGTCGCCGTACGGGTTGGTGCAGGCCACCGGCGAGGTTTCGGTCAAGCCGTAACCTTCGGTGATGCGGCAACCGGTGATCTGCTCCCAACGTTCGGCCGTCGCCTTCACCAGCGCCGTGCCACCGGAGTTGGTCAGTTTCAGTGTGGAGAAATCCAGGGTCTTGAAATCCGGATGCTCCATCAATGCGACAAACAGGGTGTTGAGGCCCAGCAGCGCCGAAAACTTCCAGTTCTTCAACTCCTTGATGAACCCGCCAATGTCCCGTGGATTGGTGATCAGTACGTTGTGGTTGCCGGAAACCATCATGCACATGCAGTTCGCGGTGAAGGCATAGATGTGGTACAGCGGCAGCGGCGCGATCATCACTTCCTGGCCTTCGCGCAGCAGCGGCTGACCATCCGGGCCGAGTTGCGCAAGGCAGGCGCGCACTTGCTGCATGTTCGCCACCAGATTGCCGTGGGTGAGCATTGCCCCCTTGGCAAGGCCTGTGGTGCCGCCGGTGTATTGCAACACGGCGATATCGTCGAGGCCGGCCTTCAGCGGCTTGATGCCCAGACCGCGGCCCATGCGCAGCGCGCTTTTGAAGGAGATCGCCTGCGGCAGTGAATACGCCGGGACCATCTTCTTCACTTTGCTGACCACAGTGTTGACCAGCCAGCCTTTGGCGGTGGGCATCAGGTCGCCCATCTTCGCTTCGATCAGGTATTGAATGTCGGTGTCGGGGAGCACTTCCTGGACTTTCTGGCCGAACATGTTCAGGTAGACCAACGCTCGCGCGCCGGAATCCTTGAATTGGTGGCGCATCTCCCGCGCGGTATACAGCGGGTTGGTGTTGACCACGATCAGCCCGGCACGCAACGCACCGAACACGGCAATCGGGTAATGCAGGACGTTGGGCATCTGCACCGCGATGCGATCCCCCGGCACCAGATCGGTATGCGCCTGCAGGTAACCGGCGAAGGCTGCGCTCTGGCGCTCAAGCTCGGCGTAGGTCAAGGTCACGCCCATGTTGCTGAACGCCGGGCGATCCGCGAACTTCTTGCAGGAACGCTCGAACACCTCGATCACCGACTTGAACTCCCCCATGTCGATGTCCAGCGGCACGCCGGCGGGGCGTTTGTCATTCCAGAAATCAGGTTGCATTGTTCTTGTCCTCTTTACCTGAGCCGATCCGGGCCGCTTTCTGTCATTTCTGAAAAAGCGGAGCTTCACGGACACTAGCAGTTATGGCCATTCAGGCAAATATGGGCGTGGTCCTCATTGATCGTGTGAATCTTCGTGCCGTGGCGTGGGCTGATCAGACGCGCTATACAATGTGCCGACTCTGAGCAAAGGAATCGCCATGACCCACGACACCTTATGGCTGGACGCGAGTGACCGCAGCCGCCTGTACGTCAATCGCTGGCTGCCGCCCGGGCCACTCAAAGCGGTGATCCTGCTGGCCCACGGCATGGCGGAACACAGCACTCGATATGCCCGATTAGCCGACACGTTTTGCGACAAAGGTTACGGCGTGTATGCCCCGGATCTTCGCGGCCATGGTAAAACCGCCGATAACGGCACCCTCGGACATTTCGCCGATGACGACGGCTGGTGCAAAGTCGTCGGTGATCTGGCCAGTCTCAACCAACACATCGGCCAGCAGCATCCCGGCGTGCCGATCATCCTGCTCGGCCACAGCATGGGCAGTTACCTCGCCCAGGGTTATCTGCTGCATCACAGCGCCAGTCTGCACGGGGCAATTCTCAGTGGCTCGAATTTTCAACCAGTGGCGCTCTATGGTGCGGCGCGGCAAATCGCCCGTCTGGAGAAGCTGCGCCAGGGCGGCAAGGGACGCAGCGCGCTGATCGAGTGGCTGTCGTTCGGCTCGTTCAATAAAAAATTCAAACCGGTGCGCACACCTTTCGACTGGCTGAGCCGCGATCCGGCTGAAGTCGACAAGTACACCAGCGACCCACTGTGTGGTTTTCGCTGCACCAATCAGCTGTGGATCGACTTGCTCGGCGGCTTGCAGCAAATCAGCAAAGCGTCCAATCTCGCCCAGATCGCTCCGGGCCTGCCGCTGCTGGTAATCGGTGGTGAATGTGATCCGGTGAGCGATGGCAAACGTCTGAAAGATCTGGCTGATGCATTGCGCTCGGCCGGCAGCCAGAACCTGCAACTGAAGATCTACCCGCAGGCGCGGCACGAATTGTTTAACGAAACCAATCGCGACGAAGTGATCGCCGATGTGCTGGCCTGGATCGACCAGACCCTGAGCCATCCACGCCCTCAGCGCAGCGAATAAATTTTTGTGGATTGATCCAATCCATCACAGGAATCGAGACCGATGACCCAGGTTACCAACATCCCTTACGAAGCCCTCGAAGTCGGCCAGACCGCCAGCTACAGCAAGACTGTCGAAGAGCGTGACATTCAGCTGTTCGCCGCGATGTCGGGCGACCATAACCCGGTGCACCTGGACGCCGAGTTCGCCGCCGCCAGCATGTTCAAGGAGCGCATCGCCCACGGCATGTTCAGCGGCGCGCTGATCAGTGCGGCGGTGGCCTGCGAACTGCCTGGGCCGGGCACCATTTATATCGGTCAGCAGATGAGCTTTCAAAAGCCGGTGAAGATTGGCGATACCTTGACTGTACGTCTGGAAATTCTCGAGAAGCTGCCAAAGTTTCGCGTGCGCATTGCCACTCGCGTGTTCAACCAGCGTGATGAGTTGGTCGTGGATGGCGAGGCCGAGATTCTGGCGCCGCGCAAGCAGCAGACGGTGACGCTGCCGACGTTGCCGGCGATCAGCATTGGCTGATTGATTGCGCTGCGTCAGGAAAATCTTTCCACCCAGACATAAAAAAACGCCAGGCTAGCTGGCGTTTTTTATACAGCCTACGGACGCTTACGAGCGTGCGCGGGCCTGGTTACGCAGGGCTTTCACCTGGTCGTGGTTACGTTGTACGCCGTGGTACTGACGTTCAACCAGATCACGAATACCGACCAGGTTGTGTTTGTTGATTTTTTCGATGGCTTCACGATAAGCCTTGAGGGCGTGGTCTTCACCGCGCTCGGCTTCGTTCAGCACGGCTTCTTCGTCTTTGCCGGTAAACATGGCTTTGACGTCGACCCAGCGACGGTGCAGGTCACCGCTGACACTGGTGGAGGTTTCCGGATCGCCACCCAGTTTGCGAACTTCAGCTTGCAGCTCGGCAGCGGCAGTGGCGCAATCGGCGGAGCGAGTCGCGAACAGGGTTTTCAGTTCAGGATGCTTGATGTCTTCAGCGCAAGTCTTGAACCCTTCCTGACCGTCTTTGCTGGTTTCGATCAGGTCGTTCAGTACAGAGATGGCTTCTTTATTAACGTCGGTCATTTTTCAATTCCTTGCGGGTTGATGAAAGATGCAAGGGATATTGCAGAGTGCGTGCCAGCTTTTTTGTTTTTTAAAAAACGTTATAAATCAACAAGTTAAAGATAAATGAACTATCTGTATCTCGGTAATTTGCATGATCTGTCATTTGGCCTGCATGCAGAATGCCTGTATTTTTCAATCTGATTTGAATCCAGACGAAAACCGATGAATCCAGAAAAACTCGAACTGCTGATCACCCGCGAAATGCCCTTCGGCAAATACAAGGGCCGGATCATTGCCGACCTGCCAGGGCCTTACCTTAACTGGTTTGCCCGAGAGGGGTTTCCCCACGGCGAGCTCGGTGGCTTGCTGGCATTGATGCAGGAGATCGACCACAACGGCCTCTCGGACTTGCTCGAACCACTGCGCGCCAAACACGGCAAACCTGCCCCGCGCCACTGAAGCGCCCTTCTCTATCAGAGTTAAGCCGACCATGCCTGATAACACCCGCCGCGCCCGTGATGAAGACTTCTGGCAAACGTTCGGCAATCGCTACGACGCTCAATCCGCGCCGATAAACCTGGAAAACGGTTACTTCGGGCGCATGTCGCGCACGGTGATCGAGGAGTATCAGCGCAACATCGAGATGATCAACAACAGCAACTCGGTGTATGTACGCCAACGCTTCGAACAGCACGACAACCTCGAGATCCGGGCACAATTGGCCGAGCTGATCGGCGTGCGTGCGCAGAGTATCGCGTTCACCCGCAACGCCACCGAAGGCCTGCAATCGCTGATCCGCAACTACAACCGCCTGCAACCGGGCGATGAGGTGTTGATCTGTGATCTGGAGTACGACACGGTCAAGGGGGCCATGCGCTGGCTGGCAAGGCATCGCGGCGTCGAGGTGATCGAGATAGCGCACGCGCATCCGGCCAGTTTCGACAGCCTGCTGGAGACGTATCGCGAGACGTTCATTCGCCACCCGAAACTCAAGTTGATGGCGCTGACCCATGTTACCCACCGCACCGGCCTGGTAATGCCGGTACAGGCGATTGCCGCGCTGGCCAAGGAACATGGCGTCGATATCATCCTCGACGGCGCCCACGCGCTGGGGCAGATGGAATTCGATCTCGAAGCCATGGGTATCGCGTTCGCCGGCTATAACCTGCACAAATGGATCGGCGCGCCGCTGACCCTCGGCTTTCTCTATATCGCCCCGCAACGCCTGGCTGATATCGATCCGGACATGGGCGAGATGCATTACCCACGCAACGACATCCGCGCACGCACGTCGTACAGAACGCCGAACATCCCGGCGCTGATGACTTTGCCGCTGGTGTTCGAGGAACACCGTTCACTTGGAGGCGCTGCGGCCAAAGGTGCGCGGCTCAACTACCTGCGCAATCTTTGGGTCAGCGCCGTGCGCCACTTGCCCGGTATCGAAGTCATGACCCCGGATGATCCGCGACTGTATTGCGGGATCACGGCGATGCGCTTCACCCGCCATGACGATCAACAGTTGATGGCCGAGCGACTGCTCAATAAATACAAGCTGTTCACCGTGGTGCGCACCGGCGCCGCGTGCGGGCCATGCATCCGTATTACGCCGGGGGTGACCACCACCGCCATCGACATGCAGTTACTGACCCGCGCGCTCAACGAGCTGCGTTGACTGGCTCAAACCGTGTACTTGTCGAAGTCCTCGGGTTTGATCTGCGACGACACCGCGAAGGTGTCGATGCCGATGGTCAGGTGGCCGAAGAAGCCGTCCTCGTGCGACTCTCGACCGATCGGCCAGACCGCCAGCGTCGAAGCTTCACCGTTCTGGCTGGCATAGAGCACGTCCTCGGCGTTGTTCAGCGGTAACGACGCTCGCCCGCGGTAGGCCTGGGCATTGAGCACTGACCGGGAAACCACCTCGGGAAAATACAGCTGGCCGACCCAGGCGACATTGCGCTCCTCCAGGTATTCGTTACCGGCAACGATGCGCACCGCCACATGGATGTGCAGCGCGCGCCCGGCATAGAACCCGGGATAGACGGTGGTAAATCGGGCGCGGCCCATGTGATCACAGAACTGGCTGCCGCGCAGGTAAGTGTCATCGTCCGTGCGCGGGATAGAGCCGATGGCCGCGACATCGACTTCCGCGTCCGGATTGAGGCGGCTCCAGCCCGAGTACGCGTCCCTTGCGTTGCAATGCCAGATATCCACCAGCGCACCTTTGACGGGCTCGCCGGTCATGGCATCAACGATGGTCAGACGCAGGATCAGCGGCAACCCTTCAGCACCCTCGCTGATGTTGCGCCGCAAGAGTTTGGGGTTGCGAAAGAATGGCCCGGCGATTTGCTCGGGGGCCAGTTGATACAGCGACTGCTGTGCGGTTGATGCGAGATCTCGCTCCATGAGTACGTCCTCTCTTCCATAGGATGAACGCAAGGTTAGCGCCACGAAAAATTTGCGGTGCGGTAACTATGTATCGCTGAGTAACCGATGACCTGGTTCATTAGAAGCAAGATCAAAAGATCGCAGCCTCGTTTCACTCGACAGCTCTTACAGAAAAACTGTCACGCCACCTGTAGGAGCTTCCGCAGGCTGCGATCCTTTGATGCTGTTTTTAAACAAGGGAGCGCCCGTTTTCTACAGGCAAAAAAAAACGGTGCACCGACCAAGCGCACCGTAAAGCCGTAGAACACACAACGAAGTGTCAGGTATTGATCAGTCCAGCAGCGCCAACGCCTCGGCGGTGCATTCCTGAATGCGGGCCCAGTCGCCGTTCTTGATCCACTCAGGATCAAGCATCCAGCTACCGCCCACGCACATGACGTTTTTCAGCGCCATGTAGCTCTTGATATTGGCCGGGCCGACGCCGCCAGTCGGGCAGAATTTCACTTCGCCGAACGGACCGCCGAGGGCTTTGATCGCGGCCACGCCGCCGCTGACTTCCGCCGGGAACAGCTTGAAGCGGCGATAACCCAGACCGTAGCCTTCCATGATCCCGGAGGCGTTGCTGATGCCCGGCAACAGCGGAATCGGGCTGTCGACACTGGCTTCGAGCAGGTCACGGGTAATGCCTGGGGTGACGATGAATTGCGAGCCGGCCGCCTCAGCTGCCGCGAGCATGTTGCGATCCAGCACAGTGCCGGCGCCGGTCATGAGCTCCGGGCGCTGGTCACGCAGGATCTGGATGGCCTTGAGCCCGAACTGTGAGCGCAGGGTGACTTCCAGCGCGGTCAGACCACCGGCAGCGAGGGCGTCGGCCAGCGGCAGCACGTCCTGTTCGCGGGCGATGGTGATCACCGGCAGGATCCGTGCCTTGGCGCAGATGCTGTCGATCAGGGCAACTTTGTCCGCCATGGAAACGGTCGGGGATGGGGTTGTCATAGCGGCTGTTCCTTGGCTCATGGGCACCAGTAAATCTCTAACGTAGGTTGCAGAAACGCGCGCACCGGCATGGCCGCGACGTCATCGGATGCCAGCGCGGCATTCAGGGTGGTCAGTTTCGACTGACCGGAAATCGACAGAATCTTGTGTTTGGCCGAAGCCAGCAGCGCACGGCTCATGGTCAGGCGCTGACGCGGCACACTTGGCGCCAGCATCGGCCAGCAACGACGCGAGCCGTCGGTTTGCAGCGCCTGGGCCAGGTTCGGGCTGTCGGGGAACAGCGACGCGGTGTGGCCGTCATCGCCCATGCCCAGCACCAGCACATCAATCGGCGGCAACTCGGCGAGCAAACGGTCAGCCTGTTCGGCAGCCTGCTCGACATTCGCCGCAGCGCTGTAGAGGCTGAGGAATTGCGCCTTGGCGGCCGGGCCCTTGAGCAAATATTGCTTGAGCAGACCGGCGTTGCTGTCGGCATGTTCAACCGGCACCCAGCGCTCGTCGGCGAGGGTCACGACGACCTTCGACCAGTCCAGCTCCTGCTCGGCCAGATGCTGGAAAAACGCCACCGGGCTGCGACCGCCGGACACCACCAGCACCGCGTTGCCGCGTGCAGCAATGGCATCGCTCAGTTGCTTGGCCACATTCAGCGCCAGACCTTCGGCCAACAGCACCGGGCTCTTGAATGCGTGGGCATTCACGCCCGCAGGCAGTTTCACATCAGATATCGCCATACCACGACCTCCCGTCCCGCGTGATCAATGCAATGGAGCTCATCGGCCCCCACGACCCGGCCGCGTACGGCTTGGGCGCGTCACCGGATTTTTTCCACCCGGCGATCAACTGGTCACACCACTTCCACGCGGCTTCGATTTCATCTTTACGGACAAACAGGTTCTGATTGCCGTTCATCACTTCCAGCAACAACCGCTCGTAGGCATCGGGGATCCGCGCACTACGCCAGGTGTCGGAGAAATTCAGTTGCAGCGGACCGCTGCGCAATTGCATGCCTTTGTCCAGGCCCTGCTCTTTGGTCATCACGCGCAAGGAAATACCTTCGTCCGGTTGCAGGCGGATGATCAGTTTGTTGCTGATCTGCAGGCGCTGCTCGGGGGCAAAGATGTAGTGCGACGGTTCCTTGAAGTGAATGACGATCTGCGAGAGTTTCTGCGGCATGCGTTTGCCGGTACGCAGGTAAAACGGCACGCCGGCCCAGCGCCAGTTGCGGATGTCGGCACGCAGGGCGACGAAGGTTTCGGTGTCGCTCTGGGTGTTGGAATTCGGTTCTTCGAGGTAGCCCGGTACGGATTTGCCTTCGCTGTAACCGGCGATGTACTGGCCGCGCACGACCTGAGTGGTCAGGCCTTCCGGGCTGATCGGCGCCAGCGCCTTGAGCACTTTGACTTTCTCGTCACGGATGCTGTCGGCGGACAGGTCGGCCGGCGGGTCCATGGCGATCAGACAGAGCAGCTGCAACAGGTGATTCTGGATCATGTCGCGCAGTTGGCCGGCCTTGTCGAAATAGCCCCAGCGGCCTTCGATACCGACCTTCTCGGCCACGGTGATTTCCACGTGGGAGATGTAATTCTGGTTCCACTGGGTTTCGAACAGGCTGTTGGCGAAACGCAGGGCGATCAGGTTCTGAACGGTTTCTTTGCCCAGATAGTGGTCGATTCGGTAGGTGCGGTTCTCCGGGAAGAACTGCGCCACGGCGTCGTTGACCTTGCGCGAGGATTCCAGATCGGAGCCGATCGGTTTTTCCAGGACCACGCGGGTGTTTTCTGCCAGCCCGACATTCGCCAGGTTCTCGCAGATCGCGCCGTACACCGCCGCCGGAGTGGCGAAGTAGGCAATCATGCGTTGCGTGCTGCCGGCCATTTCGGCCAGCGAGACGTAATCTTCAGCCTTGAGGAAGTCGACGTGCAGGTAGGTCAGGCGCGCCAGAAAACGTTCGGCGACGGCCTCGTTCAACTCGTTGCCGACGTAGCGGCGCAATTCGGCGGAGATGAATGCCAGGTGCTGCTGCTCGGAGCCGTCTTCACGGGCCAGCGCGATGATGCGCGTGTCCTCGTGCAACAGGTCAGCGCCATCGAGGTGATAAAGGGCAGGAAACAACTTGCGCAGGGCCAGATCGCCAAGAGCGCCGAACAAGGCAAAGGTGCACGGTTCAACCGTAATCGAAGGCATGATGTTTGTTCTTTTATCAAGTTAAGCTACAAATACCTTTTTTCAAGGCATCACTCAAGGGAAAATGTAGTAATAAACACAACATTTTCGCAAAATATAGATTCCGAGTGGTGGTCGGTCGGAGCCATCAGTAGGATAGGCCACCGTTACGGGCGATATCAAAGGCCCAATTTGCATAGCCCGGCGCACCTTTGCGCAGGTGAATTAGGAATTCCATATGGATCGCGTGCGAAATTTACTGGAACAGATCCAGAGTCGCCTTGAAGACCTGAACAAGGCCGAACGCAAAGTCGCCGAAGTGATCCTGCTCAACCCGCAGCAGGCCACCCGCTTCAGCATCGCCGCCCTCGCCCAGGCTGCGTCGGTGAGTGAGCCGACGGTCAACCGTTTTTGCCGCTCGTTCGGCGTCAGCGGCTACCCCGAGCTCAAGCTGCAACTGGCGCAGAGCCTGGCCAGCGGCGCGGCGTATGTCAGCCGGGCGGTCGAGGCCGATGACAATCCCGAAGCGTACACGCAGAAGATTTTCGGCAGTGCCATTGCCTCACTGGACAGCGCTTGTCAGGCGCTTGATCCGAACCTGATCAGCCGTGCCGTCGACCTGTTGATTCAGGCGCGGCAGATTCACTTCTTCGGCCTCGGGGCTTCGGCGCCGGTGGCCCTGGATGCGCAGCACAAGTTTTTCCGTTTCAACCTGGCGGTGACAGCGCATGCCGATGTGTTGATGCAGCGGATGATTGCTTCGGTGGCGCACACCGGCGAGCTGTTCGTGATCATCTCCTACACCGGCCGCACCCGTGAACTGGTGGAAGTGGCGCGCATTGCTCGCGAGAACGGTGCTTCGGTGCTGGGTTTGACCGCCGAGAATTCGCCGCTGGCCAAGGCCAGTACCTTGAGCCTGAACATCCCATTGCCTGAAGACACCGACATTTATATGCCGATGACTTCGCGGATCATTCAGTTGACCGTACTGGATGTGTTGGCGACCGGGATGACGTTGCGTCGCGGGGTGGATTTCCAGCCGCATCTGCGCAAGATCAAAGAGAGCTTGAATGCGAGCCGGTATCCGGTTGGGGATGAGTTCAACTGAGGTCTGATGATTCTTTATTGAATGATCCGGCCTCATCGCTGGCAAGCCAGCTCCCACAGTGTCGGCGTCGTACGCAAAATCGATGACTACCACCGAACCTGTGGGAGCTGGCTTGCCAGCGATGGGGCCAGCAGCAACAGTACAAATTCAGGCAGCCGCCCACGCCTGCAAACTCAAATGCGCCTTCTCCCCCGGCGCCAGATGCAGACTGTCGGTGCCCCCCGCCGCGGCTTCAACACACACAAACTCCAACACCTCATCCCAGCTAACGCCCAGCAACGGCCGCGAGCCCGGATGCCACACCACCGTGTCTGCACTGTCACCCGTATCGATGCACAACTCGCGCTGCCAGGCGTGATCCTTGAGCTGTAATTCGCCATCGTGCTGGAACACCCGCTGACAGCCGCCGTCGACCCGCAACTCGCCTTCCTGCTGGCAAGCCTGGCGGTTCAACTGGTCATAACCTTGCGCGCCTTCGAGTCCAGACAGCGCTATCTCACCGACATCGCCAATACGCCAGTAAGCGTGCAAAGCCTGGCTCAACTGGCATGCCATGTCGTCCTGATGCTCGGTGCTCAAGCGCAATTCCATGCGTTCGCCAAGGTGAGCATGGAGCTCAACCTGCCAGTCGCACAATTGCAATTGCCAGTGCAGGCGCACGCCATCTTCAGCGCTGCTGCTGTCTAGCAACTTCCAGTCGAGCAGGCGCGCCCAACCATGGGACGGCCACGCGTTCTCGCTTGGATGGCGGCCATACCACGGCCAGCACACCGGCACGCCACCACGAATCGCACCCACATGCGGCCACTTCGCCGCACACCACAACCACGGCTTTTGCCCGCGCGGCTGAAAGTGCAGCAACTGCGCGCCCTGACGACTGAACACCGCCTGACACAGCGGATGATCGATCACCAACACGTCGCGCATCTGATAGCGCTCCCAAGCGAAAACAGGTTGCTCGCGCAGGGATTTGAAGAAGCGTTGCAGCGGATGCTCATGCATGGGACCACAGTCCTGAAATCGTCTTTCACAGGGCGGCGCCTGCCCCAAAAAAAAGCGGACAGCCTAAGGGGCGTTCTCAATTGGTTTTCCCACCGTGGCGGGTACAAACAATTGAGAACGCCCCTCGCTGTCCGCAAATATGCGCACATAGAGAGGAGCTTATCGCAGACGCGTTAGAACACCGACTGAATTTTCAGGCCGGCGACCAGAGCGTTGTCCACTTCATCAACACCGCCCGGGTGTGTGATGTATTGCAGGTTAGGACGCACGGTCAGCCAGTTGGTGACGTGGAAGCCGTAGTTGATCTCGTAGTTGTATTCGGTTTCACGAATTGGCGAGAACGCGGCATTGTCGTAGTCGGACACACCGTTGGAAGCGTTCAACAGTTCAGCGTTGCGCTTCACGTCCTTGTTGACGTGGATACGCGCCGCGCCGATACCGACGTCATCCTTGGGACGCGCGTCGAACGGGCCTTTGTAGACAAACATCAGCGACTGATAGTTGTCGATGAAGTTGGTGTCCTTGTCGTGGAACGTGGCGTTGGCCGCGATGTTCAGGCCGCGGGTCGCATCACCGTTATGGCTGGTGAGTTGCTGTTGCGCCACGAACCAGTAACCGCTTTTGCTGCTGTGGGTCTTGTAGGCGTCGCCAGTAGTGGCAGCGTCGAAACCATTGATGTCTTCACGAACATCATCAGCGTCCGCCGTGCTCTTGTAGTAACCGACGCGGTATTCGCCCGGCAGGCTGTTAACCTTCGGCGACCAGACCAGTTCGACCGGCAAAACGGTGCCTTTGGTGCCGCTGCCGCTGAGTTTGAAGCCGTTGCCGTGCTCCAGTTGCGACGGGTTCTGGTTGTACGCACCGATCTGAGCATAGAGCTCATCATTGATGTTGTACTTCACACGGATCGCGGCCTGGCTGACGGGCCAGTTGTACCAGATGTTGGTCGCCCAGTTACCCACTTGCGAACCGCAGAACGCCAGGTTCTGGAAGTCGCACGGGAAGGTGTTGAAGTCTTCGCCTTCACCGAAGTAACCGGCCTTGACGTCGAGTTTGTTGTCGAAGAACTGGTGCTGAATCCACAACTGGGTCAGACGCACCATGTGGCCACGGCCGTAGACTTCCTGCGACGAACTCAAGGTGCCGGCACGCGGATCACCAACACGGTCGTTGGAGATGTTGTAGCCGTTACGGTTGGTCAGCTGGATCTTGGCCTGAGTGTTGTCCCAGCCCCACAGCTTTTGCAGATCGAGTGCCACGCCCAGACCGAACTGGTCAGCGTAACGCGCAGTCTTGTCGTCGTTGAAGCCACCGTTCAGGTTGCCACCGACTTCCCCAACGTAGTCGGCCTTGATGTCGATACCCTGCTCGATCAGCTTGGTCCGCTCGCCACCCCAGTCACCGGTCATCCATTTGGAGTCGGAGCTGAAAGCATCCGCCGCCATCGCATTGCCGGCCAGCACCAGTGCTGCCGCAGCTGACACTTGGCAGATCAACCGGGCATTGACGTGTTTCATTTTCATCCCTACATCCTCGTCTTTATTGTTATTAACTGTTTTTATCTAACGCGGTTTACATAAAGTGCGATGGATTACAGGCAATCCACCGCGTGCTCCTTTGTGGGAGCGAGCCTGCTCGCGAATGCGGTGTATCAGGCGACATCAGTGCTGGATGTCAGACCGCTTTCGCGAACAGGCTCGCTACCACATTTGTTCTTCACCGGCCTTTGAATTGGGCCACGTTCGCAGACCGCGCATCGGTCTGTGCTTGACCGGCAACACCCAACCGCTCGCCAGTCTTGGCATCAAACAACAACACTTTCGACGGATCGAATTGCAGCGTCAGGCTCTCGCCCACTTGCGGCGCCACGTCTGGCGCCAGACGGCAGCAGACCTTGGTGTCGTTCAGATTGACGAACACCAGCGTGTCCGGACCGGTCGGCTCGGTAACCTGCACTTCAGCGCGAATGCTCGGCAGGCCGTTGCCCTCGCCGTTCGCCAGAACGATCTGTTCCGGGCGCAGGCCGAGGATCACTTCGCGGTCTTCAAGACCGGCGTCCTGCATGCCCATCGGCAGTTCGCAACGGGCCTGGCCGCTGTCGAGCAGCGCCAACAGACGACCGTCCTTGCGTTGCAGACGCAGCGGGATGAAGTTCATCGGCGGCGAACCGATGAAGCTCGCCACGAACAGGTTGGCAGGGTCGTTGTAGATCTCTTTTGGCGTGCCGAACTGCTGAATGATGCCGTCCTTCATCACCGCCACTTTATCGCCCAGGGTCATCGCTTCGATCTGGTCGTGGGTCACGTACACCGTGGTGGTTTTCAGACGCTGGTGCATCAGTTTCATTTCGGTGCGCATCTCGACGCGCAGCTTGGCGTCGAGGTTGGACAGCGGTTCGTCGAACAGATAAATCTTCGGCCGACGCGCCAACGCACGGCCCATCGCCACACGCTGTTGCTGACCACCGGAGAGCTGGCCCGGCTTGCGGTTGAGCAAGTGTTCGATCTGCAACAGCTTGGCCACGCGAGCGACTTCTTCGTCGATCGCCGACTGCGGCATCTTGCGAATCTTGAGACCGAACTCGATGTTCTCGCGCACGCTCATGGTCGGGTACAAGGCGTAGGACTGGAACACCATGGCGATGTCGCGATCCTTGGGGCTCATGCCGCTGACGTCTTGATCGCCAATCATGATCGCGCCGCCGGTGATGGTTTCCAGCCCGGCAATGCAGTTCATCAGGGTCGACTTGCCGCAGCCCGACGGGCCGACGAGGATCAGGAACTCACCTTCCTTGATCGACAGTTCGATGTTTTTCAGGGTGTCCGGCAGGCCGGGGCCATAAGTCTTGTTTACGTTGCGAAGTTCGAGCGTTGCCATGATTACCCCTTGACCGCGCCGGCCGTCAGCCCGCGCACGAAATACTTGCCTGCGACCACATAGACCAGCAGGGTCGGCAGGCCGGCGATCATCGCCGCTGCCATATCAACGTTGTATTCCTTGGCGCCGGTGCTGGTATTGACCAGGTTGTTCAGCGCCACCGTGATCGGCTGCGAATCACCGCTGGAGAACACCACACCGAACAGGAAGTCGTTCCAGATCTGGGTGAACTGCCAGATCAGGCAAACCATGATGATCGGCGTCGACATCGGCAGAATGATCCGCCGGAAAATGGTGAAGAACCCTGCGCCATCAAGGCGTGCGGCTTTCACCAATGCATCGGGAATGCTCACGTAGTAGTTACGGAAAAACAGCGTGGTAAACGCCAGGCCGTAAACCACATGAATGAACACCAGGCCGGTGGTGGTGCTCGCCAGGCCCATCTTGCCGAGGGTGAACGAGGCCGGCAGCAGCACGGTCTGGAACGGCAGGAAGCAGCCGAACAGCAGCAGGCCGAAGAACAGTTGCGAACCACGGAAGCGCCAGAACGACAGCACATAGCCGTTCAACGCACCGATGGCGGTGGAGATGATCACGGCCGGGACGGTGATCTTGATCGAGTTCCAGAAGTAGCCGTCGACGGTGGCCCAGGCTTTCACCCAGCCGATGCCGGTGACCACGGTCGGCCAGCTCAGCAGGTTGCCGGTGCCGATGTCTTCCGGGGTCTTGAAGCTGGTCAGCAGCATGACCACCAGCGGCACCAGATACAGGAGCACCGCGAGGATCAGCACCGCGTAGATCGCGATGCGACTCAGGCTGATGGGGGATTTGGCAGCGAGACTAGTCATTACGCTTGGTCCTCAGCTCGGAGTACAGGTAAGGCACGATGATCGCGAGAATCGCACCGAGCATCAGAATCGCACTGGCCGAGCCCATGCCCATCTGGCCGCGACTGAAGGTAAAGGAGTACATGAACATGGCTGGCAGGTCGGAGGAATAACCCGGACCACCGGCCGTCATCGCCGCAACCAGGTCGAAGCTCTTGATCGCGATGTGCGCCAGAATCATCACGGCACTGAAGAACACCGGACGCAGGCTTGGCAGCACGACTTTCCAGTAGATGCGCGGCATGCTCGCGCCATCGATCTGCGCGGCACGGATGATCGATTGATCAACCCCGCGCAGGCCGGCGAGGAACATCGCCATGATGAAGCCCGAGGCTTGCCATACAGCAGCGATCACCAGGCAATACACTACGCGATCCGGGTCGATCAGCCAGTCGAGACGGAAGCCTTCCCAGCCCCAGTCACGCAACAATTTGTCCAGGCCCATGCCCGGGTTGAGCAGCCACTTCCAAGCGGTACCGGTGACGATCATCGAGAGCGCCATCGGGTACAGGTAAATGGTGCGGATAAAGCCTTCACGACGGATACGCTGGTCGAGGAACACCGCCAGCAACACGCCGATCACCAAGGTGATGCCGATGAACATGCCGCCGAACATCGCGAGATTCTTGCTCGCGACCCACCAGCGATCGTTGTCGAACAACCGCGCGTATTGCGCCAGACCGGCCCACTTGTAGTTGGGCAGGAATGTCGAGGTGGTGAACGACAGCACGAACGTCCACAGGATGTAGCCATAGAAGCCCACCAGCACGATGAACATGCTCGGCGCCAGCACCAGTTTGGGCAGCCAGCGTTGCAATGCATCGAACGGCGAGGCTTTGCTGAACACAGCAACAGAACTCATGGGGAAATCCAGAATAAGATGACAAAGGCATTCCCTGGTGGGAGCGAGCCTGCTCGCGAAGGCGTGGTATCAGTCGACACATCGATTAACTGACACACCGCTTTCGCGAGCAGGCTCGCTCCCACAAGGATCGAGCCTGCTTTTGGTTATTTGGCCGACTTGATCGCCGCGCCGAGTTTCTTGGCGGTGTCGGCCGGATCGGCTTTCGGGTCGTTGATGTAGTTGGTGACTACGTCAAAAAACGCGCCTTGTACGGCCAGCGTGGTCGCCATGTTGTGCGCCATGCTCGGCTGCAGGCCGCCGGACTTGGAGTCCGCCAGGAAGTCCTTGGCAGCCGTTTGTGCGCAGGAGTCGAAGCCGAGTTTCTCCATGTCGTTCAACATGTCGATTCGTACCGGGATCGAGCCTTTGTTGATGCTGAAGACTTTCTGGAAGTTTTCACCCAGCACGACTTTGGCGATGTCCTGCTGACCCGCCGCGGTGCCCGCGTCTTTCTGCTTGAACACGGCCAGCGAGTCGATGTTGTAAGTGAACGCCTTATCGGTGCCCGGGAACGCTACGCACTGGTAGTCCTTGCCGGCAATTTTCTTCGCGGCGGTCCATTCGGACTTGGCCCAGTCACCCATGATCTGCATGCCGGCCTTGCCGTTGATGACCTTGGCCGCTTCCAGGTTCCAGTCCTGGCCTTTGCCGTCGGCGTCCATGTAGGTCGCGACTTTCTTCAGCTCGGTCAGCGCCTTGACCATTTCCGGGCCAGTCAGCGCTGCGTTGTCGAGGTCGACCAGGGCTTTCTTGTAGCCATCAACCCCCATGACCGAAAGCACAACGGCTTCGAACACGGTGCTGTCCTGCCAAGGCTGACCGCCGTGAGCCAGCGGGATGAAGCCCGCAGCCTTGAGCTTGTCGCCAGCGGCGTAGAATTCTTCGAGGGTGGTCGGGGCTTTTTCGATGCCGGCTTTCTTGAAAACTTCCGGGTTGATCCACAGCCAGTTCACACGGTGAATGTTCACCGGTACGGCCACGTAATCACCGTCGTACTTCACGGTATCGGAGACTTTCTTGTCGAGCAGGCTGTCCCACTTTTCCGACTTGGCAACGTCCTTCAGAACGTCGGTGTCGAGCAGGCCGGTCGACGCCCATTCCTGGATGTCCGGGCCTTTGATCTGGGCAACGCCTGGCGGGTTGCCGGCCACTGCACGGCTTTTCAGCACAGTCATGGCAGTCGCACCGCCACCACCGGCGACAGCGCCGTCTTTCCAGGTGAAACCGTCTTTTTCGACTTGGGCCTTGAGCACATCAACGGCAGCTTTTTCGCCACCTGAGGTCCACCAGTGCACGACTTCCACCGAACCTTTGGATTCGGCAGCGGAAACACTGAGAGGCAGAATTGCGAGCGGGAACAGGGAGGCGACAGAAATGACAGTAGCGAGGCGAGAAATCGCATTCATCTGAGATGTACCTTTCTTGTTGTTATGCATTGCAAGTCTGGTGCTTGCGCTGCACAGGAGTTTAAACAGGGCGATTCCCCTCGCAGGTAACGAAGGGACGCGCGAATGTCACCACATGGTTACACAGGAATGCTCTGGGACAAGCGCGCCAGCGCAGTGGCCATGCTCGGTGCCAAGGGTAGACGCGGGATCAGCACCGCCTGCCAGGCGTGGTACAGATCGGGTTTGCCCGGCCAGATATCGGCACTTGGAATGTTTTGCGGATTGAGTTCGTGGTGCCAACTGCCGTCGCAGCGATCGATGAAATTCACATCGCAAAAATCCCAGAACAGGCGGTACCAGGTTTCATATTGCTCATCGCCGGTGCGCTTGAGCAAAGCGCTGGCCGCAGCGCTGGCCTCGGCATGCGTCCAGTGCAAGCGATGGCGGACCACGGCTTCGTTGTTCCAGTCGAGGGTGTAGACGATGCCCGGCGCGCCATCGACATCCCAACCGTAACGGCAGTTTTGCTCGAAGAGTTTCTGCGCGTCGGTGGCGAGCCAGCCGGGGGTAAGCATGCCGGCCTGCACTCGCGCCGCTTCGAGGTGCAGCAACAGCCGCGCCCACTCGAAACCGTGTCCCGGCGTGGTGCCGTAAGGACGGAAACCGTCGGCGGGATTGTCATGGTTGTATTCGCGCAGCGGTTGCCAATCGCGGTCGAAGTGCTCGATCACCCGATAATCGTTGGCAGCAGCATGACCATGAATTACCCGCTCGACGATGCGTTGGGCGCGCACCAGCCAGCGTGGGTCTTCAGTGACATCGGCCAGGGCGAGGAACGCTTCGGTCGCGTGCATGTTGCTGTTGGCGCCGCGATAGGCTTCCTCTTCGCTCCAGTCACGATTGAAGAATTCGCGCATGGCGCCCTCTTCTTCGCTCCAGAAATAGGTGTCGATGATGTCGATCGCATCATCCAGCAGCGCCTGCGCACCGGGACGTCGTGCGACCACCGCCGAGCTCGCCGCCAGTGCAACGAAGGCGTGCAGGTAGGCGTTCTTGCCCATGTTGTCATCGCGATGCTCGGCCACCGCAAACCAGCCACCGTGCAGCGCATCACGCAGCGGCCCGCGCAGGGCGGCAATGCCGTGATCGACCAGTTCGGCAAATCCCGGCAAACCCTGAATGTGGGCCATGGCGAAGCTGTGGGTCATGCGTGCGGTGTTCATGGTTTCGGCTCGTGCGTTCGCAGGCAAACGGCCGCGTTCGTCGAGGTTGCCGAAGCCTTCGGGCAGGCGTGACGCCCTGGCGAAATCCAGCAGGCGCAGGCCTTCGGCGGCAAGCCATTGCTGGTGCGCGGGGGCATTGAGCCAGCTGCTGAAGCCGGGTTCGAAGTGGTCCATGGGGGGCCTTTTTTGTTGTTATGACTGCGGGGAGTCTAAACAACGGGCCGGGGTGGGCTTGTAACGAAGGGGACGGGTTTTGTCACTGATTCGTGACATGAAAAGCAAAGTCAAAAGATCGCAGCCTTCGGCAGCTCCTACAGGGATCGGTGTAGGAGCTGCCGAAGGCTGCGATCTTTTGATCCTCAATCCATCGACCGTGGCAACTGCAACGTCACCCGCAACCCGCCCTCACGCAGGTTCTGTAACGTCACCTCACCGCCATGGCTATGAGCGATATTGCGCGCAATCCCGAGGCCGAGGCCATAACCCTGCTGCTGCCCCGCCAACCTGAAGTGCGGCTCAAACACCTGCTCCAGCCGCTGCTCCGGCACGCCCGGCCCTTCATCATCGACGTGCAGGACGAATGCACTTTCATCGTCATCAATGTGCAGATGCGCGTTCTGTCCGTACTTCAATGCATTGTCGATCAGGTTGCCGATACAGCGCTTTAACGCCAAAGGTTTGCCCGAATACGCCGCCAGCGCCCGTCCATGCTGGGTCACGCGACCATTGCCGTTAGGCGCCAGATACGGCTCCACCAGACAATCGAGCACATGGTTAAGATCGACCGGTTCAATGTTTTCGTGGATGTCAGTGTCTTTCACGCATTGCAACGCGCCTTTGACCAGCAGTTCCAACTCATCCAGATCACGACCAAACTTGATTTGCAGCTGTTCGTCTTCGAGCAATTCGACGCGCAAACGCAGGCGGGTGATCGGCGTGCGCAAGTCATGGGAAATCGCGCTGAACAATTGGCTGCGTTCGGTCAGGTATCGGCTGATGCGCTCGCGCATGGTGTTGAACGCGCGGCCGACCTCGACCACTTCACTGCCGCCACCCTCGGCCACCGGTTCGACGTCGGCGCCCAGCGACAGATCCCGCGCGGCGCGGGCCAGGCGCTTGAGCGGCCGGCTCTGCCAGTGCACCAGCACACCGATGAACAGCAGCAGAAAGCCGCTGGTGAGGACGATGAACCACACTTGCTGCGACGGCAGGCCTTGCTCTTCAAGACTGGTGTAGGGCTCGGGCAACAGCGAGGCGATGTACAGCCATTCGCCTGGTGCCATCTGAATCTGCGTGACCAGCACTGGCGGATTCACCGGCTCAAGGGTCAGGGCGTAGTGCGCCCAGGAGCGCGGTAATTCATCGAGTTTCAGCCCGGCGTTGAAGATGCGCAGATCCTCGGGACTGACGAAAGACACAGAGATGTCGGTGTCTTGCCCGAGAGACTGACGCAGCACTTCGTCGACCGCTTTCATCACCGCGGCTTTACGCGCAGTGACCGGCAGCACGTCCATGCCCAGCGGCTTGTCGTTGAGCGTTACGACAAATCGCGTGCCGCCCATGCTGCGCAATTGATCGAGCACAAGCGGCCGATAGGCCACCGGCAACGAACGAAAATAACTGACGCTGGCGGTCATCGAATGAGCAAGGCTGCGAGCGCTGGTGACCAGGCCTTCGAGCTGGGTGGCGCGCAATTGCGAAACCCAGATCACACTCGACAAGGTCTGCGCAAACAGCACCGCGAGCAAGGTCAGCAGCAACATCCGCCCCAGCAGCGAACGCGGCACCGGCACTTTGCTGGCGAGCCGGCGCAGCGACTCAGTGACCATTGCCGGCAACCACGTTGGCTGCCAGTTGATAGCCGCTGCCGCGTACCGTGCGAATCAGCCGTGGCGGCTTTTCCGTGTCACGCAGACGTTGGCGCAAGCGGCTGACGGCCATGTCGACAATGCGATCGAGCGGCATCAGGTCGCGGCCGCGGGTGGCATTGCCGATGGTGTCGCGGTCGAGAATTTCCTGTGGGTGATCGAGGAACAGTTTCAGCAGAGCGAAATCGGCACCGGACAGAATCACTTCCTCGCCGTCGGTGTGAAACAGCCGATGACTGACCATGTCCAGCCGCCAATCGTCAAACGCCAGCACTTCACTGCCGCTGCGTTCTTGCCCGAATTGTGCACGGCGCAGCAGCGCTTTGATGCGCGCCTGCAGTTCGCGGGGGCTGAAAGGTTTGCCGAGGTAATCGTCGGCGCCAAGCTCCAGACCGATGACCCGGTCGGCCTCGTCGGAACTGGCGGTGAGCATGATGATCGGCACCTGCGCCTGACGCGGATGCTGACGCACCCAGCGGCACAGACTGAAACCGTCCTCGTCGGGCAGCATGACATCGAGGATCACCAGATCGCTCGGCGCCTCGTTGAGGGCCTGACGGAAACTGGCGCCATCGGCTGTGGCCCGTACCTGAAACCCGGCGCGGGTCAGATAGGTTTCCAGCAACTCGCGTATTTCCTGGTCGTCATCGACCAACAATATCGACTTGTTGACTGAGCTCACTTCGAAGGCATCCTTGTTGTTGGAATTGGGGCGGATTATGCCTGATGAACCTTGGAAATTTGTTGTCTGTTATGGCCCCATCGCTGGCAAGCCAGCTCCCACAAAGATCTTTGTCGTTCACACAACCTGTGGGAGCTGGCTTGCCAGCGATGAGAGCAACTCGGTATCAAGCCTGTTCGAGCGCCACGCCGGCGCCAACCAGCCCGGAATACGGTGCCGTCACCAGCCACACCGGAATGCCTTTGAAGTAATCGCTCATGCAGCCCTTGTCGGCAAAACTGCGGGCAAAACCACTTTCAAGGAAGAAGTCGGCAAAGCGCGGAATCACCCCACCGACGATAAACACCCCACCCCGTGCGCCCGTGGTCAGCACGTTGTTACCGGCCACGCGGCCGAGCCAGCAGCAGAACTGCTCCAGCACTTCCAGGGCAATCGGATCGCCTGCAAGGCCTGCGGCCGTAATGGCTTCTGGCGTTTCGAGCGTCGGTTCATGGCCATCTACCGCACAAATCGCCCGATAGACACGCGGCAAACCAGCACCACTCAACGCAGTCTCCGCGCTGACATGGCCGATCTCGTTGTGGATGTGCTGCCAGAGCTGTGTTTCACGCGGGCTGCTCAACGGCAGATCAACGTGACCACCCTCGCCCGGCAGTGCCGCAAATCGACCCTCGCCCAGATCGAGCAAAGTACCGACGCCAAGGCCGGTGCCCGGACCAATCACAACCGAAGGACGCAACGGTTCTGGGGTGCCTTCGCAAACCACACGGAATTCACCCGGCTGCAAACGAGTCATGCCCAGCGCCATCGCCGAGAAGTCGTTGACCAGCAACAACTGCTCGACCTGCAAAATGTTGCAGAACGCTTCGCGGCTCAGCCGCCAGTGGTTGTTGGTGAACTTGAATTCATCGCCACTGACCGGGCCGGCCACCGACAGGCACACGGACCCGATAGCGCCCGGCGCCAGACCGAGCCCGCTAAGGTAGAGGCTGATGGCCTCTTCCGGGCCGGCATGGTCGGCCGTGGCCAGCACCTGAATCGATTCCAGTTGCTGGTTTTTCCACAACGCGAACCGTGCGTTGGTGCCTCCGATGTCACCGACCAAAGCCAGTTTCAATTAAGCGTCTCCAGGGCAGAAGTGAAGGCGCTGGCGCCCTGCTCCGCCGAGCTGAAGGCCACGCGCATGAAACCGAACAGTTCGCGACCGCTGCCGATGTTGTTGCCCAACAGGCCTTTGGCGGGTTCGCGCGCTGCAAATTCGTCGGCGTCCACTTTAATTTCCAAAGTGCCTTTGACGCCATCGACACGGATGATATCGCCCTCTTGCACGCGAGCCAAAGCACCACCGACATAAGCTTCCGGGCTGACGTGGATCGCCGCCGGGATTTTCCCCGAGGCGCCCGACATGCGCCCGTCAGTCACCAGCGCCACTTTGAAGCCGCGATCCTGCAGCACGCCAAGGAACGGCGTCATCTTGTGCAACTCGGGCATGCCGTTGGAGCGCGGGCCCTGGAAGCGCATCACGGCGACGAAATCTTTCTCCAGCAAACCGGCCTTGAACGCATCGGCCAGATCCTGTTGATCCTGGAACACCATGGCCGGCGCTTCGACAATCTGGTTTTCCAGAGCCACGGCAGACACCTTCATCACACCGCGACCGAGGTTGCCCTCCATCACCCGCAGACCACCCTCCGGCGAGAACGCGCGTGCCACAGGGCGCAAAATGTTTTCGTCGAGACTGTCGACCGGGCCTTCACGCCATACCAGTTCGCCGTTATCGAGGAACGGCTCTTTGGTGTACTTGCTCAAGCCGTGGCCGAGCACGGTGTTGACGTCTTCGTGCAGCAGGCCGGCACCCAGCAGTTCACGGATCAGGAACGACATGCCGCCCGCTGCCTGGAAGTGGTTGATGTCGGCTTTGCCGTTCGGATAAACGTGGCTCAGGGTCGGCACGACTTCGGAGAGGTCGGCCATGTCTTGCCAGGTCAGTTGAATGCCCGCTGCCATGGCGATGGCCGGCATGTGCAGGGTGTGGTTGGTCGAGCCGCCAGTGGCGTGCAGCGCGACGATCGAGTTGACCAGCGACTTCTCGTCGACGATTTCGCCGATCGGCATGAAGTTGCCGTTCTGCTTGGTCAGACGCGTGACTTGATGCGCCGCTTCGCGGGTCAGCGCATCACGCAATGGCGTATTCGGGTTGACGAAAGAGGCGCCCGGCAAGTGCAGGCCCATGACTTCCATCAGCAACTGGTTGGTGTTGGCGGTGCCGTAGAACGTGCAGGTGCCCGGGCTGTGGTAGGACTTCATCTCCGATTCCAGCAGCTCTTCGCGGGTCGCCTTGCCTTCGGCGTACTTCTGCCGAACGTCGGCTTTTTCCTTGTTGGATATGCCCGAGACCATCGGCCCGCCCGGCACAAAGATTGTCGGCAGATGACCGAAACGCAGCGAGCCCATCATCAGGCCCGGCACGATCTTGTCGCAGATGCCGAGCATCAGCGCGCCGTCGAACATGTTGTGGGACAACGCCACCGCCGTGGACATGGCGATCACTTCACGGCTCGGCAGGCTCAGTTCCATACCGGGCTCGCCCTGGGTCACGCCATCACACATCGCCGGAGTGCCGCCAGCGAACTGGCCGACCGAACCGATCTCACGCAAGGCGTTTTTGATCTGCTCAGGGAAGACCTCGTACGGCTGGTGTGCCGAAAGCATGTCGTTATACGAAGAAACAATGGCGATGTTCGCCGAGTTCATCATCCGCAAGCTGTGCTTGTCTTCAGTGCCACACCCGGCCACACCGTGGGCGAAGTTGGCGCATTGCAGCTTGCCGCGCATCGGGCCGTCAGTTGCAGCGCCGCGAATCAGCGCAAGGTAAGCCTGACGCGTGGCGCGGCTGCGGGCGATAAGCCGTTCGGTGACCTCAAGGACGCGGGGATGCATGTGTAGAACTCCAGGCTAACGGAAATGGCGACCTGATTGTCTATGCTGATCAAGGGCCCGCACATTCGGGATGACGGACGGTTTTCTTGATCATTCGGACCAGTTGATTCAGGTCACTCGTTGTAGATAAAACAAAATATTGCCACTAAAAAGGCTTGTTTTCTATTTTTATGCGAATAATCTTGTAATTCCAACAACAAAACGACGGCGGCGCTGTTCCATGACTCTTCGAATTGCAATCAATGGTTTTGGCCGCATCGGCCGTAATGTCCTGCGCGCACTGTATACCCAAGGCTATCGACAGGATCTGCAGATTGTCGCCATCAACGATCTGGGCGACAGCTCGATCAATGCGCATCTGCTCAAATACGACACCGTTCATGGCACGTTCGACGCCGAAGTGGCGCATGACAACGAAAGCCTGACCGTCAACGGCGACCGCATTGCGGTGAGCGCCATTCGCAACCCGGCCGAGCTGCCATGGGCTGCGGAAAAAATCGATGTAGTCTTCGAATGCACCGGTCTGTTTACCGACCGTGCCAAAGCCGCTGCGCATATTACTGCCGGCGCGCGCAAAGTGATCATCTCGGCCCCGGCCAAAGGTGCTGATGCCACCGTCGTTTATGGCGTGAACCACGACATTCTGCGCCAGTCGCACCAGATCATCTCCAACGCTTCGTGCACCACCAACTGCCTGGCACCGGTGGCGCAAGTGCTGCACCGCGAACTTGGCATCGAAAGCGGTCTGATGACCACGATCCACGCTTACACCAACGATCAGAACCTGACCGACGTCTACCACACCGACCCGTACCGCGCGCGTTCGGCCACGCAGAACATGATCCCGAGCAAGACCGGCGCCGCTGAAGCAGTGGGCCTGGTGCTGCCGGAACTGGCGGGCAAACTGACCGGCATGGCCGTGCGGGTGCCGGTGATCAATGTGTCGCTGGTGGATTTAACCGTGCAGCTGAAGAAAGAGGCCACTGCCGAAGAAGTCAACGCTTTGCTGAAAGCGGCGAGTCAGCACTCGAAAATTCTTGGTTACAACACGTTGCCGCTGGTTTCCAGCGACTTCAACCACAACCCGCTGTCGTCGATCTTCGACGCCAACCACACCAAATCCAGCGGCAAACTGCTGAAAGTGCTGGCCTGGTACGACAACGAGTGGGGCTTCTCCAACCGTATGCTGGATAACTGCCTGGCGCTGTGTAACGCCGAGTAATCCCCGCCCCACCCCTGATCCCTGTGGGAGCTGGCTTGCCAGCGATGAGGCAGGCACATCCAACATGGATATTGCCTGGCCCATCGCCATCGCTGGCAAGCCAGCTCCCACAAGGTCGGTTATTCCAATTCAAAATCAATACTTGACCATTCAGCTAGATGATAAGCATTATCATTCGCTTGAAATGGATCAGGTCCTCCCGTGAGTCAATCGCGCTTCAACCACGTCTTCCTCACCCAGCGCATTTCTTTGCTGCGTACGCTGGAACGGATGGTCAACAATCACAGCACCGCTGAAGACCTGTTGCAGGAGACCTATCTGCGCGTGGCACGGGCGCTGAACGAGCGGGCCATCGATCACCTCGAACCCTTTGTCTTCCAGACCGCGCGCAATCTTGCGCTCGATCATCTGCGTGCACGCAAGATCCATTCGCGAACCATGGTCGATGACGTGCCGCAAGAAATTGTGCACAGCATCGCCGCCCCGGCCAGTAGCGCCGAAGACGCCGCCCACGCCGAACAAATGCTGGAGCGCTTGAACGTGAGTCTCAGTCAACTCAGCCCGCGCCAGCAGCAGATCTTCATCCTCAGCCGCCTGCACGGGCACAGTTATCAGGAAATCGCGCAAGAACTGAGCGTGTCCCTCAGCACCGTGCAGAAAGAACTCAAACTGATCATGAGCATTTGCATCGGCGTCGCCGAACGACACGACAGCAGCGGCAAGCTGTAAGCTTCACGCCCCAAGTAAAAACGAAAAGCAGTTCACGCGTCTGGCTTGCAGCTTGCAGCTTGAAACTTGAAACTGCTTCGCCAGAAGCCCGAGGAAACACCGTGACGGACACCCATCGCTCGCCTTCGCCCTCATCGGCGCAGGATGCCGCACTGGCAATGGACCAGGCCCTGGACTGGCTCATCGTGCTCGGCAGCCCGGATGAGGAGCAGACCCGGCAGTTCCATGCCTGGCTGGCGGCGGATCCGTTGAATGCCGAGGCGTTCGCCAAGGCTCAGGCGATCTGGGACGGTCCGCAAATCGCCCAGTGCGCGCAAAACCTGGCGTTGAAACCCGCGAAAGTCACCTTCCTCCAGCGCCTGCGTCCACACTGGAAACCGCTGGCCACCGCCGCCGCTCTGGTGCTTGGTCTGTTCAGTTTCAGCAACCTGCCGATGCGGTTGCAGGCCGATCACCTGACCGTGGTCGGCGAACGTCAGCGCTTGCAACTGGAGGACGGTTCGCAGGTCCTGCTCAACACCAACTCGGCGTTCTCCAGCACCATCGATGATCAGCAGCGCGTTGCGCGGTTGTATCAGGGCGAAGCGTTTTTCGAGGTCGCAGCCAATCGCACTCAACCGCTGGAAATTGACGCCGGCCCGGTCAAGGCCAGCGTGCGCGACACCGCGTTCGCCGTGCGCTATCTGGACGGGATCGCGCAGGTCAATGTGCAGCGTGGCGATGTCGATTTGCGCGCCACCCACAACGATGCGCGGATGCGCCTGTCTGCCGGAGAAAGTATCCGCATCGGCCCCAACGGTTTCGATCGCCCGGCCAAACTCGACGCGGCGACCGAACTGGCGTGGGTGCAAGGCCGACTGGTGTTCGAGAACTGCCCGCTGAATCAGGTGCTGGCCGAATTGCGCCGTTACTATCCAGGCTGGATCATCAACAACAACGAGCAGTTGGCCGACGTTGCCGTGACCGGCAATTACCGCCTCGATCAGCCGCTCGACGTGGTGCGTTCTCTCGCGCACATCACCTCGGCGCGTTTGCAGGAATTCCCGGCGCTGGTCATCTTGAACTAAATGAGAATTATTTTTACTCGATAGCGTGAGCGCGTTCGTCTAGTTATAGCCAATGCAATTGATTCGCATCCTCGGATGAGAATCAGCAACTATAAAGATTCGTGCGACACGGAGCGCTATCGATGTCCCTTCGCCTTACCCGCCAGACTTCTTCCCCTTCCCGCGTATTGTCGCTGCTGACCGCGGCCATCCTCATGGCCGGCACCGCGCCACTGATGGCTGCGACCGAGCAACCGGCGCGCAACATGGGTGATTACTCTTTCTCCATCAGTCAGCAGCCGTTGGTGTCGGCGCTCAACGCTTTCACCACCGTGACGGGTTGGCAGATCGGCTTGCCGGCAGAACTGGGTCAGGGCATATCGTCGCCGGGTGTGCGCGGGTCACTGCCACCGGAAAAAGCTCTGGAGCGTCTGTTGGTGGGGACCAACCTGAGCTTCCGCAAGCTGAGCAACAACAACGTCGTGCTGGAGAAGCGCAGCAGCAGCGGCGCACTGAATCTGGATCAGGTGACCATCAGCGCCACCCGCCAGGAACAGTCGGTGAACAGCGTGCCAAGCACTGTCACCGTGCACACCCGTGAAGAACTCGATCGCAACAACGTCAACTCCATCAAGGATCTGGTGCGCTATGAGCCGGGCGTGTCTGTCGGCGGCGCCGGTCAGCGTGGCGGCATCAGCGGTTACAACATCCGCGGCATCGACGGCGACCGAATCCTGACTCAGGTTGACGGCGTCGAAGTGCCGGACGGTTTCTTCAACGGTCCGTACGCCAAGACTCAGCGCAATTACGTCGACCCGGAAATCGTCAAACGCGTCGAGATTCTCCGTGGCCCGGCGTCGGTGCTGTACGGCAGCAACGCCATTGGCGGCGCCGTCAGCTATTACACGCTCGATCCGGACGACATCATCAAGCCTGGCAACGATGTTGGCGCGCGCCTGAAAACCGGTTACAGCTCGGCCGATGAGAGCTGGCTGAAATCCGCCACCGTCGCCGGCCGTGCCGATCAATTCGACGGTTTGCTGCACTACAGCCAGCGCGACGGTCACGAAACCGACTCCTACGGCAGCCACAACGGCACCGGCCTTGAGCGCACCGCCGCTAACCCGGAAGACGCCAAGGCGAGCAACGTGCTGGCCAAGATCGGCTGGAACTACAACGAAGATTCGCGCCTGGGCCTGACTTACGAAAAGTACAAGGATGATCGCGACACCGATCAGAAAAGCGCGTACGGCGGCCCGTACTTCAATGGCGCGCCAACCATCCCCAACAGCGTATTGCCCGGCGGCATGTACCAGTGGCGCACCGGCAACGACACCATTACCCGTGAGCGTTTCGGCCTTGAACACCGCTTCGCGCTCGACAGCTTGCTGGTGGACAACGTCAAGTGGAGCCTCAACCACCAGATCGCCAAGACAGACCAGAGCACCGAAGAGTATTACTACCCCATCACCCGAAAAGTACTGCGCACCCGCGATACCGTTTACGAAGAAAAACAGTGGGTATTCGACGCGCAACTGGACAAGGCTTTTGCCATCGGTGACACCGATCACGTCCTGACCTACGGCACCACCATCAAGCAACAGAAAGTCACCGGTTCGCGCAGCGGCGACGGCAAGTGCCTGGCGGTTGGCCGTGGCTGCACCGCGATCGGCGCGACCAGTACCGCTGACGTGTTGGTGAAGGCCACCGATTTCCCGGACCCGACCATCAACACCTACAGCCTGTTCGCCCAGGATCAGATCAGCTGGAATGACTGGACCTTCCTGCCAGGCCTGCGCTACGACTACACCCAGCTCAAGCCGAAGATCACTCAGGAGTTCCTCAATACCGTGGCGGCCGATGGCCAAGGCACGGTCAGCGACAAGAACAAGACCTGGCACAAAGTCTCGCCAAAATTCGGCCTGACCTACGCCCTGAGCGAAAACTACACCTGGTACGGTCAATACGCCGAAGGTTTCCGCACGCCCACCGCGAAAGCCCTGTACGGCCGCTTCGAGAACGGCACCACCGGTTACCACGTCGCGCCGAACCCGGACCTGGAACCGGAAAAAAGCAAAAGCTACGAAACCGGCCTGCGCGGTAACTTCGAGCATGGCTCATTCGATGTGGCGGTGTTCTATAACAAGTACCGCGACTTCATCAACGAAGACGCGGTGTCGCCGGGTTACAACGAGCTGACCTTCCAGTCGAGCAACATCAAGCACGCGACCATCAAGGGTGCTGAAGTCAAAGGTCGTCTGAACCTTGACGCGTTCGGCGCACCGCAGGGCCTCTACACCCAAGGCTCGATTGCCTATGCCTACGGTCGCAACAACGACAGCGGCGAGCCGCTCAACAGCGTTAACCCGCTGACCGGTGTGTTCGGTTTGGGCTACGACCAGGACAACTACGGTGGCCTGCTGAGCTGGACCGTGGTGAAGAAGAAAGATCGCGTCGACGACAGCAACTTCAAGTCGCCGGACGGCGTCAGCAGCCAGTTCAAGTCGCCGGGTTTCGGCATTCTTGATATGACCGGCTTCTACAAAGTCACCAACGACTTCACCGTCAGCGGCGGCATTTACAACCTGACCGACAAGAAATACTGGCTGTGGGATGACGTGCGCGGTTACGACAGCGTCGGCGAAGCTTCGGTGACGCAACCGGCCAACCTTGATCGCCTGACCCAACCGGGTCGCAACTTCGCGATCAATCTGATCTGGGACATCTGACCCCACCCACCTCACTGCGCGTGTTCAAGCACCGCGCCGTGAGGCTTTTTTTACTGTCCGGCGCTTGCCCGTTCGTCTCGTTATCAAGCGCCTCATTTATCAAGGACACGTCATGACCTCTTCGGAAAAAGCCCTGCGTTCACAACGCCTGAACCAGATCACCCACGAGCCGCACAGCAAACTCGACACCTTGGTCAAAGCCCATGCGCCGTTTGAAACCCGCGCCAACTTTGCCCGTTTCGTGGTCGCGCAATACCTGTTCCAGTCGGAACTGGTTGAGCTCTACAACGATGCCGAACTGATCAGGATCGTCCCTGACCTGCCCGCCCGTTGCCGCGCCGACGCGGCGAAGGCCGACCTGGCAGATCTCGACACCGAAGTGCCGGGCCCGGTCGCCGGTGCGGTGAAGAATCCGAGCAAGGCGCGTGCACTGGGTTGGATCTTTGTTTCTGAAGGTTCGAAGCTCGGTGCTGCGTTCCTGATCAAACGCGCCGTGGCGCTGGAGCTGAGTGAAACCTTTGGTGCCCGTCACCTGGGCGAGCCTGAAGGTGGCCGTGCTGAAGGCTGGAAGCGCTTTGTGCGTACTCTCGACTCGCTGCAGTTCAGCGCTGAAGAAGAGGCTGAAGTCGAGCAAGGCGCGCTCGATGCGTTCAACCGCTTCACCGTGCTGCTGGAACAGGCTTACGCCACAGAAGCCGAAATGGCCTGATACCCGACACGCCACAAAACCCTGTGGGAGCTGGCTTGCCAGCGATGAGGGCTGGTCAGTCTCCATTTATGTTGCCTGACCCACCGCTATCGCTGGCAAGCCAGCTACCACAGGGAACAACGCAAGTCTGTAAGATCCCCATCTCGCCTCACAGCAATCCCGAGCCCATGCCGCAACCAGCCTCCTCCAAACTCGCCCGCCTGCTGTTCGGTCTGTTGGCCTATGTCAGCCTCGGCATCGGCCTGATCGCTATTGTCGTACCCGGATTGCCGACCACCGAGTTCATCCTCCTCGCCGCCTGGGCGGCCACCCGCAGTTCGCCGCGCCTGAGTGCCTGGCTGGAAAATCATCGGCTGTTCGGGCCAATCCTGAGTAACTGGCGCAACGGCAAGATCATCGCGCGCAAGGCCAAAGTCAGCGCCACGGTGAGCATGTTGCTGTGTGCGACGTTGATGCTGGTGATGCTCGATCACGGCTGGCCGATCTATCTGGCAATGGCCGGGATGGGGTTGGGCAATCTGTGGATCTGGTCGCGGCCCGAGTCCCGCGCACATCCTTCCTGATACAACGCACTGCGTCTCACAGCTGAAACATCCCTGTAATTAATCCCCTTTTCAGCACATTCCCCTGCGCAAACGTTTAGCACTGACCGTCCGTCGGCAAATACCTCATGCGCTCTCGTTCCACGCCGATGAGCATTGAATGGCGCTGAATGGATTTGGCGATTCGGGTACCTCGTACCCACAGCCCCCCGTTTATTCATTCGCGAGATCGCCCTATGTTCGACTCTCTTTCCATTCGCCTGAAAATCGTTCTGCTCTCCGGCCTGTGCCTGATCGGCGTGGTTGCGCTGATCGTCGGCATGAACATTTACCAGACCAACCAGAACGACGAACTGGTCAGCCATTCCAGCAGCAAGATGCTCACCGCCAGTGTGCAAGACTTGCTGCAGGCCAAAGCCGCCGAACAGGCGGTGCGGGTGCAGAAAACCTTCGGCGAAAGCCTGTCGGTAATCACCGCCCTCGCTGACCAGATCAGGGACATGCGCGTGATGGCCGCCAAGCGTTCGCTGGACGCCGGTGCCCTGCGTGAAGAGTTGAACCTGAGCCTGAAAACCGCCTTCGAACGCAACGACAAAGTGCTTGGCATCTGGCTCGCTTTCGAACCCGATGGCCTCGATGGCAAGGACAGCGAGTTCGTCAACGACGCCGCGCGTCAGTCCAACGAAGCCGGGCGTTTCGCCACCTACTGGAGCCGCGCCGGTGGCGCATCACTGAACACGATCATGGTCGAAGAGGACCTGACCAAAACCACCCTCAGCGTCAGCGGTACGCCCTATAACAGCTGGTATACCTGCCCTCGCGACAGCAAGCGCACCTGCTTGCTCGACCCGTATTCAGACACCGTGGGCACCAAGGAAATGCTCATGACGACCATTTCCGTGCCATTGATCGTCGACGGTAAAACCATCGGGGTCGCTGGCGTCGATATCGCCCTCGATGCCTTGCAAGGAGCGGCCGTCGAGTCGCAGCGCTACCTGTTCAACAACGCCGGGCACATGCTGATTGTTTCAGGCAGCGGCGTGTTGGCTGCCGACAGTTCCGACGCGGCCAAGGTCGGCAAAAAGATCAGCGACACCCTCGGTGCCGATGGCAATGAAGTGCTGCAACTGCTCGGCAGCGCAACGCCGAAAATCCTTGAACAGGGCGACCTGATCCGGGCGGTGTATCCGGTCGATCCGATTGGCAACTCGCGCGCTTGGGGCGTGGTCATCGACCTGCCCAAACAAGTGCTGCTGGCCGACTCGGTCAAGCTGCAAGCGGTGCTCGACGAAGCACAGCAAACCGGTGTAATCACTGCGCTGGCAGTGGCTGTGGTCGCGGGTCTGATTGGCCTGCTGCTGATATGGCTCACCGCTTCCGGCGTCACTCGTCCCATCAACAGCGTCGCCGAGATGCTGAAAAACATCGCCAGCGGTGAAGGTGATCTGACGCAACGCCTGAACTACAGCAAGAAGGATGAACTGGGCGAACTGGTGAACTGGTTCAACCGCTTCCTCGACAAGCTGCAACCGACCATCGCCCAGATCAAACAGAGCATCACCGAGGCTCGCGGCACTGCCGACCAGTCTTCGGAAATCGCCCGTCAGACCAGCGAAGGCATGCAGGTGCAGTTCCGCGAAATCGACCAGGTCGCCACCGCTTCCAACGAAATGAGCGCCACCGCCCACGATGTCGCCAACAGCGCATCGAACGCGGCCAACGCTGCGAAAGGTGCCGACCAGTCGGCCAAGGACGGCATGTCGATCATCGAGCGCAGCACCCGCGACATCAATCAACTGGCCGATGAAGTCAGCAAAGCGGTAACCGAAGTCGAAGCACTGGCGGTCAATAGCGAGCAGATTGGTTCGGTACTGGAAGTGATCCGCAGCATCGCCGAACAGACCAATCTGCTGGCGCTCAACGCCGCCATCGAAGCCGCCCGCGCCGGTGAAAGCGGTCGCGGTTTTGCCGTGGTTGCGGATGAAGTGCGCAACCTGGCCAAGCGTACGCAGGATTCGGTGGAAGAAATTCGCATCGTCATCGAGAAGATTCAGACCGGCACTCGCGGCGTGGTTGCGACCATGCATTCGAGCCAGACCCAGGCGCACAACAACGCCGGGCAGATCCGCCAGGCCGTGGATGCGCTGGGCAAGATCAGTGATGCGGTAACCGTGATCAGCGACATGAACCTGCAAATCGCCAGCGCCGCCGAACAGCAGAGCGCAGTGGCTGAAGAGGTTAACCGTAACGTCTCGGCGATTCGTACGGTGACTGAAACCTTGACCGGGCAAGCGACGGAGTCGGCGGCGATCAGCAGCCAGCTCAATGCGCTGGCCAGTCAGCAGATGAAGTTGATGGATCAGTTCCGCGTCTAGTGGATCACCTCAAGTCCCTGTGGGAGCTGGCTTGCCGGCGATGACGGCGGGTCAGTTGATACAGAGGTCGACTGACGCACCGCTATCGCTGGCAAGCCAGCTCCCACAGGGTCGAAGGCTCCCTCTCCCTCCGGGAGAGAGCTGGGGTGAGGGGAGCGTTCTCACAGCGACAACACACCGCTGTACAACCCATAAGCCGCCAACCCCGCGCCAATGATCACGCAGGTAAAAATACCTTTCTCGACCGTGGTGAACAGCGGCTCGCCCTGCTCATGTTTGGCTTTGGCAAACAGGATCACCCCCGGCGCATACAGCAACGCCGACAGCAGCAGATATTTCATCCCGCCGGCATACAACAACCACACCGCATAACTCAGAGCGATGCCGCCAATCAGCAGATCTTTGGTGCGCTCGGCCGAGGCATGTTCGTAGGTTTCGCCGCGCCCGCTCAATAACACCGCGTAGGCCGCCGACCACAGGTACGGCACCAGAATCATTGATGACGCCAGATAAATCAGGCTGGTGTAAGTGCCGGCGGAATACAGCGTGATCAGCAGGAATATCTGAATCATCACGTTGGTCAGCCACAACGCGTTGACCGGCACATGGTTGGCGTTTTCCTTTTTCAGGAACGCCGGCATGGTTTTGTCACGGGCCGTGGCGAAAAGGATTTCGGCACAGAGTAACGCCCACGACAGCAATGCCCCGAGCAGCGAGATCGCCAAACCGATGCTGATCGCCAGCGCCCCCCACGGCCCGACGATGTGCTCAAGCACCGCCGCCAGCGACGGGTTTTGCAGGTTGGCCAGTTCCGGCTGGCTCATGATCCCCAGTGACAACACGTTGACCAGCACCAGTAGCGCCAGTACGCCGATGAAGCCAATCACCGTGGCACGCCCGACATCGCTGCGTTTTTCCGCTCGTGCCGAGTACACGCTGGCGCCCTCGATGCCGATGAAGACGAACACCGTCACCAGCATCATGTTGCGCACCTGATCCATCACCCCGCCGAAACTCGGGTTGCTGCGGCCCCAGATGTCGCGGGTAAAGATGTCAGCCTTGAACGCCAGCGCGGCGATGACGATGAACATGATCAGCGGCACGATCTTGGCCACGGTGGTCACCTGGTTGATGAACGCCGCCTCCTTGATCCCGCGCATCACCAGAAAGTGCACAGCCCACAGCAGCACCGACGCGCAGCCAATGGCGATCGGCGTATTGCCTTGGCCGAACACCGGAAAGAAATAACCGAGGGTGCTGAACAGCAGAACGAAGTAACCGACGTTGCCCAGCCAGGCGCTGATCCAGTAACCCCAGGCCGACGAGAAGCCCATGTAGTCGCCAAACCCGGCCTTGGCGTAGGCGTAGACGCCGGAATCCAGCTCGGGCTTGCGATTGGCCAGGGTTTGAAACACGAAGGCCAGGGTCAGCATGCCGATGGCAGTAATCCCCCAACCGATCAGGATCGCCCCCGCATCGGCGCGTGCCGCCATGTTCTGCGGCAGCGAGAAAATTCCGCCGCCAATCATCGACCCCACCACCAGGGCGATCAACGCACCAAGGCGCAGCTTTTGCGTCGGTTGCGACATTCCAGTCTCCCTCTAATGTGGTGAGCGATTATTTATAACAACAATTAATTAGATGAATAAAACAGGATGACGCCTATCAGTTAAAGCCAATAAATATATAGCGGATAAAGCTAATGCCTACCACGTTAAGACAGTTTTGTGCGCTGATCCTGATAAATCAATTCTGTACTGAAAACAGAAGGGAAAAATTTGCCAAACCCGGAAAAAGAACTAGCGTCATAACTCCAAAGTAATAATAGCCATTCCCAACCACATCGCGAAAACCCTTCTAGAACGGGCCTTGCAGACGGTCGCTTTATGCCTGAAGCGATTCCCTAAGTCATTCATTAACAATGGAATGTGACCATGAACTGATCTATGTCAGCTATTTGAACAGACAACGGAACTACGCTGTGATCTCTTCCTGCAATGGAGTCATGCAATGTCTGAAGCTCCCGGAAAACTAAGACTCGGCGCACTGGTTGCATTAGTCGTCGGCTCAATGATCGGTGGCGGGATATTCTCCTTGCCACAAAACATGGCCGCCAGTGCCGACGTCGGCGCGGTATTGATCGGTTGGGCGATCACCGCTGTCGGCATGCTCACCCTCGCTTTTGTCTTCCAAACCCTCGCCAATCGCAAGCCTGACCTGGACGGCGGTGTCTACGCCTACGCCAAGGCCGGATTCGGCGATTACATGGGTTTCTCTTCCGCCTGGGGCTACTGGATCAGTGCATGGCTGGGCAACGTCGGGTACTTCGTTCTGCTGTTCAGCACCCTGGGGTATTTCTTCCCGATTTTCGGTGAAGGCAATACGGTTGCTGCGGTCATTGGTGCTTCGATTCTGTTGTGGGCGGTGCATTTCCTGGTACTTCGCGGGATCAAGGAAGCGGCGTTCATCAACCTCGTGACCACCGTCGCCAAAGTCGTGCCGCTGGTGCTGTTTGTGTTGATCGCCGTCTTCGCCTTCAAACTGGACATCTTCACCGCCGACATCTGGGGCCTGAAAAACCCGGATCTGGGCAGCGTGATGAACCAGGTACGCAACATGATGCTGGTCACTGTGTGGGTGTTCATCGGCATCGAGGGCGCGAGCATTTTCTCGGCCCGCGCTGAAAAACGCTCCGACGTGGGTAAAGCCACCGTGATCGGCTTCATCACCGTGCTGCTGTTTTTGATGCTGGTGAACGTGCTGTCGCTGGGCATCATGACTCAGCCAGAACTGGCCAAATTGCAGAACCCGTCGATGGCGGCCGTGCTTGAGCACGTGGTCGGTCCGTGGGGCGCAGCGCTGATCAGCGTCGGTCTGATCATCTCGCTGCTGGGGGCGCTGCTGTCGTGGGTGCTGCTGTGTGCGGAGATCATGTTCGCCGCCGCCAAAGACCACACCATGCCGGAGTTTCTGCGCAAGGAAAACGCCAACCACGTACCGGTCAACGCCCTGTGGCTGACCAACGCGATGGTGCAGATTTTCCTGGTCATCACCCTGTTCTCGGCCAGCACTTACCTGTCGCTGATCTACCTCGCCACGTCGATGATTCTGGTGCCCTATCTGTGGTCGGCCGCCTACGCCCTGCTGCTGGCAGTGCGCGGTGAAAGCTATGAAGGTTTTGCGGCCGAGCGGCGCAAGGATCTGATCATCGGCGGCATTGCCCTGATCTACGCGGTGTGGCTGCTTTACGCCGGTGGCGTGAAGTACCTGCTGCTCTCGGCCCTGCTCTATGCGCCCGGCGCGATCCTGTTCGCCAAGGCCAAGCTCGAACTCAAACAACCGGTTTTCACCAACGTCGAGAAGCTGATTTTCGCCGCAGTGGTCGCAGGCGCCCTGGTGGCTGCCTACGGACTGTATGACGGCTTCCTGACTCTGTAATTGCCAAAGGTTTTATCTCTGGAGGATCACTGCAATGACCACGGAAAAAGTTAAGTACGGCGTCCATTCCGAAGCCGGCAAACTGCGCAAAGTCATGGTTTGCTCCCCAGGTCTGGCCCATCAGCGGCTGACCCCGAACAACTGCGATGAATTACTGTTCGACGATGTGCTGTGGGTTGCCCAGGCCAAGCGCGACCACTTCGACTTCGTCACCAAGATGCGTGAGCGCGGGATCGACGTGCTGGAAATGCACAACCTGCTGACCGACATCGTCGCCATTCCCGAAGCGCTGGACTGGATTCTCGATCGCAAGGTCACCGCCGATTCGGTCGGCCTGGGCCTGATCAGCGAAGTGAAGTCCTGGCTGAAAAGCCTTGAGCCACGGCACATCGCCGAATTCCTGATTGGCGGCGTGTCCGCCGATGATCTGCCGGACAGCTTCGGCGGCAAGATCATCGAGATGTATCGCGATTTCCTCGGCCACTCCAGCTTCATTTTGCCGCCGCTGCCGAACACCCAGTTCACCCGCGACACCACGTGCTGGATCTACGGCGGCGTGACGCTGAACCCGATGTACTGGCCGGCGCGTCGCCAGGAGACCCTGCTGACCACCGCCATCTACAAATTCCATCCGCAGTTCACCAACGCCGAATTCGAGATCTGGTACGGCGACCCGGACAAGGACCACGGCAACTCCACCCTTGAGGGCGGCGACGTCATGCCAATCGGCAACGGCGTGGTGTTGATCGGCATGGGCGAACGCTCATCCCGTCAGGCCATCGGTCAACTGGCGCTGAATCTGTTCAAGAACAAAGCCGTGGAGAAAGTCATCGTTGCCGGCCTGCCGAAGTCTCGCGCCGCGATGCACCTGGACACCGTGTTCAGCTTTTGCGACCGCGACCTCGTGACGATTTTCCCGGAAGTGGTCAACCAGATCGTCGCGTTCACCCTGCGACCTGATGAAAGCAAACAGGGCGGCATCGACATTCGCCGCGAAGAAACCAGCTTCCTCGACACCGTCGCGGCCGCGCTCAATCTCAAAGCGCTGCGCGTGGTGGAAACCGGCGGCAACAGCTTCGCCGCCGAACGCGAGCAATGGGACGACGGCAACAACGTGGTGGCCGTGGAACCGGGCGTGGTCATCGGCTACGACCGCAACACCTACACCAACACTCTGCTGCGCAAGGCAGGCGTGGAGGTCATCACCATCAGCGCCGGTGAATTGGGCCGTGGCCGTGGCGGCGGCCACTGCATGACCTGCCCGATCATCCGCGACCCAATCGATTACTAAACCTCTGAGCCCTGGCCGGCACTTACAACGTGCGGCCAGGGGGATAACCGATACCGAAGGAGATCCATCATGGCTTTTAATATGCGCAACCGCAGTTTGCTGAGTTTGATGCACCACACCACTCGCGAACTGAATTACCTGATCGACCTGTCCCGCGACCTCAAACGCGCCAAGTACACCGGCACCGAACGTCCACACCTGCAAGGCAAGAACATCGCGCTGATCTTCGAAAAAACCTCGACCCGCACCCGTTGCGCGTTCGAAGTCGCGGCCCACGATCAGGGGGCTCACGTCACCTACATCGACCCGGTGTCGTCCCAGATCGGCCACAAAGAAAGCATGAAAGACACCGCCCGCGTCCTCGGCCGGATGTTCGACGCCATCGAGTACCGTGGCTTTGAACAGGAAATCGTCGAAGAGCTGGCCAAGTACGCCGGCGTCCCGGTGTTCAACGGCCTGACCGCTGAATTCCACCCGACGCAAATGATCGCTGACGTGCTGACCATGCGCGAACACAGCGACAAGCCGATGCATGACATCAGCTACGCCTACCTCGGCGACGCCCGCTACAACATGGGCAACTCGCTGCTGATGATCGGCGCCAAACTCGGCATGGACGTGCGTATCGCTGCGCCGAAAGCCCTGTGGCCACACGCTGACTTCATCGCTCAATGCAAAGAGTTCGCCGAAGAAAGCGGCGCGCGCATCACCATCACCGAAGACCCGAAAGAAGCGGTCAAGGGTGTCGACTTCATCCACACCGACATCTGGGTGTCGATGGGTGAACCGGTAGAAGCGTGGGACGAGCGCATCGAGCAACTGCTGCCGTACCAGGTCAACACGCAGATGATGAAAGCCTCCGGTAATCCACGGGTCAAATTCATGCACTGCCTGCCGGCGTTCCACAACAGCGAAACCAAGGTGGGCAAAGACATCGCCGCGCGCTATCCGCACCTGGCCAATGGCGTCGAAGTAACGGAAGAAGTCTTCGAATCCCCGGCCAACATCGCCTTCGAGCAAGCGGAGAACCGCATGCACACGATCAAGGCGATTATCGTGTCGGCGTTGGCGGATATCTAAAAGCCTGACGCAATCTTTCCTGCAGGATCACCGATCCTGTGGGAGCTGGCTTGCCAGCGATGGGATCAACCCGGGCTTTCAGACAACCCGTGGTGACGCCATCGCTGGCAAGCCAGCTCCCACATGGATCGAGTACACATAGAAAGATTGCGTCGGTCAAAACTTCTCTGCTCAAAAGGACATGCACCATGCGTATCGTCGTAGCGTTGGGCGGTAACGCCCTGCTCCGCCGTGGTGAGCCGATGACCGCTGACAACCAGCGCGCCAACATCCGCATCGCCACCGAGCAAATCGCCAAGATCCATCCCGGCAACCAACTGGTCATCGCCCACGGCAATGGCCCGCAAGTCGGCCTGCTATCGCTGCAAGCAGCGGCCTATACCTCCGTCACCCCTTACCCGCTGGACGTGCTCGGTGCCGAAACCGAAGGCATGATCGGCTACATCATCGAACAGGAACTGGGCAACCTGCTGGACTTCGAAGTACCGTTCGCCACCCTGCTCACCCAGGTCGAAGTCGACGCCAATGACCCGGCCTTCAAGAACCCGACCAAACCGATCGGCCCGGTCTACGAGAAAGCCGAGGCAGAAAAACTTGCCGCCGAAAAAGGCTGGGCCATCGCTGCGGACGGCGACAAGTTCCGCCGTGTGGTCGCCAGTCCACGACCAAAACGCATCTTCGAAATCCGTCCGATCAAGTGGCTGCTGGACAAGGGCAGCATCGTCATCTGCGCCGGTGGCGGCGGGATTCCGACCATGTACGACGAAAACCGCAACCTCAAGGGCATCGAAGCGGTGATCGACAAGGACTTGTGCTCGTCGCTGCTGGCAGAACAGCTTGAGGCGGATTTGCTGGTGATTGCCACTGACGTCAACGCCGCGTTCATCGATTACGGCAAGCCAACGCAGAAAGCCATCGCCGAGGCCCACCCGGATGAACTCGAACGCCTGGGCTTCGCCGCGGGCTCCATGGGACCAAAGGTTCAGGCAGCCTGCGAATTCGCGCGCCATACTGGCAAGGTCGCGGTGATCGGTTCGCTGGCGGACATCGAAGCGATTGTCCAGGGCACAGCCGGTACGCGGATCAGCACGGCGAAACCCGGTATCACCTATCGATAATCAGAAACGCCGGGGGCAGGCCCAGGGTCTGCCCTTCTCCCATGCCTTGAAAGGAGAAATCCATGGCCCAGTTTGAACCTGGTCACTTGCACATTGAGCGGCACGCGTTGACCCCGGACGACGTCAGTTACAACGTGCACCTCGACTACGAGGTGTTCACCGATCCTCAAAAAGGCAGAGGCATCCAGTTCACGATGCATGGCAACCTTCAGGGCAAGGACATGAAAGAGACCTTCTTCCTGCCCAAAGAGGAGGCCTACAACTTTGCCAACAATGTGACGAAAATCGCCGAGAAGTACGGCATTCCCAAGACTCACAGCCAGATCGGCTCGGTTCACAAGCATTACGACATGATGTTTGAAGACATCCGCAAGCAGCTGGATATGAAATCCGGCGATCCGGTCAATCTTGAGCATTTTGAGTAAACCTTCAAAAGCCCCTCACCCTAACCCTCTCCCAAAGGGAGAGGGGACTGATTGGGGTGTCTGACGGCAGACATCGACCTGAAAGACCGAGTCGATTGTGGATTCACAAGCGTATTTTCAAGTCGGCGTACCTCGTGAGCATCCCACAATCGGCTCCCTCTCCCTCCGGGAGAGGGCTGGGGTGAGGGTGCTTTTGATTTAAGGCATACTTGCCCCCCTCCGCACTCCAGAACCCGAAACCGTCCCATGCGTATCCACGTCAGCTTCATCGACCGCGTCGGCATCACCCAGGAAGTACTGGCCATTCTCGGTGGGCGCAACCTTAATCTGGATGCCGTGGAGATGATCCCGCCGAACGTCTACATCGACGCCCCGACCCTGAGCCCGCAAGTGCTCGAAGAACTCAAAGATGCGCTGTTTCGCGTGCTCGGCGTGGAAGCGGTAACGGTGGTCGACATCCTCCCCGGCCAGCGTAGGCACTTGCAACTCGATGCTTTGCTCGCGGCGATGACCGACCCGGTGCTGGCCCTCGACAGTGCGGGCAAAGTACTGCTGGCCAACCCGGCATTGATCGCGTTGTACGGGCGTGAGCCGGCGGGCGAAGGCGTTTCTGAGCTGTTCAACGATCCCGGTCTGCTGGAGACCCTGCTCGAACACGGTTTTCGCCTGCCGCTGCGCGAGATCACCGTCAACGGCCAGACGCTGTTGCTCGACGCTACGCCGATCACCGACGCTGGCGCCCTGCTCACGCTGTATCAACCGAACCGCATCGGCGAACAGCTCTCGGCGTTGCACCACGACCACGCTGAAGGTTTCGACGCGCTACTCGGCGAATCCCCGGCGATCCGCACCCTCAAGGCTCGTGCGCAGCGCGTTGCCGCCCTTGATGCGCCCCTGCTGATCCAGGGCGAAACCGGCACCGGTAAAGAACTGGTCGCCCGTGCCTGCCACGCGATCAGTGCGCGGCACAGTGCGCCGTTCCTGGCACTGAACTGCGCGGCGCTGCCAGAGAACCTCGCCGAGAGCGAACTGTTCGGCTACGCCCCCGGCGCCTTCACTGGCGCGGCGCGCGGCGGCAAACCGGGGCTGATGGAACTGGCCAACCAAGGCACGGTATTTCTCGACGAGATCGGCGAGATGTCACCGTACTTGCAGGCCAAATTGCTGCGTTTTCTCAACGATGGCAGCTTCCGTCGGGTCGGCGGTGACCGTGAGGTGAAGGTCAACGTGCGAATTCTCAGCGCGACCCACCGCGACCTGGAAAAAATGGTCAGCGAAGGTTCGTTTCGCGAAGACCTGTTCTACCGCCTTAACGTGCTCAATGTTGAGGTGCCGCCGCTGCGCGAACGCGGTCAGGACATTCTGTTGCTGGCGCGTTATTTCATGCAGCAGGCGTGTGCGCAGATTCAGCGCCCGGTTTGCCGCCTCGCACCCGGCACTTACCCGGCACTGCTCGGCAATCGCTGGCCGGGCAACGTGCGGCAGCTGCAGAACGTGATCTTCCGCGCTGCCGCGATCTGCGAAAGCAGCCTGGTCGACATCGGCGACCTCGACATCGCCGGCACGTCCGTTGCGCGCCAGGCCGACAGTGATGTCGACAGCCTTGAACAAGCGGTCGAAGGCTTCGAGAAATCGCTGCTGGAAAAACTCTACGCCAGCTACCCCTCGACCCGCCAACTGGCCAGCCGCCTGCAAACGTCGCACACCGCCATCGCCCATCGTTTGCGCAAGTACGGCATCCCCAACAAATCCTGAGAACACCGCATACCTGTGGGGGCTGGCTTGCCAGCGATGACGTCGGCATGGCCACGATTGAGGGTGACTGATCCACCGCAATCGCTGGCAAGCCAGCTCCCACAGGGAATGTGACGTATTCGAAATCCGTTCAAAAACGACCTCCATCTGTACTGAAAGCGCTACAGCGGAACGATATCGCTACACCCTCCTCCCGTCACCGCTGTGCAAGGCTTTGATCCCGTTCAGCTTTTTTCCTCACCTCATGCTGTAGCGATTTCGCTACACGCACGCCCTCAGCCACACCATCAAAAATCAATAAGCCATTGTTTTATATAGATAAATTTACATTGGCCGCGATCTTGCTAATTAATTCCTCATAAATAAGGGCTTCCCGGCCCAAGCCTTCCACCGCGTCCACCAGACGAGTCTGGTCCCTGAGGAGTTTCCATGAGCGAGTTGCGTTTTACTGAAGATCACGAATGGCTGCGCGCCGAAGCTGACGGTAGCGTTACTGTCGGCATCACCGCTTTCGCGCAGAACGCCTTGGGCGACGTGGTATTCGTGCAACTGCCTGAACTGCAGGCTTACGAAAAAGGCGCCGAAGCCGCCACCGTCGAATCGGTGAAAGCTGCCAGCGGCGTGTACATGCCCCTCGACGGCGACGTGCTGGAAGTGAACCCGGCGCTGGAAGACAGCCCTGAGCTGGTCAACGAAGATCCACTGGGCCAAGGCTGGTTCTTCCGCTTCAAACCAAGCGACGCCGCCGCTGTCGGCAAACTGCTTGATCAAGACGCTTACGACCGTCTGATCAAAGCCCAAGCCGAAGCCTGAGGAGAACCGACATGACACAAGTAAACCTGGGCACCGCCAACGAATTCATCGCCCGTCACATCGGCCCGCGCGCCGGTGACGAGCAAGCCATGCTCAACAGCCTCGGCTTCGACTCGCTCGAAGCCCTGAGCGCCAGCGTCATCCCGGAAAGCATCAAGGGCACCAGCGTGCTCGGCATGGACGATGGCCTGAGCGAGGCCGATGCACTGGCCATGATCAAGGGCATCGCCGGCAAGAACCAGCTGTTCAAGACCTACATCGGCCAGGGCTATTACAACTGCCACACGCCGTCGCCGATCCTGCGCAACCTTCTGGAAAACCCCGCCTGGTACACCGCTTACACCCCGTACCAGCCAGAAATTTCCCAGGGCCGTCTCGAAGCGCTGCTGAACTTCCAGACCCTGATCAGCGACCTCACCGGCCTGCCGATCGCCAACGCCTCCCTGCTCGACGAAGCGACTGCCGCTGCCGAAGCGATGACCTTCTGCAAACGCCTGAGCAAGAACAAGGGCAGCCACCAATTCTTCGCCTCGATCCACAGCCACCCGCAAACCCTCGACGTGCTGCGCACCCGTGCCGAGCCGCTGGGCATTGAAGTGGTCGTGGGCGATGAGCACACATTGACCGATGTAACGCCATTCTTCGGCGCATTGCTGCAATACCCGGCCAGCAACGGTGATGTGTTCGACTACCGCGAACTGACCGAGCGCTTCCACGCCGCCAACGCCTTGGTTGCCGTAGCCGCCGACCTGCTCGCCCTGACCCTGCTGACTGCCCCGGGCGAGTTCGGCGCTGACGTTGCCATCGGTTCCGCACAACGCTTCGGCGTGCCGCTGGGCTTCGGTGGCCCGCACGCGGCTTACTTCTCCACCAAAGATGCGTTCAAGCGCGACATGCCGGGACGTCTGGTCGGCGTTTCGGTTGACCGTTTCGGCAAGCCTGCCCTGCGCCTGGCAATGCAGACCCGCGAGCAACACATCCGCCGCGAGAAAGCCACGTCGAACATCTGCACCGCGCAAGTGCTGCTGGCCAACATCGCCAGCATGTACGCCGTGTATCACGGCCCGAAAGGCCTGACGCAGATCGCCAACCGCATCCATCACCTGACCGCGATTCTGGCCAAGGGCCTGACTGCGCTGGGTCTGAATGTCGAGCAGAAAAGCTTCTTCGACACCCTGACAGTGGCTACCGGCGCGCAAACCGCTGCGCTGCACGACAAGGCTCACGCCCAGCAGATCAACCTGCGCGTCATTGACGCCCAGCGTCTGGGTCTGTCGGTTGACGAAACCACCGCTCAGGCTGATATCGAAACCCTGTGGAGCGTCTTCGCCGACGGCAAAACCCTGCCGGACTTCGCCGCCCTCGCCGCCACCGTGCAGAGCACCATTCCTGCTGCGCTGGTGCGCCAGTCGCCGATCCTCAGCCACCCGGTGTTCAACCGTTATCACTCCGAAACCGAGCTGATGCGCTACCTGCGCAAACTGGCGGACAAGGACCTGGCACTGGATCGCACCATGATCCCGCTGGGCTCGTGCACCATGAAACTCAACGCCGCCAGCGAAATGATCCCGGTGACCTGGGCCGAGTTCGGCGCCCTGCACCCGTTCGCGCCAGCCGCACAAAGTGCCGGTTATCAGCAACTGACCGATGAACTGGAAGCGATGCTCTGCGCCGCCACCGGTTATGACTCGATCTCGCTGCAACCGAACGCCGGTTCGCAAGGTGAATACGCAGGTCTGCTGGCGATCCGCGCCTATCACCAGAGCCGTGGCGATGACCGTCGCGACATCTGCCTGATCCCGTCATCCGCCCACGGCACCAACCCGGCTACTGCCAACATGGCCGGCATGCGCGTGGTCGTGACCGCGTGCGATGCTCGTGGCAACGTCGACATCGAAGACCTGCGCGCCAAAGCCATCGAGCACCGCGATCATCTCGCCGCGCTGATGATCACTTACCCGTCGACCCACGGCGTGTTCGAAGAAGGCATCCGCGAAATCTGCGGGATCATTCATGACAACGGCGGCCAGGTGTACATCGACGGCGCCAACATGAACGCGATGGTCGGCCTCTGCGCGCCAGGCAAGTTCGGCGGCGACGTGTCGCACCTGAACCTGCACAAAACCTTCTGCATTCCCCACGGCGGTGGCGGCCCGGGCGTCGGCCCGATCGGCGTCAAATCGCACCTGACGCCATTCCTCCCAGGCCACGGCCAGATGGAACGCAAGGAAGGCGCGGTCTGCGCGGCACCGTTCGGCAGCGCAAGCATTTTGCCGATCACCTGGATGTACATCCGCATGATGGGCGGCGCCGGTCTGAAGCGCGCTTCGCAACTGGCGATCCTCAATGCCAACTACATTTCCCGTCGCCTCGAAGAGCACTACCCAGTGCTGTACACCGGCAGCAACGGTCTGGTGGCGCACGAATGCATCCTCGACCTGCGTCCGCTGAAAGACAGCAGCGGCATCAGCGTTGATGACGTCGCCAAGCGCCTGATCGACTTCGGCTTCCACGCCCCGACCATGTCGTTCCCGGTGGCCGGCACGCTGATGATCGAGCCGACCGAAAGCGAATCCAGGGAAGAACTCGACCGCTTCTGCGACGCCATGATCCGCATCCGCGAAGAAATCCGCGCAGTGGAAAACGGCACACTGGACAAGGAAGACAACCCGCTGAAAAACGCTCCGCACACCGCAGCGGAACTGGTCGGCGAGTGGACTCACCCGTACAGCCGCGAGCAAGCCGTTTACCCGGTGGCCTCGTTGATCGAAGGCAAATACTGGCCACCGGTCGGTCGCGTCGACAACGTGTTCGGCGATCGCAACCTGGTCTGCGCCTGCCCGTCGATCGAAAGCTACGCTTAATAGAATGAGGGGGCAGGCGTACCTGCCCCCACTTTCAAGAACACCACAAATCCCTGTGGGAGCTGGCTTGCCAGCGATGAGGGTGGATCAGTCTCCATTTTTGTTGCCTGATACACCGCCATCGCTGGCAAGCCAGCTCCCACAGGGGGATGTACCAAGCCTGATGTTTCGCCAATTCCTATAACAAGAAACCGGAGAACCACTCATGTCGTTAAGCGTGTTCGACCTGTTCAAGATTGGCATCGGCCCCTCCAGCTCCCACACCGTCGGCCCGATGCGCGCCGCTGCGCGTTTCGCCGAGGGTTTGCGTCGTGAAAACCTGCTGACTGCTACCGCCAGCGTTCGCGTCGAGTTGTACGGTTCTCTCGGCGCCACCGGCAAAGGTCACGGCAGCGACAAAGCCGTGTTGCTAGGCCTCGAAGGTGAACACCCCGACACCGTTGATACCGAAACCGTCGCCGCGCGTTTACAAGAAATTCGCAGCAACGCACGCCTGAATCTGCTCGGCGAACACAGCATTGCGTTCAACGAGAAAGAACATCTGGCGATGATCCGCAAGCCGCTGGCTTATCACCCCAACGGCATGATCTTCCGTGCGTTCGACGCGGCGGGGATTCAGATCCGCAGCCGCGAGTACTACTCGGTCGGCGGAGGTTTTGTTGTCGACGAGGACGCGGCCGGCGCTGACCGCATTGTCGAAGATGTCACCCCACTGACGTTCCCCTTCAAAAGCGCCAAGGACTTGCTCGCTCATTGCAGCACGTATGGCCTGTCGATCAGCCAGGTAATGCTGACCAACGAAAGCGCCTGGCGTCCGGAGGCGGAAACCCGCGCGGGCCTGCTGAAAATCTGGCAAGTAATGCAGGATTGCGTGGACGCCGGCTGCCGCAACGAGGGCATTTTGCCGGGAGGGTTGAAGGTCAAACGCCGTGCGGCGGCGCTGCATCGGCAACTGTGCAAAAACCCGGAATCCGCGCTGCGTGATCCGCTGTCGGTACTCGACTGGGTCAACCTATACGCGCTGGCGGTCAACGAAGAAAACGCCAATGGCGGGCGCGTAGTGACCGCGCCTACCAACGGCGCAGCGGGGATCATCCCGGCGGTGCTGCACTACTACATTCGCTTTATTCCCGGTGCAAATGACGACGGCGTTGTGCGTTTTCTGCTCACGGCGGCGGCAATCGGCATTCTGTACAAGGAAAACGCCTCGATCTCCGGCGCCGAAGTCGGTTGTCAGGGCGAGGTCGGCGTGGCTTGTTCAATGGCGGCGGGTGCGTTGTGTGAGGTCCTCGGCGGCAGCGTGCAGCAAGTCGAAAACGCGGCGGAAATCGGCATGGAACACAACCTCGGCCTGACCTGTGACCCGATTGGCGGGCTGGTTCAAGTGCCGTGCATCGAGCGCAACGCCATGGGCTCGGTGAAAGCGATCAATGCGGTGCGCATGGCACTGCGGGGTGACGGACAACACTTCGTCTCTCTCGACAAGGTCATCCGCACCATGCGCCAGACCGGCGCTGACATGAAAAGCAAATACAAAGAGACCGCCCGCGGCGGTCTGGCGGTCAACATTATCGAATGCTGATTGACGTCGTCTCCGTCAGGAGAAAGTGAATTTGATGCCCTCTTCCTTTGGGAGAGGATCGTACTTAGCCCCCTCTCCCTCCGGGAGAGGGCTGGGGTGAGGGGCTTTTGATCCTGACCCGTTATTCAAGGAGCCACGCATGTCCACCGAACAACTGTCGAAAACCCCGCTGCACGCCCTGCACATCGAACTCGGCGCCCGTATGGTGCCGTTCGCCGGCTACGACATGCCGGTGCAATACCCCCTCGGCGTGATGAAAGAGCACCAGCACACCCGTGAGCAGGCCGGGCTGTTCGATGTCTCGCACATGGGCCAGATCCACCTGACCGGCGCGAATGCCGCCAAAGCCCTGGAAACCCTGGTGCCGGTAGACATCATCGACTTGCCGGTGGGCATGCAGCGTTACGCGATGTTCACCAATGAGCACGGCGGCATTCTCGATGACCTGATGGTTGCCAACCTCGGCAATGATGAACTGTTCCTGGTAGTTAACGCCGCGTGCAAGGCTCAGGACCTGGCGCATCTGCAGAAACACATTGGCGATCAGTGCACCATTACGGCGCTGTTCGAGGAGCGCGCACTGCTTGCGCTGCAAGGTCCTGCGGCGGTAACAGCACTGGCGCGTCTTGCTCCGGAAGTGGCGAAGATGACCTTCATGCAATTCAACCGCGTGCAGCTACTCGGCGTGGATTGCTTCGTCAGCCGTTCCGGTTACACCGGTGAAGACGGTTTCGAAATCTCGGTGCCGGCCGCCGACGCAGAAAAACTCGCCCGCGCCCTGCTCGCCGAACCTGAAGTAGCGGCCATCGGCCTCGGCGCTCGCGATTCGTTGCGCCTGGAGGCCGGTCTGTGCCTGTACGGCCACGACATGAACACCGAAACCACGCCCATCGAAGCCAGCCTGCTGTGGGCGATGTCCAAGCCACGCCGCGCCGATGGCGCACGGGCCGGCGGTTTCCCGGGGGCAGAACCTATCTTCGCCCAACAACAAAATGGCGTCGCACGCAAACGCGTCGGCCTGCTGCCGCAGGAACGCACGCCAGTGCGCGAAGGCACGGAAATCGTCAACGAAGCCGGCGACATCATCGGTAGGGTGTGCAGTGGCGGCTTCGGTCCGACGCTGGGCGGGCCATTGGCAATGGGTTACCTCGACAGTGCTTATGTCTCGCTAGATACGCCAGTGTGGGCAATCGTTCGTGGGAAAAAGGTGCAAATGCTTGTAAGCAAAATGCCATTTGTTCCACAACGCTACTACCGTGGTTGATTGACTGTTTCTATAAGTAACGCGATTGCGTTATGCGTGCACTAATGTGTAACGCAATCGCCATAAAACAGTGCAGTTCCTAACAACCGATTCGAATATGAACTTTACTTATAACCTTCGAAAACATTTGAACAAGCTAATCGTCTAAGCCCGCACTAGTGGATTGACTAAGTGCCATCAAGCGCAGCAAAACCGGGCCTGCAAGGGGCTTGTTTTTTCTCCGGTAGTTGGCGTAGAGTTTCCCCACTGTGTTTGCATGGGTCAGCTTGGAATCGTGACCTGGGCAGTAGCCTACAAGTTAGCTACATCCCGTTCGACGTCTTCTTACTCTCCTGCAACCAGCCCCAGTACTCTTTCATGAGAAAGAGGCTGTCATTAATTTATTGCGTCAAAGGAAATAAGAAATGTCCACACGTCAGAGCGGTACCGTCAAGTGGTTTAACGACGAGAAAGGTTTTGGTTTTATCACTCCAGAAAGCGGTCCGGATCTGTTCGTGCATTTCCGCGCCATTCAGGGCAACGGCTTCAAGAGCCTGAAAGAAGGCCAGAAAGTGACCTTCGTTGCGGTGCAAGGCCAAAAAGGCATGCAGGCTGACGAAGTACAAGCAGAAGCCTGATCTGTGTAACGAAAAAGCCCCTGATATTGATATCAGGGGCTTTTTTGTGCGCGCGAATCCGTAAAATGGCAATTCCTTAAAGCGTCCAGAGGCTGCCATGTCGAAAAACCTGCTCACTCCCCAGGGCGATTTTCCTGCCGTTGGCCTCGGCCGTCGTCTGGCCGCGATGTTCTACGACTTTCTGTTGTGCACCGCCCTGCTGATCGTGACCGGCTTCGTTTACAAGCTCATCCAGGGTTTGATCATCGGTGAAGAACGCCTGCGGGTGTTGACCGACGCCGGACAGCTCGACGGTGATCCGCTGTACTCGACCGTGCTGCTGTTGGTGTTGTTTGGATTCTTCGCCAAGTTCTGGACCCATGGTGGGCAGACGCTCGGCATGCAGGTGTGGGGCATTCGCGTGCAGAACGCCAATGGCACCGCAATCAGCCTGTGGCAGGCGTTGCTGCGGTTTATGGTGTCGATTGCGTCGTGGTTGTGCGTGGGGCTGGGTTTCTTCTGGTCGCTGTACGACAAGCAGAAGCGCACGTGGCATGACATCTACTCGGACACCTGCGTGGTGCGGGTTCCGAAGAAGACCAAGTAACTCTTCACACCACAAACCAATGTGGGAGCGAGCCTGCTCGCGAAGGCGGTGTGTCAGTCGACTTGAACTGACACACCGCCTTCGCGAGCAGGCTCGCTCCACAGGTTTTGTGCTTTGCTTATAGATCTCAGGCGTTACCGGCCAGCTTCATCCGCGCCGCCTGGGTGAAATCCAGCATCCGCTTCAAAGGTCGAATCGCCTGCGGAATCAACGCCGGATCAACAAAGATCTCGTTCGTCCCTTCCTTCAAGCTCTTGAGCGTACGCTCAAGGGTATTCATGGCCATCCACGGACAATGTGCGCAACTGCGGCACGCGGCGCCGTTACCGGCGGTTGGCGCCTCGATGAAGACCTTGTCCGGGCACAGCTGCTGCATCTTGTAGAAGATGCCGCGGTCGGTGGCAACGATCAGGGTCTTGTTCGGCAGGGACTGCGCCGCGGCGATCAATTGACTGGTGGAGCCCACGGCATCTGCCAGTTCGATCACGGCAGTCGGCGACTCGGGGTGCACCAGAATGGCGGCGTCCGGGTACAAGGCCTTCATGTCTTCAAGCTGCTTGGACTTGAACTCCTCGTGGACGATGCAGGCTCCGTCCCACAGCAACATATCCGCGCCGGTCTTGCGCTGAATGTAGGTGCCCAGATGCTTGTCAGGCCCCCAGATGATGGTCTCGCCGTTGTCCATCAGGCTTTCGACGATTTCCAGTGCACAACTCGACGTCACCACCCAGTCGGCCCGGGCTTTGACGGCAGCGGAGGTGTTGGCGTAGACCACCACCGTGCGCTCCGGGTGCTGATCGCAGAACGCCGAGAATTCGTCAACCGGGCAGCCCAGGTCCAGCGAGCACGTCGCTTCCAGGGTTGGCATCAGCACGCGTTTTTCCGGGTTGAGAATTTTGGCGGTCTCACCCATGAACTTTACGCCGGCGACTACCACGGTCTTGGCCGGATGGGCATTGCCGAAGCGGGCCATTTCCAGAGAGTCGGATACACAGCCACCGGTTTCTTCGGCCAAGGCCTGAATCACCGGATCGCAATAGAAGTGGGCAACCAGCACCGCGTCCTGAGCCTTGAGCTCGGCGGCGATGGCGGAACGGTAATAAGCCTCTTCCTCGGCAGTCAGCGGTTTGGGCTGTTTGGCGTCGAGGTGGGCTTGAACCAGAAGGCGTTCGGAAATCTGCGTCATGTTCGCAAGACCTGCAGGCGCTTTCGCGCGAAAGTCGAGTATACACCCGGCTCCGGACCGCTTGAGGGTACCGCCGGGAGAGTGAGTTTTATCAGGCACGGACAGCGTTGAAGCTGCGCAAGGCTACAGAATATCCCGGGGATACAAAAGATGATTCTGACCTGCGTCAGCGCAACTTGCACTGGAACAACGCACGTCCAAATCACAGGCAAAAAAAAACCCGGAAATCCTCACTTGCGTGGGCCTTCCGGATTTTCTAAACCGCCAAAAATGGTGGGTCGTGTGGGATTCGAACCTACGACCAATTGGTTAAAAGCCAACTGCTCTACCAACTGAGCTAACGACCCGCTGTGTGGTGGCGCGTATAATACTGATTTTTAAGGACTATTCAACACCTTTTTGAAAATAATCAAAAATAAGGTGTTGGATCGCTCACACCGGCCGCTGCGAAGCCTTCTGCGCGCAGGCGGCAGCTATCGCATTTACCGCAGGCACGGCCTTCATCATCGGCCTGATAACAGGAAACAGTCAGCCCGTAATCAACGCCCAGCTTCACGCCCGCCTGGACGATCTGCGCCTTGCTCAGGTTCTGCAGCGGTGCCTGAATGCGGAAACCATCACCCTCGACGCCGGCCTTGGTCGCCAGATTGGCCATGCGCTCGAACGACTCGATGAACTCGGGACGGCAATCCGGATAGCCGGAGTAGTCCACCGCGTTCACACCAATGAAGATGTCGCGTGCGCCAAGCACCTCTGCCCAACCCAACGCCAGTGACAGGAACACCGTGTTGCGTGCCGGCACGTAAGTGACCGGGATGCCTTCACCCAGCTCTTCAGGGATATCAATGCTGGTGTCGGTCAGTGCCGAGCCGCCCATGCCATTCAGGTTGATGCCGATCACCTTGTGCTCGACCACACCCAGGTCGCGAGCAACGCGGGCAGCGGCATGCAATTCAGCATGGGAGCGCTGGCCGTAATCGAAACTCATGGTGTAGCAGGCGTAGCCTTCAGCGCGGGCCATGGCCACGACCGTTGCCGAGTCCAGACCACCGGACAGCAGGATCACCGCACGTTTTTCGGTTGTGTTCAGTTGTTCAGTCATTTCAGCGCCCCGGCTCATCATTCCATAGATATTTATGCAGCTGCAGTTGCAACCGCACTGGCAGGTTGTCCGCCACCACCCAATCCGCCAGTTCCCTTGCGTTGAGGTCATGGTGACTTGGAGAAAACAGAACTTCGCCGGCACGCCGGTCGAGCCCGTACTGGATCAGCTTGGACACCGCCCAGTCGTAGTCTTCCCGCGAGCAGATGACAATCTTCACCTGATCGTTGGGCGTCAGCAGTTCGATATTTTCGTAAAGGTTGCGATGGGCTTCTTTCGAACCCGGTGTCTTCAGATCAAGCACGCGACTGACGCGCGGATCGACCGCCGAAATGTCGAGAGCACCGCTGGTTTCCAGCGAGACCTCATAACCGGCATCACACAGCTGTTTGAGCAAGGGAATGGCGTTCGGCTGCGCCAACGGCTCACCGCCGGTGACACAGACGTAACGCGGACGAAACCCGGCCACTTGCTCGAGGATATCGTCGAGCGTGCGGACGGTGCCGCCACTGAACGCGTAGGCACTGTCGCAGTATTGGCAACGCAATGGGCAACCGGTCAGGCGCACAAAAACAGTGGGCAGCCCGGCAGTCCGCGTTTCCCCCTGCAAAGAGTAGAAAACTTCGGTAATTCTCAATGTGTCTTGCATAGTCGCCACGGGCGTAACAGCTAAACAGGCTGTCCGCCTCCGTCAGGCACTTCAGGCAATCGCGCCAACGCGCGGACCACAAGAAGCGTGTTTCAGAAAAAGGGCGTGAATTCTAACGAAAAAACCCGCGACAGGCGCGGGTTTCTTCTAAACGGGTGCAGCACCTGAAAAGCTCAGGCTTACATGCGCTGCAAATCGCGTTGCGCCAACTGAGCGGCGGATGTACCCGGATATTGGGCCACCACCTGTTGCAGAATCCCTTTCACCTTGTCGGTGTGACCGAGGCGGCGCTCTACATCAGCCAGCTTGTACAGCGAATCCGGCACCTTGTTGTGCTTGGGATACAGCTGCGAAACCTTGGCGAAAGCCTGACCTGCACCTTGGAGATCACCCTTGGCCAGGTTCACTTCGCCCAACCAGTACTGGGCGTTGCCCGCGTACTGGCTGTTCGGGTATTTGCGCAGGAATGCCGAGAAAGCCTGGCTGGCCTTGTCGAAATCCTTGGCTTTGATCAGGTCGAAAGCGGCATCGTAATACAGCTTTTCCTTGGCCGGATCAGCCGGTTCGCTACCCGCAGCAGGTGCCTGGGCGGCAGCAGCCCCGGCGCCAGCGGCAGCACCGGCAGCAGCACTTGCATCGCCACCGGCAGAAGAATTCTCAGGAGTCGCGGCAGGTGCAACACCGGATCCTATGCGTCGATCAAGATCCTGGTATCGCTCCAGGGATTCTTGCTTCATACGCGCAACCTGGTTCTGCAGTTCTTCAATCACACCTTGCTGGCGGGATATCTGATCCTGCATCTGTTGCAGTTGGTTAAACAGCATGCCTTGTGCCGAGGCAGGGGCCGAAGCCGCTCCCCCGGCATAGGCGCCGTTCGTACCGTAACCCGCAGGCGGATAACTGCTCCCGCTATTGTTATAACCGGAGTTGTCATCGACCACAGGAACCGCAGCCCACACCGCAAGCGGTGCGAGACTGAGAGCCAGAACAGTTACAGCACGACGGCACGTTCGCATATCGAATTACTTACGCAGTTCGACGCGACGGTTTTGAGCCCAGGACTGCTCGTCGTTGCCGGTAGCAACTGGACGCTCTTCGCCGTAGGAAACCAGTTCCAGCTGAGCTGGGGAAACACCTTGCAGTACCAGGTAGCGTTGAACGGCTTTCGCACGACGCTCGCCCAGTGCCATGTTGTACTCACGAGTACCACGTTCGTCGGTGTTGCCTTCCAGAACAACGCGAGCGCCGTTTGCTTTCAGGTCTTTGGCGTGAACGTCCAGAGCGCGCATGGCTTCTGGCTTCAGGTCCGAGCTGTCGTATTCGAAGTAGAAGGTGGTGATTGCGCGCAGAGCAGCTTCTTCGCTCAGGGAACCGTCAACGGCACCAGTGTTTGCGCCGTAACCAGCGTTTGGATCAACAGCGCCTTCACCGGCGTTGTCGCCGCCTTTGGACGAGCAACCTACAGCTACAGCCATGGCCAGAGCCAGCGCAGCAAATTTACCAAACTTCAGCATTTCCATCGTGAAACTCCTAATGAACCCCAGTGTGTTAAGTAAAACGTGTAGCGCCCGCTCACTTCAGGTAAGGGGACCAGGACGGTTCTCTGACTTCGCCTTGAGCGGTAGGAAGCGGGAGCCTAACGCGTCCATTAATGGACACGAGCATCAAGACTCCCCGGCCCTGCTGGCGGGTGGCGTAGATTACCATGGTGCCGTTGGGTGCAACAGTGGGTGACTCGTCCAGAGTGCTATCAGTGAGGATCTTTACACTACCTCGCTGCAAATCCTGGGCTGCCACCTTGAAATTGGTGAAACCATCCTGGCGATGGATCATCACCAGCGTCTTTTCATCTGCCGAAAGTTTCGGGTTGGCGTTGTAGTTACCTACGAACGTTACACGCTCGGCACCACCGCCACTGGCGCTGGTTTTGTAGATTTGTGGCTTGCCGCCGCGGTCCGAGGTGAAGTAGATGGTCGAACCATCCTTGCCCCAGTACGGTTCGGTGTTGATACCTGGGCCCGCTGTTACACGATTGATCTGACGCGTAGCCAGGTTCATCACGTAGATATCCGGGTTACCGTCTTTAGACAACACGAACGCCAGACGATCACCATTCGGCGACCAGGCCGGTGCGCCGTTCAGGCCTTCGAAGTTGGTGATCTGCTCACGACGACCCGTGTCGATGTTCTGCATGAAGATACGCGGGCGTTTCTGCTCGAACGACACGTAAGCGATGCGCTTGCCATCCGGTGCGAAACGCGGCGAGAGGATCGGCTCGCGCGATTGCAACAGAGTCACGGCGCGAGCACCGTCATAGTCCGAACGCTGCAAGGTGTAACGGGTGTTCTTCTCGGAGAAGCGTTCAGCCGTCACGTACAGCAGGCGGGTCGAAAACGCGCCCTGGATGCCGGTGAGTTTCTCGAACGACTGGTCAGAGATGTAGTGCGCCATATCGCGCAACTGCTCGGTGGTACCGGAAACACTGCCGTCAGCCACTTTCTGCTCGGTGGCCACGTTGAACAGTGCCCATTGCACCTGCAGACGACCGCCCGCTGGTGCGATGCTGCCGACCATCATGTATTGAGCACCTACCGCCTTCCAGTCACGGAAGATGATTTCGCTCGCCTGGCTTGGCTGGCTGATCATGTTTTGCTTTGGAATCGGCGAGTAGTAGCCCGAGTTACGCAAATCGTTACCAATGATTTCAGCCATGTCGTCCGGCAGGACGGCACCGCCCTGCAAACCGAACGGTACGACGGCGATCGGAGTAGCCCGATCGCTGCCGCTGGTGACCAGAATGTTCTTTTCATCAGCCATCGCGATCCCTGCCATGCAGCAGATCACGACCAGCATTCCTCGAAGAAGGTTTCTCACAAGGCTAGATCCTCAGGTGTGAATGTCATCTTGAATGAACGATACGGAGCGAAATCGCTCGGCTTCATTCCCTGCATTTCTGTCAAACGTCCAATATTCTTGACCGCCGCTACTGCCGAAGCATCGAACGGACCATCGCCACTGGATTTGGACACGCTGACCGTAGTCACCGTACCGTCCGGCAACATGCCGATTTGCAACACGACCGTCATGCCTTTGCGTGCCGAAGGTGGACGAGCCCAGCCTTCCGCTGCCCGCGCACGAATCAGGTCATCGAAACTGCCCGCGACTTCGTCACCCTGTTCATCGGCCAAGGCCTGCTGACGCTGCGGCGTGTCGGAAAGCAAATCTGCCAAGGCCTGAGCCTTTTTGTCTTCGGTAGATTTACGTGCCGCTTCCTGCGCTTTCTTCTTCGCAGCATCGGCAGCAGCTTTCTTCTTCGCTTCGTCGGCGATTTTCTTCTTCGCCTCTTCAGCTTCAGACTTTTTCTTGGCGTCTTCGGCGGCTTTCTTCTTCGCGTCTTCGACGATCTTTTTCTTCGCTTCTTCAGCGGCCGCTTTCTTGGCCTCTTCTTCAGCAGCCTTTTTGGCTTCTTCTTCAGATTTCTTCTTGGCTATATCAGCCAATTGTTTCTCTTCTGCCTTCTTGGCTTCGGCGGTCTTCTTCGCGTCATCGGCTTTTTTGGCTTCATCAGCCTTTTTCGCCTCGTCCGCTTTTTTCGACTCGTCGGCCTTCTTGGCTTCCTCGGCCTTTTGAGCCGCTTCTTCTTTCTTTTGTTCCGCAGCTTTCACCGCTTCCTGCTCGACCTTTTTCTGTTCCATCTGCTCGACTTCAGTCTGGCGCGCGGCGGATTTCTTCGCCTCACCCGCAATCTTCTGATTGGTCTGGGTGGTTGCCTGACTTTTCGATTTCAGCTGGTACAGGGTCGCCTGGACAATCGGCTTGGCCGGCGGCAGCTCTGGTGTAAAGGCGAAACTGACGAACAGCATGCCGAACACCAGCACGTGCAGGACAATCGCCAGAACACTAGGCCAGAAGTAGCTTTCCGAGGCAGACGGCTCTCGCAGTGGCTGCATCAGGGGGCCTCGGTAATCAAACCAACGTTACCGACCCCGGCTTTCTGCAATCCGCCCATGGCGCCCATGACGGAACCATAGTCGACGGTTTTGTCGCCGCGGATGAAGACCTGGGTACGCTTGCCGCCTTCGGTACCGGCGCGAATAATCTTGGTCACCGCGTCGGTCATCTGCGGCAGGGTCATGGCCCTGTCCTGTTGCTTCTCGGTGTCGACTTCGCTGCCAAGGTTCCAGTAATAGGTCTTGTCAGCCTTGATCGAAATGGTCAGGACCTGGGTGTTGTTGTCCTGCGGCAAGGCTTCGCTGGAAACCTTGGGCAGATCAACTTTCACGCCCTGATTGAGCATCGGCGCGGTCACCATGAAAATGACCAGCAGTACCAGCATCACGTCGATGTAAGGCACCACGTTCATCTCGGCGACCGGCTTGCGCTTTTTGCGAGCTCGAGCGATTAAAGCCATTGGAAATTACCTGCTTATTCTTCGCTGGTGTGCACTTTGCGGTGCAGGATCGCCTGGAATTCATCGGCGAAGGTGTAGTAGCGGCCCAGCAGGGTTTCGCTGCGAGCAGCAAAACGGTTGTAAGCGATTACTGCAGGGATTGCCGCAAACAGGCCGATCGCCGTGGCGATAAGTGCTTCGGCGATACCCGGAGCCACGGTGGCCAGGGTCGCTTGCTGGGCGCTGGCCAGACCGCGGAAGGAGTTCATGATGCCCCATACGGTACCGAACAGACCAATATACGGGCTGACCGAACCCACAGTGGCGAGGAACGGCAAGCTTTGCTCCAGTTTCTCTTCTTCGCGGGAGATGGCCACACGCATGGCGCGAGCCACGCCTTCCATTACCGCTTCAGGATCGACACCTGGCTGCTGGCGCAGACGGGAGAACTCTTTGAAACCGGCGCGGAAGATTTGCTCGACGCCCGAATCCGGATCAGGGTTGCTGCCGGCCTGACGGTACAGTTTGGACAAATCGATACCCGACCAGAAGCGCTCTTCGAAGCTCTCCAGGGCGCGTCGACCGGCACGCAGCAGGTTGCTGCGCTGAAAGATCATGATCCATGAGGTCACCGATGCGGCCACCAGAGTCAACATTACCAACTGCACCACGATGCTGGCATTGCTGACCAGGCTCCACATGGAGGAATGGTCGACGACGTTAGCTTCCACGCTTTATCTCCTGCTTTGAGTGTTTACCCGGGCCGACCGCGTCGGCGAAAGCCGCACGCAAGTCTTCGGGAAGGGCCCGGGGTTTCAAACTGTTAGTGCGCACACAGGCCACCAAAAACTGCCCTTCACAGAGCAGCACATTATCCGTTGCCCGCCTGACCTGCTGTTTGAAACGCAGGCTGGCACGGTTCAATTCGATTACTTCAGCACTTACCAGAAGCTCGTCGTCCAGTCGCGCCGGCGCGTGGTAACGCGCTTCGCTGGAGTGCACGACAAACAACAGATCCTCCCCGGCAAGCTGCGATTGGGCAAAGCCCAGTTCGCGGAGCCGCTCGGTTCGAGCCCGTTCCATAAACTTGAGGTAATTAACGTAATACACGATGCCGCCCGCATCGGTGTCCTCGTAATAAACGCGACAACGATGTGCGAACGGCTCAAGCCCGTTTTGCGCGCGCATACTCTAGTGCTTACTCCTCATGTTGCCAATCCGGCCAGACAACTGTTTTTCGTTGTTTCAGGGCTTTACCGCAAAAGTACCGTCCTCTGACAGTACAAACCCTGAATAAATCGACAACAAATGTGTATTAATCGTCCACGGCATCGAGAAACTCGTCTACCACGGGCGTCTCACCCATTCGTGACGGAATGTTTAAACCGAAATGCAGATACGCATGCCGTGTCACTACCCTGCCCCTTGGCGTGCGCATGATGTAACCCTGCTGGATCAGATACGGCTCCAGCACGTCTTCAATCGTGTGGCGTTCTTCACTGATGGCTGCTGCAAGGCTGTCGATACCGACGGGCCCACCATCGAACTTCTCGATCATGGTCAACAGCAGGCGCCGGTCCTGATGATCGAAACCATGCTCGTCGACATCCAGCAGGTTCAACGCCAGATCCGCCACCGCTTTGGTGATGTGGCCCTTGGCCCGTACTTCAGCGAAATCGCGTACACGGCGCAGCAATCGATTGGCAATTCGAGGTGTGCCACGGGCACGTCGAGCGATTTCGAAGGCGCCCTCCGGGTCCAGGGGCAAACCAAGAATATTCGCCGAACGACTGACAATCGTCGACAGATCCGCGGTGCTATAGAACTCAAGACGCTGGACGATACCGAAGCGGTCACGCAACGGGTTGGTCAGCATGCCTGCACGAGTCGTCGCACCGACCAGGGTGAACGGCGGCAGGTCGAGTTTGATCGAGCGTGCTGCCGGCCCTTCACCGATCATGATGTCGAGCTGGAAATCTTCCATCGCCGGGTACAAGACTTCTTCGACGATCGGCGACAGACGATGGATCTCATCGATAAACAGCACGTCATGCGGCTCAAGATTGGTCAGCAATGCCGCCAGATCACCCGGACGCTCCAGGACCGGGCCCGAGGTGCTCTTGATCGACACGCCCATTTCCTGGGCGATGATGTTGGCCAGCGTGGTTTTACCCAGCCCCGGCGGGCCGAAGATCAAGGTGTGATCAAGCGATTCGCTACGGCCACGAGCAGCCTGAATGAACAGTTCCATCTGCTCGCGCACCGTCGGCTGGCCAATGTAGTCAGCCAGACTGACCGGGCGAATGGCGCGGTCCTGGACTTCTTCGCGCTCACGCGGAATGTGCGCAGCGGCGATCAGACGATCAGCTTCAATCACTTAAATCATTCCCTTCAGGGCGCGGCGGATCATGTCTTCACTGCTCAAATTCTTGTCCTTGATGGCCGAAATTGCCTTGCTCGCTTCCTGCGGCTTGTAACCCAAGGAAATCAACGCGCTGACCGCATCGTTCTCGGCGGTATTGACCGGCGCCGGGCCGTCCGGCTGGTTTGGCACCAGGGCGAACATGGCCGGCGAGGTTTCCCAGGCCTTGAAGCGATCCTTCAGCTCGACGAGCAAACGCTCGGCGGTTTTCTTGCCGACGCCCGGCACCTTGGTCAGCGCCGACGTGTCCTGGGACTGCACACAGCGGACCAGCTCATCGACTTCCAGACTCGACATCAATGCCAGGGCCAATTTCGGCCCGACACCATTGAGACGGATCAACTCGCGAAAAAAGTCTCGCTCACGCTTGCCGGCGAAACCATAGAGTAACTGCGCGTCTTCGCGTACGACCAGGTGCGTGTGCAGGGTCAGCGGTTCACCGACCGGCGGCAGGCGATAGAGGGTGGTCATGGGCACTTCCAGCTCATACCCGAGGCCATTTACATCGAGAATCAGGTGCGGCGGCTGTTTCTCAGCCAGGGTGCCGCGCAAGCGTCCAATCACGTTTCAGATCCTTGAGCGTTGGCCAGCCGTGGGCTGGCGACTGACGGAAGGCGTGTTTCAGGCCGACGACCCAGGCGCGAAACCCGCATTCCGGAAAATTTGATTGCTGATGCTATCAGAGACGCAGGCGCCCGCCACGACTGCGTGCCGCTCCCAGGCCATGCGGCAGCAGACTGGAACGAGTGTGAGCGTGGCAAATGGCAATGGCCAGGGCGTCCGAAGCATCGATTTGCGGTTTGCTGGTCAACTTCAGCATGTGCATGACCATCATTTGCACCTGCTCTTTATTGGCCGCGCCCGTGCCGACCACGGCTTGTTTGACCTGGGTGGCCGTGTACTCGGCAATTTCCAGACTTTCTTCGGCACCGGCAACAATCGCCGCGCCACGGGCCTGCCCGAGTTTGAGCGCCGAGTCGGCGTTTTTCGCCATGAACACTTTTTCGATGCCCATGGTGACCGGGCCGTAGGTCTGAATGATTTCACGCACGCCGCGATAGACGATTTGCAGTCGTTCATGCAGCTCGCCAGCGCCGGTGCGGATGCAGCCAGAGGCGACGTAGATGCAGCCGCCACGTCCGGTATCGCGAACAATGCCGTAACCGGTGATGCGCGAACCGGGGTCGATACCAAGAATTAAAGTCATAACGCCTGCGGGTTCGGAAAAAGCACGAAATTCGGTACAACAAATAACAAATGTGGGAGCTGGCTTGCCAGCGATGACGGAGTGTCAGACCACATCATTTTCTGATGTGCCGACGCCATCGCTGGCAAGCCAGCTCCCACATGAAAGCCTAGTCGCTCTTAACCGAGCTGAGCAGCGACGTCTTCTGGAATATCCGCGTTGGAATAAACGTTCTGCACGTCGTCCAGGTCTTCAAGCATGTCGATCAGCTTGAGCACCTTCTCCGCGCCGTCCAGGTCCAGTTCGGCGCTAGTGGTCGGCAGCATGACGATTTCCGCGTCATCACCTTTGAAACCCGCGGCTTCCAACGCGTTACGCACGGAATAGAAACCGGCGAACGAAGTGAACACGTCAATCGAACCATCTTCGTTCGTAACCACGTCATCGGCGTCTGCTTCCATCGCCGCTTCGATCAGTGCGTCCTCATCAACGCCCGGAGCGAAGGAGATCTGGCCCTTGCGCTCGAACAGGTACGCTACCGAACCGTCGGTGCCCAGGTTACCGCCGCACTTGCTGAACGCATGGCGCACAGCCGCTGCGGTGCGATTGCGGTTGTCGGTCATGCACTCGACCATCACCGCCACGCCGCCCGGGCCGTAACCTTCGTAACTCAGCTCGACCATGTCGTCGGTGTCGGCGGCACCGGCACCACGAGCAACCGCGCGATCGATGATATCGCGGCTCATGTTCGCACCAAGGGCCTTGTCCAGGGCCAGGCGCAAACGCGGGTTGGAACCCGGATCACCGCCCCCCTGACGGGCAGCAACTGTCAGCTCACGAATCCACTTGGTAAAGATTTTGCCTTTCTTGGCATCCTGACGTTCTTTGCGGTGCTTGATGTTCGCCCACTTGGAATGACCCGCCATAACTCGCTCCGAATTCTCTTTGAAACGTTGCCCGCCCTGCACTTGCAGCGGCCGGCAAACAAAAAATCTTGAACAGCTTTCAGACCATAAGAAAGAAAAAAGGCGCATCCGAAGATGCGCCTTCAGGCCCGTCTTACTCAGCCTTTGGCGTTTCGCGCAAACGAATGTGCAATTCGCGCAATGCCTTGGCATCCACTACACCCGGTGCTTGCGTCATGACGTCGGCAGCGCTCTGGGTTTTCGGGAAAGCGATCACTTCACGGATCGACTGGGCGCCGGTCATCAGCATCACCAGACGGTCCAGACCGAAGGCCAGGCCACCGTGCGGCGGTGCGCCGTACTTCAGGGCGTCGAGCAGGAAGCCGAACTTCTCTTCCTGCTCCGCTTCGTTGATGCCCAACAGACGGAACACCGACTGCTGCATTTCCTTGCGGTGGATACGGATCGAACCGCCACCCAGCTCAGTACCGTTCAGCACCATGTCGTACGCGCGGGACAGAGCAGCGGCCGGGTTGGCTTCGAGCTCTTGCGGCGTGCACTTCGGTGCAGTGAACGGGTGGTGCAGCGCAGAGAAGCTGCCGTCGTCGTTTTCTTCGAACATCGGGAAGTCGACGACCCACATTGGCGCCCACTCGCAGGTCAGCAGCTTCAAGTCGTGACCGAGCTTGATGCGCAGTGCGCCCAAGGCTTCGCTGACGATCTTGGCCTTGTCGGCGCCGAAGAACACGATGTCGCCATCGACTGCGCCAACGCGATCGAGGATCACGTTCAGCTTGTCTTCCGGGATGTTTTTCACGATCGGCGATTGCAGGCCTTCAACACCGGCAGCGCGCTCGTTGACCTTGATGTACGCCAGGCCCTTGGCACCGTAGATGCCGACGAACTTGGTGTAATCGTCGATCTGCTTGCGCGGCATGCTCGCCCCGCCTGGAACGCGCAGTGCGGCGATACGGCATTTCGGATCGTTGGCCGGGCCGCTGAAGACCTTGAAATCGACTTCTTTGAGTTGATCGGCAACGTCGACCAGTTCCAGCGGGTTACGCAGGTCTGGTTTGTCGGAACCGTAGCGGCGCATGGCTTCTTCGAAAGTCATGTGCGGGAATTCGCCGAATTCCAGACCCAGCACTTCCTTGAACAGGTTGCGGATCATTTGCTCGGTGAGGCCCATGATCTCTTTTTCATCGAGGAAGCTGGTCTCGATGTCGATCTGGGTGAATTCCGGCTGACGGTCGGCACGCAGGTCTTCGTCGCGGAAGCACTTGGCGATCTGGTAGTAACGGTCGAAGCCGGCCACCATCAGCAGTTGCTTGAACAGCTGCGGCGATTGCGGCAGCGCGAAGAACGAACCGGCGTGAGTACGGCTTGGCACGAGGTAGTCGCGTGCGCCTTCCGGAGTTGCACGGGTCAGGATCGGCGTTTCAACGTCGAGGAAGCCGTTTTCGTCGAGGAAGCGACGGATGCTGGTGGTCATGCGCGAACGCAGACGCAGCTTCTCGGCCATTTCCGGACGACGCAGGTCGAGGAAGCGGTAGCGCAGGCGGGTTTCTTCGCCAACGTCGGAGTATTCGTTGAGCGGGAACGGCGGGGTTTCCGACTCGTTCAGCACTTCCAGTTCGTAACCCAGCACTTCGATCATGCCCGACGCCATGTTGGCGTTGGTTGCACCGGCCGGACGCAGACGCACCTTACCGGTGATCTTCACGACGTACTCGCTGCGCACGCGATCGGCGGCGGCGAAGCTCTCGGCGCGATCCGGATCGAACACCACCTGGGCCAGACCGTCACGATCACGGATATCGAGGAAAATCACCCCGCCGTGGTCGCGGCGACGGTGAACCCATCCGCAAAGGGTAATTTCCTGACCTTCCAGGCTTTCGTTCAGTTGGCCGCAATAGTGGCTGCGCATCATGGTAGTGGTTCGCTTCTCGTAATTCGAAATTCGGTGGAGATCCCGCCGCGCTCAAGCTTGTGCGACGTGGGGAAACTCACGCGTGTCGTTCGACCTGGGCCTGAACCCTAGTCAGATTTGTCGCTACCGGCCAGGTTCTTCTTGGTTCCGGTCTTGAAATCGGTTTCGTACCAACCGCTGCCGCTGAGGCGAAAGCCGGGCATCGACAGCTGTTTCTTGAGCTCTGGCGCCTGGCAGGCAGGGCAGTCGACCAGCGGTGCATCGCTGATCTTTTGAATGGCTTCCAACTGATGACCACAGGAAGCACATTGATAATCGTACATCGGCATGGAGGTGTCTCGGCGATCAGATTGCCACCGCGCGCAGGGCTTTGCGGCGAAAGAGCGGGATTATATCCATTAAATGCGGCCTGTGCAGCCGTAAGACTGCACAGGCCGCAACCTCCTTTGCAACCGCTGTTTCAGAGCGATTTCGCTGACTCAGCGACTTTGATCCCACTCATGACACACACCACTCGTACCAGCGCACTGAAATTTTTCACCCCGCCGTGACGCAGATGCACCTCACGGTCAACGTGGGATAACAGTGAGCTGATCGAACAGCAGTTGTCTTTGGCCATGGCGCCGAGGATGTTCCAGTACACCTGCTCCAGCCGCAGGCACGTCGCGTATCCGTTCAAACGCACGGATCGGGACAACGGCTGTACCAATGACATGTCGAATTCGTTGACGAACGGATCGAACTTCAATTCATGTTGCAAGCCGACATTCCTGTCGCCTCGCCTGTCTCCCTCTATCATATCGGTGACACTCCTTTGCCATCTCTGCGTGTTTTTCAAAGTCACATCCTGTGACTTCATAAAAGCGCAGACGCAAAGTTATATCCAGATGACTAATTGACCATCCCCGTAGGATAAGCCAACGATAGAAGTAAGACTGTGGACAGCGCGGGCATCCCCAAGGCCTGCCCGCGCACTTGGGTCAGGCTTCGAGCAATGCGCGCAACATCCACGCGGTTTTTTCATGAACCTGCATGCGCTGGGTCAGCAGGTCGGCCGTCGGCTCGTCACTGACCTTGTCGAGCAGCGGGAAAATGCCGCGCGCGGTGCGGGTCACGGCTTCCTGACCGGCGACCAGTTGCTTGATCATGTCCTCGGCGCTGGGCACCCCCTCCTCCTCCTTGATAGAAGAAAGCCGCGCATACGTGGCATAAGCGCCTGGGGCCGGGAAACCAAGGGCGCGAATGCGCTCGGCGATTGAATCGACGGCCAGTGCCAGCTCGTTGTATTGCTCTTCAAACATCAAGTGCAGCGTACGGAACATCGGGCCTGTGACGTTCCAGTGGAAGTTATGGGTTTTCAGATACAGCACGTAGGTGTCCGACAGCAGACGCGACAGCCCCTCGACGATGGACTTGCGGTCTTCTTCACTGATACCGATATCGATTGCCATGTTTACCCCCTAACGGCGATTTGAATTCATCCAAGGTACCGCCCCACTCTAGCAAGGCTGTCGATCCCTCGCAGCCCCGAATCGACACTCGCACTGCGACAAATCGACCACTTTGCTGCCGCTGGCCGGCCTGATTTGAGTAGCTGCAGGCTTTGCTGTTAAATAGGCAGTGTGTCGCTATGCCCCATTTTCCGGGGATTTGCGCATAGGCTGATGCTGCGTCCGTGTCCACCGCCTCTTATTTTGTCCCGAAGCGAACCGTGCGCCTCCAGCTCTTCCTTGTGAGCCGTTAATAACGTGAGCCAATCAAAATGTTGAAAATCGTCCACCTGCTAATGGGCGCAGCGGCACTGCTGCTGTCGTTCATACCTAGCTTGAAATCCGAAGCCGTTCCCTACCTGCAACAACCCGATGCACTTTACCTGGCCTTTTTCGGCCTGCTGAACCTGGTCATTGCCCCGGTGATTCCTTACTGGAACAAAGGCCCGCGCCAGCATCTGCAAAATCTGGTCAGCGCTCTTCTGGTGCTGACTGTCGTCCTCCAAACCTTGACTCTGATCGCGCCGATGCCTGTCATCGCCGGCCAGCCAGCCGTGTTGTTCAGCCTGGTGATTGCCCTGGTTGCCGTGGTCCTGCACCTGGCCGTCAGCTTTTATCGATCTTCACCGGCAGCCACGCCAACCACCTACGACATGACCAACCGCGATACCGGCACCGTCAAGTGGTTCAACACTTCCAAAGGCTTCGGCTTTATCTCCCGGGATTCCGGTGATGACATTTTCGTGCACTTTCGCGCGATCCGTGGCGAAGGCCACCGCGTTCTGGTCGAAGGCCAGCGTGTGGAATTCTCGGTGATGAACCGGGACAAAGGCCTGCAAGCCGAGGACGTGATCGCCGCGCTGCCGCGCCGCTGATCCAAGGCATAAAAAAACCGCGAGCAGCGTGCTGTTCGCGGTTTTTTTACGCCTGATGAAAAAACCGCACCTTAATAATGTGGCGGAGGTGCTTCTTCCTCGAAGGATTCGAACTGCCCGACCATTTCTTCCTGACGCTTGAGCAACGCAGCCATTTGCAATTGCAGGCGCTCGACCACCCGCTGCTGCGCCACCAGGATGTCGTTCAACGTCTGGATAGTGTCGTCCTGAAACGCCAGACGGCTTTCCAGATCGTTAACGCGTTCTTCCAGGGTCATGACTCAGCCCTCCAAAAAGGTGAAATCTTGGGTCAGCACCACACGCAACTGCGCGCGAATGGCGGCCACCTGTTCGCTGTCATAAGGCTTTGCCGGATGCTTGCCCCAGACCGGCGCAGGCCACGCCGCGTCGTCACGTTTGCGCACGATCACATGCATGTGCATCTGGCTGACCACGTTACCCAGCGTAGCGACGTTCATTTTGTCGGCATCGAACAAGTCTTTGAGCAACTCGGCCAGCGCGGTGGTTTCCAGCCAGAGCTGTTGCTGATCGGCGACATCCAACTGAAACAACTCGCTGATATCGTTGCGGCGTGGCACCAGGATGAACCACGGGTAGTTGGCGTCGTTGGACAGCAACAGACGGCAGAGCGGAAAGTCGCCGATGGTCAGTGTGTCCTGTTGTAGTCGTGAATCTAAAGCAAACACTGCGCGCACTCCCGGCTGATCTACATAATTCAGCTTGGCGACCCACCCGACAGGTAGTGCACCAAGCGACAGAACCGCAGCATACCTGCGAATGCGTTCGCCTTCACGAGGACTGTGCCCTGGCCATTTCTGCGGACGCCCCGACATGTGACATTTTTTGATTTGATGCACCAGCACGGAACCCGACCAGATGACCAATCCGCTGAAATGACCGAAAAACCGTGAGGTGCTCACGATCGCTCGCAGACAGATCTGTATGAATACGGTACAGCGCGTAAATTTTTTGCACCAAAACCGCACAGTGGGTCTACGCTCAGTGCGTCGGGCATCCGCCGAATACTCACTGGCGGGGTGAACCGGTAACGTTTTTGGTTGTCGCGCGCCAATTACGGCGTGGCAACACCATACGAACAATCGCGTCAAGCCCTTACAAAAAGCGGCTTGGCGCCCCGTATTTATGAGGCTTTTACAGGTAAAGACAAGCGTGTTGAAAAATAACCGCACCGAAATTGCAGTTTGTGCACGCTTGTTGCAAGCGTACTCATATGGACTATAAGCGCACCACGGGATGTGGGAGCCTTAAGCCCGATAAAAACAGTGGCAGGGTTGCCCGATGGAGATTCAAGTGTTTTGCCAGGGACTCTTTTTTAGCGATGCAAAAGGCTAGAAAAACAGCGAAAAAGTTGTCGGTCCGATTGCATCGGTACTGTGAATTTGCGACATCTACCAAGCCATCTGCGACAGCGTCGTAAAGAAGGCGAAAGGTTCGATTAGCAAGTATCGCCAACAATGTCGGCGTGATATAAGTTTGCGCCGACACAAAAAGAAAGAGCCGCCCAGATAATAAAACAGGTGGGACGGCAGTACTCTTCTAAAAACCAAAGGAGCAAATCACGATGCGCGTGATGAAGTGGAGCATGATCGCACTGGCTGTTTCAGCAGGCACCTCGCAGTTCGCAATGGCGTCCGCCCAGGATGATTCCAAAGGCTTCGTTGAAGACAGTACCTTCAATGTAAAGACCCGCATGCTGTATATGAATCGTGATTTCAAGAATGAAAACTTGAAAACCAGCCCATCGGGTGAGCGCCAAGGCTACCGCGAAGAAACCGGTATTGGCATGCACGCCATCTTCGAATCCGGCTTCACTCAAGGCACCATCGGTGTTGGTGTTGACGCTTTCGGTCTGGGCTCGATCAAACTCGACAGCGGCCGCGGTCGTACAGGCAACGGCCTGTTCGCTGCCGATAGCGATGGCACACCTGAGGACACTCAGTCCAAAGCGGGTGGCGCAGTTAAATTCCGCCTGTCCAATACTGTCTTGAAGTATGGCGACCAATTCGTCGCCAGCCCGGTATTCTCCACTGACGACAGCCGTTTGCTGCCTGAAGCCACCACCGGTACCTTGCTCGTATCCAAGGAAATCCCTGGCCTTGAGCTGAGCGCTGGTCGCTTCACCGCGATGAGCTCCCAGACCGGCATGGGCCATGACACCATCGTTGACGGCGGCCTGCCGTCTGCCAATATCGGTGGCGCCACCTACCAGTTCACCGACAACTTCGTCGCCGGTGTTGCGGCTTCCGACGTGGATGACCACTTCAAGAAGCAGTACCTCAACGCCAACTACACCCTGCCGATCAACGATGAACAGTCGTTGAACTTCGACTTCAACGGCTACAAGAGCAAGAGCCAAGGTCAGGAACTGTCGGGTGATATCGACAACCGCATCTGGTCCCTGGCTGCCGCTTACAGCATCGGCGCCCACAAATTCACCCTCGCTCACCAGCGTTCGACCGGTGATACCGGTTACGTATACGGCGTAGACGGCGGCGGCACCATTTTCCTCGCCAACTCCGTGCAGTACTCCGACTTCAACGGTGCAGACGAGCGTTCGTGGCAGGGTCGCTACGACCTGAACATGAAAACCTACGGCGTACCGGGCCTGAGCTTCATGACCCGTTACATCAAAGGCGACAACATCTCTACCGGTGCTGAAGAAGGCAAGGAACACGAGCTGGACTTCGAAACCAAGTACGTCATGCAGAATGGCCCGGCAAAAGACCTGTCCTTCCGCCTGCGTAGCGCCTGGTACCGCTCCAACACCGCTTATAACGGCGGTGACAACAACGATCTGCGTCTGATCGTTGAGTATCCGCTGAGCATCTTGTAATCCGGATGTAGTTCAGCAGTACTGTAGAGCTCTGCTCTAATTAGAACCGCTCACCCTGACAGGTGGGCGGTTTTTTTGCTTATTCAATAGCGGCCTAAGCATATTTGAATAGCAAGCTAATTATGTCGACCGAAGCGGGCTTACTGCGAACAATAAAAAACCCAAGAGACTTTGCAGCTCTTGGGTTTAATCGCCTTACTTGACCGTCAGGGCAAATAATCGACCGCTTACTGCGGTGCCCCTTCCTGAACCACACGAATAACTCGCTGCGGAAACGGAATATCAATGCCTGCAGCTTTTAAACGATCGCGGGACAGTTCATTTAACATGAACATCACATCCCAATAGTCTGCAGTTTTAACCCACACACGCAGGGACACCGTGATCGAACTGTCGCCCAGTGTCGAAATCACTGCCTGCGGCGCCGGGTCCTGCATAACACGTTCATCCTTGGCCAGATCCAGCAGTACCTGACGGGCCTTTTGCAGATCGGCTTCGTAATCCACGCCCACATCGAACACAACCTTGCGGGTTGGCTGACGGTTGGTATTGGTGATGATGCCATTCGACAGGTTGCCGTTTGGCATGATGACGGTCTTGTTGTCGCCGGTACGCAGGACGGTATGGAAAATCTGGATGCTGTCGACGGTACCCGCCACGCCTTGCGCTTCGATCCAGTCGCCGATGCGGAACGGACGGAACAGCAGAATCAGCACGCCGCCGGCGAAGTTCGCCAGACTGCCCTGCAACGCCAGACCAATGGCCAGACCCGCAGCACCGATCGCGGCAACGAACGAGGTGGTTTCGACACCGATCATCGAGGCCACGCTGACGATCAGCAGCACCTTGAGAATGATGTTGGCCAGGCTGCTGATGAAGCCTTGCAGTGCCAGGTCAGCGTTACGCAGGGCCAGCAAACCACCGAGTTTTTGCGTGACCTTGTTGATCAGCCACCAGCCGATCCCCAGGGTAATCACTGCCAGCAGCACGCGGCTGCCGTATTCCATGATCATCGGGATCCACGCCTGGGATGCCTTGACCAGGTGGTCTACTTCAGCATTCAAATCCATGTTCTATCTCCTGATTTCCGGCTACCCGGGATGTGCACAAATAAATGTGGGAGCGAGCCTGCTCGCGAAAGCGCTGTGTCATTCAGCAATGAATTGACTGACACAGCGGCTTTCGCGAGCAGGCTGGCTCCCACCGTTTCCACGGATAACGCTTAGTCGCGGAAGTTGTTGAACTGCAGCGGCATGCCGAATTCCTTGGCACGCAAGGCCGCGATGGCTTCTTGCAGGTCGTCGCGCTTCTTGCCGGTCACACGCACCTGCTCGCCCTGAATGGCAGCCTGTACCTTGAGTTTGGCGTCCTTGATGTGGCCGACGATCTTCTTCGCCAGTTCCTTGTCGATGCCTTCCTTGAGCACGGCGTCCTGCTTCATCAGCTTGCCCGAGGCGTACTCATCCTTGACTTCAAGGCACTGCACGTCGATCTTGCGCTTGACCAGGGCCAACTTGAGGATTTCGATCATCGCTTCCAGCTGGAATCCGGCTTCAGCGGTCAGACTGACAGTCAGGTCCTTTTCCTTGAATTCGAAACTGCCTTTACCTTTCAGGTCATAACGACGATCGAGTTCCTTCACGGCGTTCTCGACCGCGTTGGTGAGTTCGTGTTTGTCCAGTTCGGATACCACGTCGAACGACGGCATGTAATTTCTCCAATAAAAAGGCGCGCTCTATGTGGATGGAGCGCGCTTGGCTTGCGGTTAAAATCGGGCTCATTATAACGGGTCTTTTCCTGTCGACACGCGAGCCGCGCATGCCTGTACCCAATCGAGCAAAAAACTGATGTCTACCCCTTGGCACATTCTCGGCGCCGGCTGTCTCGGCACACTCTGGGCTACGCGGCTGGCTCGGGCCGGCCTGCCGGTGAGGCTGATCGTGCGCGACGTGACACGTTTGCACAGCTATAACGCAGCCGACGGGTTGACCCTCGTAGAAAACGGACAAGCCAACACTTATGCAGTTCCCGGCGAAACCCCGGACAATCCCGAACCGATCCGTCGCCTGCTGGTGGCCTGCAAGGCCTACGACGCCGAAAACGCAGTGGCCCGCCTCGCCCCACGCTTAACGCCCGATGCGGAAATTATTCTGCTGCAAAACGGCCTCGGCAGTCAGGACGCCGTCGCCGCGCGAGTACCGCATGCACGCTGCATCAGCGCTTCAAGTACCGAAGGCGCGTTCCGCGATGGCGACTGGCGTGTGGTGTTCGCCGGCCACGGTTTTACCTGGCTCGGTGATGTCGCTCATCCGGTGGCGCCGATCTGGCTGGATGATCTTGAGGCGGCGAAAATCCCCCACGAATGGAGCACCGACATCCTCACACGGCTGTGGCGCAAACTGGCGCTCAACTGTGCGATCAATCCGCTGACGGTGTTGCACAACTGCCGCAACGGTGGCTTACAGGCGCATCATTGCGAAGTCGCTACGCTCTGCGCCGAGCTCGCCGAACTGCTGCAGCGCTGTGGCCAACCTGCGGCGGCGGAAAACCTGCAACAGGAAGTCGAACGGGTGATCCAGGCCACCGCGGCCAATTACTCATCGATGTATCAAGATGTCGCCAATGAGCGCCGTACGGAGATCAGCTATCTATTGGGCCACGCCTGCAAAGTCGCCGCACGCCACCAACTGAACCTGCCGCACCTCAATCAACTGCAGCAACGCCTGATCGCTCATCTGCGCAGCCTCGGATTGCCCAGCGACTGAGCAGCGGCTACGCTGGCGACTTGTTCCTTTGCTGCGAAAAACCCGATGCCATTGCGCCAGCGCCTCGAAAACCTGCCGGTCGGCCAGAAACTCCTGGCCGCCCTGCTGGTGCTGTTGACCACTGTGTTGCTGGTCGCCAACCTGACTTTTATCAGCGCCGCCTATTACATTTCCCAAGAGAGCATGGCCCCGCAGGCCTTGCAGACCATCGGCCGTCTGATCGCCAACCCGAGCCTGGTGAGTGAAGCCCTGCAATCACCGCAAAGCGCCGAACGCCTGCTCAAGGAACTCGACAGTTATTCACCACTGCGCGCTGCCGCCCTGTATGACGGCAAAGGCGAACGGCTGGCGCAATTGCAACACGGCGACAAACTCCACCTGCCGGAACGTTACCGGCACATCGAAGCCTGGCAACTCACCGAATTTCGCACCAACCAGGTGATTACCCTGCCCCGCCCCGGCACCGAGCCGGGTCATCTGCTGCTGGTAGCCAGCAGCGAACTGCCGATGGCGTTCTACACCGGCACGCTCACGGCCAGCCTCGGCATCCTGATTTTCAGCGTGCTGTTGTGGCTGGTGATTGCCCGGCAGATCAAACGGCTGATCACCCGCCCTATCCATCAGCTCGAAGAGCTGTCGCGTCAGGTCACCCGCGAAGAGAATTACGCGTTGCGCGCCTCACGCGGCAACCATGACGAAATCGGCAGTCTCGCCGAGGCGTTCAACACCATGCTGTCGCGTATCGAAGCCCGCGAACAGCAGCTCAAACGCGCCCGCGATGACTCGCAAGCCGCTTACGATCAGGCGCAGGGGCTGGCCGAGGAAACCCGCCACACCAACCGCAAGCTTGAGCTGGAAGTTCAGGTGCGCAGCAAGATCGAAAAGAAACTCACCGGTTTCCAGAATTACCTCAACAGCATCATCGACTCGATGCCTTCGGCGCTGATCGCGCTCGATGAGCAGCTCTACGTCACCCAATGGAACCAGGAAGCCAGCGCCCTCTCCGGCACGCGTCTGGACGAAGCGCTGAACCAGCCGATCTTCCTCGCGTTCGAACCGCTGAAACCGTTTTTGCCGCAGCTCAAGCAGACGGTCGAGCAGCACACCGTGGCGAAGATCGAACGGGTGACATGGTTCAAGGACGATGAGCCCAAACATTACGCGCTGACCTTCTACCCGCTGATGGGCGGTACCGGGCGTGGCGTGGTGATCCGTATCGACGACATCACCCAGCGCCTGTCGCTGGAAGAAATGATGGTGCAATCAGAAAAAATGCTCTCGGTCGGCGGCCTCGCGGCGGGCATGGCCCATGAAATCAACAACCCGCTCGGTGCGATCCTGCACAACGTGCAGAACATCCGTCGGCGCCTGTCCGCAGACCTGCCAAAGAATCTCGAAACTGCCGAGCAACTGGGCATTGAGCTGGACACGGTCAACCGCTACCTGCAAGGCCGGGAAGTCCCGAAACTGCTCGATGGTATTCAACAGGCGGGGGCGCGGGCAGCGAAAATCGTCACCCACATGCTCAGCTTCAGTCGCCGCAGCACTCGCCAGATGGCGCCGTGCGATTTGCCAGCACTGATTGATCAAGCGGTGGAAATCGCCGGTAACGACTTCGACCTGGCCATCGGTTTTGACTTCAAGGGTCAGGCGATCATCCGCCAGTTCGACCCGGCGCTCGGCCCGGTGCCGGGTACCGCCAACGAGCTGGAGCAAGTGCTGCTCAACCTGTTGAAAAACGCCGCGCAAGCCATTCATCAGCGCGAAGAGGACAGCGAGCCAGGGCGGATCATCTTGCGCACGCGGCTCAATCCGCCGTGGGCCGAGATTCAGGTCGAGGACAACGGCATCGGCATGAGCGAGAACGTGCGCAAGCGCACCTTCGAACCGTTTTTCACCACCAAGGAAATCGGCCAGGGCACAGGGCTCGGCTTGTCGGTGTCGTATTTCATCATCACCAACAACCACAAAGGGCAGATGGAGGTGCAGTCGGCGCCGGGGCAAGGAACGTGTTTCACTTTGCGTCTGCCGCTGGCCCAACCGCTGCCTATCGCTGCTCAACCAATCAATTAACGAGGTAACCCATGGGCTTTCGCCTGTCGAAAATCTACACCCGCACCGGCGACAAAGGCGAAACCGGCCTGGGCGATGGCCGCCGCGTGCCCAAGGATCACCCACGCATCGAGGCCATTGGCGAGGTCGATACGCTGAACAGTCAGGTCGGCGTATTGCTGGCCGGTTTGATTGCCGAGCGTGAGACGTATCCAGGCTTGAACGAGCTGGTCGAGGTGTTGGCACCTTGTCAGCATCGGCTATTCGACCTCGGGGGCGAGTTGGCGATGCCGCAGTATCAGGCACTGAACGAGGCGGAAATCGAACGGCTGGAAGCGGCGATTGATGTCTGGAACGAAGAGTTGGGGCCGCTGGAGAATTTCATCTTACCGGGCGGTTCGATGCTGATCGCTCAGGCACATGTGTGCCGGAGTCTGGCAAGGAGTGCCGAGCGGCGGTGTCAGCATTTGAATGCTGAAGAACCCTTGGCCGGGGTTGGGTTGGCTTATATCAATCGATTGTCGGATTTGTTGTTTGTCGCGGCGCGGGTGATTGCGCGGCGACAGGGGATTGCGGAGATTTTGTGGCAGCCGGCAGCTAAACCGACAAAGGATTAGGGCCTGTCTGTACGCCATCGCTTGCAAGCCATCTCCCACAGGTTCCATTGGTGTGCACATCATCAGTGAACGACAAAAATCTCTGTGGGAGCTGGCTTGCCAGCGATGAGGCCGGTGGCCGCTCTACATAATCAAGCCTCAGGCCAGAACGCCCGAATCCCTGCCACACCCTGCGCGCCCACACCCCAGGCCTTTTCGCGCTCCGCCGGGCCAACTCCCCCCAACAAAAACACGGGTTTGGTGAAGCCCTCGATCAACGTCGAAGCCTGCTCCCAGCCCAAGGGCTGCGCATCAGGATGCGTCAGGGTCGGCTGCACCGGCGACAAGGTTACAAAATCCACACCCATCTGCTCGGCCAGCGCCAGTTCTTCGGCGTTATGGCAAGACGCCGCGAGCCAGCGCTGCGCCGGTAACGGACGCCCCGCCGCCGCGTATTTACGCAACTGCGCAGACGTGATGTGCCACCCGGCAGACGGAAAATCACCGAGCCATTCAAATGGCCCCTTGATCATCAACTGCGCCTTGCCCGCACACAGCCCCGCGGCGTCCACCGCCAGATCGCGGTACTTCGGGTCATAGCCATTGGGGGCGCGCAGCTGGATCAATTTGATCCCGCCGGCAATCGCTTTCTGAATCCCACGCAGCAAGGCTGGGGTTTCCAGATCTTCCGGTGTGATCAGGTATTCGGCAGGCAAGCGTGCCGCTGCGACGATCGGCTGGTTGGCGGCAGGGAACTCGTAGTTCACCAGCTCCTTCGCCGTCACCCAGGCCAATGGCTGGCCTTCGGCACCGTGCGGCTCGCCGCTGAAACTCGACACTTCCCAGACATCCAGCAACACCTGCTTGTCCGGGTAATCGTGACGCACCTTGATCAACGGCCGAGCGGCACCCACGGTGATGCCCAATTCTTCTTGCAGCTCTCGGGCCAGCGCGGTTTCGACCGATTCGTCGGCCTCGACCTTGCCGCCGGGAAACTCCCACAAACCACCCTGATGCTGGGTGTCGGCACGGCGGGCGATAAGGATTTTGCCACTGCTGTCACGAATGACGGCGGCGGCGACGTGTACGCGTTTCACGGATTCAATTCCTCCAGTCCAGCCTTTTGCCACGCCTTAAAGGCGGGCCATTGGTAGACGGTTTCAACATAGGCTTCGTCGGCGTCCGGCAGTTTCACCTGATAGGTGCGCAGGCGCACGGCGATCGGCGCAAAAAACGCATCGGCCAGGCTCACCCGGCCAAACAGGTACGGCCCGGACTCGGTGGCGGCGGCACGGCATTCTGCCCACAACGCGAGCATGCGCTCGATATCGACCTTAACCTCGGGCGGCACCGGATTCAGCGGCGCGTCGTGGCTCAGGTTGAACGGCATGTGATTGCGCATGGCGAAAAAGCCGCTGTGCATCTGCGCACAGGCTGATCGGGCTTGGGCCCGGGCGGCGATATCGGTTGGCCAGAGTTGCTCGGAAGAAAACTGCTCGGCCAGGTATTCGGCAATCGCCAGCGAATCGGCAACAGTGCCGAGGGCGGTTTTCAGCAGCGGTACCTTGGCGGTCGGCGAATGCTTGAGCAAAAGCGCACGGGTGTCAGGCTTGCCGAGTTTGATCAACTCTTCGGTGTAGGGGGCGCCGGTCAGTTCAAGCGCCAACGCGGCGCGTAACGACCAGGAGGAAAGCAGTTTGTCGCCGATGATCAGGTGCAGGGACATGGTGTGGCGCCTTTTCGTCAGTGGAAAAACCTTGGGATCAGTTGCGTCTGGACCGCCACCTTCGCGAGCCGGCGCGCTCCCACAGAGTTCACCGGTGCACACAACTTTTGTGAGCACCCGAGATCAGTGTCGGAGCACGCCTGCTCGAGAATGGAGCGACTCGGTCTCAGACTGGATCAGGTCCGGTACTCGGCGTTGATCTTCACATATTCGTGCGACAGGTCGGTGGTCCAGATGGTTTCGCTGCAATCGCCGCGACCCAGTTCGATGCGGATGGTGATCTCTTCCTGCTGCATCACCGCCGAACCCTGCGCTTCAGTGTAGGTCGCGGCGCGGGCGCCACGGCTGGCGATGCACACTTCGCCGAGGAACACGTCGATCTTGCTCACGTCCAGATCCGGGACGCCGGCACGACCGACAGCCGCCAGAATACGGCCCCAGTTCGGGTCGGAGGCGAACAGCGCGGTCTTGATCAGCGGCGAGTGCGCCACAGTGTAGCCAACGTCCAGGCATTCCTGGTGATTGCCGCCGCCGTTCACTTCAACGGTCACGAACTTAGTCGCGCCTTCGCCATCACGCACGATGGCCTGGGCCACGTCCATGCACACTTCAAAGACTGCCTGCTTCAACTTGGCGAACAGTTCGCCTTCGGCACGGGTGATTTGCGGCAGTGCAGCCTTGCCGGTAGCAATCAGCATGCAGCAGTCGTTGGTCGAGGTGTCGCCGTCGATAGTGATGCGGTTGAACGACTTGTTGGCACCGTCGAGCATCAGGTTCTGCAAGACGTCACGGGAGACTTTGGCGTCGGTAGCGATGTAGCCCAGCATGGTTGCCATGTTCGGGCGGATCATGCCCGCGCCTTTGCTGATGCCAGTAACGGTGATGGTCACGCCGTCATGCTGGAACTGGCGGCTGGCGCCCTTGGGCAACGTATCGGTGGTCATGATCCCGGTGGCGGCCGCTTCCCAGTTGTTTTCCGACAGATCGTCCAGTGCGGCTTGCAGTGCACCTTCGATCTTCTCGACCGGCAGTGGCTCGCCGATGACACCGGTGGAGTAAGGCAGAATCTGGTTTGCATCGACGCCGGTCAGCTCAGCGAGCTTCGCGCAGGTGCGCTCGGCGGCGGCCAGGCCCGGCTCACCAGTACCGGCGTTGGCGTTACCGGTGTTGGTCAGCAAGTAGCGCACATCGTTTTGAACGCGCTTCTTCGCCAGGATCACCGGCGCTGCACAAAAGGCGTTCAACGTAAACACGCCCGCCACCGTCGAACCTTCGGCGCAGCGCATCACCACGACATCTTTGCGCCCGGGGCGCTTGATGCCGGCCGAGGCAATACCGAGTTCAAAACCGGCAACCGGGTGCAACGTTGGCAAAGGACCAAGACCAACAGCCATGAATGCGCTCCTTACTCAATGATGTCTGCACCGCCCATTTGCAGGCAGTGGTTTGAATGGCAAAACGCCGCGACGGCAGGAGCCGGTCGCGGCGCGGGGTATTTCAGCGGTTGAAACGGGTTTTACTGGATCTGCCCGTGGCAATGCTTGAATTTCTTGCCCGAACCGCAGTAGCACAGTTCGTTGCGGCCCAGCTTCTGCTCGTTGCGAACCGGGGCGGTGGCGAGGGCCACATCGACCTCTTCACCGAGCAATTCCGGTTGCTCAAGACCTGGCGCTTCGGCGTGTTCGAACTGCATGCGGGCGGCCAATGCTTCGGCTTCCTGACGCAGACGTTGCTCTTCGGCTTCCGGATCTTCGCGGCGGACCTGAACGTGCGACAGCACACGGATCGAGTCGCGCTTGATCGAATCGAGCAGCTCGGAGAACAGCGTGAACGACTCGCGCTTGTATTCCTGCTTCGGGTTTTTCTGGGCATAGCCACGCAGGTGGATGCCGTGACGCAGGTGATCCATGGTCGACAGGTGGTCTTTCCACAGATCATCCAGCACGCGCAGAACGATTTGCTTCTCGAAGGAGCGCAGTGCCTCGGCACCGGCCTGATCTTCTTTCTCGTTGTACGCAGCCATCAGCTCGGTCATGAGCTTCTCGCGCAGGGTTTCTTCGTACAGGTGATCGTCTTCGTCGAGCCACTGCTGGATCGGCAGCGCCACACCGAAATCGCTCTGCAGCGAAGCTTCCAGACCGGCGACGTCCCACTGCTCTGGCAGCGATTGCGGCGGAATGTGCGCGCTGACGGTGGCGTTGAGTACGTCCTGACGGAAGTCAGCGATGGTCTCGCCAATGTTGTCAGCGGCCAGCAACGTGTTACGCATGTGATAGATCACTTTACGCTGTTCGTTGTTGACGTCATCGAACTCGAGCAGTTGCTTGCGAATGTCGAAGTTACGGCCTTCAACCTTGCGCTGCGCCTTCTCGATCGCGTTGGTCACCATGCGGTGCTCGATCGCTTCGCCCGGCTGCATGCCCAGGGCTTTCATGAAGTTCTTCACCCGGTCAGAGGCGAAGATGCGCATCAGGCTGTCTTCCAGCGACAGGTAGAAGCGGCTGGAACCGGCATCACCCTGACGACCGGCACGGCCGCGCAGCTGGTTGTCGATACGACGGGATTCGTGACGCTCGGACGCGATCACCTGCAAGCCGCCGGATTCCAGCACTTGTTGGTGACGCTTCTGCCAGTCGGCCTTGATCTGGGCGATCTGCTCAGGCGTCGGATCTTCCAGCGACGCCACTTCAACTTCCCAGTTGCCGCCCAACAGGATGTCGGTACCACGACCGGCCATGTTGGTCGCGATGGTCAGTGCGCCCGGACGACCGGCCTGCGCGATGATCTCGGCTTCTTTTTCGTGGAACTTGGCGTTCAGAACCTTGTGTTCGATGCCTTCCTTCACGAGCAATGCGGACATGTGCTCCGAAGTTTCGATGGTGGCAGTACCCACCAGCACCGGACGACCGGCAGCCATGCTTTCCTTGATGTCGGTAACGATTGCCGCGTACTTCTCTTCGGCAGTCAGGAACACCAGGTCGTTGAAGTCCTTACGCGCCAACGGCTTGTTCGGCGGAATGACCATCACTTCCAGACCATAGATCTGGTGGAATTCGAACGCTTCGGTGTCAGCGGTACCGGTCATGCCGGACAGCTTGGTATAAAGACGGAAGTAGTTCTGGAACGTGGTCGATGCCAGGGTCTGGCTCTCGGCCTGAATGTTCAAGCCTTCTTTGGCTTCGATAGCCTGGTGCAGACCTTCGGACAAACGACGGCCCGGCATGGTACGACCGGTGTGTTCGTCGACCAGTACGACCTGACCGTCCTGCACGATGTATTCAATGTTGCGATTGAACAGCTTGTGCGCACGCAGACCGGCATAAACGTGGGTCAACAGGCCCAGGTTATGTGCCGAGTAAAGGCTCTCGCCTTCAGCCAGCAGGCCGACGCGGGTGAGCATGTCTTCGATGAACTGGTGACCGGCTTCGTTGAGTTCGACCTGACGGGTCTTCTCGTCAACGGTGTAGTGGCCAGCCTTGGTGACTTCCCCTTCGACTTCTTCAACGTGCAGTTCCAGCTGCGGGATCAGTTTGTTGATCTCGGTGTACAGCTTGGAGCTGTCCTCGGCCTGACCGGAAATGATCAGCGGAGTACGTGCTTCGTCGATGAGGATGGAGTCGACTTCGTCGATCACGGCAAAATTGAGTTCGCGCTGGAATTTTTCTTCCATGCTGAACGCCATGTTGTCGCGCAGGTAGTCGAAACCGAATTCGTTGTTGGTGCCGTAGGTGATGTCCGCAGCGTAAGCCTGGCGCTTCTCTTCCGGCGGCTGGAACGGCGTCACGACGCCGACAGTCAGGCCGAGGAATTCATACAGCGGGCGCATCCAGTTGGCGTCACGACGCGCCAGGTAGTCGTTCACCGTCACAACGTGCACGCCCTTGCCGGACAGTGCGTTGAGGTAAACACCCAGGGTCGCCACGAGGGTTTTACCCTCACCGGTACGCATTTCGGCAATCTTGCCTTCGTGCAAGGTCATGCCACCGACGAGTTGCACGTCGAAGTGGCGCATACCCATGACGCGCTTGCCGGCTTCGCGGGCAACCGCAAAGGCTTCTGGCAACAGCTTGTCGAGGGTTTCCCCTTTGGCGATGCGGGCCTTGAACTCTTCAGTCTTGGCGCGCAATTGATCGTCCGAAAGGGCTACCATTTGCTCTTCGAAGGCATTGACGTTCTGTACCGTCTTGAGCATGCGTTTGACTTCACGCTCGTTCTTGCTTCCAAAAAGTTTCTTTAACAAAGGCGCAAACATATCGGCAGGATCTTCCACACTAAAGGGATGGAGGGCGGCCCCGTGAGTCGCCCGAGCAGCCCTCATGGCCGCATGCGAACGAGCATTCTACCCGGAAACGGTGGTGAGGAAAGTGGCGATGTTCCACGATGCTGGCACTGCGCTTTGACGGGGCTCACTTAAAATAGGGGCGTTTTGCTCAACTTCAACCCACACGGGAAAGAAGTTAGTCGTTGATTTAATGGGTAAAGCAGGGTCAAAAGCAATGGGCGAGTGATTTCGGTGCTTTCTGCTACCATGGCGCTTCTGTTACTTCAGGTGTTCGATCATGGCATTTCGCCCTCTTACGGCCAAAGCACCCGCCGTTTTGCTACGCGAAGCCAAGCCGCTCAAAGCCATCCTCGGCCATGCCCATCGACTGGGTCATCTGCAACGCCTGCTCGAAAGCCAACTGCAACCCGCTGCCCGCGAACATTGCCATGTAGCGTCGTGGCGTGAAGGCAATCTGCTGTTGATCGTGACCGATGGCCACTGGGCCACGCGCCTGCGTTATCAGCAAAAACGCCTGCAACGGCAATTGCAGATGTTCGATGAGTTCGCCAGCCTGACGCGGATTCTGTTCAAGGTGCAGCCGCCGACGGTTCAGCGCGGGGCGACCGGGCACACGATGGATCTGTCGACGAACGCGGCGGCAACCATTCAGGCCACGGCAGACGGGATCAGTGACCCGGGGTTGCGCGCGGCATTGGAGCGGTTGGCGGCACACGCAAAAGACAAAACCTGACATTTTCCAAAGCTGATTCCAATTCAATGTGGGCGCGAGCCTGCTCGCGAAGAGGTCGTGTCAGACGCCCTAGAGCTGAATGACACACCGCTTTCGCGAGCAGGCTCGCTCCCACATTTGGATCTGCATCCATCCAGTCCTGCAGCCACACCGTTGGGATCAGCGGCGCTTGCTGCCGCCGAGCAGGGAGCCCATCAGGCCGCGCACCAATTGTTTGCCCAGATTATTGGCTGCCTGGCGCATGGCTGACTTCAAGGCCTGGCCCGCCGCCGTGCCGAGAAATTCCCCGGCACGATCAGCCAGGCTCGGTTCCTCGGCCGCAGGTTTGCCCACCGGCGCCTCTGCCTCCGGTGCCAGGCCTTTACGCCCCATCAGGATTTCATACGCCGACTCGCGATCGATCGGTTTGTCATAGCGCCCTTTGAACGGTGACCCGGCAATCAGCACCGTGCGCTCGGTTTCCGTCAGCGGCCCGATCCGCGACTGCGGTGGCGCCACCAGCACGCGCTGAACCATTTCCGGCGTGCCTTTTTCCGTCAGCGTGCCGACCAGCGCCTCGCCGATCCCCAGTTCAGTCAGCACCGACAGACTGTCGAATGCCGGATTGGGCCGGAAGCCGTCAGCCACCGCGCGCAGGGATTTCTGCTCTTTGGCGGTGAACGCGCGCAAGCCGTGCTGAACGCGCAGGCCCAACTGCGCCAGCACGTCGTCCGGCAAGTCGGCTGGCGATTGAGTGACGAAATACACACCCACGCCCTTGGAACGGATCAACCGTACCACTTGCTCCAGCCGCTCCTGCAACGCCTTGGGAGTGTCGCCGAACAGCAAATGCGCCTCATCGAAAAACAGCGCCAGCAGCGGTTTGTCGGCATCGCCGCGCTCTGGCAACTGCTCGAACAATTCGGCCAGCAGCCACAACAGGAACGTGGCGTACACCTTCGGCGCCTCGTGCACCAAACGACTTGCATCCAGCAGATGAATACGCCCACGGCCATCGGCGGCCGGTTGCAGGATGTCTTCGAGTTGCAGCGCCGGCTCGCCGAACAGGGCCTCGGCGCCCTGCTGTTCCAGGGTTGCCAGGCGGCGCAACAGCGCCTGACTGGAACCGGTGGTCATCAGCGCCGCGTCTTCGCCCAACAACTGCGGGTTGTCCTTGAGGTGGTTGAGCAGCGCTTTCAGATCCTTCAGATCCAGCAGCAGCAGCCCTTCGCGATCCGCGACCTTGAATGCGGCATACAACGCCGACTGCTGACTGTCGGTGAGTTCCAACAGACTGCCGATCAACAGCGGGCCCATTTCGCTCAACGTGGTGCGCAATGGATGACCGGACTCGCCGTGAATATCCCACAACGTCACCGGATAAGCCTGCGGCTGGTGATTGAGCCAAGGCATGCCGGCGATGCGTTCGGCGACCTTGCCCTGAGGGTTGCCGGCAGCACCGAGGCCGCACAGGTCGCCCTTGATGTCGGCAGCAAATACAGCGACGCCGGCGTCGCTGAAGGCTTCGGCCAGGCGCTGCAAGGTCACGGTTTTACCGGTACCGGTGGCGCCGGCGATGAGACCGTGACGGTTTGCCAGGCGCAGGGCCTGTGCGATCGGTTGCCCCGCGAGATCGGCGCCGATTACGAGTTGCGATGAGTCAGGCATTTTGTCACCCAATGGTTAATCTTTAATTCGCGATGGCCGATAGATAAAGGCGTAGACCTGACTGAAAAGTCGGTAGGACATTTCCCTAAGGAGAGACGGAAATATCAGCTTTTATTCACCTTTGCCCATATTGCGCGTCTTTATAAAAGCACGCCCAGGACATTAAGACCTTAGCGGAACCCCAAGCCATGAACAAAAATCTGCGCTTCAGCCATAAAATTTTGCTTGCCGCCGCCCTCATCGTCATCGCCGCTTTTGCCTCGTTTACGCTTTATAACGACTGGCTACAGCGCAACGCGATTCGTGAAGATCTGGACAACTATCTAAACGAGATGGGCGAAGTCACTGCCGGCAGCATCCAGACCTGGCTCAACGGCCGCATTATGCTGGTCGAGAACGCCGCCCAGAACATTGCCATCAACCCCGAACCCGCCAACGTCGCCAGTCTGCTGGAACAGAAAAGCCTGACGTCGACGTTTATGGCCACCTACCTGGGCGATGCCACTGGCCACTTCACCATTCGCCCGGACGTGAAGATGCCCGACGGTTTCGATCCGCGGGTTCGCCCTTGGTATAAAGGTGCCGAGAGCAGCAGCACCTCGACCTTGACCGAACCGTACATCGACGCAGCCACCGGTCAGTTGATCATCTCCGTCGCCACCGCCTCGAAAAAATCCGGCCAGAGCGTCGGCGTGGTCGGCGGCGACCTGAGCCTGCAATCACTGGTCGACACCCTCGCCGCCCGGGATTTTGACGGCATGGGTTATGTGTTCCTGGTCAGCGCCGACGGCAAGATTTTGGTGCACCCGGACAAAGCCCTGGTGATGAAATCACTCAAGGAAGCGTATCCACAGGACACCCCGCGCATCAGCAGCGATTTCAGTGAAGTCACCGTCGATGGCAAAACCCGCATCGTTACCTTCGCGCCGATCAAAGGCTTGCCGTCGGTGAACTGGTACATCGGCCTGTCGGTGGACAAGGACCAGGCCTTCGCGATGCTCAGCGAATTCCGCACCTCTGCCGTCATTGCGACCATCATCGCCGTCGGCATCATCCTTGCTCTGCTCGGCATGTTGATCCGCATCCTGATTCAGCCTTTGCACGTCATGACCCGCGCCATGGAAGACATCGCCGATGGCGAAGGTGACCTGACCAAGCGCCTGACCATCGTCAATAACGATGAATTTGGCGTACTGGGTACGGCGTTCAACCGCTTCGTCGAGCGGATCCACGGCTCGATTCGCGAAGTCTCGTCGGCCACCGGCCAAGTCAACGAAGTCGCCCTGCGCGTGGTCGCTGCGTCTAATTCGTCGATGTACAATTCCGACCAGCAGGCTTCGCGCACCAGCAGTGTCGCCGCCGCGATCAATCAGCTTGGCGCCGCCGCGCAGGAGATCGCCCGCAATGCCGCCCAGGCCTCGAATCAGGCCAGCGACGCCCGCGGCCTCGCCGAAGACGGCCAACAAGTGGTGGATCGCAGCATCAAGGCGATGAATCAACTGTCGAGCATGCTTAGTGCGTCGAGCAGCAACATCGAGTCGCTCAACAGCAAAACCGTGAACATCGGGCAAATTCTCGAAGTGATCACCAGCATTTCCCAGCAAACCAACCTGCTGGCGCTCAACGCGGCCATTGAAGCGGCGCGTGCCGGTGAGGCCGGTCGTGGTTTTGCCGTGGTGGCGGACGAAGTGCGTAATCTGGCACACCGCACGCAGGAATCGGCGCAGCAAGTGCAGACCATGATCGAAGAGCTGCAAGTCGGCGCGCGGGAATCGGTGAGCACCATGAGTGAGAGCCAGCGTCACAGCCAGGACAGCGTCGAGATCGCCAACCTTGCCGGTGAGCGTCTGAACAGCGTGACTCAGCGGATTGGCGAGATCGACGGGATGAACCAGTCGGTGGCGACCGCGACCGAGGAGCAGACGGCGGTGGTCGAGTCGATCAATGTCGACATCACCGAGATCAACACGCTGAACCAGGAAGGCGTGGAGAACCTGCACGCAACGCTGCGCGCGTGTTCGGATCTGGAGCAGCAGGCTTCGCGGTTGACGCAATTGGTGGGGAGTTTCCGCATTTAAGATCAAGAGCTTACCCCCTCACCCCAACCCTCTCCCCCAGAGGGGGCGAGGGGAAAGGGAGCCGATCTTCAAGCTTTTCAATCTGAATCCGGCTCAGAAGTTCAGGTCGACACAGCAGGCCCAAACACCCCGATCAGCCCCCTCTCCCTCCGGGAGAGGGGGCTTCCTGAGTTCAACTCTGAGCTTCAGGTCGACACAGCAACCCCAAACACCTCGATCAGTCCCCTCTCCCCCCGGGAGAGGGTTAGGGTGCTCTTCGTTCCAGCGCAAAAATCCCGACAGAACATCTATTCTTCATAAAGGTCAACCAAGGGAGAACAACAGCGGAGGGATGATCACCGTGCACATTGCCGACATCACCATGTTCTACGCCCCGGCCAGCGGCGGCGTACGCACATATCTGGATGCCAAGCACCGTCGGCTGGGCATCAAATCCGGGATTCGCCACAGCTTGCTGATTCCCGGCGCAAAATTCGGCGAACACGATGGTGTGTACACGGTTCCCGCCCCCGCCCTGCCCTTCGGCAAGGGTTATCGCTTTCCGGTACGCTTGGCCCCGTGGCGAAATGTCCTTCAGGATTTGCAGCCGGATCTGATCGAAGTCGGCGATCCGTACCTCACAGCGTGGGCCGCTCTGGATGCCCGGCGACAACTGGATGTGCCGGTGATCGGCTTTTATCATTCCGACCTGCCGCTATTGGTCAGTAACCGCATGGGCCATTGGGTCACGCCGAACATCGAGGCTTACGTCACCAAGCTCTACGGCAACTTTGACCGGGTTCTCGCGCCCAGTCAGGTCATGGCTGACAAACTTATCGGCCTCGGCGTGCGCAACGTCTTTGTGCAACCGCTGGGTGTCGATCTGCAAACCTTCAACCCTGCCGCCCGTGATTCAGGCCTGCGGGCCGAACTGGGGATCGACGAAGACACACGCCTGCTGATCTTCGCCGGGCGTGGTTCGAAAGAGAAAAACCTGCCAGTGCTGCTCAAATGCATGCAACGCCTCGGCCCGCGCTATCACTTGTTGTTGGTCGGTTCGTCGATGCCTGCCGTGGTGCCGGATAACGTCAGTGTCATCAATGAATTCTGCACGGCACCAACCGTTGCACGACTGATGGCCAGTGCCGATGCGCTGCTGCACGCCGGGGATCAGGAAACTTTCGGTCTGGTGATCCTTGAGGCCATGGCTTGCGGCATTCCGGTCGTGGCGGTGGCGGCCGGGGCGTTTGAAGAAATCGTCCCCGATTCCTGCGGCCTGCTCTGCGCACCGAATAACCCGCAGGCGATGGCCAATGCCGTGCGCGAATTGTTCAGTCGCGGCGTTAGCAAACTCGGTGCTCAGGCGCGCCAACATGTCGAACACCATTACGCCTGGGACACAGTGGTCGATAGCCTGCTGAGTCACTACCACGCAGTCCTTGGCCACGCGATGCCTCGGGTGGCGAATGGCTGATCTCATGAACCGACCCGCTGTGCTGCTGGTGTTGCACGATGTGGCGCCATCGACCTGGGCGGATTACCAGCCGTTTGTCGAGGCGGTCGACGCACTGGGCAACGTGCCGATGACCTGGCTGGTGGTGCCGGACTTTCATCGCCACGACAATCTCGATGCGCACCCGGATTTTCGGCAGTTGCTGAGCAAGCGCGTCGCCCGTGGCGATGAATTGGCCCTTCACGGTTTTTTCCATGATGACCAGGAGCCTCGACCGCGCACACCAAGAGACTGGTTCATGCGCCGCGTCTATACCCATGAGGGCGAGTTCTATCGATTGTCCCACGAGGCTGCTCTCGCCCGTCTTCGCGCCGGCATTGAGATGTTCCAGCGCTACGACTGGCCACTGCACGGTTTTGTTGCCCCGGCCTGGTTGATGAGCGAAGGCACACGCCTGGCGCTGCGCGAGTTGCCGTTGCGCTACACCAGTGATCCGCAGCATCTGTATCGTCTGCCGGATTTCACCCCGATCGACGCACCGGGCCTGGTCTGGAGTGCCCGCAGCGCCTGGCGTCGTGGCCTGTCAAAAATTCTCAGCGAGCAACGTGAACAGCGCTGGCGCCAAGCGCCGGTGATTCGGCTAGGATTGCACCCGGTGGACATGCGCCACGGGTTCTCCCGCGAATATTGGCGCAATACCCTCGAACGGTTGCTGACGGATGGACGAGTACCGATGACCAAAATCAACTGGCTGGCCCAACAGCGCGATCAACTGGAGCCCGCCGCATGAACCGCGGCATTGTGTTGCTGATCGGACTGCTCGCTGCGGTGCTGATTCCGCTGCTGCTCGGTGGCAGTGAAATCTGGGCGCGCCTGCAAAGTTTTCCTCTGAAGTGGCTGCTGATCATGTTCGGCATGATTCTGCTGTGCTGGGGCATCAACACCTTGCGCCTGCGGTTGTTGCTGGGCGATCAACGCGACCGCGTCACGCCGCTGAAAAGCCTGGGCGTGGTCATGGCGGCCGAGTTCGCCTATTGCGCGACACCCGGCGGCAGCGGCGGGCCACTGACGATCATGGCGCTGTTGGCCCGCTGCGGCGTACGGCCGGCCCGTGGCAGTGCGGTGTTTGCCATGGATCAACTCAGCGATTTGCTGTTTTTTCTCTGCGCCCTGAGCGGAATTCTGATTTACGCCCTGTTTCAACACCTCAGCGACCGTATGGAATGGCTGCTGATTATCAGCGCCGTGTCGCTGTTCGGCGGGCTGTGCAGTTGCGTGCTGCTGGCGCGCTACCATCGCCGACTGATCCGCCTCAGCGGCCGGGTGCTGGCACGCATGAACGTGCAACCCAACACCCGTCGCCGTTGGGCACGCAAGCTGCTGCATTTTCTCGCGGCATTTATCGATACGCTGAAATTGCCATGGCAAACCTTGAGCAAAGTCTTCGCCCTGACTTGTGTGCATTGGCTGCTGCGTTACAGCGTGCTGTATCTGGCATTGCGCGGCCTGGGAGCGGATTTGCAGTGGGCCTGGAGTTTTCTGGTGCAGATGCTTTCGCTGGGCGCCGGGCAGTTCAGTCTGTTGCCCGGTGGCGCGGGCGCTGCGGAGTTGACCTCGGCGGCGCTGCTGGCACCCATGGTCGGCAAATCGACAGCAGCGGCGGCGATTCTGATATGGCGGGTGGTGACGTTTTACTTTTATCTGGTGGTGGGTGGGCCGGTGTTTCTGCTGATGCTTGGGCGACCGTTGCTGAGAAAACTGATGAAAGTCAGGCAGGCTTCTTAGCCTCATCCTGTTCATCTATGAGTTGTTCCCACAACTCGGCCGCACCGGGAAACTCGGTGCCATCCTCCGGGCTCATGTCATCCGGGTCATAACGACTCAAACAACCCTCGCCCACAGTGGCGGGTGCTTTGGAAGTGGCTTTGTCCAGTGGATCGCTCATGGCTTTTCCTCGGATAAAAAAACGGCAAAGGGATTTATACAAAAAAGGGCCTGGACGATTGAACGCCCAGGCCCTTCCTTTTTCAAGCATGCGTGAGTTCGATCAGAACACCACAGTCTTGTTGCCGTGCACCAGCACTCGATCTTCAAGGTGATAACGCAGACCGCGCGCCAGAACCATCTTCTCGACGTCACGACCGAAACGCACCATGTCTTCGATGCTGTCGCTGTGACTGACGCGCACAACGTCCTGCTCGATGATCGGCCCCGCGTCCAGCTCTTCGGTCACGTAATGGCAGGTCGCGCCGATCAGCTTCACGCCACGCAGGGACGCCTGGTGATAAGGCTTGGCGCCGACGAACGACGGCAGGAAGCTGTGATGAATATTGATGACCTGGTGGGCATATTCGCGGCACAGCGCCGGCGGCAGGATTTGCATGTAGCGCGCCAACACTACAACTTCGGCGTCGTGCTGTTTGACCAGACGCGACACCTCGGCGAAGGCCGGCTCCTTGTCCTGCGGATTGACCGGAACATGGTAATAAGGAATGCCGTGCCACTCGACCATGCTTCGCAGGTCGTCGTGATTGGAAATCACGCAGGATATTTCGCAATCCAGCTCATCGCTGTGCCAGCGGTGCAGCAGGTCAGCCAGGCAGTGGGATTCGCGGCTGGCCATCAACACCACGCGTTTCTTCTGCTCGGTATCGGTGATGCGCCAGTCCATCGAGAACTCTTCGGCGATTGGCGCAAACTTCTCGCGCAATACTTCAATACCGAACGGCAGCGAATCGGCACGAATCTCGTGACGCATGAAGAACCAGCCAACCTGATTGTCGGAGTGGTGGCTCGCTTCGGTGATCCAGCCGTTGTGGGATGCCAGAAAATTACTGACTTTGGCAACGATGCCAACGCGGTCCGGGCAAGAAATCACCAGCCGAAAAGTGCGCATGAGGGGGTAACTCCAGAACTTCGCAAAGGCCGCCATTCTAGCGACTGCGCAGGAAAACTGCAGTATTGATGAACGCGCACGCGCGACCCGCCCCGTAGCATGGCGTTTTTCACGGGACCACGGTCAACTTGCCCCCCCACCAATGCCCCCTCTTGTGCCGTTCACTGTGAATATGTGTGATGACTGCATCACACTATTTAACTGGACATTCAATTTGCTGCTAATTCTTGTAACTAATTTAAATAAAAAACCCGGTTAAATGTTTACTTGATGAAACAGCCTGACTATTATTACGCCACTGTCCCCTGCAATTCAGCACTCTACTAAGGTAGTAATCATGTCCTTGATCAACGAATATCGCGCCACCGAAGAAGCAATCAAAGAGCTGCAAGCCCGTTTGAAGAACCTGTCGCAAGACGACAAACTGCAAACCGAGCTGGAATTCGAAGGCAAACTGCGCACCCTGATGGGCGAATACTCCAAATCCCTGCGTGACATCATCGCGCTGCTGGATCCGGAATCGAAAACCAAAGCACCACGCGGCGGCGCAGTAAAAACTACCGGCACCAAGCGTGCTCGCAAAGTTAAACAATACAAAAACCCGCACAATGGCGAAGTCATCGAAACCAAAGGTGGCAACCACAAAACTCTGAAAGAGTGGAAAGCCAAGTGGGGCGGTGACGTGGTTGAAGGCTGGGCTACCCTGCTGGGCTAAGCCGCAACGCCTTCGCAGAGCAATCCGCGAAAAAAGAAACGCCAGCAAATGCTGGCGTTTTTTTATACCTGGAATTTGCTCCCGGCGATGTTCGATTTCAAAGATTCAAACGTTTGCGTAAAGCCTGGACATAATTCTGCCATTCATTGAGCACCTCTTTCTGCATCGGTGTCGCACTTAGCAACCATTGCTCTGCGGCCTCCGTAAAAGATTTCAAGGTATTGGGTGCACCCCATTCAGGCTCGGACAAACGCTGCCGCGAAAATATTTGCCAGCGTTCCTGCTCTTCAGAATTCAACGTCTCTGGAAAGTTGCGCGCTCGATATCGAAAGAGTAATTCAGGCAAACGTTCATCATCGAAAGGCCATTGCTCTTGCGCCAATTGAGCAGGATCGGCCGCTCTGACTTGCTCACATAGACGCCGGTCGCGGTCACCGATAAATCCGTCGTACAACTGTTGTTCCGGATCCTCGCTCGGGGTGAAATCTTCACTGGCATAAATCGCCGCAACTTTATCTTTCCAAACTTGTTGTGCGTCAGTTAGTCGCAGCGTTCGTTCCTGATAAAGCGCCATGTCCAGGCCCAGCCGTTGCTGATCCTGCGCACGCAATACCGTCAGCGGCGCCACCACCGGGCATCGGTTTATATGAATCAACTTGAGTGGCACCGGCAACTCGCCTTCCAGCAAATCGTCACGGCGGGTGTACAAACGCTGGCGCAGGGTTTGCGCATCCAGATCGAGCAAGCCCTGCGGATCGAGGTGCAAGTCGCAGACGATCAAGCCGTTGCGGTTTTTCGGGTGCCAGGCCAGCGGCAATACAACGCCGACATAACTGCGCGCTGCGGAGAAACGTCCGCTGATATGCACCATCGGCTGTAACAGGCGAATCTGATCCATGACCTTTTGCTTGCTGCGCAACTGGAACAGCCAGTCGTACAGCTTTGGCTGCTTTTCACGGATCAAACGCGCCAGCGCGATGGTCGCACGCACGTCCGACAAGGCTTCGTGGGCATGCCCGTGATCAATGTTGTTGGCGGCCGTCAGGCGCTCGAGCTTGAGGGTCACCCGCCCCTCGTCATCGGTCGGCCAGACTAGCCCGTCCGGACGCAAGGCATACGCGGCACGCACCACGTCGATCAAGTCCCAGCGACTGTTGCCGCCCTGCCATTCGCGCGCGTACGGGTCGAAGAAATTGCGATACAAACTGTAGCGCGTCATCTCGTCGTCGAAACGCAAGGTGTTGTAACCCGCGCCACACGTGCCGGGAGCGGCCAGTTGCGCGTGTACCCGGGTCATGAAATCGGCTTCGCTCAAACCCTTTTCGGCGAGCTGGCTCGGGGTAATGCCAGTGATCGCGCACGCGGCCGGGTGCGGCAGGATGTCGTCGCTGGGCTGGCAGTAGAGATTGACCGGCTCGTCGATTTCGTTGAGTTCATGATCGGTGCGAATCCCGGCAACCTGCAGCGGCCGGTCGCAACGGGGATTGATGCCGGTGGTTTCGTAGTCGTACCAGAAGATGGAAGTCACGGGCGGTTCCTGAACTGAAGATCGGCGAAGTCTAGGCGCTCAACCGCGGTCGCGGCCAGCCTCGCGTCATTCAACCACCGGGCGACACACGATGTGCAATACATAGTTATGTCGTTTTCCCCCGAGAGGCTGCTAGCATCGACCCCACTTGCATCCCGAACAGGCGAACATCAGGTAGCCCATGCTCGAACCCACAGCACCGCCAAGGAAAGCACCGCTGGATACGCGGCATCAGGTCGAAACGCCGGAGGGTATCGACTTGCCGTTGCGTCCTGCCGGGTTGATGGTGCGGGCCATCGCTTTCGCGATCGATCTGGGGATTCGTGGTTTGATCATGGGCGTGCTGTTTATTGTGCTGGCGTTGCTCGGCAGACTCGGCATCGGCCTTGGCTCGCTGCTGTTGTTTGCGATCAGCTGGTGGTACATGGTGCTGTTCGAAGTGCTGCGTCAGGGACGCTCGCCGGGTAAACAATGGATGGGATTGCGGGTGGTGCACGACGACGGCACCCCCATAGGCTGGTCGGCCTCCTTGCTGCGCAACCTGCTGCGTTTTGTCGACCTGCTGCCGTTCGGCTACTTCCTCGGCGCCATCAGTAGCCTGCAACACCCGACCTTCAAACGTCTGGGCGATATCGCCGCCGGTACGCTGGTGGTGTACAGCGAACGCCCGCTGACCCGCCCGCAATTACCCGACGCCGAACCCCGCCGTGCGCCCGTGCCGCTCACCCTGAGCGAGCAACGTGCTGTGCTCGGGTTTGCGGAACGCCAAGGTGAACTGTCATCCGCGCGGGTCAATGAACTGGCCGGTTTGCTGGCCCAGCCGCTGCATATTTCCGCCCCCAAAGCCGTCGCCGAACTCAACGGGATCGCGCGCGGTTTGTTGGGCCCGACATGAAGCAAAGTCTTTTCGAAAGTCGTCACAAGGCCGAATGGGAGCGTTTTGCGCTGGCCCTTGAACGCCTCGAACGGGGCAAGGAAACCTCGCAAGTGGCGGGTTTTCCCAAGGCTTATCGACGCCTTTGCCAACACCTGGCGCTGGCGCAGGAACGCGGCTACAGCAGTTTCCTCATCGACTCTCTGCAACAGCAGGTACTTCGTGGCCATCAACAGCTGTACCGGCATCGCAGTCGACTGGGCGCCAACCTGATCGGCTTCGTCCTCGCCGGTTTCCCCCGGCTGGTGCGCAGCGAATGGCCCTTCGTGCTGGTCGCCGGCCTGCTATTTTTTGGCAGCCTGATCGGTGTCGCGGTGCTGGTCTACATGTTCCCCGAGTTGGTTTACAACCTCATCCCCGCCGATCAAGTGCGTGAAATGCAAAGCATGTACGACCCGGTGGCCGGCCACCTCGGGCGCCCGGCCGAGCGGGCTGCCAGCGAAGACTGGATGATGTTCGGTTACTACGTGATGCACAACATCGGCATTGCCTTTCAGACGTTCGCCAGCGGGTTGCTGATGGGCGTGGGCAGCGCATTTTTCCTGTTCTACAACGGTCTGGTCATCGGCGCCGTGGCCGGGCACCTGAGCGAAATCGGTTTCGGCCAGACCTTCTGGTCATTCGTTATCGCCCATGGCGCTTTCGAACTGACGGCCATCGCCCTGGCCGGCGCCGCGGGGCTCGAACTGGGCTGGGCATTGATCGCACCGGGGCGCCTGACCCGTACAGAAGCGTTGAAAGGCGCCGCCCGCAAGAGCGTTCTGCTGATCTGTGGGGTCATGCTGTTCTTGCTGATCGCAGCGTTCATCGAAGCGTACTGGTCGTCGAAAACCAGCGTCGCGCCGCTCACCAAATACCTTGTCGGCGCCGGTCTGTGGATATTGGTCGCGAGCTATTTGCTGTTCGCCGGAAGGACCCGTCATGCGCCTGAGTGATGCCACCGTGGTAATCCGCCCGCGCACAACATGGGAAGCCATGGACCTGGGCGTGCTCATGAGCCAGCAACACCGGCGCCTGTTGATGACCAGTTGGGCAATCGTCACCCTGCCGCTGTTCGCCTTGCTCAGCGTATTGTTGTGGGACTCGCCATCTCTGGCGGTGTTTATCTTCTGGTGGCTGAAGCCGGCCTACGAACGCCTGCCGCTGTACATTCTGTCCAAAGCCCTGTTCGGCGAAACCCCGACGCTCAAGCAAGCCCTGCGCGAGTGGCCGCGCCTGCTCAAGCCACAATTGCTGGCGAGCCTGACGTGGCGACGGCTGAGTTTCAGCCGCAGTTTCCTGATGCCCGTGGTGCAACTCGAAGGCCTGGACGGCAGTGAACGGCAACAACGTCTACAGGTGCTGCTGCAACGCAACGCCGGCGCCGCGCAGTGGCTGACCATCATCGGCGTGCATCTGGAAACGGCGCTGTGGATCGGCCTGTTGGTGCTGTTCTACCTGCTGTTGCCGCAGCAGATTGAAACCGATTGGGACTGGCAGTCGTTGATTCTCGCGGCGGATCACGAATGGCGCTGGCTGGAGCACCTGACCAATGTCTTCTATGCGCTGGTGCTGGTGGTGTGGGAGCCGATCTACGTGGCCTGCGGGTTCAGCCTTTATCTGAACCGGCGCACGCAACTGGAAGCGTGGGACATTGAACTGGTGTTCCGACGCTTGCGCCAACGGCTGAGCAGCAGCGTGCTCGGCGTGCTGCTGGCGGTGTGTCTGTTGCTGCCACCTGTGCAACCGGTCTGGGCTGCCGAGCCTGTTGATGCACCGGACGCTCCACGTCTGTTGAATCAGCCACTGACCAGTCAGGCATCACGCGACAGCATCAAGGCACTGCTCGAACAACCACCCTTCAAGAACCCGGAATCCGTCACCCGTTACCGCTTTGGCGATGACCCGGCAAACACCGCCAAAGAAGAACAACCCGGTGAAGCCCCGCAGTGGCTCAAAACCTTGCTGGGTTGGCTGAATGGCCAGCACTTCAACGCCTTGGCCACGATCATCGAAGTATTGCTGTGGGGCACATTGATCGCTGCGCTGGGCTGGCTGATCTGGCGTTACCGCGAGTTTCTGCAAGCGTTCGTCAGCCGCCGGCCGGCCCTGCGCGTCCGGGCAAAAAGGCCCCTGCCGCAGCAAGCCTTCGGCCTGGATCTGAACCGCGACACCTTACCCGACGACATCGCCGCCCACGCCGAACAACTCTGGCAGAGTCAGCCACGCGCGGCCCTGAGCCTGCTCTATCGGGGCCTGCTCAGTCACTTGCTCCACGACTTCGATCTGACCCTGAAAGCCGCCGACACCGAAAATCAGGTGCTGGCGCGAGTCGAACAACTCCAGCGTCCGGAGCTGCTCGCTTTCAGCCGCACCCTGACCGCCCATTGGCAGAACATGGCCTACGGACATCGCGTACCGGCGGTGCACCTGCAACAGGAATTGTGCGATGGCTGGCGCGCGTTATTCGGCCATGGAGCGTCCCGTTGAATCGGCGCACGCTTTGGTGGGTCGGCGCATTGCTCGTCGCGCTGCTGAGTGTGCTGGGCATTTTTCTCTACCTTGTGGCCAAGCCTTATCAGGAACAGATCGATCACGGCCCATCGCCCGCCGCACAGGCCAATCCCTATCTGGCGGCGGAAATGTTCTTGCGTGAGCGCGGCATCAACGTCAGCCATGCCGAAAGCCTTGCTGTGCTGCCGGATATCGAACCGCACGGGCACACTCTGCTGCTGTTCAACGACCGCTCGCGGATGACTCCGCGTCAGGTCGATCAGGTATTGAACTGGACGCGGGCTGGCGGACGGCTGGTGTTCGTCGCCGAATCGTTGTGGGATGAACAGTCAAAACAGAGCAACGACCTGTTGCTTGATCGGGTGCAACTGCATCAATCCCTGAGCAAGGATCTGAAGGATTCGCCCTCCGATCAGGAAAAAGATCCGTACCCGAAATTGACCAAGTTGTATCTGGAGGACGAAGACGCCCCGGCCTACGCCGGGTTCGACACCGACTTCCACCTCGACGACCCGAAGAATCTTGCGCAAGCCTGGGCCAACAGCGCCAAGGCCACACACATGATGCAACTGGCCTACAGCCTCGGTTATATCACAGTGGTCACCGATGCCGAGTTGTGGAAAACCACGGCGATCGCCCAGTACGACAACGCCTGGCTGCTCTGGTATCTGAGTGCCGACACCGACGTCACGCTGATCTACAACACCGAACACGATGGCTTGCTGACGCTGCTCTGGCGCTATTTTCCGCAAGCCATCGTCGCCCTGCTTGCGCTGATCGGTTTGTGGCTCTGGCAGGCCGGTGTGCGCCATGGCCCACTTCAGGCGCCAGCCCCAAATGGCCGCCGGCAGTTGCAGGAACACTTGCGCGCCAGTGCCGATTTCATGCTTCGGCACAACGGTCAGCAAGCGCTGTTGCAGGCACTGCAACAAGACGTGTTGCGCCGCGCCCGCCGCCGCCATCCTGGTTTTGATCAATTGAATGTTGCCGAACAATGGCTGGCGTTGTCGCGTCTGACCCGACAACCCACCCGCGCCATCAGCCAGGCCTTGAGCCCGGTGCCGAACCGGCGGATGTCCAGCGCCGATTTCTGCCGCCAGGTCGCCCACCTGCAAACCTTGAGGAACACGCTATGACTGAACAGATCGAGCCCGGCAGCGCCACCCACGCCGCCCAGCAACGCCAGCGCGCCAGTCAACTGGCGCAAGCGGTGCGCAGCGAATTGCGCAAAGCGGTCATCGGGCAGGATCCGGTGATTGATGACGTCCTGACGGCGTTGATCGCTGGCGGCCACGTGCTGCTCGAAGGCGTTCCCGGACTGGGCAAGACCTTGCTGGTGCGGGCGTTGGCGCGTTGCTTTGGCGGCGAATTCGCACGCATTCAATTCACTCCCGACCTGATGCCCAGCGACGTCACCGGCCATGCCGTGTATGACCTGCACACCGAGCAATTCAAGCTGCGCAAAGGCCCGTTGTTCACCAATCTGCTGCTGGCCGACGAGATCAACCGCGCCCCGGCGAAAACCCAGGCGGCGCTGCTCGAAGCGATGCAGGAGCGCCAGGTCACGCTGGAGGGACGCGCCCTGCCGATCGCTCAGCCATTCATGGTACTGGCGACGCAGAACCCGATCGAACAGGAAGGCACCTACCCACTGCCCGAAGCCGAACTCGACCGCTTCATGCTCAAGGTGCGCATGGACTACCCGGACGCGGAACAGGAACTGAACATGGTGCGTCAGGTCAGTCGCTCGACCCGAGCCGACATGCTTGATGTGCAGCCGTTGCGCACCGTGCTGCAAGCCAAGGACGTGCAGGCGCTGCAACGCATCGCCAGCGATTTGCCGCTGGATGATCAGGTGCTCGATTACGCCGTTCGCCTGGCGCGCAGCACCCGCACCTGGCCAGGCCTGAGCCTCGGCGCCGGGCCACGCGCCACGATTGCGCTGGTGCGGTGTGCCCGCGCCAGAGCCTTGTTGCGCGGCGGTGAATTCGTGATTCCGGATGACATCAAGGGCTGCGCGCTGGCGGTGTTGCGCCATCGCGTGCGCATTGCCCCGGAGCTGGACATCGAAGGCCTGCAAGTCGATCAGGTGCTGCAGCAACTGCTCGACCAAGTCCCGGCGCCGCGTCTGTGAAACCCTCGAAACTGTTATTGAGCTGGGTCGCCGTGCTGCTGGCCATCGCCATCGTGCTCGGCACTTTGCAGGCACTGCAAATCGAGCTCCCGGCCAGTCTGCTGTCGATCAACTGGGGACTGCTGCTGGCACTGTTGGCGTTGGCGACACTCGACGCGGTGCGCCTCAAGCGTTTACCCACCGTGCAGATCAAACGACAGATGCCCGGCAGCCTCGCATTAGGACGCTGGGGTGAGGTGCAGCTCAAGGTTGAACACGATTTTGCCGAGCCATTGAACATTCAGATTTTCGACCATGTGCCCGATGGCCTGAGTTTCGAAAACCTGCCGTTGAATGTTGCGCTGCAACCGGGTCAGCACAGCCAGATCAGCTATCGCCTGCGCCCTCTCAAGCGCGGGCATTTCAGCTTCGAACAGTGCGAAATCAGCCTGCCGAGTCCACTGGGGTTATGGTCGGGCAAACGCCTGCTCAGCGTTATTGACAACACCCGGGTTTATCCGGATTTCGCGCGACTCTACGGCGGCCAATTACTGGCGGTAGACAACTGGCTCAGCCAGCTCGGCGTGCGCCAACGGCAACGTCGCGGCCAAGGGCTGGAGTTTCACCAGTTGCGTGAATTTCGTGAGGGCGACAGTCTGCGTCAGATCGACTGGAAAGCCACCGCCCGCCAACGCACACCGATTGCCCGCGAATATCAGGACGAACGCGATCAGCAGATCATCTTCATGCTCGACTGTGGCCGACGCATGCGCAGTCAGGACGATGAACTGTCGCACTTCGATCACGCGCTCAATGCCTGCCTGCTGCTCAGTTACGTGGCCCTGCGCCAGGGCGATGCGGTGGGCTTGAGCACCTTTGCCAGTGATCAACCGCGCTACGTTGCGCCGGTGAAAGGCAACGGCCAACTCAACGTACTGCTCAATAGCGTCTATGACCTCGACAGCACGCAACGCCCAGCCGATTACCAAGCCGCCATCAACCAACTCCTGGCCCGACAAAAACGCCGGGCACTGGTGGTGCTGGTCACCAATTTGCGCGATGAGGACGATGAGGAACTGCTAAATGCAGTCAAGCGTCTGAGCCAGCAACACCGAGTGCTGGTGGCGAGCCTGCGCGAGGACACACTCGACATATTGCGTAAGTCGCCAGTGCAAACCCTGCCCGAAGCATTAGCCTATTGCGGCACCGTGAGCTATTTGAACGAACGGGCAGAACTGCATGAGCGATTGAGTGCTCATGAAATCAGGTTTTTGGATTCGCGCCCCTTTGAACTAGGGGTTGGATTGGTGACACGGTATCTGGCATTAAAGAAGGCGGGTAATTTATAAGCGGGGCATCGCATTAGTACTCATGCTTATAACTCCCTTGTAAAACGCCAAAGCAAACTAACTAAACAGATGAATGACTTCCCCCAATAAGGTCAGTCAACATTCGGCACCAGCACAAACTCAATCGACCGAACTTGCCATCAGGCCAACCCACCCTTTACAGAGCCCTGTAGCGCCCCACGTTGCATACCTGCCAATCTGAATTGGACCCGTACATCGCCGTGGATATCTGTTCTGGTCGGAGCAAGAATACTGTCAGGGTATTCCCACTCCACTGCGCCTCAATGTACCCAGGCCCTTCCGCGAGATCTTTGATCTGGACGGTGTTCAAGGGCATGACCGCGTTCCTTTTGTAGTTGTTCGAACGATCAAACTTATTTACAGCGCAATCAATTTCTGGACACCTGTAAAATCTGACAGTCCCCACCAACGGTAATTATTCCCACAACGCAATCCGGTCGCGTCCTTCAGCTACCAACACGCGGCTACGTTGCCTTGCGCCTTTGCCTACACATCCCTCAGAATCCGCCGGCTTGTGCGCTTTGCTGACGCCCCGTAACTTGATCCATGCCGCTACCAATCAGTGGTCGGGTTTAGTCGCCCGGGAGTAACGCGAAGGTGCATAAGCGTCATCAAGTCGGGTATTCCCTATCCCCGCACTCGATGGTGGCTGTGCGCAGGGCGCCCTCGGGCGCGCCGGTTTTCGCGTTTCTCCCGGTCGACTAACCTGCGTTCAGCCGCCACCCCCCTCGTTTAGTCGCGAGACGGTGGCAGCCCTATTAAAGGAAACGCGATCATGTTCAAAGACACTCCAAATCCCCCCGAAACCGGCGACTCGGTCTCCCCCTACGAATCAGCCGATTCGAAAAAACTTCACGAAGCCGCCGAAAAAGCCCTCGACCATTACCTCAAACCCGCAGCGCCGCCCTCGCGCAATTCCGTGGATCGCGGCATGCAGATGTTCATGATCGCCCCCGATCTCAATCCCGAAGCCGTGGCCATTCAGACGTACGAGACGTTTTCGTCGGTGAGCATTCTGTTGCTCGATCTGGCAGACAGCCTTGAAGACAAACCGCGTCATCTGGCGATGGCGATTTATCAGTTGAGCGAGATGGGTTTGTTGCTGGCGGAGAAGACGCTGGATAACGAGCGGGCTATCAGTATTTCTGGCTGAAGATCAAAAGATCGCAGCCTGTGGCAGCTCCTGGATGAACATCAATCCCCTGTAGGAGCTGCCGCAGGCTGCGATCTTTTGCTGTTGAGGTTCAGGCAGAGGCCGGCAACGGCTGAAAACTGAAGTACTGGCGCAACGCCTCGACCAGTTGCCCGTATTCCGGGGGCGGTCGTTGCAGGATGAAGCCGGCGTCGTAATGCAGTGGCGTCGCGTCTTCGTGGCACCACAGGCAACACGCGGTGAAGTCGATCACCTGATGACAGCCATCGTCGCCGGGGATTTTCAGGCGCAGATTGAAATCCACACCGATCATCATCGGCAACTGGCTGATCAACATCAGCCCGTCTGCGGACACATTGCCGAGAAAGCCGATGGGTTTGTCGGTGACGCTGTTGAATACTTTCAGGAAATACGGCAGCTGATGCCGTTCGATGCGGCGGTCGGTAAACATGCGCAGTTCGCCATGCAAGGCTCCTTCACAGAGCCGCGCTTTTGCTTCGGAACGTGCTTTACGACAGAGACGACACAGGCACGCTCTCCCCGCTTCCGGTGTGACGGTCGCTACCTCGCCGCCACATTACAACTGACCAGTCGCAGGTGTTGCCCCGGATTAGAGACTCGGCTCTAAACCCGGATCATTCGACTATAGCTCAGGCTGTACAACCGGCCAGATTTTGTATGACAACTGCCATCAAAAGCGCGTTGGACGCACCACGGCTGCCGCACTGCGCGTCGGGTAGTGGCCCAGGCTCTGCAGGGTTTCCAGACGCGCACGGGCGCGGTAGGCGTATTCGCTGTTTGGATACGAAGCGATGATGAATTGATAGGTCTGCGCCGCGTCGACAAACATCTTTTGTCGCTCCAGGCACTGGCCGCGCATCATCGACACTTCCGGCCACACGTACGGGCGGGCACGACTGGCGCGTTCGACCTTGGACAGCTCGAGCATCACCTGCTCGCAATTGCCCCGGTCATAGGCGCTGTAGGCGTTGTTCAAATGATGGTTCATCGACCAACGGGTGCAGCCCGTCACGGCGAGGACGCTGAGGGCAAGGGCGGCAATGGGCAACAATCGCATGGGGGTTCTCCTGTCTTGAGCTCTGTATCGACCCATGGTCGGAAATCTTCAGGTGCGTTTGTCCCAAAGTTGCCGGGTTCAATAAAGAAAACAATAAGTAGTGCAAACGAACAATGACTACACCCTCGGAGCATAGTAGCCTCTGCCTGCGCTTGAACTCAGGAGTCTTTGCATGTCCGTCCGTCGTACCAAAATCGTCGCTACCCTTGGCCCGGCCAGTAACTCGCCGGAAGTTCTCGAACAGCTGATTCTGGCTGGTCTGGACGTCGCCCGTCTGAACTTCTCCCACGGCACCCCCGACGAGCACAAGGCTCGCGCGAAGCTGGTGCGTGACCTCGCTGCCAAGCACGGCCGCTTCGTTGCCCTGCTGGGTGACCTGCAAGGCCCGAAAATCCGTATCGCCAAATTCGCCAACAAAAAAATCGAGCTGAAGATCGGTGACACGTTCACCTTCTCCACCAGCCATCCGTTGACCGAAGGCAACCAGCAAGTGGTCGGTATCGACTACCCGGATCTGGTCAAGGACTGCGGTGTGGGCGACGAGCTGCTGCTCGACGACGGCCGAGTGGTGATGCGCGTTGATACCGCGACTGCCACCGAACTGCACTGCACCGTGACCATTGGCGGCCCGCTGTCCGATCACAAAGGCATCAACCGTCGCGGTGGCGGCCTGACCGCACCGGCCCTGACTGAAAAAGACAAGGCCGACATCAAGCTCGCCGCTGAAATGGAAGTCGACTACCTCGCGGTGTCCTTCCCGCGTGACGCCGCCGACATGAACTACGCCCGTCAACTGCGCGACGAGGCCGGCGGCACTGCCTGGCTGGTGGCGAAGATCGAACGCGCCGAAGCCGTGGCCGACGACGAAACCCTCGACGGTCTGATTCAGGCGTCCGACGCGGTCATGGTTGCCCGTGGTGACTTGGGTGTGGAAATCGGCGACGCCGAGCTGGTAGGCATTCAGAAGAAAATCATTCTGCACGCACGCCGCCACAACAAGGCTGTGATCGTTGCGACCCAGATGATGGAGTCGATGATCCAGAACCCGATGCCGACCCGTGCCGAAGTGTCCGACGTGGCCAACGCCGTGCTCGACTACACCGACGCCGTGATGTTGTCCGCAGAATCGGCTGCCGGTCTGTATCCGCTGGAAGCTGTGCAAGCAATGGCGCGTATCTGCGTCGGCGCTGAAAAGCACCCGACCGGCAAGACCTCCAGCCACCGCATCGGCAAGGAATTCACCCGCTGCGACGAGAGCATTGCGCTGGCGACCATGTACACCGCCAACCACTTCCCGGGCGTCAAAGCGATCATCGCGCTGACCGAAAGTGGCTACACCCCGCTGATCATGTCGCGCATCCGTTCGTCGGTGCCGATCTACGCGTTCTCGCCGCACCGCGAGACTCAGGCGCGCGCAGCGATGTTCCGTGGCGTGTACACCGTGCCGTTCGACCCAGCTTCGCTTGAGCCGCACGAAGTGAGCCAGAAGGCGATCGACGAGCTGGTCAAGCGCGGCGTTGTGGAAAAAGGCGACTGGGTCATCCTGACCAAGGGCGACAGCTACCACACCACCGGCGGCACCAACGGCATGAAGATCCTGCACGTGGGCGACCCGCAGGTCTGAGTGCTCAGGCGCTGAAAACCAAAAGCCCCGCCATGTGAATGGTGGGGCTTTTTACATTCTGATCCAGCAGGTGTTGTGGCGAAATTTCAGTGTCGTTTGATAAACCCGGTCAACGCTGCCAACGCTTCCGGCGAACGCAGCTGCTGGGTGAACAAGGCGCCCTCCTCCTCGATCACTTTGCGGATCAACTCGCGATCCGGTGCTTTCATCAATTGCTTGCTGATGCGCACGGCTTGCGACGGTAGCTCATCGAAGCGCAACGCCATCTCCAGAGCCTTGGTCAGTGCAGCCTCGCCACTGCCCAGCGCCTCTGTCGCGATGCCCCAGTCGGCGGCCTGTTCACCGCTGAACCCTTCGCCGAGCAACAGCAGTTCGCACGCTTTGGCGTGCCCAAGCATGCGCGGCAAAATCAGGCTGGAACCGAACTCGGGGCATAAACCAAGGTTGACGAACGGCATGCGCAGTCGCGCATCGCGGCTGACGTAAACCAGATCGCAATGCAGCAACATTGTCGTGCCAATCCCCACCGCCGCCCCCGCCACAGCAGCGATCACCGGTTTGCGGCATTCGAGCAGGTTGAGCATGAAGTGGAAGACCGGACTGTCGAGGTCGCCAGGCGGCTGCTGGATGAAGTCAGCGATGTCGTTGCCGGCAGTGAAGCACTCGGCGCTGCCGGTGATCAGCACGGCGTTGATTTCGGGGTCACTGTCGGCCTGCTTCAACGCCTCGGCGAGACGACTGTACATCGCACGGGTGAGGGCGTTTTTCTTGTCAGGACGGTTCAGGCGCAGGGTCAGCAGACCGCGTTCGCGTTCCAGCAGGATGGTTTCGGTCATGGCATGTCTCGCTACGAAAACAAGCGCTCAACCACGGCTGAGAAATACATCGGCCAGCAGTTGATTACGCGGCAGTCCGGCCAGGTACAAACGCTTGGCAAAGGCGTCGACGCTGGCTGTTGAGCCGCAGACTAAGGCCAGGGTTTGCCGGGAAACAAGGCGCAGTTGCGCCAAAGCGGCGGCTGACTCGGCCGCCGTCCACAGGTCAATCGTGAGGTTTTCACGCTGGGCAGCCAGTGCAACAAGGGGTTTGGCCAGATAGTGCTCGCTGGCGTCATGGGCCAGGTGAATGACGCGGATGGCGCCCTGGTGATCCTGGCGCAAGGCTTCGCGCAACACACCAAACAACGGGCCAAGCCCCGTACCGGCAGCCAGCAGCCACAACGGTCGGGTGTGCCAGTCGGGGTCGTAATGCAACGCACCGCCGCGCAACTCACCGAGGCGGATCGGGTCGCCGATTTGCAGGCGTCGCGCCGCATCGCAGAATTCGCCGGGTTGGCGACAATCGAGGTGGAATTCCAGAAAACGGTCTTCTTGCGGCAGGCTGGCCAGCGAGTAGGGCCGCGCGATGTGGTTGATCCACAGCACCAGATGCTGTCCGGCGCTGTAGCGCAGCGGCCGTTGCACACTCAGGCGCAAGCGCAGGACGCTGTCGCTGAGCCAGTCCAGCGCTTCGACGATGGCCGGGTGGCCGTCCTCGATCGGGTCGAACGTGTGCACCTGCAAATCTTCGATTACCTGACACTGGCACGCCAGACGCCAACCCTGCTGACGCTGCTCTGCGCTCAAGGCGTCCGGCCGATTATCCGCCGGCAAGCCTTGCACGCACTGCACCAGACACGCATGGCAACTACCGGCGCGACAACTGTAGGGCACGGCCACACCGTTCTGATTAAGGGCGTCGAGCAAATTGCCGCCCGCCGCCACCGACCATTGCCGGTCACCGACGCGAAGTTCAGGCATCAACGTTCTCCCACGCGGCCGCACAGCGATTGCGCCCGTCACGCTTGGCCCGATAAAGCGCCTGATCGGCGCGTTGCAGGGCGTCATCGAGGTCATCACCCAAGGCCAGCAGCGTCATGCCAGCCGACAGACTAAGATTACGCACGTTCAGGCCGACCAGTTCAACATCGGTGAATGCAATGCGCAGACGTTCACAGCAGGCAGTCAGACGCTCGGCATCGCAGTCGGGCAGCAAGACGACGAATTCCTCGCCCCCATAGCGCGCCAGTACGTCGCCATCGCGCAGGCACGCCTGGGCGACACCGGCAAACGCCTGCAATACCTGATCGCCAGCGGCGTGGCCGTGGAAGTCGTTGATGCGTTTGAAGTGGTCGAGGTCGATCAGCGCCAGACCGTGCACGGCATCATTGTCCATCGCATTCAGTTCACGCGAGGCCAGACGCAGGAAGTGCCGACGGTTGAACAGGCCAGTCAGTTCGTCGGTGGCCACAAGGTCTTCGAGCTGACGCATCATGCCGCGCAGGGTGTCCTGATGCGCTTGCAAGGCAAACCGGCGCTGGCGCATGCGTTGACGCGACACCTGAACAAATCGCGCGTAAAGCACCAGCCACGCCAGCACCATCGCCAGGATGCACACCTGCAATGCAGCGAGCGCAGGCTCCGGCAAGCGCAAGTGGTAAGCGTCCCACAGGGTAATTGCACAGAAACTGAAGAACACCAGCAACGCACAGCGGATGAACGCCCGCCGGCTAAGGTGAAACAGTCCAAACAGCAGGATCAGCACGTAGAACACCAGAAAGGCGCCCCGCGCTTCGTCCAGATGAGCGATCAGCCAGGTCTGCCAGCCGAGTCCGAGCAACACTTGCGTTTCGGTCATGCTTGGATCGTCAAAACGCTGGTTGCAACCCGACCAGAACAGGCTGAACAGGATGGCTTGACTGATGACTACGAGCGCGCTGCCGACGGCAATGGTGCCCAAGGACTGGTCGTAATGCCCGGTGAAAAACGCCAGCCACAGCAGCAGTAAAGCCAATCCATAGGTGGCTGCAGCGAGGGCGAAGCGTTTGAGCAAAAGACGTTGAATGGCGTTATGGGTCAATCGTTGACTCACCGTGCGATTGGAGGCTGACCGAGTGTCCTACCCTACAGACCGGCTGCCACTTTAGAGGCGTAGTCGATAAATGACCACCGATTTTCGGGCCCGAAATTTGACGTCAAAAGTGTGGCCCGCATGTATCGCCACAAGCCCCTCACCCTAGCCCTCTCCCAGAGGGAGAAGGAACTGACCGCGTTGTTTTCACAAGCTGCACCGACCTGAGATGCCGAGCCGAACCCAGCTTCAAACAACACCAGGATCAGCGCCCTTCCCCATTGCCCTCTTGGGAGAGAGGGTTGGGGTGAGGGGGGAAGGAATTTCAAGTTGCAAATGCAATCCCCATCAACTCGCCAACACATGCGACCAACGAATGACTGCCGGCGCGTGTATGCCCCACCGAGGCGCGGTATACTGCCGCGCCTTTTTAGCGTCGCGCCAGCAGCCCCGGCGTGCCCGGCCCGAAGGGCCAGCTTCAAGTTGCAAGCTCCAAGCCGCAAGCTGAAGCAGTCCGCGTACTGCTTTGAACTTGCAGCTTGAAACCTGAGGCTTGTAGCTGCCCCATAGAATGTTCCCGTCTTTTAGAGGAGCGCGACTCATGACCGTGATCAAGCAAGACGACCTGATTCAGAGCGTTGCCGACGCCCTGCAGTTCATTTCCTATTACCACCCGGTGGATTTCATCCAGGCGATGCACGAAGCCTACCTGCGCGAAGAATCGCCAGCGGCCCGTGATTCGATGGCGCAGATCCTGATCAACTCGCGCATGTGCGCCACTGGCCACCGCCCGATCTGCCAGGACACCGGTATCGTCACCGTGTTTGTGCGTGTAGGCATGGACGTGCGCTGGGATGGCGCCACCATGAGCCTGGACGACATGATCAACCAAGGCGTGCGCCAGGCTTACAATCTGCCGGAAAACGTTCTGCGTGCCTCGATCCTCGCCGACCCGGCGGGCGCTCGCAGAAACACCAAGGACAACACCCCGGCCGTCATTCACTACTCCATCGTCCCGGGTAACACCGTGGAAGTGGACGTGGCAGCCAAGGGTGGCGGTTCCGAGAACAAGTCGAAAATGGCCATGCTCAACCCGTCCGATTCGATCGTTGACTGGGTACTGAAGACCGTTCCGACCATGGGCGCCGGCTGGTGCCCACCGGGCATGCTGGGCATCGGTATCGGCGGCACCGCCGAGAAAGCGGCGGTGATGGCCAAGGAAGTGTTGATGGAGTCCATCGACATTCACGAGCTGATCAAGCGTGGCCCGTCCAACCGCATTGAAGAAATGCGCCTGGAGCTGTTCGAGAAGGTCAACCAGTTGGGCATCGGCGCCCAGGGCCTTGGTGGCCTGACCACCGTGCTCGACGTGAAGATCATGGACTACCCGACCCACGCCGCCTCGCTGCCGGTGTGCATGATCCCGAACTGCGCCGCCACCCGTCACGCGCATTTCGTGCTCGACGGTTCCGGCCCGGCCTCGCTGGAAGCGCCACCGCTGGACGCCTACCCGGAAATCGTCTGGGAAGCCGGTCCTTCGGCTCGCCGCGTCAACCTCGACACACTGACCCCGGAAGACGTGCAGAGCTGGAAGCCGGGCGAAACCGTCCTGCTCAACGGCAAGATGCTCACCGGTCGCGATGCTGCGCACAAGCGCATGGTCGAGATGCTGAACAAGGGCGAAACCCTGCCGGTAGACCTCAAAGGTCGTTTCATCTACTACGTCGGCCCGGTTGATCCGGTCGGTGACGAAGTGGTTGGCCCGGCTGGCCCGACCACTGCAACGCGGATGGACAAGTTCACCCGTCAGATCCTTGAGCAGACCGGCCTGTTGGGCATGATCGGCAAATCCGAGCGTGGTCCGACCGCGATCGAAGCGATCAAGGACAACAAAGCCGTGTACCTGATGGCTGTCGGCGGCGCCGCTTACCTGGTCGCCCAGGCGATCAAGAAATCCAAGGTACTGGCGTTCGCCGAGCTGGGCATGGAAGCGATCTACGAGTTCGAGGTCAAGGACATGCCTGTCACCGTTGCGGTGGACAGCCAAGGTGAATCGGTACACATCACCGGTCCTGCGATCTGGCAAAAGAAGATCAGCGAGAGCCTGGCAGTAGAAGTGCAGTAAGCGCTTTACCGCTATAAAGAGAGGCCGGCCCGTCATACGACGGGCCGGCCTTTTTTGTGTCCGCGCCTGTATCCGCCTCCCCCCTGTAGGAGCTGCCGAAGGCTGCGATCTTTTGATCTTGCCTGAAAAAAATCAGGTCAAAAGATCGCAGCCTTCGGCAGCTCCTACACGTTGCGAATGTGGTATCGCGATAAAAACCGATGAAAAGCACACAAAACGATCTTGTGCACCTGTCACATCTGACAGGTTACGCCACGTGCCATTGTTGGTAGCGGCGATTCACCTACGCCACTGCAACTGCACCGGACGCAATCATGGCCGACCAAGAGCTCAGCATCGTTACGCCTTCCATCGCCAAAAGCTCGACAATCGCCACCCTTGGCAAGAGATGGGGCAGCGTCGGTCAGACCGGAGCCGCATCGTTCGAGCTGCCAATTCCGCTTTCCGCCGGGCGTGGCTATGCCCCCCCAGATGTCCTTCCGTTACAGCAGCCAGGACGGGAATGGACCCTTCGGGTTCGGATGGAGCCTGGGCGTGAGTCAGATAAGCCGGCGCACCGACAAGGGTGGCGCCCTTCTGGCTGGTGCATGGCAGCGACGGTTCGCTGCTCATCTACGGCAAAACCCCGGCATCACGCCGTGCCAGTGCCGATCCGGATAACCCGCTGCGCATTAGCGCCTGGTTGCTCTGCGAGAGTATGAACCCACACGGCGAACACATCGCCTATGTCTACAAGGCTGACGACCAGAGCCCCGACTCGGTCATCGATTACGGCATCCAGCGCTATCTCGAACGGGTGTGCTACGGCAATTTCACCGCCAGCAAAGACTTATACGCCTGGACGGTGGACAACCTGGCCGATCTGGATTGGCATTTCCAGTTGCTGTGCGACTACGGTGAGCGAACCACTTCGCTGATCGAGGTTCCGGCCTACGACGGCGCAACGCTGCAGCCCTGGCCCGGGCGGGCAGATCCCTTCTCGACCTACGGCCGAGGCTTTGAAGTCAGGACCCGCCGCCTCTGTCGGCAAATGCTGATGTTTCATCACTTCCCGCCCAGCCAAGGGGATCAACCGGTGCTGGTGCGGCGTCTGTTGCTGGAACACAGTGATGCTACGCCGCACTGGCCGCTCAGCCAGATCAGCGCCGCGCACTATCAGGCCTTCGATGCCAGCGGCACGGTGGAAAACACACCAGCGGTCGAGTTCGAGTATTCCGCTTTCGAGATCAATCAGCCCCCCACTCGCCTGTTCGAGACGGACCATCAGCCGGGCATCGAGGATGGCCGGTTTTATCAGTGCGTCGACCTGTACGGCGAAGGCGTGCCAGGCTTCTTATGCCGCTACGACAAATGCTGGTACTACCGCGAGCCGCTGCGTGCAGAGGCCGGAGGCGCCGGGTTCCGCATGCTTGAAGCGACGGGTAAATTCGCCAACTACCTCACCCTCAATGCCTTCCCGCTGGAGTTTTTCCACACGCTGTCGACCTTGGGCGACCTGAGTGGTGATGGTCTGAATTCGATTGCCATGATCGGGCCGAAATCGGTGCGGCTTTACGCCAACCGACGCGAACAGGGTTTCGCCCCGGCAGAAGAGGTAGGGTAGCGCATTCAACTGCGCTATAGCCTTGTCGACCATTTGGGCTCCTCCGTGATGGAACTCGATGAGCGCGCAAAAACCATCAGCCACGAAGGCCACTACCCGTTTGGCGCCACCGCGTGGCTGGCCGCGAAATCGGCGATTGAGGTCAGCTACAAGTTCGCGCGTTATAGCGGTAAGGAAATGGATATCAGCGGTTTGTATTACTACGGTGAACGGTATTAAGCGCCCTGGTTACAACGCTGGATAAATCCCGATCCGTCAGGCTCGATAGACGGCCTGAACCTTTACTGCATGAAGGGGAACGACCCGATCAACTTTATCGATAGGCAAGGGACGACGAGGACAGCGGCGCAAACAGTGATCCTTACAATAACTCCTGATCCCTCGACGCCCCCGGAATCAGTGAGTAATCCTCGCGACAATCCGCCTCCACTGCCGCCACCTGAACCCAGTAAACCCTGGAAACTGAGGGCCCGGGACACCGCCCGCAACGCCGCTAATTCGAGAGTAGGTCTGGCACTGCTTCCACCCGGTGGATCATCGCCGGCCACTGGAGCCATGGTTACAGCAATGGTTGCCAGTGTTGGGCAGGTCGTCGTGCATTCCACACTCTTTAATCCAGGCTGGTCCCCTCCCGGAAGCTGGGATCCGGCAACCGGTGGCGGCTTGCCGCCTGCAGAAGTCACTCAGGATGCCAACCGACTGTTCAATCAAATCAACGTCGCTGCCACCCTTGCCGCCACGTTGGCAGGAGTGGTGATGGGACCGATAGTGGGAGGTTATGTCGACGACTTGAGAGACACCCAAAATATAAGAGCAAAGACCGCCAAGGCAGACAAAATGATCGACAGGATCGACAGTCTGATTGCCGAACACGGCGTGATGGACCAGGTATTCAGGAAGGCGCAAAACGCACTGCGTGATCAGGTGCTGGAAGTTGAAGAGCTGACGGGGATTACCTGGGACTCCATGAATCAGCTGGAAAAAACAGGCCGATTACGACCTCTGGACAGCGCTGTCGACGTGTCCACGCAAACTGTAGCCGTTGATCGACAAGTACGTTTGCGCGTCCCGATGAAAGCGCGCAAATCAGCCAAGCGCTGAGGGCTACAGAAGTTTCAGTGATCTTGTTTCTTGCGACTGGCGCCATGCTATGGTGCCCGCCCGACTCCTACCTTGCTCGCCCCCGTATGCCGCCGACTTCCCGTACCCTGCGTCTGTCGTTGTATACCCTGCTGATCATCGCCGGTGCGGCGCTTGCCGCAACGCTTGCCATCCGCCACGCCGAACGTCAGGCGCTGGAAGAAGACGCGGCCCGGGCCAACCAGCAACTGGCGCTCTATGCCAATTCGCTGCACACCCTGATCGACCGCTATCGCGCCCTCCCCGCCGTCCTGGCCCTGGACCCGCAATTGCGCTCGGCACTGGCCGGCCCCGTTGATGCCGAGTTACAAACGGCACTGAATCTGAAACTGGAAAAGATCAACGGCGCGGCGCAGTCCTCGACCCTTGAACTGCTCGATCACACCGGCCTCGCCGTCGCCGCCAGCAACTGGCGTCTGCCCAGCAGCTATGTCGGCCACAATTATGGCTTTCGACCGTACTTCAGCCAGACCCGCACCCAGGGCACCGGGCGTTTTTACGCGGTGGGCGTGACCAGCGGAATTCCCGGTTACTTTCTCTCCAGTGCGGTGCTGGGCGACAACGACCAGTTCCTCGGGGCGATGGTGGTCAAACTGGAGTTTCCCGAACTTGAGCGGGAATGGAGCCAGGGCAACGACACCTTGCTGGTCAGCGATGCGCGCGGAATCATTTTTATCGCCAACCAGCCTGGCTGGCGCTATCGCTCGTTGCGCCCCTTGAGTGTCAGCGATCAGGCCGAAATCAAGACAACGCGTCAGTACGACAAACAGTCGCTGACGCCACTGACTCATCTGTCGCTGCGCCGTTTCGATGACAACAGCGATCTGCGCCGCGTCGAAGGCCCGCAAGGGACGGCGGACTATCTGTGGGAGTCGCTGCCACTGACCACCAAAGGCTGGACCCTGCATCTGCTGCGCCGCCCGCAAGTGGCTTTCGAAGACCTGCGCAACGCCGGGCTCGCTGCCGCTGGCGTATGGCTGGCGCTGGTGTTTTTGTTGCTGTTCCTCAATCAGCGCTGGCGCCTGTCGAAGGTCCGTCAACGCAACCGCGAAGAACTCGAGCAACTGGTCGAAGAACGCACCCGCGAACTGCGCACTGCGCAAGAAGGCCTGGTGCAGTCAGCAAAACTCGCCGCTCTCGGCCAGATGTCCGCCGCCCTGGCCCATGAAATCAACCAGCCGCTGACCGCTCAGCGCATGCAACTGGCGACTTTGCGCCTGCTGCTCGACCATGGCCGCGTCGATGACGCCTACAAGGCCCTGAAACCGGTGGACGAGATGCTCACGCGCATGGCCGCCCTCACCGGTCACCTGAAAACCTTCGCACGCAAGAGCCCCGGTGGTTTGCGCGAGCGTCTGGATCTGGCGACGGTGGTCGATCAATCCCTGCAATTGCTCGACGCGCGCCTGCGTGACGAACAGGTCAGCCTGGTGCTGCACCTGACCCGCCCGGCGTGGGTGCGCGGTGATGCGATCCGTCTCGAACAGGTGTTGATCAATCTGCTGCGCAACGCCCTCGATGCCATGCAGGGCAAACCGTGCAAGCGCCTGGAAATTCGTCTGCAAGCCGACGAGCAATTGTGGCGTCTGAGCGTCAGCGATAATGGCGGCGGCATTGCCGAAGAACATCTGGGCCAGGTGTTCGACCCGTTCTTCACCACTAAACCTGTAGGGGACGGCCTCGGCCTGGGGCTGGCGGTATCCTTTGCCATCGTGCACGAATCCGGCGGTCGTCTGAGCGTCGAGAATGGCGACAGCGGTGCGACGTTCATCCTGACTTTGCCGATTGATCTGGAGGCACACAACTGATGCTCAACTCGGTGATGGTGGTCGATGACGAAAGCAGCATTCGCAGTGCCGTCGAACAGTGGCTGAGCCTGTCGGGATTCAAGGTGCAACTGTTCAGCCGCGCCGAAGAATGCCTCGCCGCCCTGCCCGCGCACTTTCCCGGGGTGATCCTCAGCGACGTGCGCATGCCTGGCCTTAGTGGCCTGGAACTGCTGGCCGAGGTGCAGCGCCGCGACGCCGATCTGCCGGTGATTCTGCTCACCGGTCATGGCGATGTGCCGATGGCGGTCGAAGCGATGCGCGACGGTGCCTACGACTTTCTGGAAAAACCGTTCAGCCCGGAGACCTTGCTAGGCAGCCTGCGCCGGGCGCTGGAGAAACGCCGACTGGTCCTGGAAAACCGCGCCCTGCACGAGCAGGCCGACAACCGCGCCAAACTCGATTCGACGTTGCTCGGCGTGTCCCGTGGCTTGCAGACGTTGCGCCGGCAGGTATTGGATCTGGCAGCGTTGCCGGTCAATGTGTTGATCCGGGGCGAGACCGGCAGCGGCAAGGAACTGGTTGCGCGTTGCCTGCATGACTTCGGCCTCCGGGCGGACAAACCGTTCGTGGCACTCAACTGCGCGGCGATCCCTGAACAGCTGTTCGAAGCCGAACTGTTCGGCCATGAGAGCGGCGCGTTTACCGGTGCCTCCGGCAAGCGCATCGGCAAGCTGGAATACGCCGACGGCGGCACGCTGTTTCTCGATGAAATCGAAAGTATGCCGCTGGCCCAGCAAGTGAAATTGTTGCGGGTATTGCAAGAGCAGAAGCTTGAGCGACTGGGGTCGAACCAGAGCATTCGCGTGGATTTGCGGATTGTCGCGGCGACCAAACCCGACTTGCTCGACGAGGCGCGTGCCGGGCGTTTCCGCGAAGACCTCGCGTATCGCCTCAACGTTGCCGAGCTGCGTTTGCCGCCGCTGCGCGAACGCCGCGAAGACATTCCGTTGCTGTTCGAATCATTCGCCCAAAGTGCGGCGCAGCGCCTGGGCCGCAGCTTCCCACCGTTGACGGCTGCACAGTTGAGTCATCTGCTCTGCCATGACTGGCCGGGCAATGTGCGCGAACTGGCGAACGTCGCCGAACGACAGGTGCTGGGCCTGGATGAACCGGCACCGGGAATTGATCCGGGGCAGTCGCTGGCGGCGCAGCAGGAAGCTTTCGAGGCGCAGTGCTTGCGCGCGGCACTGACGCGGCACAAGGGTGATGTGAAAGCGGTGCTTGAAGAGCTGCAACTGCCGCGGCGCACTTTCAATGAAAAGATGCAGCGACATGGGTTGAGCCGGGAGATGTTTTTGCTGGAGTGAATGCGGCCCGGGATTTTCGGTGTGGCTGAAACCCGGCCCCTCACCCCAGCCCTCTCCCAATGGGAGAGGGCGAAAGTTAGCCGATTTGTGTTGATTGGGAATCTGCATTCACCTTCGAAATTTCAGGTCGGCGCTGGTCGCACAAACACCTCGGTCAGTCCCCTCTCCCTCTGGGCGGTCCGACGTTTAGGGAGGGTTAGGGTGAGGGGCTTGTGATCTTCGCTGCAGTAAGCGGAAATCCGCTCAAGCGCTCCACACCATAAGCAACAATCCGCTCAATCAATCCCGCCAGCCCTTCTAAACCGCCCCTCTCCCCGTTGGCACAGCTCCTGCTATAGCCCCCGCAGGCTGCGTTTTAACGCGCTCCACAAAAACAATTAAACGAAGGATCCTTCAATGGATAACTCCAACGCCCTGCCACTTGGGTCGGCTGCCGCGCCGGCCAAAGAAAGAACCACCGCCAGCCGGATCAAATCGATCTTCAGCGGTTCCGTTGGCAACATGGTCGAGTGGTACGACTGGTACGTCTATGCCGCCTTCTCGCTGTATTTCGCCAAGAGCTTTTTCCCTGCTGGCTCCTCCACCGCACAATTGATGAACACCGCTGCGATCTTCGCCGTGGGCTTCCTGATGCGCCCGATCGGTGGCTGGCTGATGGGCCTGTACGCTGACAAAGTAGGGCGCAAGAAAGCGTTGATGGCCTCGGTGTACCTGATGTGCTTCGGCTCGCTGATCATCGCGTTGAGCCCCAACTACGCCACCATCGGCATCGGCGCACCGATCCTGCTGATCTTCGCCCGTCTGTTGCAAGGCCTGTCGGTCGGCGGCGAGTACGGCACCTCCGCAACGTACCTGTCGGAAATGGCGACCAAGGACCGTCGCGGCTTCTTCTCCAGCTTCCAGTACGTGACCCTGATTTCCGGCCAGCTCATCGCCCTCGGCGTATTGATCGTGCTGCAACAGACACTCACCACCGAGCAGTTGTACGCGTGGGGCTGGCGCATTCCGTTTGCCATCGGCGCGCTGTGTGCAGTGGTCGCGCTGTACCTGCGTCGCGGCATGGAAGAAACCGAGTCGTTCACCAAGAAAGAGAAGTCCAAGGAAAGCGCAATGCGCACCTTGATGCGTCACCCCAAGGAACTGGCCACCGTGGTTGGCCTGACCATGGGCGGTACGCTGGCGTTCTACACCTACACCACCTACATGCAGAAGTACCTGGTGAACACCGTCGGGATGAGCATCTCCGATTCGACAACCATTTCTGCCGCCACGCTGTTTTTGTTCATGTGCCTGCAACCGATCATCGGTGGCCTGTCGGACAAGATCGGTCGTCGTCCGATCCTGATCGCCTTCGGTGTGCTGGGCACGATTTTCACCGTGCCGATCCTGATGACTCTGCACACCATCCAGAGCTGGTGGGGCGCGTTCTTCCTGATCATGGCGGCGCTGATCATCGTCAGCGGGTACACCTCGATCAACGCGGTGGTCAAAGCCGAGCTGTTCCCGACTGAAATCCGCGCCCTGGGCGTCGGCCTGCCCTACGCACTGACCGTGTCGATCTTCGGCGGCACCGCCGAATACATCGCGCTGTGGTTCAAGAGCATCGGCATGGAAACCGGTTACTACTGGTATGTGACGGCGTGCATCGCTGTGTCGTTGCTGGTGTACATCACCATGAAGGACACCCAGAAGCATTCGCGGATCGTCACTGACTGATTGACTGACTGAACGTCACGCAAGATCAAAAGATCGCAGCCTTCGGCAGCTCCTACAGGAGTTGTCGGAGGCTGCGATTTTTTGTTTCCGGCGATTAATCACCGGTTAATTCTGCCTCGGCATCCTGTGCCTACCTGATCGATTACCTGCGCGACGTTCGCTCCTGATGATGGAAGCCATTAAATGCGCCGCCCTTAATATCAAGTTAATCGATAGTTTTTAGCATTATTTTGCGCTTTTTAATCAATTTAGTTGGCGTAGCATGAAACCCATGCAAGACACACCCGCCAACGAATCTGGAGTAACCAACATGAAAACCAAACTGATCCTCGCCCTGACCCTGTCCGTACTGGCCGCCAACACCTTTGCTGCCGACGGTTTTGATCGCACTGGCTCGGCCGTTGCCGCCGATGGTTACGACCGCACAGGTTCCGCCACTGTTGCTGCTGACGGTTACGACCGCACCGGTTCCGCCACTGTCGCTGCTGACGGTTACGACCGCACCGGTTCCGCCACTGTTGCTGCTGACGGTTACGACCGTACTGGTTCCGCCACTGTTGCTGAAGATGGCTATGACCGGACTCAATCCGCTTCCATCAGTTAAGCGCCGCTGTACAGCGCACAGCCCGGCTTCGGCCGGGCTTAGTCATTTCTGGGGGATGGCAATTTTATGAAATCACTGGAGAACCTGTGGGAGCTGGCTTGCCAGCGATGGCGGACTGCCAGTCGACATTAACGCCGCATGAAAAAATGCCATCGCTGGCAAGCCAGCTCCCACAGGTTGCTCATTAAATGGAATATCTGTGGCTGACTGGAAATTGCCTCAATGTGCTTGCACTATTAGCCGCCAGCCCCAGCCCCTCAGGAACACACGCCATGCCCGATGACATCCACTTCTACGAACCCGCCAACGGCCACGGCCTGCCGCACGATCCGTTCAACGCCATCGTCGGCCCGCGTCCCATCGGCTGGATTTCCTCGCAGGATGCCAACGGCCAGTTGAACCTGGCGCCGTACAGCTTCTTCAACGCGTTCAACTACATTCCGCCGATCATTGGCTTCTCAAGCGTCGGGCGCAAAGACAGCCTCAACAACATCGAGCAGACCGGCGAATTCGTCTGGAACCTCGCCACTCGCCCGCTGGCCGAACAGATGAACCAGAGCTGCGCGATGGTCGCGCCAGAGGTCAACGAATTTGAACTGGCAGGCCTGACGACCGTGGCGTCGAAAGTGATTTCAGTGCCACGCGTCGCCGAAAGCCCGGTGTCCTTCGAGTGCAAGGTCACGCAGATCATTCAATTGCAGCGCGCTGATGGCGAGACAGTACCGAGCTGGCTGATCCTCGGCGAAGTGGTCGCCGTGCATATCGCCAAGTGGCTGTTGAAAGACGGGGTCTACGACACCGCCGCGGCAGAACCGATTCTGCGCGGCGGCGGGCCGGCGGATTATTTCCAGTTGGGACCTGAAGCCCTGTTCAAAATGTGGCGTCCGGGCGCGGCGAAGTAACCAATTACCAGATCAACTCGGCGTCTTCGGTGACGCCCTTGAGGCGGTCCAGCTCATTGATGGCCGCCTCATCGGCCGCGATGGCGCCGGGGAACACCTGATCTTCCAGCAGTTTATGAAAACGTGGCGCACCGCCGTCGATCAGGGCCTTGACCGCGATTGCCGCGTAATAGCCCTTGTTGCCACCCAGCTCGACGGGGACAACTGCGGATACTGCTTCGAAGTGTTCGAACTCTTTACGTGCCATGTCGCAAGTCCTGGCTCAGTCAATTAAGCCGGACATTAAACCCTCAACCGACGAGTTTGTGTATCGGTGCTGAACACTGGCCGAGCGCCTGCGCCGCCGAGACATCCTTGAAGGTGTGGAAATCCAGACTGTTGACCACCAGTTCCTGCACCAGCTCGGCGAAGATTTCCATCGCCGGACTGTTGAAGTAAGCGGTCATCATCTGCTGATTGCTCCAGAAGCCGGAGACCAGCCACAACTCGGGGTCACACTGCGAATGCTGCAAGGCAAAGCTCAGGCAACCGGGGGCGGCACGAGAAGGATCGATCAACGCGCTCAGGCGTACACCGAGTTCGGCCGAGCGTCCGGTGCGCGCTCGTACGAAGGCCATATGACTGACGGGAATCTGCTTGGACATGTTCAACCCTCCCAGGGAGTTGCGTGGCAGCCGGGGGGAGGCTGCGACAGGATCCAAGGTTAAGGCGCGGGCGCGAGGTGCCGTTAGTCGATTCCTGCCGCCCTGTTGCACAATCCTGCGAAAGTACTTGCAACACCGTCACACAGGCTTTGTGCAGGAGCTGCCGAAGGCTGCGATCCTTTGACCTTTAAAAATCAACAGATCGCAGCCTTCGGCAGCTCCTACAGGGTTCGACGACAAATCAACGCCGCGCCCCCGTGCAGAATCAGGCAAGCATTTGGCAGGATGTGTCTACCGCTGGCGCTTGCACAAACATATGCTCTGCTCCATTCCCCCTCCCTTGCCGAGGATGCCGTGCATGACGTCATTCGATCGTTTTCAAGCCGAACCCAGTGCTGACATGGAAAAGCAGCGTGCGGAACTGGCGGCGATCATCCGCCGCAACACCACCGACGATGGCAGCTATCAGACCGCTGTCGGTTCGCTGTTCATGTCGCGCCACACCCGATCCCACGACTTCGCCCCGGTGCTCGCGCAACCGGCGCTGTGCATCATGGCGCAAGGGCGTAAAGAGGTGCGGCTGGCCGATGAGTTCTTCAATTACGACCCGCTGAATTACCTGGTGGTCTCGGTTTCGATGCCGTTGAGCGGGCGAGTGGTTAACGTGTCGCCTGAAGAGCCGATCCTGGCCGTACGCCTGGATATCGACCCGGCAGAAATCACCGCACTGATCGCCGACGCCGGCCCCATGGCCGTGCCGACCCGGCCGACCGGGCGCGGCTTGTATGTCGAGAAAATCGACAGTGCGATGCTCGATGCGGTGCTGCGTCTGGCGCGTTTGCTCGATGCACCGAAAGACATCGCCATGCTCGCGCCGCTGATTCGCCGGGAGATTCTCTATCGCCTGTTGCGCAGCCCGCAGGGTCATCGCTTGTATGAGATCGCGATTGCCAACAGCCAGAGCCATCGCATCAGCCAGGCGATCAAGTGGCTCAACGGCAACTTCGAACAGCCGCTGCGTATTGATGATCTGGCCAAAGAAGTGAACCTCAGCGTCTCGACCTTGCATCACCGTTTTAAAGCGATGACAGCGATGAGTCCGCTGCAATATCAGAAGCAGTTGCGCCTGCAAGAGGCGCGGCGCTTGATGCTGGCCGAGGGGCTGGAGGCTTCCGCGGCGGGGTATCGGGTGGGGTATGAAAGCCCGTCGCAATTCAGCCGTGAATACAGCCGATTGTTTGGGGCGCCACCGTTGCGGGATCTGGCGAGGTTGCGGCTTTCGGTGTGACCGTTGGAAGCCCCTCACCCTGGCCCCTTCCTGGAGGGAGAGGTCTAGGGCGGGCGGCGTTCCGATGAGGGCCAGCTGTTAAACCGCCCGAATCACATGCTTGATCTCCTGAAACGCAGCCAACCCCCAAGGCCCCAATTCACGACCGATGCTGCTCTGTTTGTAACCGCCCCACGCAGCTTGCGGGAAAATCACCTGCGGTGCATTGAGCCAGACCATCCCCGCCTCCAAGGCATTGGCCACTCGATCCGCCGTGTCAGCATCACGGGTCACCACACTGGCGACCAGACCGAACTGACTGTCGTTGGCCAGCGCGATTGCCTCGGTTTCATTGCTGAAACTGCGCACACACACCACCGGTCCGAAAATCTCTTCGCACCACAGCGCACTGTCCAGCGGCACGTCAGTGAACACGGTCGGCTGCAAGAAATATCCACGCGGCAAATGCTCAGGACGATTGCCGCCGCAGAGCAACTTCGCGCCAGCACTCAGCCCACGATCAATATGCCCAAGCACTCGCTGGTATTGCGCCTGATTGACCAGTGCGCCCATTTCTACTTCCGGGTCGAACGGATCGGCCACGCGAATCGCTTGTGCACGTTTTTGCAGGCGAATGAGGAATTGTTCCTCCAACTCTTCGGCGACCAGCACGCGACTGGTGGCCGAGCACATTTGCCCGGCGTTGAAGAACGCGCCGCCGCAGGCCAGTTCAACTGCCAGCTCAATGTCAGCATCCGCCAACACCAGCAGCGAGGATTTACCGCCCAACTCCAGGCTCACGCCCTTCACGGTTTCGGCGGCCCTCTGCATCACCTGCACACCAACCGCATTGCTGCCGGTAAAGGAGATTTTGGCGATACGCGGATCTGCCGACAGCGGCGCCCCCACCGCCAGACCGGTGCCGCAGACCAAATTGAACACACCGTTCGGCAACCCGGACTCAGCAATGATCGCCGCCAGTTCCAGCTCCGGCAACGGCGTGACTTCCGATGGTTTGAGCACCACGCAGCAACCGGCGGCCAAGGCTGGCGCAAGTTTCCATGCCGTGGTGACCATCGGAAAATTCCACGGCACGATCAACCCGACCACACCGCACGGTTCGCGGCGCAGACGTGCGCTGAAATCATCGCTGGGCAGCCGCACGTTGCTGTCCTGTTGCGCATCGAGGCCTTCGGCGAGTTCGGCGTAGTACTCGAACGTGGCGATCACGTCATCGACGTCGATGGCCGCTTCGAATAGCGGTTTGCCATTGTTGCTCGACTGCAATGTCATCAAGTGCTCGCGACCGTCGCGCACGCCGTTGGCGATGTTGCGCAGGATCGCGCCGCGCTCGGCGCCCGTGGTTTGCGACCAGCTCTTGAAGGCTTCAGTTGCCGCGCTGACGGCTTGATCGACTGCGCGTTCGTCACCGCCGATAACCGTCGTCAGCAGCGCCTCAGTGGCCGGGTTGATCACCCGCAGATGTTCGCGACCGGCGGACCAGTGGCCGTTGATGTAGAGGCCGTCGAGTGTGGTGGGGAAATTCATCATTGGGCCACCGCCTGCATCCATTGGTTCTGGTCGATTTCAATCACCGTCGGGCCTTGGCGATCGGTTGCAGCCCTGAGTGCGCCACGCAACTGTTCAACCGAGCTGATCGCTTCGGCCGCACATCCCAGGGCCTTGGCCACACCGATGAAGTCCGGGGTGTAGATGTCGACGCCAACCGGCTCGATGGCGCGATTGACCATGTACTTCTTGATCTCCTCGTAGCCCTGGTTATTCCACAGCAGGACAATCACCGGGGTGCGTGCTTCAACGGCGCTGGCCAGTTCCGGCAGGGTGAATTGCAGGCCACCGTCGCCAATCAGGCACACCACTGGCGGGCGAGCCCCGCTCTCGGTGCTGCCGCCGAGCCACGCACCGATGGCCGCAGGCAGTGCGTAACCGAGGGTGCCGTAACCGGTCGACGAGTTGAACCAGCGACGCGGGCGCTCCGGGTTGAACGTGAGGTTGCCGGTGTACACCGGTTGCGTGGAATCGCCGACAAACACCGCGTCCGGTAATTCGTGCAGCACGGTTTCGAGGAAACGCGTCTGGGCCCGCGTCGGTGCGTCCCAGGTGGCGGCCAGATCATCGCGCAGACGCCCAGCACGAACCTGACCCCAATCGCTGCTGCGCTCGGCCAGTGGTTTGTGCGACAGCGCACTCAGCAATGCTTGCGCGGCATTGCGCGAGTCGGCGACCAGGGCGACATGCGGCGGATAGTTGCGCACGGTCTGGTCGGCGTCGATATCGATGCGCAGCAGCTTGCCGGGAATCTCGAAGCCACCGGCGAAAGTGACGTCGTAATCGGTCTCGGCCAGTTCGGTGCCGATCGCCAGAACCACATCGGCATCGGCGACCAATGCGCGGGTGGCGACCAGGCTTTGCGTCGAGCCGATCAGCAGCGCGTGACGGGACGCCAGCATGCCTTTGGCGTTGATGGTCAGCGCCACCGGAGCGTCGAGCAACTCGGCCAATTCGGTGAGTTCGGCGGCGGCATCAATGGCGCCACCGCCGGCAAGAATCAGCGGACGTTTGGCGCCGGCCAGCAGCTCGGTCATGCGGCTCACGGCCGTTGGAGCAGCACCCGCGCGGTCGATGCTGACCGGGACGCTGGCAAGCAGTTCATCAGCCTCTTCTACCAGCACATCCAATGGAATTTCGATGTGCACCGGACGCGGACGGCCGGCCTGGAACAGCGCGAAGGCGCGAGCCAGGACGCCGGGCAATTCCGACGCCGACATCAGCGTATGAGAGAACGCGGCAACGCCGCCGACCAGTGCGCTCTGGTTCGGCAGTTCGTGGAGTTTGCCGCGACCGCCGCCCAACTGACTGCGCGATTGCACGCTGGAGATCACCAGCATCGGAATCGAGTCCGCATAGGCCTGGCCCATGGCGGTGGTGATGTTGGTCATGCCCGGGCCGGTAATGATGAAGCACACCCCCGGTTTGCCGCTGGTGCGCGCATAGCCGTCAGCCATGAATCCGGCGCCCTGTTCATGCCGAGGGGTGACGTGGTTGATGCTCGAACTGGCCAGCCCGCGATACAGCTCCACGGTGTGCACCCCGGGAATGCCGAACACCTGCTCGACCCCGTAACCTTCGAGTAACTTGACCAGTACTTCGCCACACGTCGCCATGTCATTGCCCTTCTTGTTTGATCGATACGCCGAACTGCATGTGGGAGCGAGCCTGCTCGCGAAAGCGGTGTTTCAGTCACAGGGTTACTGAATGTGAAACCGTATTCGCGAGCAGGCTCGCTCCCACATTGATTCGGGGGAATGGGCTCATTGAACGGTCGGCAGGTAGCGGCAACAATCGATTAAAAGTCATACTAGCCATGTCCTCAGGTCATAGCTTGGATCCACATGAAACGACTGCCGCCCCTGCCCGCCCTGCACACGTTCTGGATCACCGCCCAGTGCTGCAACTTCACCCGGGCTGCCGAGCAGTTGCACATCACGCAGGGTGCAGTCAGCCGACAGATCGCCGGGCTGGAAGAGCACTTGGGTTATCCGCTGTTCATCCGCCTGGCCCGAGGGTTGAAGCTGACAGCTGAAGGTCGGGAATGGATGTTGCGCGCGCAACAGATGTTCGGCCTGCTTGGCGAGGCCGTTGAGCAGATCGGCGTGCGCCGTCAGACCCTGCAACTCAAGGCGCCGAGTTGTGTGATGCGCTGGCTTTTGCCACGGTTGCTGCAATGGCAGAAGGAGCGCCCGGACGTGCCGGTGAAACTGACCGCGTCTTTGCAACATGGCGTCGACTTTCAACGTGAGCAGTTCGACGCGGCGGTGATTTATGGAACACCGCCAGACAACTCGCCGGGGGCGTTGCATCTGTTCGATGAACAACTGACGCCGGTCTGTTCGCCACTGCTGCTCAAAGGCTCGCCGGCGCTGAAGACACCCGTCGACCTGCAACAACATCTGCTGCTGCATCCGACGCACGATGTGCAGGACTGGTCGGTGTGGCTGAGCGCCGCCGCACTTCAATTGAACAATGTCAGCAGCGGTCAGCATTTTGAAACGCTGGATCAGGCGATGTCGATGGCGTCCCACGGGACAGGGGTGGCAATCGGTGATTGGTCACTCATCGGTGATGACCTGCACGCGGGAAGACTGGTGATGCCGTTTGAGCTAAAGGTGAAGACCGGGCTGGCTTACTACCTGGTGGTGCCGCAGGGCGGGGAAACTTCGCCGCCACTTGAGGAGTTGATGCTGTGGCTGGTTGAGCAGGCGCACACCCGCTGAACACCTCGTCAAACCAGGAACCCTAATCCCCTGTAGGAGCTGCCGCAGGCTGCGATCTTTTGACTTTTGTTTTTAAAAGACAAGATCAAAAGATCGCAGCCTTCGGCAGCTCCTACACGGGATGTGTGTGTGGGTTCAGAAGCCGACAACACGGGGAATGTGCTTCGGTTCAGAAGCCGACAGCACGGGGCTGTGCGTCGGTTTAGTAGCCGACAGTAAACCGCTGACGCGAATGCTTCGGTGTTTCCACCTCGTCGATCAGCGCAATCGCGTAATCGGCAAAAGTGATCCAGCTCCGCCCCTCTTCACTCACCAGCAAATGGTCCCGGCCGACGCGGAACTTGCCGCTGCGCTCACCTTCGACAAACTCCGCCGACGGTGAAAGGAAGGCCCAGTCCAGATCCTGCTCCTGGCGCAACGCCTCAAGAAACGCAGCACCGGCACTGGCCTCGGTTTTGTACTCCGCCGGGAAACCTGCACTGTCGATCACCCGAGTGTTGTCCGGCAGCAACAGCGAGCCGGCACCGCCGACCACCAACAAGCGTTTCACACCCGCCTGCTTCACTGGCCCGACAATGGCGCTGGCCGGCACCGTGGCGAAATGCGCGGCGGTGATCACCACATCGTGTCCCGCCACCGCATCTTGCAGCGCTGCTGAATCCAGCACATCGACATTCTTGCTGACCACACCGACACGCGAACCGATCTTCGATGTATCGCGGGCAATGGCAGTGACGCTATGACCGCGACGCAGGGCTTCTTCCAGCAGTTGGCTACCGGCACGACCGGTGGCACCAATGATTGCGATTTTGCTCATGACATTCTCCAGTTGGCTTGAGAGTGCTGCTTGTTCAGAATCGGGTTACCACTGCATCTCACCCTTGGCGACTTTCGCGCTCAGTTCCAGCGAGCTTTCCTCGCCCAGCGTCGGGTAGCGCTTTTTCATCGCGGCGATCAGTGCGGCGGAGTCCTTGGCTTTGGCGGTTTCTGCGTCGAACGCTTTAATGTAGTCGGCGGTGAATTTAACGCTCGCCAGCGAACGGCTGCCATCACCCAGGTAATGTCCCGGCACCACGGTTTTCGGTTTCAGGGTTTCGATCGAGTGCAACGTTGCCAGCCAATCTGCGTGGGATTGCGCGGTCTGGGTGTCGGCCATCCAGACGTGGATGTTCTCGGCGACGACCACGCCACCGACCACGGCCTTGAGCGACGGAATCCATACGAAGCTGCGATCCGGTTGTTTGCCGTCCAGCCCGATCACCTGCAACTTCTGCCCTTCGAGCATCAGGCTGTCGCCCTTGAGGACGCCCGGCACGATGGTTTTGGCAGGGACGTCGGCGCCCATTTTCGGGCCCCAGAACGCGAGTTTTCCTTCGACGGTTTTGTTGATGTGATCGACCGTCGGCTGCGAGGCCAGCACCTTGGCGTCAGGGAAGGCTTTGGTCAGGGTATCGAGGCCGAAGTAGTAATCCGGATCACCGTGGCTGATGTAAATGGTGGTCAGGTGCTTGCCGCTGGCGCGGATCTTTTCCACCACCTGTTCAGCCTGGGATTTGCCGAACTGCGCGTCGACCAGAATGGCGTCTTTCTCACCGCTGACCAGTACCGAGGTCACCGGGAAGATTGCCTGGGTGCCCGGGTTATAGACATCAAGGGTCAGGTTGGCAGCGGCCGCGTGGGCGGCGAAGCCGAGGGAGGCCGTGGCGAGTAAAACGCGTTTGATTGTGGTGAAGCCGATCATCTGTTGCTCCAGTGTCCGAAATGCCGTGTCTGGCGATGGGACAGAGCTTAGTTGCCTGAGTCAGTACAAAAAATGCGATGCTTGAACATAGTTTGTTTCTGAAAGCGGGCAAATCATGGATCGTCTCCAAGCAATGCGAGTATTCGTCACGGTAGTGGATCTGGGCAGCCAGTCGGCCGCCGCCGATCATCTGGACCTGTCGCGCCCGGTGGTCTCGCGTTATCTGGCAGAATTGGAAGACTGGGTCGGTGCACGCTTGATGCACCGCACCACGCGCAAATTGAGCCTGACCGCTGCCGGCAGTGAAATCCTGCCGCGTTGCCGGCAGATGATCGAACTGTCCAGCGACATGCAAGCCGCCGTCAGCGAACCCGACGATGCGCCGCGCGGGTTGCTGCGGATCAGCGTCAGCACCTCGTTCGGCCAGGCGCAACTGGCCGATGCGATGGCGGCTTACGTCAAGCGCTATCCGGGCGTGAGCATTGACCTGCAGATGCTCGATCGCACGGTGAATCTGGTGGATGAACGGATCGACCTGGCGATTCGCACCAGCAATGATCTGGACCCCAACCTGATTGCCCGGCGCCTGACGGTGTGCCGTTCGGTGGTCTGCGCGACCCCGGCGTATCTGCGCGAAAATCCGCCGCCACAGCGCGTCGAAGAGCTCAGCCGGCACAACTGCCTGACCCACTCGTATTTCGGCAAGAGTCTGTGGCACTTCGAGGAGGACGGCGAGCAGGTGTCCGTGCCGGTGCAGGGCAACATCAGCGCCAACGAGGCCAGCACGCTGTTACGCGCGACCCTGGCCGGCGCCGGGGTGGCGATGCTGCCGACGTATCAGGCCGGGGGGCATATTCATGCGGGTGAATTGATTCGGCTGCTGCCTCATGCCGAGCCGCGCCAGATGAACATCTACGCGGTCTATGCCTCACGCAAGCACATGCCGACGGCGTTGCGCAGTCTGCTGGATTTTCTGGTGGTGAGGTTTCCCGAGAGTCCTGAATGGGATGTGGGCCTCTAAACCCATTTCCCACAGGGATCCATCACTGTTCTGAATGTCGCGTTACATGTGCCATCGCGCTAGCTGGCAAGTCCTTGGCGCTGACCTATGCTGAAAGTAATACCGCAGAGTATTCGTTCAGAGGTCGAACACCATGAACATCAAAACAAGAAGGTACTGCGCGATTTTCATCACCTGCGCCGCCACGCTCGCGCTGTATGGCACTGCGGCCTGGCGGGTCGAGCAGCAGCGACAACTGCCCCGTGAATACGCGAGTTGCAACTTCGAGCGCTGCATTCCGCACAATGCCACGCTGAACGCGTTGCGCTGATTCAGCTGACTGGAATGCGATCCTGTGGGAGCTGGCTTGCCAGCGATTGCGGACTCACATTCAACATTGATGTCGACTGAGGCACCGCCATCGCTGGCAAGCCAGCTCCCACAGGTTTTTGCAGCGTTTATGAGGCTACTGCTCGGCTTTTAACCGGTCGCGAAACGCCTTTGGCGATATCCCCACCCGACGCCTGAACAAACGCGTGAAGTTGGTCGGATCGGAAAACCCCAACAATTCAGACATCTCATAAATCGTCATGCTGGTGTAGGTCAGCAAGCGCTTGGCTTCCAGTAACTGACGCTCGTGCATGATCTGCAACGCCGGTTGCCCCGCCAGCTCACGGCATGTGCCGTTGAGGTGCGACACCGAAATGCCTAGCCGATGCGCCAGATCCTCAACCTTCACATGCTGGCGATAAGTCTCTTCCACCAGTTGGATAAAGCCATTGAGGTATTCGCGCTGGCGCTGTGGCCGTTGGCTGGCCTTGTGGCGAACAATTGCCTGACGACTGACCCAAACCATGATCACGCTGACCAGCGCATGCATGAGCATTTCACGCGCCGGTTGATGGCCGTTGTACTCAGCCTGCAACGCTGAAAACAGGCTGTTCAGATAATCGCCATCGTTGCCCGCCGAATAGGCATGCGCCTGCGCCAACGCGTGCACCGCGTCGCCCAGTTGCGCCTGCAAGTGATGGATCAGCGGCGTTGCGAGAGTAACGATGAACCCTTCAACGTCCTCGGAAAAACGAAAGCCATGCACCGACAGCGGCGGCAGGACTTGAATCGCGGGTGTTTCGAGCTGCGTGCGCTGGCCTTCGATTTCAAGCTCTGCCTGACCTTTGAATACGAAGAGCAACTGACACAAATCGGCGTGGCGGTGGGGTTTGATTTCCCATTGATGTTCGCGACTGCGTGAGGAAATGGTTTCACAATGCAGCAAGTCAGGGGTCGGCCAGTCCAGGCTTTCACCGTAGAGCTTGAACACTGGAATCGAAGGCAGCTCGGGCTTGTTCATCACTTCAATCCAGGCCTCTTGTGTTGCGGGCGATAATCGCCCCGATTGGCAGAATGTACAGGTATCGGCTCAGTTTTCACCTTCAATTGACAGACCCGCAAGGGAAAAATGCAAGCACTCGATCCATAAAAATCATTCACCGGCGAATGTCGCGTGAAGCTTGCGAGTCATAAAAACAATGAAAACGCTAAAAACCCAAGTCGCCATCATCGGCGCCGGTCCGTCCGGATTGCTCCTCGGCCAACTGCTGCATAACGCCGGCATCGATACCCTCATCATCGAGCGTCAGACACCTGACTATGTGCTCGGGCGGATCCGCGCCGGTGTGCTTGAACAAGGCATGGTAGAGCTGTTGCGTGAGGCGGGCGTCGGTCAACGAATGGATGCCGAAGGGTTGGTGCACGGAGGGTTCGATCTGGCTTTGAACGGGCGCCAGGTGCACATCGATCTGCATGCTTTGACCGGCGGCCAGAGCGTGATGATCTACGGCCAGACCGAAGTCACCCGCGACCTGATGGCCGCTCGTCGGGAGGCGGGGGCGACGACGATTTACGCTGCGAGCGATGTCGTTCCTCACGGCATGAAAAGCGACGAAGCTTTTGTCACCTTCGAAAAGGATGGCGAAACCTGGCGTGTCGATTGCGATTACATCGCCGGTTGCGACGGTTTCCACGGTGTCGCCCGCCAGTCGATTCCGGCTGATTGCCTGAAGGTGTTCGAGCGGGTGTATCCATTCGGCTGGCTGGGGATTCTTGCCGACACTCCGCCCGTGCATGACGAGCTGGTCTACGCCCGCCACGAGCGGGGTTTTGCCCTGTGCAGCATGCGCTCGGCGACTCGCACCCGGTATTACCTGCAAGTGCCCGCAGACGAAAACGTCGACGACTGGTCCGATCAGCGCTTCTGGGATGAACTGAAACGTCGCTTGCCCGCAGAGCTTGCAGAGAAACTGGTCACCGGCCCGTCGATTGAAAAAAGCATCGCGCCGCTGCGCAGTTTTGTCGTCGAGCCGATGCAGTACGGGAGGATGTTTCTGGTCGGCGACGCCGCGCACATCGTCCCGCCCACCGGTGCCAAGGGTTTGAATCTGGCGGCCAGCGACGTCAGCACACTGTTCAACATTCTGCTGAAGGTCTATCGCGACGGTCGCACGGAGCTACTGGAGAAATACTCCGAGATCTGTCTGCGCCGGGTGTGGAAGGCCGAGCGTTTTTCCTGGTGGATGACCTCGATGCTGCATCGCTTCGACGATCACGATGCTTTCAGCCAACGCATCAGCGCCTCGGAACTGGACTACTTCGTCAGTTCAGAAGCCGGCCGAAAAACCATTGCAGAAAATTACGTCGGACTTCCGTACGAGGCTATCGAATAGCCTGCTATCGACTTACACTGGCGAGCATCCCCCGCTCGCCAGCGGGTTCATCTCTGCCCGCAGGTTCTGTCCGTGTCCAATCTCAACCAGCCTGAAACGCCCAAACCGGCCATTCGCAGCGTGCTGGTCGCGCTGATGATGGCGATTTTTCTGGGTGCGCTGGATCAGACCATCGTTGCCGTGTCGATGCCGGCCATCTCCGCACAGTTCAAGGATGTCAGCCTGCTGGCCTGGGTGATTTCCGGGTACATGGTGGCGATGACCGTTGCGGTGCCGATCTACGGCAAGCTCGGCGATCTGTACGGGCGGCGCAAACTGATGCTGTTCGGCATGGGCCTGTTCACACTGGCTTCGCTGTTTTGCGGCATGGCCCAGAGCATGGAACAACTGGTGCTGGCGCGGATCCTTCAGGGGATCGGTGCGGGCGGGATGATCTCGGTCAGCCAGGCGATCATCGGCGACATCGTGCCGCCGCGCGAACGCGGCCGCTATCAGGGTTACTTCAGCAGTATGTACGCCGTCGCAAGCGTCGCCGGTCCGGTGCTGGGCGGCTACATGACCGAGTACCTGTCATGGCGCTGGGTGTTTCTGATCAACCTGCCGCTGGGCCTCGGGGCCTGGTGGGTGGCCAATCGCAATCTGCGCGGGCTGCCGATTCCGCAGCGCAAACCGATCATCGATTACCTCGGCACAGTACTGATGATCATTGGCCTGACAGCGTTGTTGCTTGGCATCACGCAGGTCGGTCAGGGCCATTCGTGGCGCAGCAGCGAAGTGCTGGGGTTGTTCGCTTGTGCGGTCGTGGTGTTGGCGATTTTCGTCTGGCACGAGCGTCGCGCACGGGAGCCGCTGTTGCCGATGCATTTGTTCGCCAACCGTAATGCGTTGCTGTGCTGGTGCACGATTTTCTTTACCAGTTTCCAGGCGATTTCGCTGATCGTCTTGATGCCGCTGCGCTTTCAAACCGTCACCGGTGCCGGCGCCGACAGCGCCGCGCTGCACTTGCTGCCGCTGGCCATGGGGCTGCCGATCGGGGCGTTTTTTGCCGGCCGGCGCACGTCCATCACCGGGCGCTACAAACCGCAAATTCTGACGGGTGCGATCCTGATGCCGATCTCGATTGTCGGCATGGCGTTCAGCCCGCCCGAGGCGACGCTGATGAGCGGGTTGTTCATGGTACTCAGCGGTATTGCCGGCGGCATGCAGTTCCCGACTTCATTGGTCGGCACGCAGAACTCGGTGGAGCAACGCGACATTGGCGTCGCCACCAGCACCACCAACCTGTTCCGTTCGCTGGGCGGCGCGGTGGGCGTGGCGTTGATGTCGGCGCTGTTGCTTGCATTGCTGCAGGATTCGAATTTCGCCCATTTGGCGAGCAGTTCGCTGATCAACGAGGGACATTCCGGCAACGTGCTGCTGGACGGTTTGAACGCGGCGCCGGGTGATGCACAGAACGCCTTGCGCGCGGAGCTTGCGGTGACCTTCCGGCATTTGCTGTGGGTCAGCGCGGCGGTATCGCTACTGGGGCTGGCGGCGGCGATTGCGATGCCGAACAACCTGCTGCGCGGGCGTGAGCACGGCGTCCGCTAACAGCAAAGATCGCATCCTGCGGCAGCTCCTACAGGGAGTTTCGGTAAACACTGCCCCCTTGTAGGAGCTGCCGCAGGCTGCGATCTTTTGACTTTCAAGGACTGTAATACCCCACCGCCACCAGAAAATGCCCGACCTTCTTCAGGTACGCATGCTTGTCTTCAATCTTGCCGGTCACAGGGTTCTTCCAGCGGTATTCGTATTCGCCGTCATCCTGCTTGCCAATCAGCGCCAGAATCGGCTCGCCCACCGGCTTGCCCTCCGGGTCCTTGATCTTGCCGAAGTCGGTATTGATCAGGCGCAGATTGGTGCCGTGGGCGACATAGCGCTGGGTATTCAGATCGACCACGAACACATACAGGTCATCCTGCAGATAGCCGCCCTTGAGCGAATTGATCGCCGTCAGCGTGCCTTTTTCGTCTTTGCCAAGATCGGTGGCGGCTTTGTCGAGCAACGCCTTGGCTTGTTCTGCCGACGCACGGGGCAGGTAGTAACCGACCGCGAGGATGCGCTGGCCGATGCGCTGATAAAACACGTGCTTGCGTTCGACCTTGCCGTCGGACCAGTTCTGCCAACGGTATTCGGCTTGCTGAATGCCGTTGCCTTCCGGTACCCGCAACGCTTCCTTGAAGGCTTTTTGCAGATCAGGACCGAGCACTTCACTGACATTGCGGCCGATCAACGCCGATGACGGGCCGCCACTGGCAAGCATCACGCCTTGGGTGTCGAGCACAAACACGTAGCGGTCCTTGTCGACAAACTCGCCCTGGCGACTGAACGCGGCGAACGCCTTGTCACCGTTGTCGTGGTAATAGGCCAGTGCTTTTTCCAGCAGGGCAATAGCCGCCTTGCTGTCATCCTTCTCCGTCGTTGCGGCGCTGGCTTGTCCCAACCCCACTAACAGCATCACGCCGAGCCAGGCCACTTTATGCAAAAACCCCATGACGCATCCCTCGTTCTTGTTGGTGTTACAAGAGCGTAGACGGGTTGGGGTTATGTATGGATATTCAGAATGATGCAGGGGATTGCAGAGCCCAGTGCGGTGAGGGGACAACTCCATCACCGCAAGGGCTCTTCCGGCATTTGATCAAGCGTTACGGCCGCGCATTGATCTGCTGCTGCAGGTTCTGGATCTGCGCCGACAGCGTGTTGAGGTTGCGGGTCATCTGGCCACGAAACGCATCGAACTCGGCGGTGTTGCCGCCACCCTGTGGCGTGGCCGGACGGTTGTCCTGCATGCTTTTGAGGACGACGATCTCCTGCGCCAGACGATCAATCTCGGCGCTCGGGTTACCCTGCTTCTTCAACGCCGCGATATCCGCGCCAAGGCTCTTGAACTGCGCATCGAAAGCCTTTAGTTGAGCGTCGACCTTACTGGTGTCGGCCGGCGTGCTTTTAATGGTTGCCAGCTCTGCACCCAGGGCTTTTACCTGCGCTTGCAGTTGAGTATTGGCAGCCTGCTGCTCGGTGGTCTGGGCACCCATCTGCGCCAGACGCTTGTCCAGATCACTGGCCTGCCCCGCCACACCCTGCTGCTGTTTGCTTTGATCGAGCAGCTTGCCCTCCAGCTGTTTGATCTGCAGCTTCAAGGCTTCGCTGTCGGTGCTGACGTTGGTCTGGCTGGCGACGACCTTGCCGGAAATATCCTGCAAGCGCCCCGCCGCTTCCTCGCTGATCCGCGCGAAACTTTCCTGGGTGGCCACCAGTTGCTGTTCCATCAGCGAGATCTGCTGAAAACTCCACCATGCCAAGCCGATGAACGCGAAGAACAGTGCGCCAACCAACGCCCAAAGCGGCCCGGTGCTGGCGGCCTTGACCTTGACCACCGGCGGTGTACGCGAGTGCACGGTGGTGCGGGAAGTGGTCGGAATGTCATCGTCGTCGAAGGTGTCGGCACGCAGGCTCGGTACATCATCGAAATCGTCGTGGGCATCATTACGCATGGACATTGAGGCAACCTTTGTGAATCGCGGTGATGGCTAAATGCTGCGAAGTATAACCGCGCAGCCGCTGGGATTGACCCTCAAGCGGCGATGCGGTTCATTGCCGGCCGGCCGATTGGTATCCACGCGTTTCAGCGAATGTCCTGGGCTTTCCACCAACCGCAGAACTCGTCGAGGGCCGTCCACAGGCTGACTTTCGGATCGTAGTCCAGATAATGCCGTGCGCGGCTGATGTCGAGGGTGAAGTTTTTCTTCATGACCTGCATACCCAAGCGCGACAGCGTCGGCTCGGGACGCCCCGGCCAGAGTTTGCAGGCACCTTCATTCAGCGCTGCAGCGCTGTAGGCCAGAGCGTAGGACCGGTATCTGGTGACCTGTGGAACGTCCATTTTGCGCATCACGTAATTGACCACATCCCACAACGGCACTGGCGCGCCGTTGCTGATGTTGTAGGCCTTGCCCAGCGCGGAGCCGGCCGCCAGCAGACTGCTGAGCAGCGCTTCGTTGAGGTTGTGCACGCTGGTGAAATCGACCTTGTTCAGGCCGTTGCCGATGATCGCCAGACGGCCCTTGCGCTGCATGTTCAGCAGGCGCGGAAAAATGCTCATGTCGCCGGCGCCAGTCACGAAGCGCGGGCGCAGGGCGATGGTTTCCAGGCCGAATTCCTGTGCGCCGAAGACTTTTTGCTCGGCCAGGTACTTGGTCGCGGCATAGGGATGCTTGAAGCGTTTGGGCACCTGCTCTTCAGTCAGGCCCAGGTGATCGCGACCATCGAAATAAATCGATGGCGAGGACAAGTGCACGAGACGGCGCACCCGTTGTTTCAAGCACGCTTCGACGACGTTCTCGGTGACCTGCACATTGCCCTGATGGAAGTCTTGATAACGGCCCCACAATCCGACGGCGCCAGCACAATGCACCACGGCCTCGACGTCGGCGCAGAGGTCGCGCACCAGTTGCGGATCCGTCAAATCACCCGGGACGAACTCGGCACCACGACGCACCAGATGCTCGACGCTTTCGGCCCGGCGCCCGTTGACCCGCACATCCAGGCCCTGCTCAAGGGCGAAACGCGCAAAGCGCCCGCCAATGAAGCCGCTTGCGCCGGTGACCAGAATTTTCATGTAGAGCTCCAACAAAACCAGCTGCGAGCTTCAAGCTTCGAGCTGCAAGATAAAAACAGTGCGCAAGCTTCACTTGTCGCTTGCAGCTTGACGCTTACAGCTGCTTCAAGGGCACGAGCCATTGCGCTGAAGAACGTACCAATTGCTCGGTCAGCAAGCCCAGCAGTTGACCGCCATTGCGCCAATGATGCCAGTACAACGGCACATCGATCGGTTTATCTGGCAACAGTTCGCGCAATACGCCGCGTTGCAATTGCTCACGCACTTGCAGTTCCGGCACCAAGCCCCAGCCCAGACCGGCCTCAGTCAGCCGGATAAAACCTTCGGAGGACGGGCACAAATGGTGCTCGAAGCCGCCATCCACACCCAGCGATGCCAGATAGCGATGTTGAAGGAAATCGTCCGGGCCAAACACCAGCGCCGGGGTGCGCGGCAGTTGTTCAGCGCGCACGCCATCGGGGAAATGCCGCTCGATGAACGCCGGGCTGGCCAATGCGCGATAGCGCATGGCGCCGAGCAAGACACTGCGCGCGCCTGCTACCGGACGTTCGCTGGCGCATAGGCAAGCGGCCACTTCACCGGCGCGCATGCGTTTGAGGCCGACGGTCTGGTCTTCGACGATCAGATCGAGCAACAGATGTTGTTCGGCGCAGAAATCCCCCACCGCTGACGCCCACCACGTGGCGAGGCTGTCGGCGTTGAGGGCAATACGCAGGCGTTCCGGCAGCCCTTCTTCATCCAATGCAGGCACGAGGGTCTGCAAGTCGCGCTCAAGCAAGCGTACCTGCTGTACATGGTTGAGCAGACGCCGGCCTATCTCGGTGGGCGCCGGCGGTGTGCCGCGCACCAGCACCGGTTGGCCGACCCGCGCTTCCAGCAGTTTGATGCGCTGCGAGATCGCCGATTGCGACAAACCCAGCACCTGCGCTGCGCGTTCGAATCCAGCCTGCTCGACCACGGCGGCCAGAGCGGAAAGCAATTTATAGTCGAACATCAGTTTTCCTAATGAGCGATCAGCATTATTGGTTTTTCTTATACAGCTTTCGACCGGACAATAGCCAGCAAGCACTCTTTATCAAGGACTACCCCAATGGCTGGCGAAACTTCACTCAAGACCTTGCTGCGCAGCATGAGTCCGCAACTCAATGCCGGCGAATACGTGTTCTGCACCCTGCGCGACAGCCAGTTGCCGAGTGGTCTGGAGATTGTCGGCAGCTTTCGTGAACAGGAAGGGCTGACCGTGATTCTCGAACGTTCTCACGCCGAGCAGGCCGGTTTCAGCTTCGACTATGTGGCCGCATGGATCACCCTCAACGTGCATTCGGCGCTGGAAGCAGTCGGTCTCACCGCCGCGTTCGCCACCGCACTGGGCACGGCCGGCATCAGTTGCAACGTGATCGCCGGTTACTACCACGATCATTTGTTTGTCGGCCAGGCCGACGCCGAACGCGCCATGCAGGTGCTGCGCGATCTCGCAGCCAACGCGGAGTGAATCTTATGTGGCAAAGCTATGTGAACGGTTTGCTGGTGGCGTTGGGGCTGATCATGGCAATCGGCACGCAAAACGCTTTTGTCCTTGCGCAAAGCCTGCGACGTGAACACCACCTCCCGGTGGCGGCGCTGTGCGTGGTGTGCGATGCGCTGCTGGTGGCGGCCGGGGTTTTCGGTCTGGCGACGATTCTGGCGCAAAGTCCGACGCTGCTGGGGATCGCCCGCTGGGGCGGCGCGACCTTCCTGATCTGGTACGGCAGCCAGGCACTGCGCCGGGCGTTCTCGAAGCAAAGCCTGGATCAGGGCGGGAACCAGACCGTGCGTTCGCTGCGGGCGGTGATGCTCAGTGCGCTGGCGGTGACGTTGCTCAACCCGCATGTTTATCTGGATACGGTGTTGCTGATCGGCTCGCTCGGTGCTCAGCAGTCGGTGCCTGGCGCATACGTGGTGGGCGCGGCGAGTGCGTCACTGCTGTGGTTTTTCACTTTGGCCATGGGGGCTGCGTGGTTGGCGCCCTGGCTGGCTCGACCAGGCACGTGGCGGATTCTCGATCTGTTGGTGGCGGTGATGATGTTCACGGTGGCGGGACAGTTGATACTTGCCTCCTGATTATTCCAAACCGCTCTGGAACCTCTATCCCACACAGTTGTTGCGTGGTTAAGCCGCAACCCCGGTGCTATGATCCGAACCCTGCGCCGCAAAGAGTAAAAACTCGTCGGTGCATTTCTGGCCGCCCGTGATCGGCCTTGCGCTCACCGCAACAGACCTGATTAGGAGAATCATCATGGCTTTCGAATTGCCGCCGCTGCCTTACGCACACGATGCCTTGCAGCCGCACATTTCCAAGGAAACCCTGGAATTTCACCACGACAAGCACCACAACACCTACGTCGTGAACCTGAACAACCTGGTGCCAGGCACCGAGTTCGAAGGCAAGACCCTGGAAGAAATCGTCAAGACTTCCTCGGGCGGCATCTTCAACAACGCCGCTCAGGTCTGGAACCACACTTTCTACTGGAACTGCCTGGCGCCAAACGCTGGCGGTCAACCAACCGGCGCACTGGCTGAAGCCATCAACGCAGCCTTCGGTTCGTTCGACAAGTTCAAGGAAGAGTTCAGCAAAACCTCGATCGGCACCTTCGGTTCCGGCTGGGGCTGGCTGGTGAAGAAGGCTGACGGTTCCCTGGCTCTGGCCAGCACCATCGGCGCCGGCAACCCGCTGACCAGCGGCGACACCCCGCTGCTGACCTGCGACGTCTGGGAACACGCTTACTACATCGACTACCGCAACGTTCGTCCGAAGTATGTCGAAGCGTTCTGGAACCTGGTCAACTGGAAGTTTGTTGCTGAGCAGTTCGAAGGCAAAACCTTCACTGCTTAAGCTGCGCGCCAGATAAAAAACCCGGCCATGGCCGGGTTTTTTTTATGCCTGCGATTTATATAGGAGCTACCGCAGGTTCGGGCGGCCTTCAGCAGCGCCTGCAGGAGAATAGCGTTGTTCTCACGCCAAAAGCCGCCACCAGCCGCTTGCCGCCGCGCCACAGTGGATTAACATCCAACAGAGGAAAAATTTGCCCCGCATCGCTCAAGTTGAGGGCTAAAACTACCGACATAGTGCAAATAGGGCTAATACTCCAGATGGCAGGGTGCAGGCCAAGCCTTCAGGCAAATTATCCTGTGCCCGATTGTCCCTTTGACTGCCAACACGGGATTGCCAATACTCATGGCAAATTGACGCTACCCGCACGGAACAAGGAATAACCCTTTGAAGCTGGAACTCAAGAACAGCTTGTCGGTGAAGTTGCTCCGGGTCGTGCTCCTGTCAGCATTGATCGTCGGCGTTGTCTTGAGCTGCGCGCAGATTGTTTTCGACGCCTACAAGACCCGTCAGGCGGTGGCTGGTGACGCCGAACGGATCCTCGACATGTTCCGCGATCCGTCGACTCAGGCCGTTTACAGCCTTGATCGGGAAATGGGCATGCAGGTAATCGAAGGCCTGTTCCAGGATGAGGCCGTGCGCCAGGCGTCCATCGGCCATCCCAACGAAGCCATGCTCGCGCAAAAGTCTCGCGAATTGCAGCATTCCAGCAGCCGCTGGTTGACCGACCTGATCCTGGGTCAGGAGCGCACGTTCACCACGCAATTGGTGGGACGCGGCCCCTACAGCGAATATTACGGCGACCTGAGCATCACCCTCGACACCGCCACCTACGGCGAAGGTTTTATCGTCAGCTCCGTGATCATCTTCATCTCTGGCGTTCTGCGTGCATTGGCCATGGGCCTGGTGCTGTATCTGGTTTATCACTGGCTGCTGACCAAACCGCTGTCGCGGATCATCGGGCACCTTACCGAGATCAATCCGGACCGTCCCAGCGAGCACAAGATCCCGCAGCTCAAGGGCCACGAGAAAAACGAGCTGGGCATCTGGATCAATACCGCCAACCAGTTGCTCGAATCCATCGAGCGCAATACGCATCTGCGTCACGAGGCGGAAAACAGCCTGCTGCGCATGGCCCAGTACGACTTCCTCACCGGTCTGCCGAACCGCCAGCAATTGCAGCAGCAACTGGACAAGATTCTGGTCGACGCCGGCAAACTGCAACGCCGGGTCGCGGTGTTATGCGTGGGGCTGGACGATTTCAAGGGCATCAACGAGCAGTTCAGCTATCAGACCGGCGACCAATTGCTGTTGGCGTTGGCCGATCGACTGCGCGCCCACAGCGGTCGCCTCGGCGCCCTCGCCCGTTTGGGCGGCGATCAGTTCGCTCTGGTGCAAGCCGATATAGAACAACCCTACGAAGCGGCGGAACTGGCGCAAAGCATTCTCGATGACCTGGAAGCGGCGTTCGCCCTTGATCATCAGGAAATCCGCCTGCGCGCGACCATCGGCATCACCCTGTTCCCGGAGGACGGCGACAGCACCGAGAAGCTGTTGCAGAAGGCCGAACAGACCATGACGCTGGCCAAGACCCGCTCGCGCAACCGTTATCAGTTCTACATCGCCAGTGTCGACAGCGAGATGCGCCGCCGGCGTGAACTGGAAAAAGACCTGCGCGATGCGTTGCTGCGTGACCAGTTCTACCTCGTCTATCAGCCGCAGATCAGCTATCGCGATCACCGCGTGGTCGGTGTCGAGGCGCTGATTCGCTGGCAGCACCCGGAACACGGCCTGGTGCCGCCAGACCTGTTCATCCCGCTGGCCGAACAGAACGGCACGATCATCGCCATCGGTGAATGGGTACTCGATCAGGCCTGCAAGCAATTGCGCGAATGGCACGATCAGGGCTTCGCCGATCTGCGCATGGCGGTCAATCTGTCCACCGTGCAATTGCACCACGCCGAGCTGCCACGGGTGGTCAACAACCTGATGCAGATGTACCGCCTGCCGCCGCGCAGTCTGGAACTGGAAGTCACCGAAACCGGCCTGATGGAAGATATCAGCACCGCTGCCCAGCACTTGCTGAGCCTGCGTCGCTCGGGGGCGTTGATCGCCATCGACGACTTCGGCACCGGCTATTCATCGCTGAGTTATCTGAAAAGCCTGCCGCTGGACAAGATCAAGATCGACAAGAGCTTCGTGCAGGATCTGCTGGATGACGACGACGATGCGACCATCGTTCGCGCGATCATCCAGCTGGGCAAAAGCCTCGGCATGCAGGTGATCGCCGAGGGCGTGGAGACCGCCGAGCAGGAGAGCTACATCATCTCCGAAGGCTGCCACGAAGGTCAGGGCTATCACTACAGCAAACCGCTGCCGGCGCGGGAGCTGAGCGTTTATCTCAAGCAGGCGCAGCGCAGCAACGCGGCAATCCTCTAGAAGATCAAAAGATCGCAGCCTCGTTTCACTCGACACCTCCTAAATTTGAAATGCGTTCTCCTGCAGGAACTGCCGCAGGCTCGGACCGCGATCGGACGATCTTTTGATCTTGATGCGCGAATAAGAAATATTTCCAAGCACTACCCTTTACACATAATGCGAAAGATTTGCATTATGTCGCAGTTTTGCGCTTCCAGCGCGAGTCCACTCAACTACCGAAGCAGGATGTTCGCCATGATTCGTATGCCTCTGGCTACCGCCAGTTTGCTGGCCATCGCTATTTCTCTCGCCGGTTGCGGCGAAGGCAAAGACAAAGAAAAAGCCTCCGAAATGACGCCGGCTTCCAGCAGCGCTGCTCCAGCCCCTGCCGCTGCGCCTGCTCCTGCTGCCGGTAAAGTTGACGATGCCGCCGCCAAGGCTGTGGTCGCGCATTACGCCGACATGGTCTTCGCCGTTTACAGCGATGCCGAATCCACCGCGAAAACCCTGCAAACTGCGATTGACGCCTTCCTTGCCAAACCGAATGCCGACACCCTGAAAGCCGCCAAGGCTGCCTGGGTCGCCGCTCGCGTTCCATACCTGCAGAGTGAAGTGTTCCGCTTCGGCAACACCATCATCGACGATTGGGAAGGTCAGGTTAACGCCTGGCCACTGGACGAGGGTCTGATCGACTACGTCGACAAATCCTACGAGCACGCACTGGGTAACCCGGGTGCCGCTGCCAACATCATCGCCAACACCGAAGTACAGGTCGGCGAAGACAAGGTCGACGTCAAAGACATCACCCCGGAAAAACTCGCCAGCCTGAATGAACTGGGCGGTTCCGAGGCCAACGTCGCCACTGGCTACCACGCCATTGAATTCCTGCTGTGGGGCCAGGACCTCAACGGTACCGGCCCTGGCGCTGGCAACCGTCCTGCTTCCGACTACCTGGAAGGCGCCGGTGCCACTGGCGGTCACAATGATCGTCGCCGCGCTTACCTGAAGTCCGTGACCCAATTGCTGGTCAACGACCTGCAAGAAATGGTGGGTAACTGGAAGCCGAACGTGGCTGACAACTACCGCGCCACGCTGGAAGCCGAGTCGGGCGAAACCGGTCTGCGCAAAATGCTCTTCGGCATGGGCAGTCTGTCCCTGGGCGAACTGGCGGGCGAGCGCATGAAGGTTTCTCTGGAAGCCAACTCTCCGGAAGACGAACAGGACTGCTTCAGCGACAACACTCACTACTCGCACTTCTACGATGCCAAAGGCATTCGTAACGTTTACCTGGGCGAGTACACCCGTGTTGACGGCACCAAGATGACCGGCGCCAGCCTGTCGTCGCTGGTGGCCAAGGCCGATCCGGCTGCCGACACTGCGCTGAAAGCCGATCTGGCCGCTACCGAAGCCAAGATCCAGGTCATGGTTGATCACGCCAACAAGGGTGAGCACTACGACCAACTGATCGCGGCGGGCAACACTGCCGGCAATCAGGTCGTGCGTGACGCCATCGCTTCCCTGGTCAAGCAGACCGGTTCGATCGAAGCCGCTGCCGGCAAGCTGGGCATCAGCGACCTGAACCCGGACAACGCTGATCACGAGTTCTGATCAAGCGCGTCTGACTGAAAAAGGCGACCTTCGGGTCGCCTTTTTCATGCCTGCTTTCTGTGGTGATGCTGATGGCCCCATCGCTGGCAAGCCAGCTCCCACAGGGATTGCTGGTGTACAGAGATATTGCGAACGCCGCTGTACCTGTGGGAGCTGGCTTGCCAGCGATGGCAGCACCTCGGTACCCAGCGAATAGCTGCGCCACATCAAGTAAACGATAATTCCTCTTATTCAAACTCCCTCGCCCTGTTAGACTTTGCGCCTTTGTTTTCGCCCGTTCGCAGGATGTCTGATGCCCTCGCTGCCTCTTCGCTTGTCCGCACTGTTTCTGGCCCTGGGCCTGAGTGCCTGCGATGACGCCCCGCGTTTCACCAAGGCTGAGCCCGGTGAAGCACGCTCGGGCGGTGCGGCGACCGTGCGCAAGACCGATCAGAACGCATTCTCCCTGCCCTCGGCCAACCTGCCGCCGTCGCGGCGGGTGGATTTCAGCGTCGGCAACAGTTTCTTTCGCAGCCCATGGGTGACCGCGCCGTCGACCACCACCGCCCGCGACGGCCTCGGCCCGCTGTTCAACACTAACGCCTGCCAGAACTGCCACATCAAGGACGGTCGCGGTCATCCGCCACTGCCGAACGCGGCCAATTCGGTGTCGATGCTGGTGCGCCTGTCGATCCCCGATGCGCCGCAATACGCCAAAGTCATCGAGCAGCTCGGCGTAGTGCCGGAGCCGGTGTACGGCGGGCAGTTCCAGGACATGGCCGTGCCGGGCGTTGTGCCGGAAGGCAAGGTGCGGGTCGAGTACACGCCGGTTCCGGTGCGTTTCAAGGACGGCACGGAAGTCGAACTGCGCAAACCGGTGTTGCAGATCACTCAGCTCGGCTACGGCCCCATGCACCCCGACACGCGTTTCTCGGCGCGTGTCGCCCCGCCGATGATCGGCCTCGGCCTGCTCGAAGCGATCCCCGAAGACGCGATCCTCGCCAACGCCGCCGCGCAGGCCAAAGACAAAAACGGCATCAATGGCCGGCCGAACCGCGTTTGGGACGACGAACTGCAAAAAACCGTCATCGGTCGATTTGGCTGGAAAGCCGGGCAACCCAACCTCAATCAACAGAATGTTCACGCGTTTTCAGGTGATATGGGCCTCACCACCAGCCTGAGACCGTTCGATGACTGCACCGACGCGCAAACCGCCTGCAAACAGGCACCGAACGGCAATGGCCCGAATGGCGAGCCGGAGGTCAGCGATAACATCCTGCGACTGGTGCTGTTTTACAGCCGCAACCTGGCCGTGCCCGCGCGCCGAGGCATTAACGACGAGCAAGTGCTGGCCGGCAAAAACCTGTTTTTCCAGGCCGGTTGCCAGTCGTGTCACACACCGAAATACACCACCGCCGCCAACGCGGCCGAACCTGAACTGGCCAGTCAAGTGATTCGCCCGTACAGCGATCTGCTGCTGCATGACATGGGCGACGGTCTGGCCGACAACCGCACGGAATTCCAGGCCTCCGGCCGCGACTGGCGCACGCCGCCGTTGTGGGGCATCGGCCTGACGCAAGCAGTCAGTGGCCACACCCAGTTTTTGCATGATGGTCGCGCACGCAATTTGCTCGAAGCGGTGCTCTGGCACGGCGGCGAAGCACAAGCTGCGCAGCAACAGGTTTTAGCTTTCAATGCCGAGCAGCGTGCCGCGCTGCTGGCGTTTTTGAACTCACTTTAAATACAGATAAAGATCCGGGAGCCCGACATGTTCCGTCCCAAGCTGTTGTTCACCAGCCTTGCCGCCATCGCCCTCGGCGCCTGCTCGCCGCAGGATCCGCAAGCGGTTACCTCGGCTGCCATCGCCAAATCGGTGATCCTGCCGACCTACACGCGCTGGGCAGAGGCCGACAAGCAACTGGCCGTCAGCGCCCTCGCCTACTGCCAGGGCAAAGAGACGCTGGAAACCGCCCGCGCCGACTTCCTCCACGCACAGAAAGCCTGGGCCGAGCTGCAACCGTTGCTGATCGGGCCACTGGCCGAGGGCAACCGTTCCTGGCAGGTGCAATTCTGGCCAGACAAGAAGAACCTGGTCGGCCGTCAGGTCGAGCAACTGGTCATCGCGCAACCGCAGATCGACGCCGCCGCACTGGCCAAATCGAGCGTAGTGGTGCAAGGCCTGTCGGCGTACGAATACATCCTGTTCGACGCCAAGCCAGACGTCGCCAACGCCGAGCAGAAAGCCAAATACTGCCCACTGCTGATCGCCATCGGCGAACGCCAGAAGCAATTGGCCGAAGAGATTCTGCAAGGCTGGAACAACACCGACGGCATGCTCGCGCAGATGAGCAAGTTCCCCAACCAGCGCTACGCCGACTCCCACGAAGCGATCGCCGATCTGCTGCGTGTGCAGGTCACCGCACTCGACACCCTGAAGAAAAAACTCGGCACGCCGATGGGCCGTCAGAGCAAAGGTGTGCCGCAGCCATTCCAGGCTGATGCGTGGCGCAGCCAGTCGTCAATGACCGCGCTGGAAGCCAGCCTCGCCGCCGCCAAAACCGTTTGGGAAGGCGTCGACAACAAAGGCCTGCGCGGTCTGTTGCCGGCTGAGCAAAAGCCACTGGCGGACAAGATCGATGCTGCCTACGCCGCGTCGCTGAAACTGTTCGACAGCACTCAGCGTTCGCTCGGCGAAATGCTTGAAGACGACGCGGGTCGTCAGCAACTCAACGATATCTACGACAGCCTCAACGTCGTCCATCGCCTGCACGAAGGCGAACTGGCCAAGGCGCTGGGCATTCAACTGGGCTTCAACGCCAACGACGGTGACTGATGAGGGCAAGTGCCATGCTGCGACGCCAGGCTCTGACTTTAGGTAGTTTGCTGCTGGGAGCAGTGACGCTGGGCGGCTGGACGCTGTTCAAACGCAAGGATCAGAGCCCGCTGCTGCTGTCGGCTCGCGACGATACCGACGGCAGACACTACGCCGTCGGCTATCGGCTGGATGGCACGCGCGTATTCGCCACCGAGGTGGGTCAGCGCTGCCACGACATCATCAATCATCCGACGCTTGCGATTGCGCTGTTCGTCGCCCGCCGGCCGGGTACCGAAAGCTACCTGATCGACCTGCGTGACGGCACGTTGCTGCAAACCGTGACGTCGCAGCCGAACCGGCATTTCTACGGCCACGCCGTGGTGCACAAGGATGGCGAATACCTGTACGCCACCGAGAACGACACCACCGATCCGGGTCGTGGCCTGCTCGGGGTATACAAGTTCGAAGGCGAGCGGCTGGTGCACAGCGGCGAGATTTCCACCCATGGCCTCGGCCCGCACCAGGTGTCGTGGATGCCCGACGGCGAGACGCTGGTGGTGGCCAACGGCGGGATTCGGACCGAGGCGGAAAGCCGCGTCGACATGAACCTAAGCGCCATGGAGCCGAGCCTGGTCCTGATGCAACGCGACGGCACCCTGCTGAGCAAGGAAACCCTCGCCCAACAGATGAACAGCGTGCGCCACCTGGGGATTGCCAGCGACGGCACCATCGTCGCCGGTCAGCAATTCATGGGCGCGTCACACGAGCGCTCGGAGCTGCTGGCAATCAAACGTCCGGGGCAACCGTTCGTGGCGTTCCCGGTGCCGGAGCATCAGTTGCAGTCGATGGGTCACTACACCGCCAGCGTCGCGGTGCACAGCGACCTGCGTCTGGTGGCGCTGACCGCCCCGCGTGGTAACCGCTTTTTCATCTGGGATCTGGACAGCGGCGAAATCCGCCTCGACGCACCGCTGCCCGATTGCGCCGGTGTCGGTGCGGTGCAGGACGGCTTTGTCGTGACTTCGGGTCAGGGGCGTTGCCGCTACTACGATTGCCGTCAGGATGAACTGCTGGCCAAGCCGCTGGAATTACCGGCAGGGCTCTGGGACAACCATCTTCATCTGATGGCGTGAAACGCCCTTAAAAGATCGCAGCCTGCGGCAGCTCCTACATTGGAATGCAACTCCCTGTAGGAGCTGCCGCAGGCTGCGATCTTTTTACATCACCTGTAAAAACTGCCAGTTGGAATCCCCCCTGAACTCGGAGTAATGTTGCCCGCCTGTCTCACCTGATTTATCCAAGGAACTGGAAATATGCTGCGTCGCCGCATGCTGATCATGTTGGGTGTTGTTTTGCTGATTGTCCTGGTGCTGGGCGGTTACAAAGCCTTTTCGATTTACACCATGGTTCAAGGCTTCTCCAAGCCGACACCGCCGATCAGCGTTGCCGTGGCCACTGCCAGCGAGCGCCCGTGGCAGATGCGTTTGCCCACCGTCGGCAGCCTCAAGGCCCTGCAAGGCGTCGACCTGAGCCTGGAATCCTCCGGCACCGTCACCGAGCTCAAATTCGAATCAGGACAGAAGGTCAAGGCCGGGCAACCGCTGCTGCAACTCGACAGCGCCGTTGAAGCCGCTCTGCTGGAGACCGCCAAAGCCGACCTGGGTCTGGCGCAACTGGACTTCGGGCGTGGCAGCCAACTGATCGACAGTCGCGCCATTTCCAAAGGTGAATACGACCGACTCTCGGCGGTTCTGCAAAAAGAGCGGGCCACGGTCAATCAGCTCAACGCTGCGCTGGCGAAAAAACGCATCCTCGCACCGTTCAGCGGCACCATCGGCATCCGTCAGGTCGACATCGGCGACTACCTCGCCAGCGGCACCAAAATTGCCACTCTGCAGGATCTGAGCAGCCTCTACGCCGACTTCTATGTGCCCGAGCAATCGGTGCCGAAACTGGCCCTCGGCCAACCGGTGAATATCTCGGCCGCCGCTTACCCCGGGCAGATTTTTACGGGGAAGATCAGCGCGATCAACCCGCTCGTCGAAAGCACCACGCGTAACGTGCTGGTACGCGCCACCCTGGCCAACCCCGACGGCAAACTGTTGCCGGGCATGTTCGCCAGCCTTGAAGTGCTGCTGCCCGATCCGCAGAAACACATCGTGGTGCCGGAAAGCGCGATCACCTACACCCTCTACGGCAACTCGATCTACGTGGTCGGGCAGAAGAAAGCCGAGGACGGCAGCCTCGAAAAAGACGACAAGGGCCAACCAGTGCTGATTGCCGAGCGTCGCTTCATCGAAACCGGTGAGCGCCGCGATGGGCTGGTGATGATCAACAAGGGCGTGCAGAGCGGCGAACACGTGGTGACGGCCGGCCAGATCAAACTGGACAACGGCGCACACATTGCCATCAGCGACGACAAGACCCTCGGCGAGCAGAACAGTCCGCCCCGCGCCGACTGATCAAGGAATCCCCATGGCTTTTACCGACCCGTTCATCCGCCGCCCGGTGCTCGCCACCGTGGTCAGCCTGCTGATTGTGCTACTGGGCTTCCAGGCCTGGAGCAAGCTGCCGCTGCGCCAATACCCGCAAATGGAAAACGCCCTGATCACGGTGACCACCGCCTACCCCGGGGCCAATGCCGAAACCATTCAGGGCTATATCACCCAGCCGATGCAGCAGAGTCTGGCCAGCGCCGAGGGCATCGACTACATGACCTCGGTCAGTCGCCAGAACTTCTCGGTGATTTCGATTTACGCGCGCATCGGCTCCAATACCGACCGCCTGTTTACCGAGTTGCTGTCCAAGGCCAACGAAGTCAAAAACAAACTGCCGCAAGACGCCGAAGACCCGGTGCTGAGCAAAGAGTCCGCCGACGCCTCGGCGCTGATGTACATCAGTTTCTTCAGCAAAGACCTGAGCAACCCGCAGATCACCGACTACTTGTCACGGGTGATCCAGCCAAAACTGGCAACCCTGCCAGGCATGGCCGAAGCGGAGATCCTCGGCAATCAGGTATTCGCCATGCGCCTGTGGCTTGATCCGGTGAAGCTCGCCGGTTTCGGCCTCAGCGCCAGCGACGTGACCAACGCCGTGCGCCAGTACAACTTCCTCTCCGCCGCCGGCGAAGTGAAAGGCGAGTACGTGGTCACCAGCATCAACGCCAACACTGAATTAAAGTCCGCTGAAGCCTTCGCGGCGATTCCGCTGAAGGTCAGTGGCGACAGCCGCGTGTTGCTCAGCGATGTCGCGCGGGTCGAAATGGGCGCGGAAAACTACGACTCGATCAGCTCGTTCGGCGGCACGCCCTCGGTGTATATCGGCATCAAGGCCACGCCGGGGGCCAACCCGCTGGATGTGATCAAGGAAGTGCGCAAGATCATGCCGGAGCTGGAGGCGCAGCTGCCGCCGAACCTCAAAAGCGAGATCGCCTACGACGCCACGCTGTTCATTCAGGCCTCCATCGACGAAGTGGTGAAAACCCTGTTCGAGGCGGTGCTGATCGTCATCGTCGTGGTGTTCCTGTTCCTCGGCGCGCTGCGTTCGGTGGTGATTCCGGTGGTGACCATTCCACTGTCGATGATCGGCGTGATGTTCTTCATGCAGATGATGGGATACTCGATCAACCTGCTGACCCTGTTGGCGATGGTGCTGGCCATCGGCCTGGTGGTCGACGATGCGATTGTCGTGGTGGAGAACATCCACCGACATATCGAGGAAGGAAAAACCCCGTTTGACGCAGCGCTTGAGGGCGCGCGTGAAATCGCCATGCCGGTGGTGTCGATGACCATCACTCTGGCGGCGGTTTACGCGCCAATCGGTTTTCTCACCGGGCTGACCGGAGCGCTGTTTAAAGAGTTCGCGCTGACCCTGGCCGGCGCCGTGGTGATTTCCGGCGTCGTCGCCCTGACCCTGTCACCGATGATGTGTGCGTTTTTGCTGCGCCACGAGGAAAACCCCACAGGCCTGGCGCATCGACTCGACCGCATCTTCGACAGCCTCAAGCGCCGCTACCAGAGCACCCTGCATGGCACGTTGAACACCCGCCCGGTGGTGCTGGTGTTCGCCTTGATCGTGCTGTGCCTGATCCCGGTGTTCCTCAAGTTCACCAAATCGGAACTGGCGCCGGACGAAGACCAGGGCATCATTTTCATGATTGCCACCGCCCCGCAGCCGACCAACCTCGATTACCTGAGCACCTACACCGACGAATTCATCAAGATCTTCAAGGAGTTTCCGGAGTACTACTCCTCGTTCCAGATCAACGGCTACAACGGCGTACAGGCGGGCATTGGCGGGTTCCTGCTCAAGCCCTGGAACGAGCGCAGCCGTACCCAGATGGAAATCCTGCCCGAGGTGCAAGGCAAACTGCAGAGCATTCCGGGCTTGCAGATTTTCGGCTTCAACCTGCCCTCCCTGCCTGGCACGGGTGAAGGCTTGCCATTCGAGTTCGTGATCAACACTGCCAACGATTACGAACTGCTGCTGCAAGTGGCCGACCGGATCAAGAAACGCGCCATGGAGTCAGGCAAGTTTGCCTTCGTCGACCTCGATCTGGCGTTCGACAAACCGGAAGTGGTGGTCGACATCGACCGCGCCAAAGCGGCGCAGATGGGCGTGTCGATGCAGGATCTGGGCGGCACGCTGGCGACATTGCTCGGTGAGGCGGAAATCAACCGTTTCACCATCGAAGGGCGCAGCTACAAGGTCATCGCCCAGGTCGAACGCCCCTTCCGTGACAACCCGGACTGGCTGAACAACTACTACGTGAAAAACACCCAGGGCGAGTTGCTGCCGCTGTCGACGCTGATCAAGGTCAGCGACCGCGCACGACCGCGTCAACTCAACCAGTTTCAACAGCTCAACGCGGCGAAGATCTCTGGTTTCCCGTTGGTGAGCATGGGCGAGGCGATCGACACCGTATTGCAGATTGCCCGGGAAGAGGCGCCGGCCGGGTTCGCGTTCGACTATGGCGGCGCATCGCGACAATTCGTGCAGGAAGGCAGTGCCTTGTGGGTGACGTTCGCGTTAGCGCTGGCGATCATTTTCCTGGTGCTGGCGGCGCAGTTCGAAAGTTTCCGTGATCCCTTGGTGATTCTGGTGACGGTGCCGCTGTCGATCTGCGGCGCGCTGATCCCGCTGTTCCTCGGCTGGTCGAGCATGAACATCTACACTCAGGTCGGCTTGGTGACGTTGATCGGGCTGATCAGCAAGCACGGGATCCTGATCGTCGAGTTCGCCAATCAGTTACGCAAGGACAAGGGCCTGTCGGCGCGTGAAGCGGTCGAAGAGGCTGCAGCGATTCGGCTACGCCCGGTGTTGATGACCACGGCAGCGATGGTATTCGGCATGGTGCCGCTGATTCTGGCGACCGGCGCGGGGGCCGTCAGCCGGTTTGATATCGGGATGGTGATTGCGACGGGGATGTCGATCGGGACGCTGTTTACGCTGTTCGTTTTGCCCTGCATCTACACCCTGCTGGCGAAACCCGATACCAAAACTTGAACCTGACTCTGCCCCTGACCCTGACCCTGACCCTGACCCTGACCCTGACCCTGTAGGAGCTGCCGAAGGCTGCGATCTTTTGATCTTGTTTTTAGAATCAAGATCAAACGATCGCAGCCTTCGGCAGCTCCTACACAGGGATTTGCAAAAAAAAGGCCTCGCATCTGCGAGGCCTTTCATTTGGGCTTCAATCGGTTCAACTCTGTGGCCTCATGCCTTGAGTCAGTCCGAACATGAACAACAACAAATCATGATCGGGTTGAGTTGCCACGGAGGCTTTCGCCACCCGTGGTACTGCACAGTGCGCATCCGTCGTGGACGCGCCGAGAACCTGCATGCGCGGCTGCTCCCAGGCAGCCACCGCCAGTGAAGCAACTGCCAAGGCTCCTACCAAAAACAAACCTCGTGCAATTTCGAGTTTCATCGCTATAAACCTTTGATAGCGCTGCCAAACGCCGTCTCGTAAAAGTAGACGAGTTTTTTCCAGTCCGCGTCGCGGAACGACGAGTGGCGACGCAGTTGCTTCATGTCATGGGAAGCGGCGCGATAAGCGGTCAGACGCTGGCGGCATTTCTCAAAATCGATCAACGCCACTTCAACGGTGGCCGACTCGCCTTCGCCCGTCACCCGTACAAAAACGTGTTTGATGTAGATGCAGCTGTGCTGCCAACGGCCCTTGTGCATACGCGCCAGGTTTTCGGCCAGATCCTTGAGCACACGCTCATAGATCGCGTCGCCGCACTGATCGCGACCACCGGCAGACGCCAGCCAGTGTTCCAGTTCCTGGAAACCGTCCAGAGACTTGGTCACCAGCAGAGCGCGCCACTTGTGCTGCGGATCAGGCTGGGCACCGCAGAAAACGATTTGCGGCACGCGCACGCCGAGTTTGCTGACACCGGTCAGGGCATCCAGCTCGCGCAGTACAGTCGGGCGTCCGAAAGGATGCAGCCAACTGCGATAAATGTGACCGGTCTGGCGTTTGGCATACAGCAACTGGCCATCGCGACCGACAATCCGTTGCACGCCACTTTCGCCGCCACGGCGTACATTGGGTTCTTCGACCCACTCACCGCGCTGACTCCAGTAGTAGTCGAAACTGTCCTGAGGCGTCACTTGCGCGTCTGCTGCCATTTGCACTGCCATCCTTTACCTCTTGCGTAATACGTAAACTCGCCACATCGCATAGAGCGGAATAAAGTCGAGTTGTTCCTGAATGCGGAAACCCGCGGTTTCAAATTCTTTTTCGATCGTAGCCGCCGGAATCAAAAAGCGATTCTGGTAATCACGGTTGGGACGATCCTTCTCCGCACGCCTGCGTTTCCAGGCCTTGAAATTGCCGTCGACCCACAACGAGACGATCACGCTGTCACGGGTAACGCGCTCGAACTCGCGCAGAATCGCCAGACGGTGCTCGGCTTCTCCGATGTGGTGGAGCAAGCGCATGCAGAAAATGCTGTCGACGGCGTTATCTGGCAGAGCAATATCGAAAGCGGAGGTGTGCAAGGGTTTAACCCGCTTCACCACATCCGCCGGTTGTCCTTCCAATGCGATCTTGATCATCGACTCGGAGTTGTCCGCACCGATAATCACCCGATTGGGCTTTTCCGCCAGCAACGGCCAGAAGCGTCCGGCACCGCAAGGCAAATCAAGCACCAGACCGGGTTCGCCAGCCAGTGTCAGAGCCTTGCGCGCCAGTTGCTCGTCACGCAGATGGGAAAGACGACGTCCGAGGCTTTCTTTATGTTTGCGCAGATATTTCTTAGCGTGTTGATCGTCGTACTTTTCGGAAAAATCGAGCTTGATCGGGCCGGTCATCACCAGGACTCCTGAATTACTGATGGCACCACCTTAGTGAGCGGCGTGTCAGCAGCAGGTCGTCCAAATGTGAAAAAAATGTCAGGTAAACCGACAAATTATTACAACGTTATACAGGATTTAGACAGGTTGACGGGAGTAGCCTGGAGCCACTATTTGCGTCCGAAATGGCCAAGATCTACCTCGAAGCGGCAACCATTAGGTTCCATCGTGCTCAGGCTGACAGTCCAGCCCTGGTTTTCGCAGATGCGTTGTACCAGTGACAAGCCCAGCCCCAGACCTTCCCCGCGCTTCTCGCTGCCACGCACGAAAGGCTCGAACATGGCCTCACGTTTCTCTTCAGGAATGCCGACGCCGGAGTCTTCGACGACGAATCCGTTGGCGGTGAGCGTCAGGCGAATGAAACCGTGCTCGGTGTAATGCAATGCATTGCGCAGCAAATTACCCATCACGGCATTCAGCAGGGTTGCGTTATAGCGGGTATCCGCTGGGTTACCGGGGTCAAGGGTGAGGGTCAGTCCCTTGCGCTCGATCGGCTCGCGCCACAGGCACACCAGACTTTCTGCCACTTGCGTGAGGTTTTGCTGTGGTGCCGCCCCGGCTTCTTCATTCTGTGCGCGGGCGAGCATCAGGAAGGTCTGCACCAACTCGCGCATTTCCTCGCTGGCGCGGGCAATACGCTCGACCTGAGAACGGCCGCGCTGGTCGATCCCCGGGTTTTCCAATAGCAGTTCACAGGAGCTCGCCAGCACCATCAACGGCGTGCGCAACTCGTGACTGACGTCACTGGTGAACAGCCGCTCGCGGGTCAGAGCCTGGCGCAAACGCCCCAGCGTGGCATCGAACGCCACCGCCAGCTCACCGACTTCATCGGCCGCGTAGTCCGGCGCCAGCGGCGGCGCCAGACCCAGCAATTGATCCCGATGGCGAACCTGGCGTGCGAGGCGCACCACGGGCGCCATGACCTTGCGCGCAAGGACCCAGCCAAGGAATACCGCTAATGCGAGGCTGAGTACAAAGCCCACCAGCACCACGGCAAACAGCACGCGCTCACGCTCTTCGAAATCGCTTTGATCCTGCAGCAGCACATACCGCCGGCCATCAACGACTTCGACCATGGCGTGATATGACAGCTGCTCGCGGAAGACTTCGTGAAAACCCGCATCCAGATGACGCAGATCCTTGGGCAAGTCGAAGTCGCCGGGGCCACCACTGAAGTAGAACAGTTGATCCGGCTCCGGGCGATGGCTCCAGTCGGAGACATTGTCCATCAGCAACAGACGTTGCAGATCGCCGCCCAGCCCTGCCGAAATCAGTTTTTCCTCGACCAGATGCACCGTCGCGACAATGCCCATGGCGAAAGCGCCGGCAACCAGTGCGCTCATCAGCGCAAAGGCGATAATGATCCGTTGGGAAAGGCTTTGCTTAAACTCCATCACGCCCCTCGGCCAAGCGATAACCGACGCCGTGCACGGTATGCAGCAAGGGTTTGGCAAACGGTTTATCGATCACCTGACGCAATTGGTGGACGTGACTGCGCAGGCTGTCGCTGTCCGGGCAGTCATCACCCCACAGCGCCTCCTCGAGAATTTCCCGACGCAGCACGTGCGGACTCTTCTGCATCAATACCGCCAGCAGTTTGAGGCCGACCGGGTTGAGCTTGAGCAGCTTGCCTTCGCGGGTCACTTCCAGGGTGTCGAGGTCGTAGTTCAGATCGGCGACCTGCAAGGCACGCCGGCCGCCGCCCTGAGCTCGGCGCATTACCGCTTCGATCCGCGCCGCCAGCTCGGACAAGGCGAAGGGCTTGACCAGGTAATCGTCGGCGCCGGACTTGAAGCCCTGCAAACGGTCGTCCAGTTGATCGCGAGCGGTGAGCATGATCACCGGGGTGTCACGGCGGGCGTCCTCGCGCAGGCGTTTGCACAGGGTGTAGCCGTCGATACCGGGCAGCATGATGTCGAGCACGATCAGGTCGTAGTGCTCGGTGGCCGCCAGATGCAGACCCGACAGACCGTCCTGGGCGCAATCGACGGTATAGCCCTTGAGCCCCAGGTAATCGGCCAGATTGGCCAGGATGTCGCGGTTGTCTTCGACCAATAGAATTCGCATGGGCACCTCTTGCGTACACGGTTACCGCCGTCATGGCTCGCGCAGCTTACGGCCAACGGTGGCTCAGGGCTAGGCATGTAGCGGGATGTTTATCGATAAACCGTTTGTTTGTGCCGGCCAACGATTTTTTCACCTTCGGTTAACAAATCACCCACGCACGCGGGCGCAGACTGCGCGCGATTACGCCCCTCACAACACTTGCCGACCAAGGAATTGCCATGGTGTCGACCTCTGCCCGCCCCGTTTCAAGGCCTCTGAATTTCTGGTTGTGCCTGGGCATTCCCGCCTTGGCTGCACTGGTGCTGATGCTGCTCGAACTGACCGATCTGGACATGGATCTGGCCAGGCTGTTCTACGATCCGGTTGCGGGGGACTTCATCGGCCGGCACAGCTTCTTCCTCGAAGACATCCTGCACGACCGCGCCAAGCAGGTAGTGATCGCATTTTCGGTGTTCGCCATTTTCGGTTTCATCGGCGCGTTCTTCATCAACAGGCTCAAGCCGTTCAAGCGCGAGCTGGGCTGTCTGGTGCTGTCCCTTGGGCTGGCGACTTCGTTCGTGACGCCGGTCAAAGCGGTGACGGCCGTGCAATGCCCCTGGAGCCTGGAGCAATTCGGCGGCCATGAAACCTACAGCAAACTGATGGATCATCGCCCGCCGACCGACAAGCCCGGCCGTTGCTGGCCCGGCGGTCATGCGGCCACGGGGTTCACGTTGTTTGCGCTGTTCTTCGTGTTGCGTGACCGGCGTCCGCGTCTGGCGCGACAGGCATTTATCTTTGCCTTTGCCTTGGGCTCGGTGTTCTCGATCAGCCGGATGATGCAGGGCGCGCACTTCTTTTCGCACAACGTGTGGACGGCGATTTTCTGCTGGCTGATTTGTCTGGGATCGTATTACTGGGTGCTGTATCGCCCGGCGGTGAAGGCTGAATCGGTGGTCAATACACAACCGGTCAGCGTCTGAACTGACGCCATCGCTGGCAAGCCAGCTCCCACAGGGATCACTGCTGCTCATGGCATCTGTGAACACTGGAGATCCCTGTGGGAGTCTGGCTTGCCAGCGATGGCCGCGCCCAGGTTTCAGGTGAACCTCAAATCAGCGGCAATAAAAAACCCCGCCTGCTTATCGCAGGCGGGGTTTTTGCGTTACGGGGTAAGGCTGGGTTACATCATGCCGCCCATGCCACCCATGCCGCCCATGTCTGGCATACCGCCGCCAGCGCCGCCGTCTTTCTTCGGTGCATCGGCAATTGCAGCTTCGGTAGTCAGGATCAGACCGCCGATCGAGGCTGCAGCTTGCAGAGCCGAACGGGTAACCTTGGTTGGATCCAGGATGCCCATTTCGATCATGTCGCCGTATTCGCCAGTCGCAGCGTTGTAACCGAAGTTACCTTTGCCGTTTTTGACTTCGTTGACGACTACGCTTGGCTCGTCGCCGCTGTTGGCAGCGATCTGACGCATCGGCGCTTCAACAGCGCGACGCAGCACAGCAATACCGACGTTCTGGTCAGCGTTGTCGCCGGTCAGTTCGGTCAGGGCTTCCAGTGCACGGATCAGCGCAACGCCACCGCCAGGTACCACGCCTTCTTCAACGGCTGCGCGGGTTGCGTGCAGGGCGTCTTCAACGCGGGCTTTCTTCTCTTTCATTTCTACTTCGGAACCAGCGCCAACCTTGATCACTGCAACGCCGCCGGACAGTTTGGCCAGACGCTCTTGCAGTTTTTCACGGTCGTAGTCCGAGGAAGTTTCGGCAACCTGAGCACGGATCTGAGCGATACGCGATTCGATGTCGCCTGCAACGCCAGCACCGTCAACGATGATGGTGTTTTCCTTGGAGATGGTCACGCGCTTGGCGCTACCCAGGTTTTCCAGGGTGGCTGCTTCCAGGCTCAGGCCGATCTCTTCGGAGATAACGGTACCGCCGGTCAGAACAGCGATGTCCTGCAGCATGGCCTTGCGACGGTCGCCGAAGCCTGGAGCCTTGACGGCTGCAACTTTGACGATGCCACGCATGTTGTTCACAACCAGAGTCGCCAGGGCTTCGCCTTCAACGTCTTCCGATACGATCAGCAGTGGACGGCCGGCTTTGGCAACGGCTTCCAGTACTGGCAGCATCTCGCGGATGTTCGAGATCTTTTTGTCGACCAGCAGAACCAGCGGGCTCTCCAGTTCGGCAACCATGGTCTCAGGCTTGTTGACGAAGTACGGGGACAGGTAGCCACGGTCGAACTGCATGCCTTCTACAACCGACAGTTCGTTTTCCAGGCCTGTGCCTTCTTCAACGGTGATCACGCCTTCTTTACCGACTTTTTCCATGGCTTCGGCAATGATTTCGCCGATGGAGCTGTCGGAGTTGGCCGAGATGGTACCGACCTGAGCGATTGCCTTGGTGTCAGCGCATGGCTTGGACAGGTTCTTCAGCTCTTTGACGATAGCGATGGTCGCTTTGTCGATACCGCGCTTCAGGTCCATCGGGTTCATGCCGGCAGCGACGGCTTTCAGGCCTTCGTTGACGATCGACTGAGCCAGAACGGTGGCGGTGGTAGTACCGTCGCCTGCGTCATCGTTGGCACGGGAGGCAACGTCTTTGACCAGCTGCGCGCCCATGTTTTCGAAACGGTCTTCGAGTTCGATTTCTTTGGCGACGGAAACGCCGTCCTTGGTGATGGTCGGAGCGCCGAAGCTCTTCTCGATGATCACGTTACGGCCTTTCGGGCCCAGGGTCGCTTTTACTGCGTCAGCCAGGACGTTGACGCCCTTGAGCATTTTCTTACGGGCGGAATCGCCAAACAGAACTTCTTTAGCAGCCATGATCGATATTCCTTAAATACTTTGTAGTAGCGGGAAAATGGACGGGGTAATCAGCCTTCGATAACGGCGAGAATTTCGTTCTCGCTCATTACCAACAGGTCTTCGCCGTCGACTTTCACAGTGTTGCTGCCGGAGTAAGGACCGAACACAACCTTGTCGCCTTCCTTAACGGACAGTGCGCGCACTTCGCCGTTTTCCAGAGCTTTGCCCGGGCCTACAGCGAGAATCACACCGTGGTTGGCTTTTTCAGCAGCCGAACCTGGCAGGACGATACCGCCAGCGGTTTTCTTTTCTTCTTCGCTGCGACGGATTACGACGCGGTCATGCAGAGGACGAAGCTTCATTGTCGATCTCTCCTAATTGTGGTTTTCATCGGCCGGTGTATTCCCGGCGGGTTTAACAAATCCGGCCTTCGCCGGGTGCGCCTCGTCGAGCGAGACGCGGAAGTCTGACTGGCGCAAATGCCAGAAACCTTTCGGTGAGCGTTACATAAGGGCGCATAAGCTTATTACAAGGGCGAACGCAGAAAATTTTTCATCGCAGCGCCCGGATGCAGCCCACATAAAAACCCGGCACCCGAGGGTGCCGTGTCGATCCAGATGTCACTTGGTGTCGCGGTGTTCGAACTCGCCTTCGATCACGTTGGGCTCACGGCCCACCGTATCGCGTGGGGCAGGCCCGCCGCGTGGTTGCAGATCGTCAGCGAACGCACGCTGGCGCATCGCCTGATCTTCGGCGCGCTGGCGCATTTTATTGGCCAGCAGTCGACGCGTGAACGGCAGCAGCATCACCAGACCGACCACGTCGCTGATGAAGCCCGGCAGAATCAACAAACCACCGGCCAGTGCCAGCATCAGACCTTCAAGCATGGTTTGCGCAGGCAGTTCGCCGCGGTTCAGGCTTTCACGGGCACGCAGTGCAGTGGCCAGACCGGCGACGCGCAGCACGAACACCCCGAACATCGAGCCGAGAATGATCAGCAGCAAGGCCGGGAAAAACCCGATAGCCCCTGCCACTTTGACGAATACGAACAGCTCCAGCACCGGAAACAGCAGAAAGAGCAACAAAAAAGGGCGCATCTAACTTTCCTCTACGCAAGAAATGCCTTGCAGTAAGCCTTAGATGACGTCGCCCTTTCGTGAATTCAAGCGTCGGCCACTGCATTTTTTGGCCAATGCTCGGCGTGAGCCAGAGAAACCAAGGCTTCGCGCACTTGTATCGGCGTATGACATGGTGCTTGAAACGGCAACCAGTACAGCGCCTGACCGATGCGCAGGTGCATGCCTTCGGTGTCGATTCCGGCCAGTTGCGCAGGCACGGTTTTCGGCAGTCCGGCCAGATCGACGTAGTGCGCGATGGCTTTGGCGTGGTCGCTGTTCATGTGTTCGACCATGCTGATCTCGGCTTTGCCGGCGAACGGGTTGGCCAAGGTCAGTTGATCGACCCAGTGAATGGCGCCGAAACCACCGATGTAGCGATGGCGCACCGGATTCAGCACCCAGAAATCGAAATCGTGAGCCTTGTGGTAGTTCTGCGAGTCGGGGAAGTAGCGGTAATAACGCTCGGCCGCCGCTTCGATGCTGGCGGTGTCTTCAAGCTTTAGCGCTTCGGCCAGATAGGTCAGGCGACCAACGGCCTGCACGTCATCTGCCTCGCGCTCCCCCACCAACATCGAGCATTTCGGGTCTTTTTGCAGATTGTGCGTGTGCTGGGCGATGCGGCTGATCAGGATCAACGGCCAGCCCTGCTCGTCCAGGCAATACGGCACGACGGAGCCAAAGGGAAAACCGGGCATGGATTTAGAGTGGGTCGAGAGCACTCCACGGTATTCCTTGAGAAGCAATTCTCGGGCATTCTTCGCCACTTCAACGCTCAATTTATGACTCCTTAAATAGAATCCGTCGAAAAAACGGACAGGTGCGCGGGATATGTTCCGCTCACCATCGGGCAATTCTCATGTGCAGCCAGGCCACATCGGGCGCAGATCGAGAGGCTCTCTAAAGGAAATCCACTCTGACCTGCTATCGGGGCATGCGAATGCAACTCAACGACAAAGTAATCATTATCACTGGCGGTTGCCAGGGTTTGGGCCGTTCGATGGCCGAGTATTTCGCCGGCAAAGGCGCGAAGCTGGCGCTGGTCGATCTGAACCAGGAAAAGCTCGACGACGCAGTCGCCGCCTGCAAAGCCAAAGGGGTCGAGGCCCGCAGCTACCTGTGCAACGTCGCCAATGAAGAACAGGTGGAGCACATGGTCGCGCAGGTCGCCGCCGATTTCGGCGCGATCGATGGTTTGATCAACAACGCCGGGATTCTGCGCGACGGCCTGCTACTGAAGGTCAAGGACGGCGAAATGACCAAGATGAGCCTGGCCCAATGGCAGGCGGTGATCGACGTCAACCTGACCGGCGTATTCCTCTGCACGCGCGAAGTCGCAGCAAAAATGGTCGAGCTGAAGACCGGCGGCGCAATCATCAACATCTCGTCGATATCCCGCGCAGGCAACGTTGGCCAGACCAACTATTCCGCGGCCAAGGCCGGTGTGGCAGCGGCGACCGTGACGTGGGCCAAGGAACTGGCGCGTTATGGCATTCGCGTAGCGGGCATTGCGCCGGGCTTCATCGAAACCGAGATGACCCTGGGCATGAAGCCGGAAGCGCTGGAGAAGATGACCGCGGGAATTCCGCTCAAGCGCATGGGCAAACCGGAAGAGATCGCCCATTCGGCGGCGTACATCTTCGAGAACGACTATTACACCGGTCGGATTCTGGAGATGGATGGCGGGTTGCGTATCTGACTGACACTACAAAACCAATGTGGGAGCGAGCCTGCTCGCGAAAGCGCGTGTCAGACAACCTCTTCGTTGACTGACACTTCCTCTTCGCGAGCAGGCTCACTCCCACAGGTTTCCAAGCGTTGCCGAGTTATCAATCGTCGCTGATGGTGATGTTCGGCATCGCGGGTGTTGCCGCTTCCTGCAACACAATCCGCGCGCCAACGTGACGGGCCAGTTCCTGATAGACCATGGCAATCTGGCTGTCCGGCTCGGCGATCACCGTTGGCTTGCCGCCATCGGCCTGTTCACGGATCAGCATCGACAACGGCAGCGAGGCCAATAGCTCGACGCCGTACTGCGTCGCAAGCTTCTCACCACCACCTTCACCGAACAGATGCTCGGCATGGCCGCAATTGGAGCAGATGTGCACGGCCATGTTTTCCACCACGCCCAACACCGGAATGTTGACCTTGCGGAACATTTCCACGCCTTTGCGCGCGTCGAGCAAGGCCAGATCCTGCGGTGTGGTGACGATCACAGCGCCCGCCACCGGGACTTTCTGCGCCAGGGTCAACTGGATGTCGCCGGTGCCTGGCGGCATGTCGATCACCAGATAATCGAGATCGCCCCACGCGGTTTGCGTAACCAGTTGCAGCAATGCGCCGGAGACCATCGGCCCACGCCAGACCATTGGTGTGTTGTCGTCCGTCAGGAACGCCATCGACATGACTTCGACGCCGTGGGCCTTGAGCGGCACGAACCACTTCTGATCCTTGATTTCAGGGCGAGTGCGCTCGGGAATGCCGAACATGATTCCCTGACTCGGGCCATAGATATCGGCATCGAGAATCCCGACCTTGGCGCCTTCACGGGCCAGCGCCAACGCGAGGTTGGCAGCGGTGGTCGATTTGCCGACACCGCCCTTGCCCGACGCCACGGCCACCACGTTCTTGACGTTGGCCAGCCCCGGGATCTGCGCTTGAGCCTTGTGCGCAGCGATCACCGTGTTGACCTCGACTCGGGCAATCACTACGCCGTCGAGGTTTTCGATGGCCAGTTGCAGCAATTGCGCCCAGCCGCTTTTGAACAGGCCGGCGGCGTAACCGATTTCCAGCTGCACATTGACGCGGTCACCGACGATCTCGATGTTTTTCACGCAACCGGCGCTGACCGGGTCCTGGTTCAGGTAAGGGTCGGTGTATTGGCTGAGGACGGCTTCCACCGCTGCGCGAGTGACGGCACTCATGGGCAACTCCGATAACAAGACTGGGAAAAGATGGCGAGTATCGTACCTGAATGAAACAGGTGCACAGGGTGAAAAATATGCGCCAGCGCTTTATAGTGGCCGACCTCCGTTTCATCAAGTAGCGAAGCCCCACATGTCCGAGCCACGCAAGATCCTCGTCACCAGCGCCCTGCCCTACGCCAACGGTTCGATCCACCTTGGCCACATGCTGGAATACATCCAGACCGATATGTGGGTGCGCTTCCAGAAGCATCGCGGCAATCAATGCATCTATGTCTGCGCCGACGACGCCCACGGTTCGGCGATCATGCTGCGCGCAGAAAAGGAAGGCATCACCCCGGAACAACTGATCGCCAACGTGCAGGCTGAACACAGCGCCGACTTTGCCGAGTTCCTGGTCGACTTCGACAACTTCCACTCCACTCACGCCGAAGAAAACCGTGAGCTGTCGAGCCAGATCTACCTCAAGCTGCGTGACGCAGGGCACATCGCCCAACGTTCGATCACCCAGTATTTCGACCCGGAAAAGAAGATGTTCCTGGCCGACCGCTTCATCAAGGGCACCTGCCCGAAATGCGGCACTGAAGACCAGTACGGCGACAACTGCGAAAAATGTGGTGCGACCTACGCACCGACTGATCTGAAGGATCCGAAGTCGGCAATCTCTGGCGCCACCCCGGTGCTCAAGGATTCCCAGCACTTCTTCTTCAAACTGCCGGACTTCCAGGAAATGCTGCAAGGCTGGACCCGCAGCGGCACCTTGCAGGACGCCGTGGCCAACAAGATCGCCGAATGGCTGGACGCCGGCCTGCAGCAGTGGGACATCTCCCGCGATGCGCCGTACTTCGGTTTCGAGATCCCGGGCGAGCCGGGCAAGTATTTCTACGTATGGCTGGATGCGCCAATCGGCTACATGGCCAGCTTCAAGAATCTGTGCGACCGCACGCCGGAGCTGGACTTCGACGCATTCTGGGCCAAGGACTCCACTGCCGAGCTGTACCACTTCATCGGCAAGGACATCGTCAACTTCCACGCCCTGTTCTGGCCAGCCATGCTCGAAGGCGCCGGTTACCGCAAACCGACCGCAATCAACGTTCACGGCTACCTGACCGTCAACGGCCAGAAGATGTCCAAGTCGCGCGGCACCTTTATCAAGGCCCGCACGTACCTGGATCACCTGTCGCCGGAATACCTGCGCTACTACTACGCGGCCAAACTGGGCCGTGGCGTCGACGACCTCGACCTGAACCTCGAAGACTTCGTGCAGAAGGTCAACTCCGACCTGGTCGGTAAAGTCGTCAACATCGCCAGCCGCTGCGCCGGCTTCATTCAAAAGGGCAATGCCGGCCTGTTGGTCGACAACAATGCCGCGCCTGAGCTGACCGAGGCTTTCCTCGCCGCCGCGCCAAGCATCGCCGACGCTTATGAAGCCCGCGACTTCGCCCGTGCCATGCGTGAAACCATGGCTCTGGCCGACCGCGCCAACGCCTGGATCGCCGACAAGGCACCGTGGTCGCTGAACAAGCAGGAAGGCAAACAGGATGAAGTCCAGGCGATCTGCGCCACCGGCATCAACCTGTTCCGCCAACTGGTGATCTTCCTCAAGCCGGTGCTGCCGCTGCTGGCCGCCGATGCCGAGGCGTTCCTCAACGTCGCCCCGTTGACCTGGAACGACCACACCACCCTGCTGGCCAATCATCAGCTCAACGAATTCAAGCCGTTGATGACCCGCATCGACCCGGTAAAAGTACAAGCCATGAGCGACGCCTCCAAAGAAGACCTGACCGCCAGCCAGACCGATACCGGCGTAGCCGCCCCTGCGGGCAACGGCGAGCTGGCCAAGGATCCGCTGTCGCCGGAAATCGACTTCGACGCATTCGCTGCGGTCGACCTGCGCGTTGCGCTGATCATCAAGGCGCAAGCCGTGGAAGGCGCCGATAAGCTGCTGCGCCTGACCCTGGATATCGGTGACGAGCAACGCAACGTGTTCTCCGGGATCAAGAGCGCTTATCCGGACCCATCCAAACTCGACGGTCGCCTGACCATGATGATCGCCAACCTCAAGCCGCGGAAAATGAAGTTCGGTATTTCCGAGGGCATGGTGATGGCAGCAGGTCCTGGCGGTGAAGAAATCTACCTGCTGAGCCCGGACAGCGGCGCCAAGCCAGGTCAGCGCATCAAGTAAGACTCTGCGGCAAATCGATCCCACAGGCGTGCGCGCATGCCTGTGGGATTTTTCATATCTGGCCCACTCACCGTCGCTGCCGGATAATGCCTAACCTTATGAGACATCCGCCCGTTTTGCCGGCAGCCCCATGACCGAACTCGTGCTTACGCTTATCAGTGCCGCGCTGCTCAACAACTTCGTGTTGCACTGGCCGCTGGGCGTCGATCCGCTGTTGGCGGGCAGTCGTCGGCAGGTGCATGCGCTGGGGCTGGCGACGTTATGCCTGATGGTCATCGTCGGCGTGGTTGGCTACACAGTCTGGCACTGGTTGCTGGTACCCCTGCAACTGCAAGCGCTGCGCCTGTTCGTGTTTTTGCCATTGAGCGTGTTGCTGATCGCGCCGTTGCTGAAACTCTTGGCGCGCGGGTTGCCGAACCTGCCGTTCGAGGGTTTGTGGCCGCTGTTGCTGGGCAACGCCGGCGTGCTTGGGCTGGCGCTGATCAATGCGCAGAGCGATCAAGGCCTGCTGCACGCGACAGCAATGAGCCTCGGTGCCGGGCTGGGTTTCTGGCTGGTGCTGAGTCTGTTCAGCGATTTGCGTGAGCGTACAACCGACAACGATATTCCCCTGCCCTTTCGCGGACTGCCTATCGACCTGATCGGCGCCGGACTGATCGCAGTGATTTTTCTCGGATTCAGTGGACTGATCAAAACATGAGTCTGATTCAACGCATCGACGCCCTTCTGCCGCAGACACAGTGCGGCAAGTGCGGGCATCCAGGATGCAAACCTTACGCACAGGGCATCGTCGACGGCGAGCCGATCAACAAATGCCCGCCGGGTGGTGATGAAACCATCGCGGCGCTGGCCGAGCTGTTGAAAGTGCCGGTGCTGGAACTGGACGTCAGTCGCGGTTCGGCGCCAGCGCAGGTGGCTTACATCCGCGAAGCCGAATGCATCGGCTGCACCAAGTGCATTCAGGCCTGCCCGATTGATGCCATCGTCGGCGCGGCGAAATTGATGCACACCGTTCTGATCGACGAATGCACCGGTTGCGACCTTTGCGTGGCGCCCTGCCCGGTGGACTGCATCGAAATGCATCCCCTGCCACCGAGCACACTGCCGGTGGTCGGTGGCCTCGCGTTCAGTCTTGAAGAACAGCGCGCGCGCGCCGCAAAACGTGATCACGCCCGCCAGCGCTTTGAACGACGCAATGCCCGTCTGCAACGCGAAGAACAACACAAACAGGCTGAGCGCGAGGCGCGAGCCAAACGCGCCGCTCAATCTGAAGTGACAACGCTCGACCCGGTGCAAGCTGCACTGGAACGCGTGCGCGCGCAAAAATCCGCAGGCGCCGACGCCGCACTGAAAAAAGCCAAGATCGATGTCGCGATGAGCCGCGCGCAACTGCATAAATCGCTGAAAGCCTTTGGTCATCCGCCGACCTTTGAACAGCAGTCGCAATTGATCGTATTGCAGCAGCAATTCGAAGTGGCTGAACAGGCTTTGGCCAAACTCGAAAGCAGCGCACCCGCCACTCCGGCAGCGCCAGCGCCGGCGAAAGACGCGGACCTGAAACGGGCAAAAATTCAATTGGCCATGCGCCGCACCGAACTGAAAAAGGCCCAGACCGCCGAAACGCCGACCGAGCAGGTTGCCACGCTGGAACAGGCGTTACGTGACGCCGAGCAAGCCCTTCACGCCGCCGAAGCGGCCAGCGATCAGCCTGTGCCTGACTTGGTGCGCGTGGAAAAACGCCCGATCGACAGCCAACTTCGTCAGTTGAAAACCGAATTGGCCTACGCCCGCGCTGACCTGAACAAACTCGAACGACGCGCTGACACCCCGGCCGAAACCCTCGACAAGGCCCGCGCCCGCCTGCAAGACGCCGAGCGCCAGGTGCAAGACCATGTTGCCCCTTGAAACACCCGACGATCGCCTGCAACAGGCGATGAGACTGGTGCTGCTTGCCATGCTGCCGGGACTGCTGAGCATGTTGTGGTTTTACGGATGGGGCGTATTGATCAATCTGATCCTTTGCGTCACCTGCGCACTGGCGGTCGAGGCAGGCGTGGCACGCCTGCGCGGGCAAGCGTTGCAGCCGCTGCTCGGTGACGGCAGCGCACTGGTCAGCGCGACTTTGTTGGCCGTCGCCCTGCCGCCCTATTGCCCTTGGTGGCTGACGATGACGGCAACCGCCGCAGGTCTGCTGTTTGGCAAACATCTGTACGGCGGCGTGGGCAAAAACCCGTTCAATCCGGCCATGCTCGGTTTTGCCTTGGTCATCGTGATGTTCCCGCAGCCAATGACCCAATGGCCAGCCCATGGCATGGCGCTGCTCGACGCCTTGCAGCAGGTATTCAATCCGGCGCAGGTCCCGGACGCCTGGGTTCAGGCCACGGCCCTGGACAGCCTGCGCATCAATAAAAGCCTGACCATCGATGAATTGTTCGCCGCCAACCCGGCCTTCGGGCGCTTCGGCGGGCGAGGCATGGAATGGGTCAATCTGGCGTTTCTCGCCGGCGGGCTGTTTCTGCTGCAACGGCGAGTATTCGGCTGGCACGCGCCCGTCGGTATGCTCGCCAGCCTGTTTTTAGTCAGCCTGCTGTGCTGGAACGGATCGGGCTCGGACTCCCACGGCTCGCCGCTGTTACATCTGCTGAGCGGTGCCACCATGCTCGGCGCGTTTTTCATCATCACCGAACCGGTATCCGGGGCAAAAAATGCGCTGGCGCGCGTGCTGTTCGGCGCCGGAGTCGGGCTGCTGACTTACCTGATCCGCACCTGGGGCGGTTACCCGGACGGCGTCGCGTTCGCGGTGCTGTTAATGAATCTCTGCGTGCCGGCACTCGAGCGTTTTGCTCTGAGCCGACAGAAACCGGTGCGCCCATGAACCGCACAAAGAGCGCACTTACGCTGCTGCTGTTGGCTTTCGTCGGCATCACGGCGACGTATCTTGTGCAACGCAGCAATGCGCCGCAGATTGCCGCCGAACAGCGTCTGCTCGACAGTCGCAAACTGCTCGACGTGCTCGCACCCGACAGCTACGACAATCAACCACTCGAACAACCGCTGGCCCTGGCGGACGTTGCCTTGAGCCACAGCACACTCACCGGTGGCTATCGCGCGAGCAAAGCCGGGCGACCGGTTGCAGTGTTGCTGCGCAGCCGCAGCAAGGGTTATGCAGGCAGCATCGAACTGCTGATTGCCATTGATAACCATGGAAAATTGCTGGGGGTAAAAACCCTCAAGCAAAATGAAACGCCCGCGCTTGGCGGGCATCTGGGCGAATGGCCGAATGCATGGCTTTCGGTATTTGTAGGGAAATCGAGTGATGAGCCGACAGATGCCGGTTGGGCGCTGAAAAAGGATCAGGGGCAATTCGATCAAATGGCCGGTGCGACCATCACCTCCCGCGCGGTGATCAACGCTGTCCATGACGCTCTGCGTTACTTTGACCAACATCGTGTGGCATTGCTGGGGAGCCCACCATGAACCGCACGGCGCACGTGGCGAATTCATTGATGCTCATGCTTTTGCTCGGGACGACGAGTTCGTTGGCTGGCGCGCTGGGCGCGATCTTGATATTCGCGGTGGTAGTGGGCGCCTATGGCTTGTGCATGTCTTTTTTACGCTCGCGCCTGACGCCTGCGGCCACCTGGTCAGCAGCGCTGCTGCTCGCCGCGACGCTGACCAGTTGTGCCGAGGTTTTCGCGCAGCTTTGGTTTCTTCCGTGGCATCAGGCTTTTGGTCTGTATGCGGGGTTGACTGCCTTGCAGTGCCTGGTACTCGAACACAACGGATTTTTCCGCCAGACATCGAGCGAGCGCCTCAAGCTAAGCGGTATGTTCAGCGCCTTGATGGTGATACTCGCCGTGGTGCGTGAACTCGCAGGCCAGGGTCGCTTGGGCCGAGGACTGTTAGAACACTGGCAAGGTCTGGTTTTATTCAGCGAGGGCCTGCCTCTGGCAACCCTGGTTCCCGGCGCGCTGATTATGTTGGGCCTGCTGCTCGCGGCCCGTCAGGCCTGGACTCGCTCGAACTCTATCCCCAAGGAAACGCATCGCCCATGAATGCCGCAAAACGTCTTGAGATTTTCCGCCGACTGCACGAAGACAATCCCGAGCCGAAAACCGAACTGGCCTACTCCTCGCCCTTCGAATTGCTGATTGCGGTGATTCTTTCGGCGCAGTCGACCGACGTTGGCGTAAACAAGGCGACGGCCAAGCTGTACCCGGTCGCCAACACCCCGGCAGCGATCTACGCGCTGGGCGTCGAGGGGCTGTCCGAATACATCAAGACCATCGGCCTCTACAACAGCAAGGCCAAAAACGTCATCGAAACGTGCCGCTTGCTGGTCGAACGCCACAACGGTGAAGTGCCGCAAACGCGTGAGGAGCTCGAAGCGTTGCCCGGTGTCGGCCGAAAGACTGCCAATGTGGTGCTCAACACGGCTTTCCGTCAGCTGACGATGGCCGTAGACACGCACATCTTCCGAGTCAGCAACCGCACGGGCATCGCTCCGGGCAAAAATGTGGTCGAGGTGGAAAACAAGCTTATGAAGTTTGTACCAAAGCAATTCCTGCTCGATTCCCACCACTGGCTGATTCTTCACGGACGCTACGTGTGTCTGGCCCGCAAGCCCCGGTGCGGCAGTTGCCGAATCGAAGACTTGTGCGAATACAAACAAAAAACATCGGACGATTGATCAGTTATAGAAATAAATGAGTGATCGATTGAAAAAATCTTTTTTACCCGCCGCCGGAATGTCGATATAAGGGGCGCCAACGGCAGTCTTAGGGTGGGAGTTAATCTGATGAGTACTGATAAAGAGGAACTGGAACTGGAAGTGGATGATGACCCCACGGACGACGCCGAACCCGTGGTTGAAGTCGCCAAGACCAACCTGAGCAAACGCCGCACGATCGACAATCTGCTGGAGGAGCGCCGACTGCAAAAGAAGTTGGCCGATTACGACTTTGATTTCTGATATTTGAAAGCCTCCCGAAACGGAGGCTTTTTCGCTTTTGATGGCTAGCTGAATTCGATCGGCCCATGACCCCGTCAGCGACTGAAGTATTCAGACAAGCCCGTTGCGCTGGGCCAGCTCGATCAGATCAACCAGTGAACGCGCATTGAGTTTCAGCAACAAGCGAGTCTTGTAGGTGCTCACTGTCTTGTTACTCAAAAACATTCCATCGGCGATTTCCTTGTTGGTCTTACCCCGCGCCAACTGTTGCAGCACCATCATCTCGCGCCCCGAAAGGCGATCCACCATGTCTGCTTCACTGGCATTGCCCAGGCTGGTACGTACCGTGTGCAACGCCTGATTGGGAAAATAACTGTAGCCAGATAAAACAGCTTTGATGGCACTTAGCAACTCGGTCAAATCCTGCTGTTTGCATACATAACCCGCCGCCCCCGACTGCATGCACCGCATTGAAAAATGACCCGGCGCCTGGGAAGTCAATACCAGGACTTTAATAGGCATTGCGACCGACGTTAGTCGTGCAATTACTTCCAGACCATCAAGTTTCGGTATTCCAATATCCAGAATGACAATATCCGGCATTTGTTCGCGAGCCAGTTGTAATGCATCCACGCCGTTATCCGTTTCTGCAATGACTTCGTAGCCATGACGTTCCATCAGCATACGTACCGCAAGACGAATGACGGGGTGGTCATCCACGATCAGCACTTTATTCATGGGCAAGTCCAGTTTCGCTGTTCGAATTTTTAGAACACGCACAATAGCCCAGCCATTTGCTCTATGGCATGTCAGGTCTCTCATGCACTTGCACCGAGAGACATCCCCTACAGCCATCGAGGAATATTCCTACAAAAAACCCGTATTACTATAAACATCCGACAAAAAAACTCTTTCAGCAGTCTGCAAAACTTTCGATTTTCACTTGTAACAGTGCGCGACCGATATTTGCCGAACAGCAGCCTCGAAGACCTTTTTCATGAAAGCCAATCGGTAGCACGGTGCGAAATGCCTGCATAACACCTGAAATATTGCGCAATTCAGAAACATCAAGCAATGACGGCAATCTCCTACAAACCTCTTGTACAAGTCAGAAAACTATAAACACTTGAAACAAGATATTTATATTCAAACAAATACTTTTGCTATACATAGAAAACACCCAACACCAACTTACCCACAAACCAAAACATACAACCCGCTCATGACGCACGACCTCAACAGGAGAGCAAGAGCATGTTAAAAATCAGAAAAAGAATTACTAATCCGATGACGGTTATCGCCATATTTGCCGCAATTTCGGAAGGATCCGCCGCGGTATCTTTGCCATTTCTTGACAACAAAGATCGAGAGATTTACGTCTGGTTTCTTATTATCTTCCCATTTTACTTGTTATTTCTTTTCTTCATCACTTTGAACTTCAATCACCGCACGCTTTATTCACCCTCAGATTTCGGCAAGGACAAAAGCTTTTTAAAAGTCATCGACAATGATGACCGCGACAGCAAACGGAACGCACCACCGCACGAGCCCGACTCACAGACGACTTTCGGGATATCAAGTCATATCGTCGCCAGCGAAGCCTCTGCTGCAGAGCGCAGGGACTCGTGCAAAGTTCATAATGCATCCGACCCGCCGCCTGACATCAGTGCGAAGCCGACCCTGAAGGTTCAATACAGCCTTCAGCTGTCCGCGCCTTTCAGCAACCTGCACATCATTGATGCACGAGATATTGATGCGTCGAGAGAACTCGCCACAATCCTGGAAATAATCCGACGAGCCGACAGGAAAACGGTGCGGGTCATCATATTTCTTTCCAACCATGTGTCGGACGCTTCACTGACGAAAAGAGCGCTACTGCGGATCAGGCATGCGAAGAAAGGCTCAGGCACAACACTCTGTATTATTTACAATCTGTGTTCACAGACGGTCACGCTGTTGGGAAGAGTTTGAAAAATGCGGCATTGCACCGCAAGCAAATGGACTAGGAACATTGCAGCTAAGTGTTGGACAACAGAATTCTGTAAAAAAGGGCGGCCCGTCTCGAAGACGGGGCCGCCCTTTTATTGCGCGTCAGTCTGAAAATCAGAACAGCTTGCGGCCCTTGTTGGCAGCAATGCGCATGCGCAGCGCGTTGAGCTTGATGAAGCCCGCCGCGTCGGCCTGGTTGTAAGCACCGCCATCCTCTTCGAAGGTCGCGATGTTGGCATCGAACAGCGAATCGTCGGACTTGCGGCCCGTCACGATCACGTTGCCTTTGTACAACTTCAGGCGAACCACACCATTCACGCTGGTTTGGGAAGCGTCGATCATCTGTTGCAGCATCAGACGCTCAGGGCTCCACCAGTAACCGGTGTAGATCAGACTGGCGTACTTTGGCATCAGCTCGTCTTTCAAGTGAGCGACTTCGCGGTCCAGGGTGATCGATTCAATGGCGCGGTGAGCACGCAGCATGATCGTACCGCCCGGAGTCTCGTAGCAACCGCGGGACTTCATGCCGACATAACGGTTTTCGACGATGTCGAGACGGCCGATACCGTGCGCACCACCGATCTTGTTCAGCGTCGCCAGCACGGTGGCCGGGGTCATTTCGACGCCGTCCAGCGCAACGATGTCGCCATTACGGTAGGTCAGTTCCAGGTACTGCGGGGTGTCGGGAGCCTTCTCCGGGGAGACGGTCCAACGCCACATGTCCTCTTCGTGCTCGGTCCAGGTGTCTTCCAGCACGCCGCCTTCATAGGAGATGTGCAGCAGGTTGGCGTCCATCGAGTACGGGGATTTCTTTTTGCCGTGGCGCTCGATCGGGATCGCGTGCTTCTCGGCATAGTCCATCAGCTTCTCGCGGGACAGCAGGTCCCACTCACGCCACGGCGCGATCACTTTCACGCCTGGCTTGAGCGCGTACGCACCCAGTTCGAAACGCACCTGATCGTTGCCCTTGCCGGTGGCGCCATGGGAAATGGCGTCAGCGCCGGTTTCATTGGCGATTTCGATCAGACGCTTGGCGATCAGTGGACGTGCGATGGAAGTACCCAGCAGGTACTCGCCCTCGTAAACGGTGTTGGCGCGGAACATCGGGAACACGAAGTCACGCACGAATTCTTCGCGCAGATCGTCGATGTAGATTTCTTTGACGCCCATGGCCTGAGCCTTGGCGCGGGCCGGCTCGACCTCTTCGCCTTGACCGAGATCAGCGGTGAAGGTCACCACTTCACAGTTATAAGTATCCTGCAGCCACTTGAGGATCACCGAAGTGTCCAGGCCGCCGGAATACGCCAGAACGACCTTGTTTACGTCCGCCATGCCATCACTCCACGGGGTTCTACGGAAAGCCGAGGAGTCTACCGCCCAAACGCGATAATTTACAGAGGCGCGACAGCTTAAGACGACAAAGCGACAGAATCTGTCGAGGGCGCGACGATGACCGGCGGGTCAGGAAGTTGCCGCAGCGTTCGCTGGCGTGCTGGCAGTGGGTGCAGGTGCGGTCGTCGGGGCTACTCGCGCAAGGTGCACGTTGACCCGACGGTTCTTCGCGCGGTTGCTCGCATTGGTGTTAGGAACCAATGGGTAGCGCTCACCATGGAAACGTACGGTGATCTGCGATTCCTGAATGCCATTGGCCTTGAAGAAATCAACCACGGCCAAGGCCCGACGACGGGACAGTTCGCGATTGGTCAGACGATTGCCGCTGTTGTCCGAGTGGCCATCGAGTTCGATGTGGTTAACCGTCGGATCAGCCTTCATGTACTCGAGCATCACTTGCAGCTTGGCCTTGGCAGCGGCATCGAGCTCGATACCTTCGCCGGGGAAGCCGATCTGCGATTGTTTAACCTGTTCGAAATTCTGCGGCAGCAATTTCGCCACACAGCCCTGGTAATCGTTGAAGGCCTTGTTGAACCTGACCGGCAACAAACGCACTTCCGAGACCCGACCATCGCTCGAGGCGCGACGGACGACAGGACTGCGCCCATCCATCAGACCACTGATCAAGCCGCCGGCCTGAGACTGCGAGCTGTTGAACAGGACGTTGCCGCTGCCCAGTCTTACGGTGCCCAGATTGATGTCGCCGCGCCCTGGCTGCCACGGTGCTGCGGCGGCGAGCAACGTCGCCGAACCGCCGCCGAGCATGGCGTTGTAGGCATTCAGACGGAAAATCGCCTGTTCGCCGGCCTTGCGCACGAACTCACCCGAGCCGAAATCCGTGATCGGTTGTGTCAGGCGGCACTCGAACTTGTCGCCGGCGACCGTCCACTCAATGTTCTCCAGGCGAGTCTGGTACGTAAGCGCCATCGCAGGAAAACTGGCAAACACACTGAGCAAGGCTAAATATCGCTGGCGCACGGGAGGCTCCATTGGCTTCTGAAACACAAAGACCGATTCACACTACGTTTACGGCATACCTACGGGATATCGGAAGGTTCCCGCAAAACTTGATAGCGAGTGCCTGCAAGAGTCTTTTCCGGTAGCATTCGCCTCAGTTTGACCCGCCTGGAATCCCCTCATGTCCGACCGCCTGACCCTGCTGCGTCCCGACGACTGGCATATTCATCTTCGCGATGGTGCCGTGTTGACCAATACCGTTGCCGATGTTGCGCGCACGTTTGGTCGCGCCATCATCATGCCCAACCTGGTACCACCGGTGCGCAACGCCGCTGAAGCCGACGGCTATCGCCAGCGGATTCTCGCTGCCCGCCCGGCCGGCAGTCGCTTTGAGCCGTTGATGGTGCTGTACCTTACCGACCGCACCCAGCCCGAAGAAATTCGCGAGGCCAAGGCCAGCGGTTTCGTGCACGCCGCCAAGCTGTACCCGGCCGGCGCCACCACCAATTCGGATTCTGGCGTCACCAGCATCGACAAGATCTTCCCGGCAATCGAGGCCATGGCCGAAGTCGGGATGCCATTGTTGATTCACGGCGAAGTCACCCGTGGCGATGTCGACGTGTTCGACCGCGAAAAAATCTTCATCGATGAGCACATGCGTCGCGTTGTCGAGCGTTTCCCGACGCTCAAGGTTGTTTTCGAACACATCACCACCGCCGATGCCGTGCAGTTCGTCAACGAGGCCCCGGCCAACGTTGGCGCGACCATCACCGCGCATCACCTGCTGTACAACCGCAACCACATGCTGGTGGGCGGGATTCGGCCGCACTTCTACTGCCTGCCGATCCTCAAGCGCAACACCCATCAGGAAGCCCTTCTCGATGCCGCCACCAGCGGCAGCGCGAAGTTCTTCCTCGGCACCGACTCGGCGCCGCACGCTCAGCACGCAAAGGAAGCCGCTTGCGGCTGTGCTGGCTGCTACACCGCGTACGCCGCCATCGAGATGTATGCCGAAGCCTTTGAACAACGCAATGCGCTGGACAAGCTCGAAGCGTTCGCCAGCCTCAATGGCCCGCGCTTCTATGGCCTGCCGGTGAACACCGATCGCATCACCCTGGTTCGTGACGAATGGACCGCCCCAACCAGCCTGCCCTTTGGCGAGCTGACCGTTATCCCGCTGCGCGCCGGTGAAAAACTGCGCTGGCGCCTGCTGGAGGAACACGCGTGAGTGAAGACCATTTCGACGACGAACTGGACGGTCAAAGTGGCGGCGGCGGTTCCCGTCACCCAATGGCAGCACGCTTTCGCGGCTACCTGCCGGTTGTTGTCGACGTAGAAACCGGTGGCTTCAATTCGGCCACCGATGCGTTGCTGGAGATTGCCGCGACTACTATCGCCATGGATGAAAAGGGTTTCGTTTATCCGGATCACACCTACTTCTTCCGTGTCGAGCCGTTCGAAGGCGCCAACATTGAAGCAGCAGCACTGGAGTTCACCGGCATCAAGCTGGACCACCCGCTGCGCATGGCTGTCAGCGAAGAGACGGCACTGACCGACATCTTCCGTGGCATTCGCAAGGCGCTGAAGGCCAACGGCTGCAAGCGCGCGATTCTGGTCGGCCACAACAGCAGCTTCGACCTTGGCTTCCTCAATGCCGCCGTTGCGCGACTGGACATGAAGCGCAATCCGTTCCACCCGTTCTCCAGTTTTGACACGGCGACGCTGGCCGGTCTGGCTTACGGCCAAACCGTACTGGCGAAAGCCTGTCAGGCGGCCGACATCGATTTCGACGGTCGTGAGGCGCACTCCGCGCGTTACGACACCGAGAAAACCGCCGAGCTGTTCTGTGGCATCGTCAATCGCTGGAAACAGATGGGCGGCTGGGAAGACTTCAACGACTGATCCTGGTCGGTTTTCTCCCGCGCGAAAAAAACCGGCCACGTGGGCCGGTTTTTTTACCGCAACGTTGCGCCTTACAGGGCAGCAGCGTTCTCGGTCAGGTAAGCAGCAACGCCTTCTGGCGAAGCGTTCATGCCTTTGTCGCCTTTTTTCCAGTTGGCAGGGCAGACTTCGCCGTGCTCTTCGTGGAATTGCAGAGCATCGACCAGACGGATCAGCTCTTCCATGTTACGGCCCAGTGGCAGGTCGTTGATGATCTGCGAGCGGACAACGCCTTTGTCGTCGATCAGGAAGGCGCCACGGAAAGCCACGCCGCCTTCGGATTCAACGTCGTAAGCCTTGGCGATGTCGTGCTTCATGTCGGCAGCCATGGTGTATTTCACCTGGCCGATGCCGCCATTGTTCACTGGGGTGTTGCGCCATGCGTTGTGGGTGAAGTGCGAGTCGATCGACACAGCGATCACTTCAACGTTGCGTGCCTTGAAGTCAGCCATGCGGTTGTCCAGAGCGATCAGCTCGGACGGGCAGACGAAGGTGAAGTCCAGTGGGTAGAAGAACACCAGGCCGTATTTGCCTTTGATGGCCGAGGACAGGGTGAAGCTGTCAACGATCTCGCCATTGCCGAGTACGGCCGGGACGGTGAAGTCTGGGGCTTGTTTGCCTACGAGTACGCTCATTGATATCTCCTGGTGTAGAAACTTGAAGTTCAGGGTCCGGGCCAGCCTGCCACCCTCAAGCGACAGCCCTGTGACACGAACCCCCTTCGCAAGGGCCGACCATCATACACTGCGTTTTTCGCCTGTCCTTAACGGTTTTTCGCAGTTGCCGATCACAGGGCTGCATTTACGGGGCCAGGCAGATAGCCAGTAATCACCGTTCGTCAGTCATGGACCAATTCGGTGAAAAGGCCTCGCAAAGCACTTTGACAATCATTCTCGTTATTATTAAGATCCATCGCAATTGAGTCACAACCAGCGACGGTTCTCACTTATGTATGTTTGTCTCTGCACTGGCGTCACCGACGGACAGATCCGCGAAGCGATCTATGAAGGTTGCTGCAGCTATAAAGAAGTCCGCCAGGCCACCGGCGTCGCCAGCCAGTGCGGCAAATGTGCCTGCCTTGCCAAGGAAGTGGTTCGCGAAACCCTGACCAAGCTGCAAACCGCCCAGGCCGCGATTCCTTATCCAGTAGAATTTACTGCTGCGTAACTACCCCTATTCCAAAGAACCGGACTTATGTCCGGTTTTTTTATGCCTGTAAATCAAGCGCTTAGGCTCCAGACGCGGAACACAAACATTCTTATTCCGATTAATTTTCATATATTATTCAACAACTTAGGTTTGACACTTATAAGTACGAAGCTCAAACTCCGCCTTATATACAGCTATTACAGGGCAGGACTCCGATCATGAAAGGCGACATTACAGTCATCCAGCATCTCAACAAGATCCTTGCCAATGAGCTGGTCGCGATCAATCAGTACTTCCTGCATGCGCGCATGTATGAAGATTGGGGCCTGAACAAGCTGGGCAAGCACGAGTACAAAGAATCCATCGACGAGATGAAGCACGCGGACAAGCTGATCAAGCGCATCCTGTTCCTCGAAGGTCTTCCAAACGTGCAGGACCTGGGCAAGCTGCACATCGGCGAGCACACCCAGGAAATGCTGGAGTGCGACCTGCGTATCGAGAAGACCGGCCATGCTGACCTGAAAGCTGCAATCGCGCATTGCGAAACCGTTGGCGACTTTGGCAGCCGTGAGCTGCTCGAAGATATCCTCGAATCCGAAGAAGAACATATCGACTGGCTGGAAACCCAACTGGGCCTGATCGGCAAAGTCGGTCTTGAGAACTATCTGCAATCGCAGATGGGCGAAGAGTGATTTAACACTCGCCAAATTCAAGACATTAAAAAACCCCGCCCTCTTTCGAGGTGCGGGGCTTTTTATTGGCTGAAGATCAAAAGATCGCAGCCTCGTTTCACTCGACAGCCCCTATAGGGGGAGCGTGTGTCGAATGAACCGGCGGGGAAGCAAAGAAGCTTGCTTCCCTACAAGCCATCAGGCTTCGGACTTGTTCGCAGCGGCGGCTTCGACAGCAGCCTTGATGGTGCTTTGCAGCGAACCGTCTGCCGACATCTCGGTCATGATATCGCTACCGCCGACCAGTTCACCGCCGACCCACAGTTGCGGGAAAGTCGGCCAGTTGGCGTACTTTGGCAGGTTGGCGCGGATTTCCGGGTTCTGCAGGATGTCCACGTACGCAAACTTTTCACCACACGCCATCACAGCCTGTGCAGCTTTCGCGGAAAAGCCACATTGTGGGGCATTCGGCGAGCCTTTCATGTAAAGCAGAATGGTGTTGTTGGCAATCTGCTCTTTAATCGTTTCGATGATATCCATGGAGCACCTCGGCTGAACTTTCCGACTCACGGGTCGGCACGGTGGCGCATTGTAACGGAATCCCGAGCGCCATGCTCGGTCTCCCCGACAGACATGCTCAAGCCGCCGCCACGGTCACCGGCACACCATTGAGCGCCGCGTTCCCGGACAACTCGTCGAGCTGACATTCATCGGTCAGGTCATTGGCGCTCGATCCCGGTTGACTGCTGGCGATCGCCATCTGCACACCCGGACGCGCATGCCCCCAGCCGTGCGGCAGGCTGACCACGCCTTTCATCATGTCGAGACTGCCGAGCACTTCCACTTCAATCTGCCCGACCCGCGAACTCACCCGCACAAGCTGCCCATCATTGAGCCCGCGGCTGGCCAGGTCATCCGGGTGCATCAGTAACTGGTGACGCGGCTTGCCCTTCACCAGACGGTGATAGTTGTGCATCCACGAATTGTTGCTGCGCACATGCCGGCGGCCAATCATCAACAGTTCATCGGCGGCCGGTGCCTGCAAGGCGGCGAACCGCGCCAGGTCAGCGAGGATCTCCGGTGGCGCAGCCTGTACGCGTTGACTCGGCGTTTTCAGGCGCGCGGCCAGATTAGGCTTCAACGCGCCCAGATCTATTCCGTGGGGATGATCGAAAAGAGTGGCCAGGGACAGCTTTTGCTCTGAGGCGTCACCGTACATCCCCATGCGCAGGCCCATGTCGATCATCTTCGCCGGCGGCATGGTCGGCTTCAGTTCCTTGCCGGTTTTCTCGGCGAAGGCCTTGGCCAGACCGACAAAGATTTCCCAGTCATGCAGCGCGCCCTCGGGCTTGGCGAGGATCGCCCGATTGAAACGGGTGACGTTGCGCACCGCGAACAGGTTGAACGTGGTGTCGTAGTGATCGTTCTCCAGCGCCGAAGTCGACGGCAGAATCAGGTCGGCATAGCGCGTGGTTTCGTTGATGTACAGGTCAATGCTGACCATGAACTCCAGACCGTCCAGCGCTTGTTCGAGCTGCCGTCCATTGGGCGTCGACAGCACCGGATTGCCGGCCACGGTGATCAGCGCACGAATCTGCCCTACGCCTGCGGTGAGCATTTCTTCAGCCAGCGCCGACACCGGCAATTCGCCGCCATACTCAGGACGCCCGGAAACACGACTTTGCCATTTGTTGAAATGCCCGCCCGAGGTCGACGCCACCAGATCCACTGCGGGCTCTGTGCACAGAGCCCCGCCAACGCGATCCAGATTGCCGGTGACCAGATTGATCAACTGCACCACCCAGTGGCACAACGTGCCGAACGCCTGGGTGGAAACGCCCATCCGTCCATAACAAACCGCACTCGGCGCGGCGGCGAAGTCGCGGGCCAATTGGCGGATTTGCTCGGCGGGCACCGCGCACAGCGGGCTCATGGCTTCGGCGGTGAACGTTGAAACGGCCGCGCGCACTTCGTCGAGGCCATCCACCGGCAAATGGCTGTCGCGGGTCAATCCCTCGCTAAACAACGTGTTGAGTAACCCAAACAACAACGCCGCATCGCCCCCGGGACGCACGAACAAATGCTGATCGGCGATGGCCGCCGTTTCACTGCGTCGCGGATCGACCACCACCACTTTGCCGCCGCGTGCCTGAATCGCCTTAAGGCGTTTTTCGACGTCGGGCACCGTCATGATGCTGCCGTTCGAGGCGAGAGGATTGCCGCCCAGGATCAGCATGAAATCGGTGTGATCGATGTCGGGGATCGGCAGCAGCAAGCCGTGGCCGTACATCAGGTAACTGCTGAGGTGATGGGGCAGTTGATCGACCGATGTCGCGGAATACCGGTTACGGGTTTTCAACAGACCGAGGAAGTAATTGCTGTGGGTCATCAGCCCATAGTTGTGCACGCTCGGGTTGCCCTGATACACGGCCACCGAATTCTGCCCATGTCGCTCCTGGATCGCGGCCAGACGCTCGGCCACCAGCGCAAACGCCTCGTCCCACTCGATCGGCAGCCATTCGCTGCCAACCCGCCGCATCGGCTGGCGCAGGCGATCCGGATCGTTCTGAATGTCTTGCAGGGCCACGGCCTTGGGGCAGATGTGCCCACGGCTGAAGGTGTCGAGGGCATCACCCTTGATCGATGTGATCGCGACAGCGCCATCGGTTTCGGTGGTCTCGATGGTCAAGCCGCAAATGGCTTCACACAGGTGGCAGGCACGGTGATGAAGAGTCTTGGTCATGGCCAGTCTCTGTTTTGTTCTGGGCAGGCAACAACGCCTGCGGGAACAAAACTATGGCCCGTGTGCCGAAACGGCGCCAGCGACGTTCGTCTTGTGAATCGACGGCCATCAGGCGAGCCGATAGCCCGACGCGATCAATTGATCGGCAGAGTGGGTGGCGGCGCCAACTGGATTTCCTGAATGGTTTCGATCTGCTCGTGAGCGATGTGCACACCGGTGAGTTCGCCGATCAGGCGCCAATGCTCGTCGAGCCCGGTACTGATGGTGGCCATGCGATCGATCATTTGACGGCTGGCAGCCTTGACCACTTCGTCCTCGCTGCGCAGCAGTTCGAAGGACATCGAGGTCATTGAAGCGGTGAGATGGGTCAAGGAGCGAGCCGTATGGCCCAGCAAATCCATTAACAGTTGTTCTTTCGATTCCATGCGGAGGCTTCCTGCGTCGCTCGAAGGCTATTTATAACTCAGCACTTTGCTTTAGCAAATGTTTCAACGCGAACATCCGACCAAGCGATTGCGCGATCACCCGGTATCAAACCGACCTGCGTGGCGCCATACCCGCCACGCCTGATTGCCAAGCCCGGTAAGGCCAGTGTACAAAGAGGCTCGCTGCTGTCCTGAACCCGGCTTCAAATGCGCGACTGCAACTTGCCGTCCGCCCTCCGAATCCCGCAAAAACCGTAGCCTATTGGAAAAACGCGACATTTAGTGTCAATATCGCGCCTCCCCCTATTTCGTCGCCCCTGTGCGGCTTACGCCGCAGGTCTCGCCCGTTGTTCCGTTAAACAAGGCTTTGAGCATCTGCGGTTTGTAGCAAAAGGTAGTCAATGATGAGCGCAAGGCACTTTCTCTCCCTGATGGATTGCACGCCCGAAGAGCTGGTCAGCGTGATCCGTCGAGGCGTTGAGCTCAAGGACCTGCGTAACCGCGGCGTACTGTTCGAGCCTCTGAAAAACCGCGTGCTGGGGATGATCTTCGAGAAATCCTCGACCCGCACCCGGATCTCGTTCGAGGCCGGCATGATCCAGCTCGGCGGTCAGGCGATCTTTCTTTCGCCGCGCGACACGCAACTGGGCCGTGGCGAGCCAATCGGCGACTGCGCCATCGTCATGTCGAGCATGCTTGATGCGGTGATGATCCGTACGTTCGCGCACAGCACGCTCACCGAATTTGCCGCCAACTCGCGCGTGCCGGTGATCAACGGCCTGTCCGATGACCTGCACCCGTGCCAGTTGCTGGCCGACATGCAGACTTTTCTTGAGCATCGTGGCTCGATCCAGGGCAAGACCGTCGCCTGGATCGGCGACGGCAACAACATGTGCAACAGCTATATAGAAGCGGCGATCCAGTTCGACTTCCAGTTGCGCATCGCCTGCCCGGAAGGCTACGAGCCCAACCCGGAGTTTGTCGCCAATGCCGGCGATCGTGTGACCATCGTCCGCGATCCAAAGGATGCCGTGCGCGGTGCACACCTGGTGAGCACCGACGTCTGGACCTCAATGGGCCAGGAAGAGGAAACCGCCAAGCGCCTCAAGTTGTTCGCACCGTTCCAGGTCAATCGTGCCCTGCTCGACCTCGCGGCCGAGGACGTGCTGTTCCTGCATTGCCTGCCCGCGCACCGTGGCGAAGAAATCAGTCTCGACCTGCTGGATGACCCGCGCTCCGTCGCTTGGGATCAGGCAGAAAACCGTCTCCACGCACAGAAGGCCTTGCTCGAGTTCCTCGTCGAACCGGCATATCACCACGCATGAGCCATGAATTACTGCTGAACCTGCGCAACCTCGCTTGCGGCTATCAGGACCAACGTGTGGTGCAGAACCTTAATCTGCACCTCAACGCCGGTGACATCGGTTGCCTGCTCGGCTCGTCCGGCTGCGGCAAGACCACCACCCTGCGCGCGATTGCCGGTTTCGAACCGGTGCACGAGGGCGAAATCACCCTGGGCGGCGAGACCATTTCCAGCGCCGGCTTCACCCTGGCGCCCGAGAAACGCCGGATTGGCATGGTGTTTCAGGACTACGCGCTGTTTCCGCACCTGAGTGTCGCGGACAACATTGCCTTTGGCATTCGCAAGCACCCGAACAAAAGGCGCGTCACCGAAGAGCTGCTGGAACTGGTCAACCTGAAAAACCTCGGCAAGCGCTTCCCGCACGAGCTCTCCGGTGGTCAGCAACAGCGCGTAGCCCTCGCCCGCGCCTTGGCGCCAGAGCCGCAACTACTGCTGCTTGATGAACCCTTCTCCAACCTCGATGGCGAACTGCGACGCAAGCTCAGCCACGAAGTGCGCGACATCCTCAAGGCTCGTGGCACCAGCGCGATTCTGGTAACCCACGACCAGGAAGAAGCCTTTGCGGTGAGCGATCACGTCGGCGTTTTCAAGGAAGGTCGATTGGAGCAATGGGACACGCCGTACAACCTGTATCACGAACCGGCAACCCAGTTCGTGGCCAGTTTTATCGGTCAGGGCTACTTCATTCGCGGCCAGCTCGCCAGCCCGGAATCGGTGCAGACCGAACTCGGCGAAATGCGCGGCAATCGGGCTTATACCTGGCCAATTGGCGGCGCGGTGGATGTGTTGCTGCGTCCGGATGACATCGTGTATGCGCCGGATAGCGCACTGAAGGCGCACATTGTCGGCAAGACGTTCCAGGGCGCATCGACGCTGTATCGTCTGCAACTGCCGACCGGTGCACAACTTGAATCGATTTTCCCGAGCCACGCCGATCATCATGTCGGTGCTGAGGTAGGCATTCGCGTTGCGGCCGAACATCTGGTGTTGTTCCAGGCCTCGGGTAGCACGGCGGCGCAGATTCCCGCGGTGGAAAACGGCGTTCGGCGCTACAGCACTGCTCTCTGAAGATTAAAAGATCGCAGCCTTCGGCAGCTCCTACAGGAATCAGTGTAGGGCTGCCGAGGCTGCGATTTTTTCGTTTCTCAACCCAACACTAATGTGCCGCTCGCAACCAGCGTCGCATTGCCGCCAATTTTCACCCGCTCCCCCTCGAACCGACAGAACAACTCCCCGCCTCGTGCCGAACGCTGACACGCGGTCAGGCTCGATTTGCCCAGACGCTTCGACCAGTAAGGGATCAGGCTGCAATGAGTCGAACCGGTCACCGGGTCTTCATTGATGCCAATCGCCGGAGCGAAATAACGCGAGACGAAATCGTGCTGATTGCCGCGCGCAGTGACGATAGCGCCCAGCCACGGCAGTTTGGCCAACGCGACCATGTCCGGCGTGCACTCGAGCACCGCCTGCTCCGATTCAAGCACCACGAACAGTTCGTTGGAGCCCAGCACATCCACCGCCTCGACACCCAGCGCACGCTCGACATCCAGCGTCACACCAATCTCCGACGGCACAATCGAGGGAAAATCCAGCCACAGGCGGCCTTCCTCACGGCTTACGCTCAGCGGCCCGGACTTGCAGGTGAAGTCGATACGTTCAGCACTTTCCTTGTAGATTTCGAACAGAACATAAGCGCTGGCCAGCGTCGCGTGACCGCACAACGGCACTTCGGTGGTCGGGGTAAACCAGCGGATATGCCAAGCCTGGCCTTCACGCACCATAAACGCGGTTTCCGCCAGATTGTGTTCGGCGGCGATTTTCTGCATCAACTCATCGGCGAGCCACGCATCGAGCCGATAGACCATTGCCGGATTGCCACTGAACGGCCGATCACTGAACGCGTCGACCTGATGAAATTCGAGCTGCATAACCTTCTCCCTGAGTCAGTCGGCAGAGCATGCAATCACGATGAAATCAGCGCCAGTGACAGATCCGGCGAATTTTCTTCATACAGCGCAAGTGAATGTCACGCTCGGCCAATATCGGCAAATTTCGCCTGGGTGTGTTCGGCAAGTATTGTCGGCGCCAACTCGACCTCCAGCCCTCGCCGACCGGCGCTGACATAGATAGAAGCAAAACCCTGGGCTGAATTATCAATAAAGGTGCGCAGGCGCTTTTTCTGCCCCAAAGGGCTGATACCACCCAACAAGTAGCCAGTGGAGCGCTGAGCCGCCGCCGGGTCTGCCATCTCGGCTTTTTTCACGCCAGCGGCATGAGCCAAGCCCTTGAGGTCAAGGCTTCCGACGACCGGCACCACCGCCACCAGCAATTCACCTTTTTCACTGGCCGCCAGCAGCGTCTTGAACACCTGCGCAGGCTCGAGGCCAAGCTTCTCTGCGGCCTCCAGCCCATAAGACGCGGCCTTCGGATCATGTTCGTAACTGTGCACGCGATGTTCGGCACGAACTTTTTTCAACAGGTCCAACGCAGGGGTCATGGCAACTCCAGGCTCGGCAGTGGCAGGAAATTCCTGCGCCGGATTCTAGGCCATCACATCACAAAAGGCTCTATTCCAGGCCACGTTTCCCGCGGCCTGCCGGCCTTCCGAGCACGCATCACCGCGCCGACGGCACGCAATCATTCACACTACGAATAGTTACATTGTGACCGACAGTTCACTTTCGACCTTTGACAGCTTTGTTTCTTGTCTATATTTTTTCGAATCTGAATAATGTAAGAATTGCGGTTACTACAGCACCCAGCAGTAAACCGGGAACAGGATGGGGATCCTGCCTCGGAGAAGATCGCGCCTTGCCCTGTTGGCAACGCGCCAGACAACAACAAAAATCGAGGTTTTCAATGACAACTGCTTTACAGCAACCATCGCTCTCGGGCCAATGCATGGCCGAGTTCCTGGGTACTGCACTCCTGATCTTCTTCGGCACCGGTTGTGTCGCCGCGCTCAAAGTCGCGGGTGCCAGCTTCGGCCTGTGGGAAATCAGCATCATCTGGGGCGTCGGCGTGAGCATGGCGATTTACCTCACTGCCGGTGTTTCCGGCGCGCACCTGAACCCTGCCGTGAGCATCGCCCTGACAATCTTCGCCGACTTCGAAAAGCGCAAACTGCCGTTCTACATCCTCTCGCAAATTGCCGGCGCCTTCTGCGGTGCACTGTTGGTTTACACGCTTTACAGCAACCTTTTCTTCGATTTCGAACAAACCCATCAAATGGTTCGTGGCTCGGCCGCCAGCCTTGAGTTGGCGTCGGTGTTCTCGACATTCCCGAACCCGGTGCTGTCGACCGCCCAGGCGTTCCTCGTCGAGATGATCATTACCGCGATCCTGATGGGCGTGATCATGGCCCTGACCGATGACAACAATGGCTTGCCGAAAGGCCCGATGGCACCTTTGCTGATCGGTTTGCTGATTGCGGTGATCGGCAGTTCGATGGGCCCGCTGACCGGTTTTGCGATGAACCCTGCGCGTGATTTTGGTCCGAAACTGATGACTTTCTTTGCGGGCTGGGGTGAAATTTCCTTCACTGGCGGCCGTGATATTCCGTATTTCCTGATTCCGATTTTTGCACCGATTGTCGGTGCCTGCCTCGGCGCTGCCGGGTATCGCGGGCTCATCGCCCGTCACCTGACCGGCGCCACACCTGCTACAAAGGATGCAGAACCGGCCATTGACGGCAAACCAAGAACTTCTTGAAACAGTCGGCGCGGGTTCCTGCCCTTTAGAACCTGCGCCACGGCCCACTCTCCCTTATTTCGTCCAAGGCAATCGACATGACCGACATTCAGAATAAGAACTACATCATTGCCCTCGATCAGGGTACAACCAGCTCCCGCGCGATCATTTTCGACCGCGATGCGAACGTGGTTTGCACCGCGCAGCGCGAATTCGCCCAGCATTACCCGCAAGCCGGCTGGGTCGAACACGACCCGATGGAAATCTTCGCCACCCAGAGCGCAGTGATGGTCGAAGCGCTGGCCCAGGCCGGTCTGCATCACGATCAGGTCGCCGCCATCGGCATCACCAACCAGCGTGAAACCACCGTAGTCTGGGACAAGACCACCGGCCGTCCGGTCTACAACGCCATCGTCTGGCAGTGCCGCCGCAGCACCGAGATCTGCCAGCAGCTCAAGCGCGATGGCCACGAAGAGTACATCCGTGACACCACGGGCCTGGTCACCGACCCGTACTTCTCCGGCACCAAATTGAAGTGGATCCTCGACAACGTCGAAGGCAGCCGCGAGCGTGCGCGTAACGGCGAATTGCTGTTCGGTACCATCGATAGCTGGCTGATCTGGAAATTCACTGGCGGCAAGGTGCACGTCACCGACTACACCAACGCCTCGCGCACCATGCTCTTCAACATTCACTCGCTTGAGTGGGACGCGAAGATGCTGGAGATCCTCGACATCCCGCGCGAAATGCTCCCGGAAGTGAAAGCCTCGTCCGAGATCTATGGCCGCACCAAAAGCGGCATTGCCATCGGCGGTATCGCCGGTGACCAGCAAGCGGCGTTGTTCGGCCAGATGTGCGTTGAGCCGGGCCAAGCGAAAAACACCTATGGCACCGGCTGCTTCCTGCTGATGAACACCGGCGACAAGGCAGTGAAATCCAAGCACGGCATGCTCACCACCATCGCTTGCGGCCCGCGCGGTGAAGTCGCTTATGCGCTGGAAGGTGCGGTATTCAACGGCGGCTCGACTGTGCAGTGGCTGCGCGATGAGCTGAAAATCATCAACGACGCCCACGACACCGAATACTTCGCCAACAAGGTCAAGGACAGCAACGGCGTGTACCTGGTACCGGCCTTTACCGGTCTCGGCGCTCCCTACTGGGACCCGTATGCCCGTGGCGCGCTGTTCGGCCTGACTCGCGGCGTACGCGTGGATCACATCATCCGCGCCGCGCTGGAATCGATCGCCTACCAGACCCGCGACGTCCTCGACGCCATGCAACAGGACTCTGGCGAACGCCTGAAGGCCCTGCGCGTAGACGGCGGCGCGGTGGCGAACAACTTCCTCATGCAGTTCCAGGCCGACATCCTCGGCACCCAGGTCGAGCGCCCACAAATGCGCGAAACCACGGCACTGGGCGCGGCGTATCTGGCCGGTCTGGCATGCGGCTTCTGGGGCAGCCTGGATGAACTGCGTGGCAAAGCGGTGATCGAGCGTGAGTTCGAACCGAGCCTGGACGAAGTCGAGAAAGAGAAGCTGTACAAAGGCTGGAAAAAAGCCGTCAGCCGCACCCGTGACTGGGCGCGTGAGGACGCCGAATAAGCCAGTCTGAGGACTGACTAAAGCTGGAAACTGGTCGGGAGGAGATTCCTGCGGCATCATGGGCAAATTTTGCACGGCAGCCCAAAGGAAGCCCCATGAATCTGCCTCCCCGTCAGCAGCAAATCCTCGAGCTGGTCCGCGAACGCGGCTATGTGAGCATCGAGGAAATGGCTACGCTGTTCGTTGTTACCCCGCAAACCATCCGCCGCGACATCAATCAGCTCGCGGAAGCCAATCTGCTGCGTCGTTACCACGGCGGCGCTGCCTATGATTCCAGCGTCGAAAACACTGCCTATGCGATGCGCGCCGATCAGATGCGCGATGAAAAACAACGCATTGGTGAAGCCATCGCCGCACAGATTCCCGATCATGCCTCGCTGTTTATCAACATCGGCACTACCACCGAGTCGATTGCCCGCGCCCTGCTCAACCACAACCACCTGAAAATCATCACCAATAACCTGCACGTGGCGTCAATGCTCAGTGCCAAGGATGATTTCGATGTGCTGCTGACCGGTGGCAATGTCCGTCGCGATGGCGGTGTGGTGGGTCAGGCGAGTGTGGATTTCATCAATCAGTTCAAGGTTGATTTTGCCCTGGTCGGTATCAGTGGTATCGACGAGGACGGCAGTCTGCTCGACTTCGATTATCAGGAAGTCCGGGTCTCGCAGGCGATCATCGCCAATGCACGCCAGGTGATTCTGGCGGCGGACTCGAGCAAGTTCGGGCGTAACGCGATGATCCGGCTCGGACCGATCAGCCTGATTGATTGCCTGGTGACCGACCAGCAACCGGTGCCGGCATTGGCGCAGTTGTTGAGCCAGCACAAGATTCGGCTGGAAGTCGTTTAGCCCCCCTAATCTTCATTTGCTGCGCCGACGCCTTCGCGAGCAGGCTCGCTCCCACAGTTTGAAATGCATTTCCAATGTGGGAGCGAGCCTGCTCGCGAAGGCAATCGAGTAAACAGCACACCTCTAGCGCCCCTTCGCGCATTTAATGTTCGAAAATTTTCCTTTAACGGCCCTTCGATGAGTTTTTTCAATCGAATGCGACTGGCTGTGCGCGTGTTTATGGGCTACCATTTTCGCAAATGAACATTAATGTTCGAATTCAAATATAGAAAATCACAAGAGCCCGAGGCCAGCCGATGTCTACATCTACCTTGCGTACGCCCCCTATCTCCGAGATCTACGATATCGCCGTCATCGGTGGCGGGATCAATGGGGTGGGGATCGCAGCGGATGCCGCCGGTCGCGGTCTCTCGGTGTTCCTTTGCGAAAAAGATGATTTGGCCAGCCACACCTCGTCGGCCAGCAGCAAGCTGATCCACGGTGGCCTGCGCTATCTCGAACATTACGAGTTCCGCTTGGTGCGTGAAGCGCTGGCTGAGCGTGAAGTGCTGCTTGCCAAGGCGCCGCACATCGTCAAGCCGATGCGCTTCGTGCTGCCGCACCGTCCGCACCTGCGTCCAGCGTGGATGATTCGTGCCGGTCTGTTCCTGTACGACAACCTCGGCAAGCGCGAAAAACTTGCAGGCTCGCGCAGTCTTAAGTTCGGCGCCGACAGCGCACTGAAAAGCGAAATCACCAAAGGCTTCGAATACTCCGATTGCTGGGTCGACGACGCCCGCCTCGTGGTGCTGAACGCCATGGCTGCGCGGGAAAAAGGCGCCCATGTGCACACCCAGACCCGTTGCGTCAGCGCCCGCCGCGCCAAAGACTTGTGGCATCTGAATCTTGAGCGCGCCGACGGCAGCCTGTTCTCGATCACCGCCAAAGCACTGGTCAACGCCGCGGGTCCGTGGGTTGCCAAGTTCATTCGTGACGACCTGAAGATGGAATCGCCATACGGCATCCGTCTGATTCAGGGCAGCCACGTCATCGTGCCGAAGCTGTACGAAGGTGAACATGCGCACATTCTGCAAAACGAAGATCAGCGCATCGTTTTCACTATTCCGTACCTGAACCACTTCACCTTGATCGGCACCACCGACCGCGAGTACACCGGCGATCCAGCCAAAGTGGCGATCACCGACGGCGAAACCGATTACCTGCTGAAAGTGGTCAACGCACACTTCAAGAAGCAAGTCAGCCGCGACGACATCCAGCACAGCTACTCGGGTGTGCGTCCGCTATGCAACGACGAGTCCGATAACCCGTCGGCCGTGACTCGTGATTACACCTTGGCATTGTCGGGTGGCGGTGAGGAAGCACCGCTGCTGTCGGTATTCGGCGGCAAGCTGACCACCTACCGCAAACTCGCCGAGTCGGCGATGGCGCAGCTGATGCCGCATTTCACCCAGATGCGCCCGAGCTGGACGGCTTCGGCGACCCTGCCCGGCGGCGAAGACATGACCACCCCGCAGGCCCTGAGCGCGTTGATCCGCGACAAGTTCGACTTCGTGCCAACCGAGATCGCCCGCCGCTGGTCCACCACCTACGGCAGCCGCACCTGGCGCATGCTCGAAGGCGTGGAAACCCTCGCGGACATGGGTGAACACATTGGTGGCGGGCTCTACACCCGTGAGGTCGACTACCTGTGCAGCGAAGAGTGGGCAACGACCGCGCACGATATTCTGTGGCGTCGCAGCAAGCTGGGGCTGTTCACCACACCTGCCGAGCAGGAGAAACTGGCGGCGTATCTGGGCAAGGTCGAGCAGAATCGCAAGATTGAGGCCGCTTGATCACCTGATTAGCGCTGGAGCGAAAGCCCCTGAATTGTGAGATTCAGGGGCTTTTTTTATGTGGGTTCAGTTGCCTCACCCCGGCCCTCTCCCCTCTGCGCGGTCCAACGTTTCGGAAGGGCCAGGGTAAGAGGCCTCCATCCATTCGGTTTTCCGAACGCGACTTTGCGGTCGATTCGGTTAACCGGATCAGATACGCCACAAAAATCCGCCACAAAAGTTTAATAGCGTTATAAATCAGAGATTTAGGTGTTACCGACTGGTATGGCACGACTCATGCTCTACACTCTCTCGACGAATGCCTGTTGTGCCAACACTGCAGGAGCCGTCAGGCATTCGAAGCACAAAAGGGCCGACAAACTGGCTCCATAAAAAAAACAATGTCGAGGAAAATTTGATGCGCATCGTTCCCCATATCCTGGGCGCAGCCATTGCTGCCGCTCTGATCAGCACGCCAGTTTTCGCTGCCGAACTCACCGGCACCCTGAAGAAGATCAAAGAGTCCGGTGTCATCACCCTGGGCCACCGCGATGCCTCCATCCCGTTTTCCTACATCGCTGATGCCTCCGGCAAACCGGTCGGCTACTCCCACGATATCCAGCTGGCTATCGTAGAAGCGATCAAGAAAGACCTCGACCTTCCAAACCTGCAGGTCAAATACAACCTGGTGACCTCGCAAACCCGTATCCCGCTGGTGCAGAACGGCACCGTGGACGTCGAGTGCGGCTCCACCACCAACAACGTCGAGCGTCAGCAGCAGGTTGACTTCTCCGTCGGCATCTTCGAAATCGGTACCCGTCTGCTGTCCAAGGTTGACTCCAAGTACAAGGATTTCGACGACCTCAAAGGCAAGAACGTCGTGACCACCGCCGGCACCACGTCCGAGCGCATCCTCAAGGCGATGAATGCCGACAAGCAGATGGGCATGAACGTCATCTCCGCCAAAGACCACGGTGAATCCTTCCAGATGCTGGAATCGGGTCGTGCCGTTGCGTTCATGATGGACGACGCACTGCTGGCCGGCGAAGCGGCCAAGGCCAAGAAAGCCACCGACTGGGCCGTGACCGGTACTCCACAGTCCTACGAAATCTACGGCTGCATGATGCGCAAAGGCGACGAGCCGTTCAAAAAGGCTGTGGATGACGCCATCAAGGCGACCTACGCATCGGGCGCGATCACCAAGATCTACGACAAGTGGTTCATGGCGCCGATTCCACCAAAAGGCCTGAACCTGAACTTCCCGATGAGCGACGAGCTCAAGGCTCTGATCGCCAATCCGACCGATAAAGCGGCTGACGACAAAAAATCCTGATTTCTGACTAACCTTATCTCCTGAAGGGGCTCGGCCCTTTCAGGAGTTTGTCACTCCCTGCTGGCACATTCTGGAAACACTCGAACCGGTGGCTGTCGAGCCGATCGCGTGTGCCTGATCTTCACGATCAGAGGGAACGGAGTTTCCCAGGCGGGCACTTGTATATCGATCGAATCGAGGGGAGACCCTAATGAATTACAACTGGGACTGGAGCGTGTTCTTCAAGTCCACCGGCGTGGGCAGCGAGACCTATCTCGACTGGTTCATTTCCGGTCTGGGCTGGACCATCGCCATCGCCATCGTGGCCTGGATCATCGCTCTGCTGCTGGGCTCGATACTGGGCGTCATGCGCACCGTGCCGAACCGCATCGTGTCGGGCATTGCGACCTGCTATGTCGAGCTGTTCCGTAACGTGCCGCTGCTGGTACAGCTGTTCATCTGGTACTTCCTGGTGCCCGACCTGCTGCCCGCCGATCTGCAAGAGTGGTACAAGCAGGACCTCAACCCAACCACCTCGGCTTACCTGAGCGTGGTCGTGTGCCTGGGCCTGTTCACCGCCGCGCGTGTTTGCGAACAAGTGCGTACCGGCATCCAGGCGCTGCCGCGTGGTCAGGAATCGGCTGCTCGCGCCATGGGCTTCAAGCTGCCGCAAATCTACTGGAACGTGCTGCTGCCCCAGGCCTACCGGATCATCATTCCGCCGCTTACCTCGGAATTTTTGAACGTCTTCAAGAACTCCTCCGTGGCCTCGCTGATCGGGCTGATGGAGCTGCTCGCGCAGACCAAACAGACTGCCGAGTTCTCGGCCAACCTGTTTGAAGCGTTCACCCTCGCTACCCTGATTTATTTCACCCTGAACATGAGCCTCATGCTGCTGATGCGCGTGGTCGAGAAGAAAGTTGCCGTGCCCGGCCTGATCTCCGTGGGGGGTAAATAATGGAATTTGATTTCAGTGGCATCGTCCCGGCCATTCCCGGTTTGTGGAACGGCATGGTGATGACCCTCAAACTGATGGCGATGGGCGTGGTGGGCGGGATCATTCTCGGCACCATCCTGGCGCTGATGCGTTTGTCCTCGAGCAAACTGCTGTCGCGGGTTGCCGGCGCCTACGTCAACTATTTCCGTTCGATCCCGCTGCTGCTGGTGATCACCTGGTTCTATCTGGCGGTGCCGTTCGTGCTGCGCTGGATCACCGGCGAAGACACCCCGATCGGTGCGTTCACCTCATGCATCGTCGCGTTCATGATGTTTGAAGCGGCTTACTTCTGCGAAATCGTCCGCGCCGGTGTGCAGTCGATTCCCAAAGGTCAGATGGGCGCGGCGCAAGCGCTGGGCATGAGCTACGGACAGATGATGCGTCTGATCATTCTGCCACAAGCGTTTCGCAAGATGACCCCGCTGTTGCTGCAACAGAGCATCATTCTGTTCCAGGACACCTCGCTGGTTTACACCGTGGGCCTGGTGGACTTCCTCAATGCCTCGCGCGCCAGTGGCGACATCATTGGCCGCTCCAATGAGTTCCTGATCTTCGCAGGTCTCGTGTACTTCACAATCAGCTTTGCCGCCTCGCTGCTGGTCAAGCGTCTGCAAAAAAGGTTCGCCGTATGATCTCTATCAAGAACATCAACAAGTGGTATGGGGACTTCCAGGTGCTGACTGATTGCAGCACCGAGGTCAAAAAAGGCGAAGTGATCGTGGTTTGCGGCCCGTCGGGTTCCGGCAAGTCGACCCTGATCAAATGCGTCAACGCGCTGGAACCGTTCCAGAAAGGCGACATCGTGGTCGACGGCACTTCGATTGCCGACCCGAAGACCAACCTGCCGAAACTGCGCTCGCGCGTGGGCATGGTGTTCCAGCATTTCGAACTGTTTCCGCATCTGACCATCACCGAAAACCTGACCATCGCGCAGATCAAGGTGTTGGGCCGCAGCAAGGAAGAGGCGACCAAAAAAGGTCTGCAACTGCTGGAGCGCGTCGGCCTGTCGGCTCACGCCCACAAGCATCCGGGCCAATTGTCCGGCGGTCAGCAACAGCGCGTGGCGATTGCCCGTGCGCTGGCGATGGACCCGATCGTCATGCTGTTCGACGAACCGACCTCGGCGCTCGACCCGGAAATGGTCAACGAAGTGCTCGACGTGATGGTGCAACTGGCCCAGGAAGGCATGACCATGATGTGCGTGACCCACGAAATGGGCTTCGCGCGCAAAGTGGCTGACCGCGTGATCTTCATGGACGCCGGCAAAATCATCGAAGACTGCCCGAAAGAAGAGTTCTTCGGCGATATCAGCGCCCGCTCCGAACGCGCGCAGCACTTCCTCGAGAAAATCTTGCAGCACTAAAAACACTGCAGTACCTGTGGGAGCGGGCTTGCCCGCGATGGGGCCTTGTCAGTTGAAGATGATGTCGACTGATAGACCGCTATCGCTGGCAAGCCAGCTCCCACAGGGACAGCGTACTTGCTGCAAGTGTGCTGGTTGACCCAAGGCATCTGTGATGAAATGCGACCCCAATCTCTATCGCGCAGCAACGCCATCACTTGCCGTGAAGCCCCGTCTGATTCGTCACCTGTTCTTGCCGCCGCTGATCATCGCCCTGATGGTCGGACTGGGTTTTATCGGCTTCTGGACCAGTGAACATTTCGGCATCCGCAGCCTTGGCGAGAACGGCCAGCGTCAGCTGGAACTGCACGCCCGCGCCGTCGAGAGCGAAATCAGCAAATACACCTACCTCCCCAGCCTGCTGGAACTGGAAACCAGTGTCCCGCAATTGCTGGCCGACCCGACTCCGGAGCACCGGAAAACGGTCAATGATTACCTTGAAGGCCTGAACCGGCGCAGCCGCAGTCGGGCCATCTACGTGATGGACACCACCGGCCGCGTGATGGCCACCAGCAACTGGCGCGATGTCGACAGTTATCTGGGCGAAGACCTGTCCTTCCGTGCTTATTTTCAAAAAGCCATACGCGGTGAACCCGGCCGCTTCTACGGGATCGGCAGCACCAACGGCGAACCCGGCTACTACCTCGCCCATGGCCTGGAAGAACACGGCAAGATCATCGGCGTCGCCGTGGTCAAAGTGCGCCTCGAAGCCATGGAAGAACGCTGGCAACGGGCGCGCCTCGAAGCGTTTGTCAGCGATGAAAACGGCATCATCATTCTGTCCAGCGATCCGGCCAGACGCCTCAAATCGGTCATCCCGCTGAGCGACGAAGTCAAAGAGAAACTCGCCCGCAGCTTGCAGTACTACTGGTTCCCGCTCACCGAACTGCAACCGCTGGCCCGGGAAACCTTGTCCGAAGGCGTGGAAAAACTCACCTTCCCGTCCAACAGTGAAATCGACTCCGACGAAGACGACATCCGCTATCTGGCGCAGACCCGGCCCCTTAGCGATACACCGTGGAATTTCACCCTGCTGACGCCGCTTCAGGATTTGCGCCGCGAAGCGATCAACCAAGGCATTCTGGTCGCCGTCGCATTTGCCCTGGTGGCGTTCCTGCTGATTGCCTGGAATGAGCGGCGCAAGGTCATCGCCACACGCCTCGCCGCCCGCGAAGCCTTGCAGGAAGCCAACAATCAACTGGAGCGTCGGATTACCGAACGCACCGCCGACCTGCGTGCCAGCAACGACCGACTCAAGAGCCAGATCCGCGAACGCCGGCAGGCTGAAGAGACGCTGCGCCGGGCCCAGGATGAACTGGTGCAGGCCGGCAAACTTGCCGCCATCGGCCAGATGTCCACGAGCATCGCCCACGAATTGAACCAGCCGCTGGCGGCCATGCGCACTCTCTCAGGCAATACCGTGCGTTTTCTCGAGCGCGGTCAACTCGATGTCGCCAGCACCAATCTCAGAACCATCAACGACCTGATCGACCGCATGGGCCGGATCACCGCCAGCCTGCGATCGTTTGCCCGGCGTGGTGATAATCAGGGCCAGGCCAGCCTCGGCAAAGCCGTGGACGCGGCGCTGCAATTGCTCGGAGCGCGCCTGGAAAATCCGGCGCTGCAACTGCACCGGCAATTCATTGATGCGCAGTTGCACATCGACCAGACCCGCCTCGAACAGATTCTGGTCAACCTGATCGGCAACGCCCTCGACGCCATGCAGGCGCAACCGCTGCCGCAACTGTGGCTGGAAGGTGAAGAGTTCAATGGCAAATATCGCCTGCGCGTGCGCGACAACGGCCACGGTGTCGACGCCGAGGCGCGCAAGCATCTGTTCGAACCGTTCTTTACCACCAAGCCCGGTGAACAAGGCCTGGGCCTGGGCCTGACGCTTTCCGCCAGCCTCGCCGCCGCCACCGGCGGACATTTGGGTGTCGAACACCCTGGTGGCGGCGGTACCACTTTCGTTCTCAGTTTACCGTTGGTAAGCCCTACTCCTGCCGAGCCAATATGAACCAAGACCTCAGCGTATTGATCGTCGAAGACGACCCCCATGTGTTGCTCGGCTGCCAGCAAGCGCTGACGCTGGAAGACATTCCCAGCATCGGCGTCGGCAGTGCAGAAGAAGCGCTGGAGCGCGTCGGCGACAATTTTGCCGGTATCGTCATCAGCGACATTCGTCTGCCCGGTATCGATGGCCTGGAGCTGCTGACCCGGCTCAAGCAACGCGACCGCAGCTTGCCGGTGGTGCTGATCACCGGGCACGGCGACATCTCCATGGCCGTCGGCGCAATGCAGAAAGGCGCCTACGACTTCATGGAGAAACCGTTCTCGCCGGAACGCCTGGTCGATGTTGCACGCCGTGCGCTGGAGCAACGCAGCCTCGCCCGTGAGGTTTCGTCGCTACGCAGGCAACTGGCCGAGCGGGATTCGCTTGAAGGCCGGATCATCGGGCGCTCGCCGGCCATGCAGAACCTGCGCGAATTGATCGCCAACGTCGCCGACACCTCGGCCAACGTCCTGATCGAAGGCGAAACCGGCACCGGTAAAGAACTGGTCGCCCGCTGCCTGCACGACTTCAGTCGGCGACACAGCAAGCAGTTCGTTGCACTGAACTGCGGCGGCTTGCCGGAGAACCTTTTCGAAAGCGAGATCTTCGGTCACGAGGCCAACGCGTTCACCGGCGCCGGCAAGCGCCGCATCGGCAAGATCGAACACGCCGACGGCGGCACGCTGTTCCTCGATGAAGTGGAAAGCATGCCGCTGCCGCTGCAAATCAAACTGCTGCGCGTGTTGCAGGAACGCACCCTCGAACGCCTCGGTTCCAACCAGAGCGTGGCGGTGGACTGCCGGGTGATTGCAGCGACCAAATCCGACCTCGACGAATCGAGCAAGGCCGGCGAATTCCGCAGTGACTTGTACTACCGCCTCAACGTGGTGACGCTGGAATTGCCGCCATTGCGCGAACGCCGCGAAGACATCCTGCAACTGTTCGAACACTTCACCCAGCAATCGGCCCTGCGCTTCGACCGCGCACTACCGGAAATGGATAACCAGACCCTGTCGCACCTGATGAGCCACGACTGGCCGGGCAACGTGCGTGAACTGCGCAACGTCGCCGAGCGTTTTGCCCTCGGTTTGCCGGCCTTCAAGAAAACCGGTGCCGGCAGCGCGGGCCAGGGTTTGGCATTTGCCGAAGCGGTGGAAGCCTTTGAACGCAACCTGCTCAGCGACGCGCTGCAACGCAGCGGCGGCAACCTGACCCAGGCCAGCCTGGAACTGGGCATGGCCAAGACCACACTGTTCGACAAAGTGAAAAAATACGGGTTGAGCCACTGATGGATCTGTTGCTAAAAGCGGCACTCGGTGCCGCGGTTGTGTTGATTCTCGCGGCGCTGGCCAAGACGAAAAACTATTACATCGCAGGGTTGGTGCCGCTGTTCCCGACGTTTGCGCTGATTGCTCATTACATCGTCGGCAAGGGGCGCTCGGTTGATGATCTGAAGACCACCATCGTGTTCGGGATGTGGTCGATCATTCCGTACTTTGTGTATCTGGCGACGTTGTATGTGATGGTCGACCGGATGCGGCTGGAGGCTTCGCTGGCCGTGGCGGCGGTGGCCTGGTTGATGGCGGCGACGGTGTTGGTTTCGGTTTGGGTGCGCGTACATGGCTAACGTCTACCCCCTGTGTGGGAGAGAGCCTGCTCACGAAGGTAACGCGGCTACAGCAGATTCCGCCCCACCACCGGCTCAATCTGCGCCCAATGCGAATTGTCTTCTCGATGCGCCTGCAAATACGGCAATACCGCCGCCAGCAACGGTTCCTTGAACGCTTCCTGAAACCGGTGGGCCAGCCCCGGAATCAACCTCAACTGACTGCCGCGAATGTGCGCGGCCAAATGCACGCCATGCATGACCGGCAGCAGCGGATCGGCCGTGCCGTGCACCACTAGCGTCGGCACGCGCAACTGATTGAGCAGCGCCACCCGACTCGGCTCGGCCAGTATCGCCATGATCTGGCGCTTGACGCCTTCCGGATTAAACGCGCGATCGTAAGAAGCCGCCGCTTGCTGCAGCAATGCCTGGCGATCATCGCTGACCGCCGGGCTGCCGAGTGCCGCGAGTAAATCTGCCTGCTGCTCCAGCGCCATTTCTCGGTTCGGCGCACCGCGTCGCGCCAGCAACTGCACCAGCGCCGCGCTGGGTGCCGGCAAACCTTCAGCGCCGGAACTGGTCATGATCAGCGTCAGACTCTCAACCCGCTGCGGCGCCATGGCCGCCATGTGCTGAGCAATCATCCCGCCCATGCTGGCGCCCAGTACATGGAATTGCTCGACATGCAGGGCCGTCATCAGCCCCAGCGCATCGTCGGCCATGTCGGTCAGGCTGTAAGGCGCCGCCACTGGCAGACCGAGCTTGTATCGCAGCACTTCAAAGGTCAGGTTGGCCTCCGCCGGTGCCTGACGCCAGGTCGACAGACCCACATCACGGTTGTCATAGCGAATCACTCGAAAACCCTGCTGACACAGCGCCTCGACCACTTCGTCCGGCCAGTGGATCAATTGCCCGCCCAGCCCCATCACCAACAGCAATGCCGGATCCGAAGCACGGCCAATGCTCTGGTACGCCAGGCTGACCTGCGCCAGATCGACACGCTCGGTAGGCACATTCACATCGCATCGCGACGCCGCAGAGGCCGGCACGCCGAAAAAAATCGCGGCCAGAACAGCCGCGATCGAAAACCATCCCTTCATCATCAAAAACACCGAAACACAGAACCCCAGTAGAGCGCGAGTCTGATGAAGTTTGTACAAGCGCGCTGCCACAGTTACGTGACAGTTTGATGAAGAGTGCCGAGCGGTCATCCGGGGCGGGCGCAGCCTCCGACCCCTAATCGATCCTGTGGGCGCGTGTCAGGCCAGTTGACTGCGCAACTGCCGCGCCGCCGCCACCATGTTCACCAGTGCCGCTTCCGTCTCCGGCCAGGCGCGGGTTTTCAGACCGCAATCAGGGTTGACCCACAGACGTTCGGCGGGAATGCGCTGCACCGCTTTGCTCATCAACTTGACCATCTCGGCGGTGTCCGGCACCCGTGGCGAGTGGATGTCATAGACGCCGGGGCCGATGTCGTTCGGGTAGTCGAACGCTTCAAAGGCCTCGAGCAACTCCATGTCCGAACGCGAGGTTTCGATGGTGATGACGTCGGCGTCCATGTCGGCGATGGCCTTGATCACGTCGTTGAATTCGCTGTAGCACATGTGTGTGTGAATCTGCGTTTCGTCCTTCACTCCGGACGCCGTCAGACGGAACGCCTCGACCGCCCAGTCCAGATATTCCTGCCATTGCGCACGCCGCAACGGCAGGCCTTCGCGAAACGCCGCTTCGTCGATCTGCACGATCTTGATGCCGGCGTCTTCCAGATCGACCACTTCATCGCGCAGGGCCAGCGCCAGTTGCTGCGCCTGAATTTTGCGCGACACGTCCTCACGCGGGAACGACCACATCAGCATCGTCACGGGGCCGGTCAACATGCCTTTCATGACCTTGTCGGTCAGGCCTTGAGCGTAAGTAATCCAGTCGACTGTCATGGCGTGCGGCCGGCTCAGGTCACCGTAAATCACTGCCGGTTTCACACAGCGCGAACCGTAGCTCTGGACCCAGCCGAACCGCGTAAACAGGTAACCGTCGAGTTGCTCGGCGAAGTACTCGACCATGTCGTTGCGCTCGGCTTCACCGTGTACCAGCACGTCCAGCCCGAGGCGCTCCTGAATCAAAACGGCGTGGCGGATTTCACTGCGCATGGCGTCGTGGTAATCGTTGCGCGACAGCTTGCCCTGCTTGAACGCCTGACGCGCCAGACGGATCGCACCGGTCTGCGGGAACGAGCCGATGGTGGTCGTCGGGAACGTCGGCAGCTGCAGACGCGCCTGTTGCTTGGCGATGCGTTTGGCAAACGGCGAATGACGCTGACTGTCGCCGGCATTGATCGCCTTGATCCGCGCCTGCACGTCAGCCTTGTGAATACGTGGCGACTGCGCACGGCTGGCGTGAATAGCCCGGCTCTCGGCCAGCGCAGTTTGCACCTTGGGCGCCTGCGGATCGTTCAGCGCATCACGCAACACGGAGATTTCGCTGCACTTCTGCACGGCAAACGCCAGCCAGCTTTTGAGTTCCGGATCGAGTTTGTCTTCCCGCTCGACGTCCACCGGACTGTGCAGCAACGAGCAGGAACTGCTGACCCACAGGTTGTCACCGAAACGCTCCTGCGCCGGTTGCAATTGCGCCAGCGCCTGCTCCAGTTCGCAGCGCCAGACGTTGCGACCGTTGACCAGCCCCACCGAGAGAATCTTGTAGGTCGGCAGGCGATCGAGCACCTGGCCAAGTTGCTCCGGCGCGCGCACCGCGTCGATGTGCAGCCCCTGCACCGGCAGACCCACGGCCAGCCCCAGGTTGTCTTCAAGGCCACTGAAATACGTCGCCACCAGTTTCTTCAGCGGTGAATACTGGAGGATGTGATAAGCGCGTTCGAAGGCGCTTTTCCAGGCTTGCGGCAGATCAAGGGTGAGGATCGGTTCGTCGATTTGCACCCATTCCACGCCTTGCTCGGCGAGGCGCACGAGGATTTGGTTGTACACCGGCAGCAGTCGCTCGAGCAGCTCGAGCTTGTCGAACTCGTCACCTTTCGCCTTGCCCAGCCACAGGTAGGTCAGCGGGCCGATGATCACCGGTTTGACGTTGTGGCCCAGCGCTTTGGCTTCTTCGACTTCATCGAACAACTGGTTCCAGTTCAGCTTGAATGCTTGATCAGCGCTGAATTCCGGGACGAGGTAGTGGTAGTTGGTGTCGAACCACTTGGTCAGTTCTTGCGCGTATTGAGTCTTGCTGTGCTCATCGCCGCAGCAATGGCTGGTCGCACCACGGGCCATGGCGAACAGGGTGTCGAGGGTTGGCAGGCCGCGCTCGTCGCGCGCGCTGTCAAAACGCTCGGGGATCACGCCAAACATCAGCGAGTGGGTCAGCACCTGGTCGTACCAGGCGAAGTCGCCGACCGGCAGCAGATCGATGCCGGCGTCTTTCTGCAATTGCCAGTGGCGGGCGCGCAGTTCACGACCGACCTGATTCAGGGCAGTATGACCAAGATCACCCTGCCAATAGGCTTCGAGGGCTTTTTTCAGTTCGCGGTCGGCGCCGATGCGCGGGAAACCAAGGGTGTGGGCCACGGCCATGTCGAGTGTGCTCCATTGCATAAAAGATGGCGCCATTGTCGACAGTCAAACCAACATGAGACAAACTCAACCTTTTCGTGTTGATCACAAGTTTTCCTCATGGAGCCAGCCGGTGCTTGAAATCCGTCACCTGAAAACCCTGCACGCCCTGCGCGAAGCCGACAGCCTGGTCGATGCCGCCGACCGTTTGCACCTGACCCAATCGGCACTTTCGCACCAGTTCAAGGAGCTTGAAGAACGGCTGGGCATGCAGTTGTTCGTGCGCAAGACCAAACCGGTGCGCTTCACCAGCGCCGGCCTGCGCCTTCTGCAACTGGCCGACGCGACCCTGCCACTGCTACGCGCCGCCGAGCGCGACATCAGCCGCTTGGCCGGTGGCACGGCCGGGCGTTTGCACATGGCGATCGAATGCCACAGTTGCTTCCAGTGGCTGATGCCGACCATCGACCAGTTCCGCGATGCCTGGCCGGAAGTAGAACTCGACCTCGCATCGGGCTTCTCCTTCGCGCCGCTGCCGGCCCTGGCGCGTGGTGATCTGGATCTGGTGGTGACCTCCGACCCGCAGGAAATCGCCGGCATCACCTATGTGCCGCTGTTCACCTACGAAGCCATGCTCGCGGTGGCCAATCAGCATTCGCTGGCGAGCAAACCGTACATCGTGCCCGAAGACTTGCTGACTGAAACGCTGATCACCTACCCGGTAGAGCGCGACCGACTGGATATCTTCACCCGCTTCCTCGAACCGGCCGACATCGAACCGGCGCAAGTGCGCACCTCGGAACTGACGGTGATGATGATGCAACTGGTCGCCAGCGGCCGTGGCGTCTGCGGCATGCCGCACTGGGCGCTGCATGAGTACAGCTCGCGCGGTTACGTGAAAGGCAAGCGGCTGGGCGAGAAAGGCTTGTTTGCCACGCTCTACGCAGGGATACGCGCCGACATGCTCGATGCGCCGTACATGCGCGACTTTTTGCTGACGGCCAAGGACACGTCGTTCTCGACACTGGATGGGGTGAGCGCCGTGCGCTGAAACGCTGAATCAAAAGATCTTATTTTCTGGAGAGTTCACACCACATGTGGATCTTGTCAAAGTAGTCTTCGCCTACCCGCACCGCCAGCGGCTCAAGTCCAAACTGGATAAAGCCGCAGCGCTGATACAACGTGAACGCTGCGTCGTTGCCAGCGGTCACCGTGAGCTGGACAAGCTTCAGCTCGGGATGATTGTGCGCCTCGGCCAGTGCCGCTTGCACCAGTTCAAACCCCAAACCGTGCTGACGAAAATCCGCCGACACATACATGCCGAACAGCGTGGCCTTGTGTCGGGCCTTCTCGCGTGGCTCGAATGCCAAACCGACAATGCCAGCCAGCGTGCCACCCTCGAATGCGCCGAGCACCACATCGAGCTTGCTGGTCAGGCGCGCTTCCCACCAGCTCAACGGCATCACCGCGCGTTCACGCACGCTTGAGGTGAATGCCTGCGGATGCCGGTCGTAGGCTTCGAGCATCAGTTCCCGATAGGCCAGGGCATGGCTGGCGTCCAGCTTTTCGATCCGCATCTCAGGCGGCTCGCCGTTGCTCAAGCATCAAGCGAATGGCCAGACCGCCCAGCACCAGGCCCATGAAATAACGCTGCACCGCGAGCCACGTCGGGTAGCGCACGAACCACGAAGCAATGCCCGCCGCAAACAGCGCAATCAGCAGATTGACGCAGAAACTGACGCTAATCTGGGTCAGGCCGAGGATGAGGCTTTGGACGAACACCGAGCCGTGTTCAGGGCTGATGAATTGCGGAAACACCGAGAGATAGAACACCGCAATTTTCGGGTTCAGGGCACTGGTGAGAAAGCCCATGGTGATCAGTTTGCGCGACGAATCCGGCGGCAACTGCCGGGCTTCGAACGGCGAACGCGCGCCGGGTTTCAGCGCCTGCCAGGCCAGCCACAGCAGGTACAGCGCACCGGCCCACTTCAACACTTCATAAGCCATTGGCACCGCGAGAAACACAGCGCTAAGACCGGCAGCAGCGGCAAACATATGCACAAAGAAACCCGCGACCACACCCAGCAACGACGTGACGCCCGCCTTGCGCCCCTGACAGATCGAACGCGAGATCAGATAGATCATGTTCGGCCCCGGCGTGAGGACCATCAGCAACGCGGCGGCAGCGAAAATCAGCAAGTCTTGAAGCGGGATCATGGCGGGCGTCCCTTGCGTTAATGATCAGGCGATTCTGGTCAGCGAGGCTCGATAAAACGGCAGGATCAGGTCGCGTGTCAATGGCGCCAGTTCGAGCGCCGGATCAATGGCCGGATCGACCCAGATGACCTCTTCGATTTCAGCCGCCGGGGAGACTTCGGCATCGATGGTCAGTTGAAAGATTTCTGCCTGTACGACAAATCCCGGTTCATTGGCGGCGGGAGCTGAAAACTGGCCAAGGAACGTTGCCTGCGTGGGATCGATGACCAATCCCAACTCTTCCTCCAGCTCACGGGCCAGTGCCTGCACCGGCAACTCATCGGCTTCGATCTTGCCGCCCGGTTGCATGAATGCCGTGGTGGCGCGTTTGCGTACCAGCAAGGTCTGGCCGTCGGCGTTGAGCAACAGCGCGGCGGCAATGTGGATGATGCGAGGTGAAACGGCGGATGCACACGTCATGGGTCAGCCACGGTCCTGGAGAAAAACCGCAAGGATCCCATGCCTGCCCCGCCAACGTCACCTCACATGCCATCACCTTTGTTCATGGAGCGCCCCTTCTACTTCCTCCGGCACCTTCACGAACACTTTGTATTTGCCCCCCTCCATGGCCTCGAAGCTGATCAGCTTGTCCACCAGCAGTTCGCTCAAAACCTTGCCGGCATTGAGCAGCAACATGCCGTTGTCGGCATTCAGATTGCGCGCCAGAACCATTCCCGCCGCCAGCTCACGTGTGCCCAGCACCTTGACGTCCGGGTCGGCCAGCACCACATCGCTGAGGAACGCCGCGCACACCTGGATGAAGTCCTCGACCAGCTCGGGATCGTAGAGTTTGCCGGCGTACTGACGCAGGTATAACAACGCTTCGTCGCTGTTCATTTGCCGCTCGAGAATCAGCCCGCGCTGCAATTCGACGAAATCCACCGCCAGCTTCAGCAGTCGCGAACCCAACGGGATCGCCTCGCCCTTGAGCCGATCCGGAAAGCCGCTGCCGTCCCAGCGTTCCTGATGATGCAGGATCAACCGGGCCGCATCCTTCATCGGGTCGAGGGTCATCAGCAGCGATTCGCTCTGCTTCGGATATCCGCGATAACGATCGCGCTCGGTATGGCGAAGCAAATCCGAGGGGGTGACCATCATGTTGTCGGTCCAGCTCAGTTTGCCAATGTTGTACAACGCAGCGGCCATGGTCAGGTCACGACTGCTGGCTTCATCGATCCCGTGCATTTTGCAGTAGGCGCGCACCAGTTCGATGATCTGCCGATTGGTCTGCTTGGCCGGCGGCAGACGCAGGTTGGCCAGCAAAGAAAACACTTCGGTGCCAGTCACGTAACTGTGTTTGAGTTCCTCGTAGGCCAGATCAAGCATGTCGGCGGTCTGCTGCAACTCGGCAGTACGCGCGGCGACGTGTTTTTCCAGGGTGCTGTTGAGCAATTTGAGCTGATCGTTCTGCACCTGGGCCAACTGCTCCAGACGCTGACGTTCACGCTCGGAATGCTGATGCTCCAACGCCTGACGCAAGGTCACGAGCATTTCATCGTCGTTCCAGGGTTTGCTGATGTAGCGATTGATCCGCCCTTCGTTGATGGCTTTGATGATCGCCGCAGGATCGGCATAGCCGGTAAGCACGATCCGCGTGGTCGCCGGATAGAGTTCATGGACGTGAGCCAGCAATGTAGCGCCGTCCATATTGGGCATGCGGGCGTCGCTAATCACCAGGTCGACGGGCTGTTGGGTCAGTATTTCGAGCGCCTGTGCACCGCTGGTGGCCAGCAGCACGTCGTAAGGCTGACTGCGCAGCAGGCGCCGCAGGCTGTTGAGGATCGACTCCTCGTCATCGACCAGCAACACCTTCGGCCGGTACGGTGAAATCGGCGCAGATTGTTCGTCCATGGGGTGGCCTCAAGCGAAACAGTGAACCTGACAGGTGCGCCGACAGACATCCTGACTTGCCTGCGCTTGAGGGCAAGGCTAGATGATTTTCGCGGGGCTCACGCAATACATCGGTTACACACCTGCAAGCGAAGTGCCCTGCGGCCAACTATGCTCAAGAGGTCGATCGACACAAACGGCCTGCGTACGGGCATGCGAGGAGGGAAAAAGGATGCTCCCGAGCAAGAGCGAGTCTGGATCTGGCGTGGCGCCGTGAGTGCGCAAGCCGGGCCGATCAACCGCCGCATACTCATCGTCGACGATACCGCGGCGATTCATGCTGACTTTCGCAAGATACTCACCCCCGACACGAGCGGCGAAGCCGATCTGAACAGCCTGGAACAGACGCTGTTCGGCAGCCGACAGGCATCGCACCTGACCTTCCAGCTCGACTCCGCCTATCAGGGGCAGGAAGCGCTGAAACTGGTTCAACTGGCACTGGAACAAGGAAAGCCTTACGCGCTCGCTTTCATTGACATGCGCATGCCGCCCGGTTGGGATGGCCTGGAGACCATCGAAAGGCTGTGGCAAGCCGATCCGAACCTGCAAATCGCGTTATGCACCGCCTACACCGACTACAGCTGGGAGGCCATGGCCGAACGGCTGGAGTTCGGCGATCAGTTATTGATCCTGAAAAAACCCTTCGATGCCCTGGAAATTCGTCAGATGGCCAACGCCCTGACCTGGAAATGGCAACTGGCTCAGGACGCCGCACTGAAAATGTTCAACCTCGAACAGACGATCGAGGCCCGGGTCCACGAATTACTCAAGGTTTCGCACCTGTTGCATTACGACAGCCTCACAGGTCTGCCCAACAGCACCCTGCTCGGTGACCGCCTGACTCAGCACCTTGCTGCCTGCCGACGCCATGACAAAAAACTGGTGGTGCTGTTCCTCGGTCTGGATCGCTTCAAACGCATCAACAATGCGCTGGGGCATCCGGCCGGCGACGAAATGCTCAAACGGGTGGGTCAGCAGTTGCTCAAAAACGTGCGCGGATCGGACTCGGTTTTTCGCTACGGTTCTGACGAGTTCGTGGTGATCCTCACCGATATCAACCACCCACAGCAGACCCGCAGCATCGCCGAAAAACTGCTGGGCGTCATTCGCACTCCACAGATGATCGCGGGGCATGACGTCAGCGTCACCGCCAGCATGGGTTTGAGCGTTTACCCGGACGACGGGATCGAGGCCATCGACCTGATCAAAAAAGCTGAAACGGCCATGCGTAACGTCAAGGACAGCAGTCCGGACAATTTCGGTTTTTTCATCGAGGCGATGAATGCGCGCGCACGGGAACAGCAGAGTATCGAATCAGGTATTCGCCACGCGTTGCAGCGAAACGAGTTTGTCTTGCATTACCAGCCAAAAATCGCCCTGCAGAGTGGTCGGATTGTTGGTGCGGAAGCGCTGGTTCGCTGGCAAAAACCGGGGCATGGCTGGGTCTATCCGTCAGACTTTATTCCAGTGGCCGAAGACAGCGGGCTAATTGTCCCGCTGAGCAAGTGGGTGTTGGCCGAAGCCTGCCGCCAGGCGCGGCAATGGCAAGCCGCAGGATTGCCGCCGATCCGCATGTCGGTCAACACCTCGGCCATCGACTTTCGCCAGCGCCACTTTGTCGAGAGCGTGGAACAGGTCCTTGCAGACACCGGGCTGGCCCCGTGCCTGCTGGAGCTGGAAATCACCGAGAGTGTGCTGATGCAAAACGTCGACGCGACCATGAGCGCGTTGCAACGGTTGAAAGCACTGGGGATCAAGCTGGCCATCGATGACTTCGGCACCGGGTATTCAAGCCTCAGCTACCTGCGTCGCTTTCCCATCGATGTACTGAAAATCGATCAGTCATTCATTCGTGGTCTGTGCACTGACAGCAGCGATGCCGCGCTGGTCGGCGCGATCATCAGCCTTGGTAAAAGCCTGAGCCTGAACGTCATCGCCGAAGGCGTGGAAACGGCAGCGCAACTGAAATATCTCAAGGATCAGCATTGCGAAGAAGCTCAAGGTTTCTACTTCAGCGAAGCCTTGCCGGCGCCGGCGTTTGCCCGGCTTTTGAGCGCAGGGCTTGCGGCGCCCTGGCCCGATCCATCGAGCTCCAGCGACAGTCCGGCGAGCAGCACGGGGGACAATCTCCAGTGACTCTTTTGCGTTACGCGCTGGTCTTCATGTTTAGCGGGGTTTGTGTCAACGCTGCCAGCGAGCCGTTGAACCAGCCGCTCAAGCCCTTGCCCGAGATGGCTCCCGTCAATCGCGAACGCGTCGCGCTGGGTCGCCAATTGTTCAATGATCCGCGCCTATCGGCGAACAACACGCTGTCCTGCGCCAGTTGCCACCAACTGGACAAGGGGGGAGCCGACACCCGTGCCCGGTCTTTGGGTTTCGATGGAAAACCGGTGGCGTTCAACACACCCACCGTGCTCAACGCCAGCCTCAATTTCCGGCAATTCTGGGACGGACGGGTCGAGACTCTGGAGGAGCAAGCCGACAATGTCATCACCAGCCCCCACGAAATGGGCGGTGACTGGAAAACCGTCGTGCAACGCATCACCGACGATCCCGACTACCGCAAGGCCTTCGACGGCGCCTACAAGGATGCCGTGACCCAAACCAATATCCAGAATGCACTCGCCTCCTACGAACGCACCCTGCTATCTCCCGGGTCGCGTTTCGATCAATACCTCTTGGGCAATACCGACATCCTCACCCTTGAAGAAAAGTACGGTTATCAACGCTTCAAGGACTATGGCTGCATCGCCTGCCATCAAGGCGTGAACATCGGCGGCAACATGTTTCAGAAGTTCGGCGTATTCGGTGATTACATCGCCGATCGCGGCAACCCGACGGTAGCTGACCTGGGACGATTCAATGTCACCGGCGACGAAGCTGATCGCGCGGTCTTCAAGGTGCCGAGTCTGCGCAATGTCGCCCTGACCGCGCCGTACTTCCACGACGGTTCGGCCCCCGACCTCGAACGGGCCGTGGACGTCATGTTCCAGTATCAGCTGGGGCGTATGCCGAGCGCAGAAGACAAAGCGCTGATCATCCTGTTTCTCAAGACCCTGTCCGGGCAATGGGAGGGCAAGCGATGAAGAAGATGTCACGCAGAACCAGTCTGCTGTTGGTCACGCTGCTAGCCATTCTGCTGGCCTCGACGCTGTTGTTTCTCTATCTCAAGTCCAGTTCCGAACAGACCGTCACGTACACCGAATCGCGCGACCTGATCCGCCAGATCACCCAACAGGACGCCCTGTTGGAGAACGAAATACTCAAGGCCCGCGTGGCGATTTCCCACAACTACGACCCGCTCGTGTCTCCGGTGATCGAGATGCATCAGCTGTGGGAGCGTTTCACCACAATGGAATCGGGGCATGGGCGCAAGGACTCCAGGCAATGGAACGATGCTCACGAAGGCTTTTTAAAAGCGATGCAGGAAAAGACTCGCCTGGTGGAGCAGTTCAAGTCACACAACGCCTTGTTGCGTAACTCCCTGGCCTTCCTGCCGACCGCCGAAGATGATATCCAGGCGCAATTGGCGGACTTGTCCGACCTCGACAAGCTGCAGGTACAAAACATCGCCACCGACACCTACGACTTGCTGCTCAGTGCCCTGGAATTCGCCCAGGTCACCTCTGCCGACAAGGCCGCGGACATCGAAGTGGGCCTGAACAAACTGGCGGTTAACGCGCAACGCTTGCCGCAAGAGTTTCATGCCCCGGTGAAAATTCTCAGCAGTCACGTCGCGCTGATCTTGCGCGAGCAACCAGTCGTCAACGAACTGCTGGAAAACATCGCAGTCGTTCCCGTGGCCGAACGTCTGGACGACATTACCCACATGCTCAACCTGGATCAGCAACGGGTCGAAAAAATCGATCGCGAGTACCACTTCTACATGCTGCTGTTCTCTGTACTGCTGATGCTGTCACTGCTGTGGCTGGCCGTCCGGTTGATCCGCAGCTTCGCCGAGATCCACCGGGTCAACAACGCCCTGCAAAACGCCAACGATGCGCTGGAGCAACGGGTCGAAGAACGCACCCGGGAGCTCAACAACGCCCAGAGCGAACTGCTGGATGCTGCGCGGCAGGCGGGCATGGCTGAAATCGCGACCAACGTGTTGCACAACGTCGGCAACGTACTCAACAGCGTGAATATCTCCTGCGAGCTGATCGGGCGAAAACTGCGCAGCAGCAAGGCAATTGGGCTTGGCAAGGCCATGCAGTTGATCAACGCACACCCCAACGACCTCGGGCATTTCCTCAGTGAAGACGACAAGGGCAAATTGCTGCCCGACTATCTCAACCAACTGGTCAGCGCAATTGCCAAGGAACAGCAGGAAATGGCCGATGAGCTGGGCCAGATGAACAAGAGCGTCGACCACATCAAGGACATCGTCGCCACCCAGCAATCCTATGCCGGGGCCAACAGCATGACCGAACCGCTGTACATCGACGAACTGCTGGAAGACGCCCTGCGCATGAATGCCGGCGCGCTGACTCGCCATCACGTCACCGTCGTCAGGCAATACAGTGAAGTGCCTCAGGTGATGGGTGACAAACACCGCCTGCTGCTGATTCTGATCAACCTCATCAGCAACGCCAAATACGCCATGACCGACCTCAGCAACCGCACTCGGACAATGATGCTTGGGGTGGAAATCGTTGACGAGACCTTTCTGCAAATCAGCGTCCGGGACGATGGTGAAGGCATCGCCCCGGAAAACATGACACGGATCTTTGCTCACGGTTTTACCACGCGCAAAGAAGGCCACGGTTTTGGCCTGCACAGTTGCGCGCTGGCGGCGATCGAAATGAACGGCCACCTCACTGCGCACAGCGACGGGCCTGGGCTGGGTGCCTTATTCATCTTGCAGCTTCCGCTGATCACCGTAACGGAGAACGCATGAGCGAACTGTCGAACCGTCGCATTTTGCTGATCGACGACATGCCGTCGATTCACGAAGATTTTCGCAAGATTCTCACCCCGCCCCTGGGGCACTCGGCAGAACTGGATGAAATGGAAACAGTGCTGTTCGGTGCTAAAGCCCGCCCGCAACGACCGAATTTCGTGCTCGACTCCGCTTATGGTGGCGAGGAAGGACTGGCCAAACTCAACCTCGCCCTGCAGGAGCAATGTCCCTATGCCGTGGCGTTTGTCGACATGCGCATGCCCGACGGCTGGGACGGCGCGAAAACCATCGAACACCTTTGGCAGCAGGACCCGCAATTGCAGGTGGTCGTCTGCACGGCGTATTCCGACTATTCCTGGGACGAGTTGCTCGATCGCCTGAAGGCTCACGACCGTCTGCTGATCCTGAAAAAACCCTTCGACAACATTGAAGTCCAGCAAATGGCCAACACTCTGTTGACCAAGTGGCAGATGACCGAACGCGCATCATTGCAAATGCATCATCTGGAGCATCTGGTGGATCAGCGCACCGTCCAGTTCAAGAAGGCCAGCATGGCCTTGCAGCGCGAGATCGACGAGCGCAAACAACTGGAAGGTCAGTTGGTGCAGTCAGAAAAGCTCGCCTCGCTCGGACAACTGGCGGCCGGGGTTGCCCATGAAATCAACAACCCGATCGGCTTCATCTCCTCCAACCTCGGTTCGCTGGACGGTTACTTCCAGCAGTTGCTGAGCATGCTCGACGCCTATCAGGCCGCCGGACAAACGCTGCCACCCGAATCCGCCGCGCAACTGCAAAAAATGCGCGAAGACCTCGAACTGGATTTCCTGCTTGAGGATATTCCCGTACTGATCCGAGAATCCAAGGAGGGCATCGGTCGCGTCAGCCAGATCGTCAAGGACCTGAAGGATTTCTCCCGGGTCGACACCCAGCAGCAGTGGCAGTGGGCCAATCTGCAACAAGGCATCGAATCGACCCTGAACATTGTCGCCAGCGAACTCAAATACAAGGCCGATGTGGTCAGGGAATATCAGAAACTGCCGGACATCGAATGCCTGCCGTCACAGATCAATCAGGTCATCATGAACCTGGTGGTCAATGCGGCGCAGGCCATGGGGCCTGAACGCGGCGTCATCACTCTGCGCACGGGGCTGCAAGGGGAAGCCGCGTGGATCGAAGTGACCGATAACGGGTCAGGCATTGCGCCCGAAACCTTGCAGAAAATCTTCGACCCGTTCTTCACTACCAAACCGGTGGGCCAAGGGACAGGACTGGGTTTGTCCCTGTCCTATGGCATCGTGAAAAAACACGGCGGGGATATTTCGGTACGCAGCGAACTCGGGGCTGGCACCACGTTCCGTGTGCTGTTGCCGCTGCGTCAGTCTGTTGCCTGACGCCGAAATAGTCAGAAAGTCTCCCTGTTCACGGTTTCTACGTTGGCGCAGAATCCCTGCCTGCCCTACAAAGTCCGAACCAAGGAAACCGTATGAGCCTGTCCCTTCTGAGCCGCTACGCCTTCTTTGCCGTCTGCGTGATTTTCACCCTCGCCAGCCTGCCTTTTCTCGAACATGACTGGCTGTGGCCGATCACCGCCGTCACTGGCGTGCTAAGCCTGCTCGGTCTGTTCGATCTATTGCAAAGCCCACACGCGGTACGCCGCAACTACCCGATTTTGGGCAACATCCGTTATCTGGTCGAAGGCATCCGCCCGGAGATTCGTCAGTATTTGCTGGAGTCCGACAGCGACGCCCTGCCCTTCTCGCGCGCCCAGCGTTCACTGGTCTACTCGCGGGCAAAAAATGAAAGCGCCGACAAACCATTCGGCACGCTGATCGATGTGTACCAATCCGGTTTCGAATTCATCGGCCATTCGATGCGTCCGGCGCCGTTGAGCGACCCGAGCAGTTTCCGCGTCACCGTCGGTGGTCCGCAGTGCACGCAGCCTTATTCGGCGTCGGTGTTCAACATCTCGGCGATGAGCTTCGGCTCACTCAGCGCCAACGCCATCCGCGCGTTGAACCAGGGAGCGAAGCTTGGCAACTTTGCCCACGACACCGGCGAAGGCAGCATCAGCCCCTATCACCGTGAACACGGCGGCGACCTGACCTGGGAACTGGGCAGCGGCTATTTCGGTTGCCGCACCAGCGACGGTCGATTCGACCCGGAGCGCTTCGCCACCCAGGCGCAGAACCCACAAGTACGCATGATCGAAATCAAGATGAGCCAGGGCGCCAAACCGGGCCACGGCGGCATCCTGCCCAAGCACAAAGTCACCAAGGAAATCGCTGAAACCCGCGGCATCATGATGGGCGAAGACTGTGTGTCGCCGTCACGCCACAGCGCGTTTTCCACGCCGCTGGAGATGATGCATTTCATCCAGCAACTGCGTGAACTGTCCGGCGGCAAACCGGTGGGTTTCAAATTCTGCCTCGGCCATCCGTGGGAGTTCATGGGCATCGCCAAAGCCATGCTGGAAACCGGCATTCTCCCGGACTTCATCGTCGTCGACGGCAAGGAAGGCGGCACGGGGGCCGCCCCCGTGGAATTCACCGACCACATTGGCGTGCCGATGCGCGAAGGGCTGCTGTTCGTGCACAACACGCTGGTCGGCTTGAATCTGCGCGACAAGATCAAACTCGGCGCCAGCGGCAAAATCGTCAGCGCCTTCGACATCGCCAGCGTGCTGGCCATCGGCGCCGACTGGGCCAACTCCGCACGCGGCTTCATGTTCGCCATCGGCTGCATCCAGTCGCAGAGTTGCCACACCAACAAATGCCCGACTGGCGTCGCCACCCAGGACGCTCTGCGCCAACGCGCGCTGGTCGTGCCCGACAAGGCGCAGCGGGTCTACAACTTCCATCGCAACACGCTCAAGGCGCTGGCAGAAATGCTCGCCGCCGCCGGCCTCGATCACCCCTCGCAACTGTCGGCCAAGCACCTGGTACGACGCATGTCAGCGACCGAGATCAAGCTGTTCTCGCAGTTGCACGTGTTCTTGAAACCGGGGGAATTGCTCAGCGGGGAAGTGAACGGTGAGTTCTATTCGCGGATGTGGCAGATGGCCCGAGCGGATAGTTTTGAGCCGCAGGAGGTGGCGGCGGCCTGAATACAGAAAGCGCCAGCCTGACGCACCGGCCGGCGCATTTGTCCCAATTGTTTGATTCACAAAAAAGCCCCGATCTCTCGACCGGGGCTTTTGTGTTTCAGCGCTTACAACTTACGAAGCCGAACGCACCGCACCTTGCGACACATTGGTCGGTTGTAGCTTGAACACGTAGAACAACACGGTCAGTAGGACCAAAAACGCCGGGCCCACATACAGCGCTACTCGTGTGTCCGGGAAGTACGCCATCAGGCCGACTACCAGCACCAGGAAGGCCAGCGCAAAGTACGAACTGATCGGGTACAGCCACATTTTGTATTTAAGTGCGGCGCGTTCGCTGGCGCTCAGGCCTTTGCGGAATTTCAGCTGCGCCAGCAGGATCATCACCCAGGTCCAGATCGCGCCGAATGTCGCAATCGAGGTTACCCAGACGAAGACTTTTTCCGGCACCAGATAGTTGAGCAGCACGCCCAGCAACAATGCACCGATCGACAGCAACAGTGCACGACGCGGCACGCCATTGCTTGCGGTCTTGGCGAAACCGGCCGGCGCCTGGCCGTTCTGCGCCAGGCTGTAGAGCATGCGCCCGGTGCTGAAGATGCCGCCGTTGCACGACGACAGCGCAGCGGTAATCACCACGAAGTTGATGATGCCGGCGGCAGTCTTGATGCCAAGACGCTCGAAAGTCATCACGAACGGACTGCCCTGGGTGCCGATCTCGTTCCACGGATAGATCGACAGAATCACGAACAGTGCGCCGACGTAGAACAACAGAATCCGCCAGAACACCGAGCCGATGGCGCTGGGGATGGTCTTCTGTGGGTTCTTCGCTTCACCGGCGGTCAGGCCGATCATTTCGACGCCGAGGTAGGCGAACATGACCATTTGCAGGGACATCAGCACACCGGTCACGCCGTTGGGCATGAAGCCGCCGTGGGCCCACAGGTTGGAAATCCCCAGTGCCACGCCGTCATTGCCGAAACCGAAAGCGATGATGCCGATGCCGCCGATCACCATGGCAATAATCGTGACGATTTTGATCAGGGCGAACCAGAATTCGAATTCACCGAAAGCCTTCACCGCGATCAAATTGATCGAGCCCATGCTGACCAGCGCCGCGAGGGCCCAGATCCAGCGCGGCACATCGGGGAACCAGATGCCCATGTACACCGCGACGGCGGTGATTTCCGCAACGCAGGTCACCAGCCACAGGAACCAGTAGTTCCAGCCAGTGAGAAAACCCGCCAACGGGCCGAGATAATCTTGCGCATAGCGACTGAACGACCCGGCCACCGGGTTGTGCACGGCCATCTCGCCGAGGGCGCGCATGATGACCAGGATCGCCAGACCGCCAAGAATGTAGGAAATCATGATCGCAGGGCCGGCCATTTCGATGGCTTTGGCCGAACCGAGGAACAGACCGACGCCGATACAGGCACCGAGCGCCATCAGGCGAATATGCCGTTCGCCGAGTTCGCGTTTGAGCGGACCGCCGTTAGCGGTTTCGCCGTGAGGCAGGTGATTGCCAACTGGCATAGGGATACAACCTCGTCTTGTTATTGGATATGACCACCGAGAGTCGAAGCCTCGGCCGATAGGCCTTGGCTTGAATGAAACCGCGCCGGCTTCGTGGGCGGACGCGTCTCGCAGGACAACCTGCGAGATCAGCGGGGCGTGCAGTATAAAAAGCTTATGGCAGGGCTTTTCACTCTATAAATCACAAGATTCAGCGCAAGGTCTCGCATTAACAGCAGATGATGACAAACATCACCTGAGACCTGAGGGAAAGCTCGCCGCCAAAACGGCGGCGAGTATTGCACAACAATGGTGCAGCGTCATTGCCACACCCGTCATGAAACAACGGCGAGACGGCTACGCTTTTGTGGAAGTGAGGCGTCCAGGAGAGAGCGCCGTGACCACTTGTTTGGTCATGGATTTTCGGACCATTACTCGCTCGAACACCGTGGCGCGGGATGCCGACTGCCCAAACAGGCCCGGCCTGGCAGTGGAGTAGCGGGAGATAGTCGGCGTGCCCAAGATGGCCTGATAGTGGATATTCCATACGCCGCTCTTGCGGTCATATTTCATAAAGGCAAAACCACCCAACAGGGTGTCGAGGTTACTGTTTTGATCCGCGACGATCCCGTAATCCCGATACTCCATGGCTGCACTTTGGCCCCAGCCATGCTCGCGGGCCGCAAGCTTGTTGTACTGCGCATCTTCCTTGCCGCCTTCAACATGCCTGACGCGCAGCAGATTTTCCTCAAGTTGATCAACCACCAGTGAGCAACCCCCGAAGCCTGGGGTGAATACGTGATCGGGTTCACCCCACCCCGGATTGGCCGGTATATCGACATACCCTCCCTGAGGTGCCCAGAAACCTGACACCGCATTGGATTGGTCAGGTATTTCACCGGCACCGATGTCGACAATTTTGATCGCGTTGAACTCGCCTTTCACCGCTGCGGAGTATTTGACACGCTGCATCTCGAAGACAAAGCTGGCGCCTCCCTGCCGATTTGCCAACTGAGCGCCGACGTTGCTCGAGTAGCGAACTCTTACAGGAGAAAACAAATCCGTATTGATCGGTAATCGTGAAAACTCCGAGACCGACAACGCACTGTTGATCTGAGTACGTTCGGCAATGAATGGCACGTCATGACGGGGACCCCAATCAAGTGGGATACCTTCCGCGCCACGCTGTACACCGGTCGCGATAACCGGTTCCCAAAGACCGTTCGGCAGTCGTTCACGGGTCAATGACGGGCTGGCCGTCGCCAGTATTTCGTCAATAATCTCACCGACAAAATCCCCGCTCACGGTGTCGCCGACGACCTCGCCCTCAACGTCAGCCTCCGGGTGACTGCCGCCGCGCAGAGACAGTGGCTGCCATTGGTCCGCAGCGACTTGTATGAGCCGCGATCCCTGAGCCCGATTGGTATGGGGATCGACGATCACTACGTCGACGATGTCGCTGTTGATCAGGAAGTCGGACCTGACCCCGTACACAGCCACCTCGCCTCTGACGTCGACATTGCGAATGAAAAAGCGCCCGTCGGCACTTCTACTGATGCCTTTGGCGCTCGGGGTCAGGTCGCCAATGTCGGACGGTTTGATGGCATACCGACGAAACTCGTCATTGGCAAAACCCATGGACTTCGCTGCGTCCGGTTTCGGCGAGCGGGTAAGCGAATGGTGCCATTGACCCGCCTCATCCTGCTCAAGGAACGGCTGGTAGGCCTCTGGATTGCTCGGATGAGCGATCCGTGACTGCCCGCTGAGCGGCTCGACGACTTTCTCGAAAACAGCATCATCCAGCCGAATGTAATGCCTGCCATCAACCCGATATTGCCCCAGCGCATCAGGCTGCAAACCCTCCAGCGACACATGGCTGCGGTAAGGCGCAAGGTCTGGCTTCCACAACCGCTTTTGCCCCGCGGCGGCTTCAATCGCCGTGAACTCCGTATGCAGGCCGACAAACAAAGGCAGCGTCGCCACGCTGACTCCGATGTTTTCCAGCAGGTCGGTGATGTGCTCCCACCCTGCCTCCTTATCGCCCTTGCTCAACGCCTCGAAACCCTCGAGCAATTCGTACATCAATTGCACGGCCGAGATACTCAGCATCACCACACCCAGCGGCGGTACGGCGAAGGACAACAAATTCAGCGCGACCAGGCCAACGTCCAGAAGTGTTTCGAGCAGCGAGTGAGCATCGCGCCCATCGGCATCTTCAGTGGACACGATCACGTCGGCGGCATCCTGAAAAATCCGCTTGTCGAACTCCCTGCGCAGTGTTGTCCACAGGTCGTAGTGTTGCGCCCATTCATCTCCGGAAGGGTCCAGTACCCTGAACTGCAACAGGAAGTCGAAGTCCTTTTTTTGCTGGCGAATACGGTGATCGTAAATCGGCACGGCGCCACTCGGAGTTGGAACATCTTCGGTAAAACTGTAGTAAAACTTCGCTCGATCCTTATGGCGCATGAACCGACTGAAGAATTGCTGATAAGCCGACGGCGCCTTGGCGGGATCACTTTCGGCGCGTCGTAAAAACTGCTCGATCAACCGGGTCTTTAGCTCCGTTAGCGTTTTGTAATGCTTGACCGGATGATCGGGATCATCAGGGATGTAGGCAATGAAATCGTTTTTGGCATAGCCATCGACCGTTGGTAACAAAGCGTCCCAGACCCCTTCGTCATCAGGGTCGGCGATTTCGAACATGATGCAGCTGTGTACAGGCATGCCCGTGAAACTCAGGCTCCGATACCAGACAGGTTTTCCATCGATCCTGACGTTTTTATCACCTTCGACGATCGCCACCAGCGCGTCATAGTGCTTTTGTTCGATATCCTTTTTGCACAGAGCAACGTAACTCGCGGCCTTCAAAGCCGATTTCTGATAAACCACGAACCGATCATTCAGGCTTTCTCGCCCATGGGGCTCATCCCATTTCAATGCCGCCCTTATATGTGCCTGGTATTTTTTACCCAAATCGAGCTGACGGCATATACCAACGAATACATTAACATCCAGTTTGATATCCATCACCTTGCCGTCTAAGTCGACGGTAAAGCAGTTGGGGAAAAGGAAGTGCACCCACATATCGGCTTTCGGAAAATTATGTAACGCCGCTTCCAACAGTGTGACACTCGACAGGTTTCTGTTATCCCCCAGTTGGCTGACAGACAGATTTACTCGAACTTTATTGACATCGACGTCCAGCCCCACTTTGTCCCTGATAGCCTTCCTCAGCAGAGGCGCAGCAAACTCATGCGCCGCGTTGACGGCGTCCATGCGCTCGTTGAATGCGGTGTGCGCGATAACAGCATTTTCGATGAGCTGTTGCGCATCAGTGCGCTGTCTGGCCGTCAGGCTGGCTAACCAGTCAGGCGGTTCTACCGGGACCTTTTTCAACATGCGCAGATTATCTTTCGACATTTGCTGTATCGATAAAGGCGTGACCGAACTAACAACTTCATAGTTTTCAGCGAGCGCAGATACGTGACCACTTTTGGTAACACCAACAGCCGATACCGGAGAATAGCGAGTTACAAACATACAACTTTCCTTGTTCATCGAATTGAGTAGCGAGTGAACAACGAAACTTTCCAATCACATAGCACGCGTCTGTAACCAGAACCAACCAAAAAACAAGAAACAACTTAAAAAGTTACACCTGCAATAACTTTCGACACCTGCGTATCAGATCATCACAGGCGCGTCACTGTCGGCGATGAGACTGAGGCTCGTTCGCGACTGTTGTGAACCTCACAATTTTTTCACCAGCGCCAACCACCGTCTAAGCTTCAGACAAGTCCGATCAATCTGCGTGAATGGATCAATCGACTATGGGCGCTTTGTGGCAAACCGATTCGAGTAAAGCCGTGGTTCCGACTGAACGTGTGGATGATCAAGCGCCTGTCCCTGAAAAACCCCGCCGTAGCCGGCACGGGTGGAAGGCTTTCTGGTTGTTGCTGCTGATTATTGCGGTGGTGGTAGGGCTGGGTGCGTCCAAAGAGATGCGCACCTCGCGCTTTCAATCCCGTGAACTCAGCCAATATGCCGCCTCGCTGACCTACAAACTGGAACCCGGCCCCAGTGAAGCGATTCGCTATCCGGGCAATGGCCCGTTCGATTTGCGCCTGGGTTACAGCTCACTGGATGAATTCCTGCCGCGCCTGATCAAGCGCAATTACGTGATCACCGAACAGACACGTTTTTCACCCGCCCTGCTCAGCTACACCGACAAAGGCCTGTTTGTGCCTTTTTCCGAGAAGATCCAGGCCGGGTTGTCGATCACCGATTGCCGCGCCGCGCCGCTGTACAAATACAACTATCCTCAACAACTGTATTCGAATTTTGCAGCGATTCCGCCGGTGGTGGTCAGCAGCCTGCTGTTTATCGAAAACCGCTTTCTGCTCGACCCCAAACAACCGCTGGCCAACCCGGCAGTGGATTGGCCACGGTTCGGCATGGCCGCCTGGTCGCAAGTGGCCAAGGTGCTTCATCTGCCCGGGCAATCGGCGGGCGGCAGTACGCTGGCGACGCAACTGGAAAAATATCGGCACTCTCCTGAAGGCCTGACGGCGTCCGGTGCCGAGAAGATCCGTCAGATGATTTCCGCCAGCGTGCGTGCTTATCAGGACGGTCCGCAAACCCTGGGTGCACGGCAAAACATCATTCGCGATTATCTGAATAGCGTGCCGTTGTCCGCCGTACCGGGCCACGGTGAAGTGCACGGCATGGCTGAAGGTCTGCGGGTCTGGTACGGCACTGATTTCGCCAAGGCCAACGAGCAGCTCAACAGCCCGCAGACCGATCCGAAAACCATGGCCGACAAAGGCCTGGCCCTGCGCGAAATGCTCTCGTTGATGATCGCCCAGCGTCGCCCTTCGTATTATCTGACCAGGGGCCGTGAAGACCTCGCCAACCTCACCGACAGCCATTTGCGCCTGCTCAAGCAGAGCGGCGTGATCGACAGCGCGTTGGCCGATGCTGCACTGGCCAGCACCGTCAGCTATCGCGACTGGCAGACCCAACCGACGATTCAGCCAATCGAAACCAACAAAGGCATCAGCGCTGCCCGCAGTCGTCTGGCGAGCATGCTCAACCGGCCCCTGTACGACCTCGACCGCCTCGACCTGTCGGCCACCAGCACCTTGCAAGGCGAGCTGCAAGCCCAGGCGACCGCCTACCTGAAGAAGCTCGCCGACCCGGCCTACGCTGCCGAAGTCGGTTTGCTCGGCGAACGCTTGCTGACGCCGACCAGCACCACTCAGGTGCGCTACAGCTTCACCCTGTTCGAGCTGACCCCGGACGGTTCGCGCGTACGGGTGCAGACCGACAGCACCGACCAGCCGTTCGACATCAACGAAGGCAGCAAACTCGAATTGGGCTCGACGGCGAAGATGCGCGTACTTACCACCTACCTGCAAATCATCGCCGAGTTGCACGACAAGTACGGCGCCATGGGCGTGCCGGAACTGAAAAAGGTCGAGGTGCCGGAGCAGGATCGCCTCAGCCGCTGGGTTGTCGATTACCTGATCCAGAACAAGGATCACGATCTGTCGAAGCTGCTCAGTGCAGCACTGGATCGCAAATACTCGGCCAGCCCCGGTGAGGCGTTTTTTACCGGCGGAGGTCTGCACACGTTTAACAACTTTCGCAAAGAGGATAACGGTCGCCTGCCGACCCTGCGCGATTCCCTGCGCGAGTCGATCAACCTGCCGTTCATTCGGCTGATGCGCGATATCGTGCGTTACACCACCTATTCCGGTCCCAACAGCAGCGCCGAGTTGCTCAAGAATGATAGTGACCCACGGCGCCAGGAATACCTGGCGAGTTTCGCCGATCGCGAAGGCACTTCGTTCCTGCTCAAGTTCTGGAAGAAATACCGTAACAAAGACACCCAGGCGCGGCTCGAAACCTTCCTCGACAGCATGCGCCCGACCCCGATCCGCATGGCCGCCGTGCACCGTTATCTGTTGCCGAACGCCAGCCAGGAAGACTTCAACACGTTCGTGCGCTCACACCTCAAAGGCGCCAAGCTCAACGAGAAACTGACCGACGACCGCCTCATCCGCCTCTACGACGCCTACGGCCCGGGCAGCTACGATTTGCCCGATCAAGGCTTCATCGCCAAGGTCCATCCGCTCGATCTGTGGCTGATCGGCTATCTGCTGAATCATCCGGACGCGACCTTCACCCAGATCGTCAAGGCCAGTCAATTTGAACGTCAGGAAGTTTACAGCTGGCTGTTCAAGAGCAAGCACAAGGGCGCGCGCGACAGCCGCATCCGCACCATGCTCGAGATCGAGGCGTTTCTTGAGATTCATCAACGCTGGCAACAAGTCGGCTACCCGTTCGATCACCTGGTGCCGTCGCTGGCCACCGCCATCGGCAGCTCCGGCGACCGTCCGGCAGCGCTGGCCGAACTGATCGGCACCATCCTCAATGACGGCGTGCGCATGCCGACCCTGCGGATCGACAGCCTGCATTTTGCCGCCGGCACCCCTTACGAAACCCGGCTGGTCAACGATCCGCACGTTGGCAAACGCGTGATGCCATCGCAAGTCGCCACGGCAATGCGCGAAGCACTTTCGCAAGTGGTCGACGCCGGTACAGCCAAACGTGTTTCCGGCAGTTTCAAACTCGCGGACGGCACCCCACTGGCCATGGGTGGCAAGACCGGCACCGGTGACAACCGTATCGAAGCCATCGGCTCGGGTGGACGCATCCTCAGTTCGAAGTCGATCAACCGCACCGCGACCTTCGTGTTCTACATCGGCGATCACCATTTCGGCACCCTCACCGCATTCGTTCCGGGGCGTTCGGCGGAGAACTTCAAATTCACCTCGGCCTTGCCGACGCAAGTGCTCAAGGGCATGGCGCCGATTCTCACCGCGTATCTGCAACCGGGCAGCGACTCTCAGTGTCGCCCGGTTGAAGGTTCAAGCGTTGCACGCCTGGAGCAACACTAATTGGCGCGCCGGCAGGTGGTAGTCAGTTATTTTTCAGATTCAAATACTCAACGGATAAACGGGTAAAACAGCCGCTGAAGCGGCAACTTTTAGACTATTGTTTTGCCCTCCAACGGATAGGCTGGTCATCCTCAAACAATCAAGGATGATTGCCATGTCTGATACTTCCAACCCTGACCAGAACAAAGGTCGGCACTACGATTTCATACGCTCCACCCTGCACGAAAATATCAAAACCGCGAGCCTCGGCCGGGGCAAGGCACTGGCGAGCACTGCACTGAAAATCGAGCCCTGGTACAACACCGCGCCCGCCGCCCGACACGCCCAATTGAAAACCGCCAACCTCAAGGCCTGGGGCTCTCAGAACAAGGTCGACAAGCTGTTCGAAAAACTCCAGGACGTGCGGACATTCGCGGCGCCTCTGCTCCAGGCGAAGCTCCAGGAACAATACGCAGTCACCCATGACGTCAGGACAACCTTCCTGCATCTGTACATCCCCAAGGAAGGACCTTGGTACACGATCGATACCCTGGGCGGTGTCACGACTCGAATCGTATCCCTGCTGGACGCCGCGTTGCACAACTTCGCCGCCAACGAAACGGTGCTTGCCGATTCGCAATACATCAGTCAGCCCGACGAGCGCGGGCATTTCGATATATTGCCGATCAAGGCAAAGATGACCATCAGCCAGTTCCAGACACTGTGCAGGGAACTGGACATCGGCAAACTCTACAACCAACACCTGCAAAGCTACCTGCTGCCCAGCGAACCGGTGGCCGTCGCCGCCATGAAGTACAAGGTGACGCAAAGTCTGAAGGATGCATTAAGCGCCGCCGCCGAATTGGCATTGACCACCGGCGACATCCAGCTCGACGCCTACAGGCTGATCAACGCACTGGCAAAAGGTGCCCCTCTGCCGCTGCTCAATGGCCAGCGCATGCAGTGCCGTGATCTTTCCATAATGGACACACGCCTGACCGGTGTTCTGCTGCTGATTCCTGCCGTGAGAGACAGCCGAGGCATCCGCCAGCTTATTGCCTATGTCCCGCATGATCCGGAGCACCCGCTGAAGGAGTACACATCACCCAATGCCTTCATGACTGAGCTGACGCGGCAACTGCGTGAAAACAAAACCGGCGCTGCATCGCAGCTCAGTTATCGCCAGTTCTTCAGCCAGTTTGTAGACCATCAACAGCGCGGGCACTTCTTCGCCGACCTCGAACAACGCCTCAGCCACGTGGTCTGGCACGAAAAGGTTGATCCGACAGACTCGCACCCGGTATGGCGTACAGAAGACGAGCCCAATGCGCACCTGAGGTTCGAGCACCTGCCACTACCCCGCGATTACTGGACACATGCCTATCAGCAAAAACTCAACAAGATTCTCAACGACGCCAAGGTCATCGCCGTGTCCACCGCCGACACGGACACCAGGGCGCGCTGGGCCTGGTGGGACAACTTCAAGAAAATCGTATCGGACATTTTCAACGTAGCCTTGCTGATAGCGACACCCTTCGTGCCGGGCCTGGGTGAATTGATGATGGCTTACACGGTTTATCAACTGACCTATGACGTGATCGAAGGCATTGTCGATCTTGCTGAAGGCCTGGGCCTTGAGGCGGCCGAGCACGTAGTCAGCGTGGTGACGGATGTCATTCAACTGGTGGCATTTGCAGCCGGGGCCGAGATTGCGGGCGCGTTCAAGTTCAAGCTATCGCCACTGATCGAGGGCATGAAGCCCGTAAAGCTACCCGATGGCCGTGACACCCTCTGGCACCCGGACCACGCCCCCTATGAACAGCGAACAATCGATCTGCCGAAGGACGCCAAGCCCGACGCAACAGGCGTGCACGCGTACGAAGGCAAGGAGATTCTGCGTACGCAGGACAAACACTACGAACTCGCGCGCGACGCACAAAGCGGCACGATTCGCTTGAAACACCCTGATCGCACTGAAGCCTATCAACCGCAAGTCACGCTCAATGGCGCCGGTGCCTACGTGCTCGAAGGCGAGCAACCGCGAACCTGGGACGACGCCACTTTATTGCGTCGCATTGGCCCTGCCGTGGCGGATCTGAGCGATGCCCAGCTCGAAACCGCGCGCAGGATCAGCGGCACCGACCCCGCTGAATTGCGCGGCATGTATGTCGAGAACCTGCGCCCTCCCACGCTGCTGACCGATACGATAAAGCGCCTTGATATTGATTCGGACATCCGGTCGTTCATCGACTATCTGAGCAGCGACGACCCGCTGGTCTATGCAAAAGCCGACCCCGTGACGCAACTTCAGATACTCACCGCTCATGGCATGTGGCCCGAAAAAGCCTCGATGCGGATTATTGACGTTACCCACAAAACGATCTGGGAGCACACAGGCAAAGAGGCTTCGGCAGGTCAAAAGCTGATTGTTCAACTCCAGGACCGACAATTGTTCAATGGCGAACTGTTGAAGATCGTGATGCAGACACTGGATGAAAACGGTACGTCGATCATTCTCGATGTCCCGGCAGATGTCCTTCCGGCATCGCTGGACGCGCGCGTTCGCGCTTTGCGCAAACGCATCGTCGCCGTGACTGAGAACAGCCGTGGCAAATTGTTCAACGAGGATTACGCCAGCCGTGAAGTATTCGAGAATAAAGAACTGGCGCCACTGATCCGCGCTGCATTTCCCGACATTCCCGCCCAAGGCATCGACAATCTCCTGGCCACCGCCACCCGCGCCGAACGGGCGATCATGGTCGCCGAGAGTCGCCTTCCCTTGCGCCTCAAACGCATCGCCCGCGAGCTGCAACTGGAAACGCGAACCGCACGGGCGCATGAAGGTTTTTACAGAAAATCGCTGACCAGCGTCGATACCGAACGCCTGACGCTCAATGCGCTGCGCCTTTACAGCAATACACTGGAAGGCGTGCGCATCGAGCTGCGTAACGCCCGTTTCGATGGCGAGCTGACTTGCCAGGTGGGCCCGGAGGATGCCGCCACCGTGCGGATTCTGGTCAAGGGCAGCAACGGCCTTTATGAAGTTCACGACGCCCAAGGCACGCCGTTGTATGGGCCGAGTGATCTATATCAAAGCGTTTTGCAGGCGCTGCCTGACGAGCAATTGAAAACGCTGGGGTTGCGCCGCAGCGAAGGGAACCTGTTCAAACATTGGGTCATCACGCAGACCGCAACGCCAGCCGAACGGCGGGTCATCCTTGATGATCGAGGACGTGTGCCTGAATGCCCACGGGAGGATTTACTGTTGCTCCGAGGGCCCAAGCAGTCCAGACATGACACGAACCTCACCTCGCGAGTAGAGGATCTGTATCCCCATTTCAACCAGCGAGAGGTCAGGCAGTTTGTCCAGTCGCTGAGTACCCGGGGCGACCCGATTGCCACACTCATACAGTTGGAAACAGAGCTCGACGACCTGCGTGTACTCCTTCGCAGGTGGCAATGGGATCAACCGGATTACCCAATATCAGACCCACGCAATTTCGTCGGCGGTGGCGGGCAACACATCGCTGACCAACTGATCGATTGTTTCAAACGCAAAGCAAAGTTCCTCGACAAACGCAGCGCCCACCTGGACGAGGGATATACGCTGGACCTGTCGACCGACTTGTTCCCGAGCGATCTTGTACGGTGGTGGAAAAAACTGCCCGAACTGGGCAAGTACCTTGAACAGATCACCGCGCTGAATATTGATAACTCCCGCTTCAACGTCGACACCCAAGGCCTGCTGAAAGACTTTAAGCAGTTGCGTCATCTGAGTGCCAGAAAATGTCAGTTGACTCGATTGCCAGAGGGAATTGGCAACATGCATATGCTCGAGACACTGCGCCTGAGTGACAACCTGATTGAACTGACCGTCGCCGACGTCGAGCGTCTGCGCAACCTGACGCGCCTGGAAAGCTTGCGGCTCGACGGTAATCCGTTGGGTCGCGCGGTAAATGTCGAGCGCATGCCACGCTTGAAAGTATTGAGCCTGAACAACACCGGCATCGATGGCTGGCCGGAGGGGATTTTCAAAAAGCGCCGGCCCAGAGGTTTCTTTCTGGACATGCAGAGAAACCCCATCAGTCGAATCCCGGAGGTGACCGCAGGTTCCGATCACGCGCTGCTCATTGCCCGTACACGCCTTGATGCCGAGGATCTGTCTGAAGCCAATCGGCTGGCTTATCACGAGTATCGAAGATCGGTCGGCATCGATCCCCAGCACTACTACAGCAATCTGGCCGAGCAGGATCTGGCGCTCTGGCGTCTGTCTGGCATGACATTCTGGGGCACGAGCGAGTCCGGGCGCGGGACCTTCAGGCTCGAAGCCTGGCACGACCTGGCGACAGAGCCCGATTCCCTGGGGTTCTTTCAGGTCATCGAAAAACAGCTGGATTCTGCCGACTACCGAAACGGTGGTGACGCTCGCATGCAACTCACCGATCGCGTCTGGCGCATGATCGACGCCGCTTATCTGGATCCCAAAACACGCAATGAACTGTTCACCGAATCTACGGCGCCGACGACCTGCGCCAATGCCGGCGCGCAGATGTTCAACAACATGGGGATCAAGGTACTGGCTTCAGAGGCGTATTCGTATTCGACATCTCAGGCAGAACTGGAAGGCAAGCTGGTGACACTGGCAAGAGGCGCGGCGCGCCTTGAGCAAGTCAACGAAGTCGCCCGTGCCGACATGGCCAGCCGCGCAGGCCGACCGGATGAAGTGGAGGTGCATTTAGCCTATGAAACCGGCCTGGCCGAGCGCCTGGAGCTGCCTTGGCAGTCTCAGGGCAGGCGTTGGTCAGAGGTCGCCGGCGTCGATCAGAAGGCCATTGATCAAGCGTATGACACGGTTGTTGCGCTGGAAGAGGGCGACGGTCTGGTGAACAACATGCTCGAGCAGATTTTCTGGATGGAATACTTGCGCGACACTTACCCGGGCCAATTCGCAAACAACGCACGGATCTACGAAAGCAAAGCCGAGCAACTGGACGCGTTGCGTTCAGCGCAACAAGCCTGGGCCGATGGCGAAGATTTGCCCGAAGCGCAACAAGCAGCGCTGAGGGAAGCATTGCGAAATCTGGCCCGACAGCTATCGGTGCCCGACTCTACGGTGTTCACCGGTGAAGCCATGACCGACGCGGTGTACGAACGGCTGTACACCGACATCGGCAATGAGGAGCAGGAGCTGGGCAGACGATTGACCCGCACAGCGATGGCCAACGCTGGAATCTGAAACAGCATCCGCAGCCGCCCTTCGGGTATGGCGACGATTGTCGTCATACCCGCGGCTCGCCCCACGGCAAGGCTCAGACTTGTGAATCCCAGATGACGGTGACATTGCCTGAGTAGTGGCGCGCGGTCCCCTGCTTGATCATCTCCTCAACGTGATCACGCGGCACTTCGAAATGCAGCGTGCCCGGTTTGCGGTCTACGTAAATACCGGGCTGGAACAGCTCGGTACCGACACCATCGCGAAGCAATGGACGACGATTGACCGGCTGGTTCGACGCGTCGGTCAATCCGCTCGGCAGCGTGACGCTGACTTCGAGCGGCACGACATGACCGGCATTTGGCTCCCAGAGTGCGCAGTTGTTACCGCTGGGATACTGGCATTCCAGGTTCATCTTGAAGCGCGAAGAAGCCGACAGGTTGAAGGTTTGATCGCGGAACAATCGCGTGGGTTTGCGCCCCTGATTCAGCCAGGCCTGCCAGCCACCCTGGGGCAGCAACTCGACCCGTTGCCCGCCGGGCGGGACTTCAACCTTGAGGGTGTGTTGCACCGACAAATTGAAGTTGAAGGTGTACAGGTTGTCGGCAGGAATCATGACATCACCGAAGTCGAAATCTTGTCCCGGACCCATGGTATAGGTGATGGAGCCGGTGTAGTTGCCGGTGGACATGGTTAACGGATTGGGCGTTCTGAGCTCGTATGCGTATTCCAGGTGGCTATACGAAAATTTGGGAATCTCAGTGCCAGGTGCCAACCCACACGCGCCGGCATTTTCAGGAACGAGCCAGAAGAACAGCACCATAGTACTGCTCGCTGCGATGTACCTGGTCCCAACACAAGGAGCAACCCCGTCAAGCCACCGCCGATTCCAGGCAATTTGTGGAGGTCCTGGCAAGGTCCACGCAGAAACCCCCGGCGGATGGGGCAAATCCCACCGGTGGCCAATGCCGGCAATACGCACCTCGACGGTTTCCACCTCGCCGGTTATTTGGTGGGTAACAGCTAACGGCCGCCATTGAGACGGAACCTTGAACATCGCAGCGTTTCTCAGATCGGCGCCGGGCAGAATGGGCCCGATCGATGTAGCGCGAAAAGCCGTATCACGAATCGTGAAGATGTTAAGCGCCTTGCATTGCGCCGGAATATGTCCCTCGCACACCCCGGATATGGGTGTGTCGTTGCGAAACTTGTTCATTTGCGGGTTTGCCGCATCGGGTCGAAACGACGCGTCGATATTTTGCGTAAGCGCCTGTGCCGGCAGGCTCAGTGACGCAGATAACGTAATGCCCGCAACCAGACGCTTTAGAGCATCGTTGAATCGGCGACTGCTTTTCATTTTGACGATCCTTGTGGCGAGACCTGAGCCGAACGACGCCCGCACAGCTGACAATTACCCAACCAACGGCCCGGATGTCGGCCAGCGCAGTGATGCCTTCCCGGTTGAACGTTCAAGGCGCCAGCGCTTCAAAAATCATGTGCACGCTGCCGTAGTAACTGCCTGGCCGGTAAGCATCCACCGGTAACGCCGCGGCTATTTCCAGACCCACCCGCTGGCCTGCCTGGCCATCGAGTTCAGTGATTACGGGCTCGGCAACGAGGCTCAGGCGTTTGCGGTTGAACGTGACGGTCAACGGGATGTTGTCCGTGTCCCTGCCATTACTCAGATAGGGCTCGGTACTCATGCGCGCCGTAATGCCGCCATTGACGTTTTTCACATCGAAGTTCTTGCGCAGCGGGGTGAACTTCCCCGATACCGGATTGAACGGCAGCGCCTGCTCCTGATGAATCCAGTCGGGCTCGGAGGGGATTACATAAAACTCCGCGCTGGGGATACTCACCGAGACTTCGAACGTTTCACGTTCGGTGATCGCATTCACAATGCCGCTCATGGGTAACAGCAGCCCCAGTGAAAGGGCTGCGCGTGTGGGGTTTGACATCTTCATCACCTTTTACGTCCGGGCATCAGCCCTTGACCTCGATCGGTTTGCTCGACTTGCCCTCGATCAACATGAAGTTGTATTCACGGCCGCTTTGTTTATCAAACTTGAAGGACCGGCCTGGCAACACGTGATGTTTCGTGGTCGGTTGGCAGTCGCGTTCATTATCGGCCGAACAGTTTCTGAACTCGTCGACCACCACCGTACTGTTGCCACTGTTGCGCACTTCATAGCGGGTCGCTTCGTTGCTGATGACGCTGTTGAACCGAGTCTCCCTGGGACGCACGAAGAACACCGTGCCGTAGCCGGCCAACACGTTGACGCCTGCCGACAGGCCTTTTTTGTATTCATCGCGTTCCTCTTCGGCCACCGCAAACTCATCTTCTTTTTCCGGCACCACCGGAACGAATCGCACGCGGAAATAACGTTCCTGTTCCCGTTCGCCCATGAACACCAGACGACTGCCCTGCATGCCATTGGCGGGGACGATCAGTCGTGCGGGGCTGGCCATCAAGCCATCACGGGCATTGGCTTCGATCTGATTGACCAGCGGAATTTCCCGCGCGGTGCCGTCGGCGTCGTAAACAATTTCGAGGATGTTGATCTTGACGAACGCCGTGGCGTCGCCGCTGTTGAAAACCCGCTTCAGGTAGGTGCTCTTGTCACCGTCGAGGTAGTCGTAGACCACGCCGACATTGATCGCGGGCCCGGCGTGGGAGATAAGCGGTAGCCAGCCCGCGAGTAGCAGCGCCAGTCGATAATTCATGGTTTCAGCCTCTGGATGTGGAGCGGTGGACGAAACACGCACACAGGGTGCTCAGACTTGCGAATCCCAGATCACGGTGACATCGCCGGTGTAGGTTTCCCCTCACCGGTAAGCATTTGCTCGACCGCTTCACGGCCGACTTCGAAATGCAGCGTTGCCGGTTTGCGATCAACGTAATAGGCCGGCTCAAAAAGCTCGGTGCCCGTACCGTCGCGCAATAATGGACGTCGATTCACTGGCTGCCCGCCGGCATCGATCATTCCGGCCGGCAGGGTGACGGCAATGTTCAGCGGCACGGCATCTCCGGAAACCGGATCGCGGATCAGGCACGTATTGCTCCCGTCGCTGTACTGGCATTCGAGCTGCATCTTGAAACGGCTGGAACTCGAGATACTGAATGTCTGGTCGCGGAACAGACGTTCAGGGCGGCGATTGCGCTGCAGCCAGGCCTGCCAGCCGCCCTGCGGCAACAGTTCCACACGATTGCCGCCTGGCGGAACTTCGACTTTAAGGGCGTGTTGCACATCCAGATTGAAGTTAAAGGTCAACAGGTTATCGTTGGGAATCATGATGTCGCCAAAGTCGAAGTCCTGACCCGGCCCTAACGTGTAGCTGAGCGATCCGGTGTACTGCCCTGTAGCCATGCGCAAGGGATTGGGGGTTCTCAGTTCATAGGCGTACTCGAAGTTCGCATAGTTAAGGCTGGGGATCTCAACCGGTGCGGTCAAGGCGCAGACCCCCGCCCCTTCAGGCACGATCCAGAACCACAGGCGAAGCGTTGAACCCGCCGCATACATTCCGGTGTGCCCGCAAGGCGCAGGTGGAAACGTCCAGTTAGGCGCACTGGGGCCCCACGCATTAACACTTGGGGGATCGGGAATATTAAAGCGGTTACCGATCCCTGAAATGCGCATTTCGACGGTTGCGGGCTCGCCCTTGTCTGAAATCACCTCAAAGCTTCGCCACTGCGAAGGCACTTTGAACATCGCGCCTTTGCGTATATCCGGGACCGGCAGCACCGGCATCGGGCCATTTGAGCGAAAGTTGATATCCCACGTTCGAATGCTGAAAATGCCCAGCGCTTCGCAGCGCGCCGGCATATGCCCCGGACAGACGCCGCTTTGCGGGGTGGTATTAACAAATTTGTTCACCAGCGGATTATTCGGATCAGGCTTGAACACGGCCGTGATTTCCTGCGTAGCCGCAGCAGCGGGTAGTGCGACAAGCCATAGCGATACGGCGGCTGAAAAGAGCCCGCCCATCACTCTGCTCGATTGATTTTTCATGTGCATCAGTCGCTTCCTGAAAGGGTTCAACCTGCCGTCGTCGGGGCAGGCGTGACATCGGCCAACGTATCCGGCGTGCAACGCAGATCCCCGATCATCAGCACATCGTTTTCACTGCGCGCATTGGCCGGGTCGAGACGGAACTGGCACAGCAACTGTTCACCGGAGCGCACTTCGAGGGTCGGTGAACCGGCGTTCATTTCCATCGAGAAGAAGCCGTCCACCTCGCTGACACCGCGACTGGCGTGGTTGATGATGTGGTGGCCCTTGAGCGGCTTGCCCTGCGGATCGAGCAAACGCCCGAGCACGGTCAGGGTTCTGCTCACGGTGATCTTGCGATACCCCACCCCGCCTTTGTTCATGTGATAGCGGGCGCGCTGCGGTTGAATGCTGGCGGACGGCACGTGGTTGCCTTCGAAATCGAAGCTCACCGAGCTGTTTTTATAGGCGGTCAGTGACACGTAATTGCGCCCCGGACGCAGGGTTGTGCTGCCGCCACTGAGGTCGTCGGCGCGCAGGGCGATGTCGTCGAGGTCGGTTTCGACGTCAATGATCATCCCGGCACCGCCACTGGCGTGCTGGCTGGTCATGACGATCTTGTCTGCGCCCACGGCCACGGTGCTGTCGAGGTTGAGACCGCCGGTGTAATTGCCGTTATAGGAAGAGCGCTGAATGAACGCATCGCCATTGAATGCCTCGGTGCTAAAACTGCCGAGGCCTGACACGCCGACGCCATAGGTGTCAGCGAGCGCCGTGACCGAGACGTTTTGCAGTACGTGGTTTTGCAGAGTTTTGTTGTAGGTCAGCGACGCATTGTTGTCGCGGCCACCCTCGCGGGCCGTGCGCGTGCCGATGCTGCCCGACCACTGTTCGCCCTTGGCGCCGAGGGCCAGACTGACGCTCAAATCGACTCCGCGATTGCGCGCCTGCCCGCTGCTGAAACTGGCGGGGCGATCGAACACCGAGAAACGCCAACTGGCATCGCTGCCGAGCAACAGGCTGCGTTGCGTCCAGCCCAGATCGATACCGACGCCTTCGACATTGCCCTCGCTATGGGAAACCCGGCCATTGAGCGATTGCTTGCTGTTGAGTCGGTGGTTGATCGCCAGCGACGTGTTGGCGGTCTGGCCGATATACACGTTGCGTTGGCGAACCCGCGTACCGTCCGGCAAGGTCTCATAAAGATTGGTCGTGTCCAGCCAGCTGCGGTTGTGCGTGGCGAACAGGTTGCCCGAGCCATAATTGTAGATGCCTTGCAGATCCATCCCGGTGCCGTGGTCTTCGGTCTGGTAAACGTTGGCGTACAGGCTGGTGTTATTGGCCAACGTCCAGTCAATCGACGAAGCCACCTGCTGCTTGCCTTGCAGTTGCCGCGCCGAGAGACCGACGATCACCCGCGGGTGCAGCAGATAATTCAGCGCCGCGCCGGCCGTCATGTCGCCACGAGACTGCTCGTCCCAGTTGCTCAGCAATTTGCTTTCCTGGCCGGCGAACAGGCTGTAGCGCCAGCGCTCTTCGTGATTGCGCCAGTTGCTGGGTTTGTACACCAGATCCTGGGTGGTTGAGGTGATCTGACCGTCTTCGATCAGTCGCACTTCGACTTCGTAAATGCCCCCGGGCAGCGCCCGGGTGTCGAGGGTTTGCAGGCCGGCACTGACCGCTTGTGTGTTGATCAACAGACCGTTGCGATAGATTTCCACCGATGCCTGGCGGTTGGCCGTGACGTAGATCGGATAAACGCTGGGCGTTGGATTTTTGATCGCCAGACTGTCGGAGCTGCCAAACATCACGCCCGCCGCCGTATCGGGGCTGGCGCCAAATGAACGCAACTGCCGCGTCAGGCCTTCGGAGCTGGGGGTGAAATAGCCCAGGCGCAAAAAATTGCCCTGCAACTCACGCTGGCCGTACAGCTCGTGCATCGCGTGATAGAGCTTGTCGTCAGGTCCGCCCAGGCGCGCCAGTTGCAGGTTGACACGTTGCGTCCAGTTGCCGAGGCTGCTGCTCGCCTCAAGGCCATAGCGACCACCGAAGTCTTGCTCCTGACCGCCGTTGAGGTTCAGTTGATTACGCAGGATCAACCCGGTGCTGCCCTTTTCGGGGAGAGCGTAATAGCGTAGAGCGTCACTGCCGCGCTCAGCATTTTCGGTAGCGATCGATACCAGCGAATTCTGCAGGTTGTAATGCACCGCCAGTACCTGGTCGGGGCAGCTGCCCTGACAGGCGCCCAGGCTTACCCCCTGCTTTAAAAAACTGCCCAATACATCCCGTTCACTGGCAGGGATCTGGCTGTCGCCGGTGTCGGTAAATTCCAGCAGAGTGACACGATCATCCTTGCTTAACACGACCATCGCCTCACCGAGAAATTGTTGATCACGCTCAACCCGAACAGCTAATGGCACATCGAAGAAGTGTTCTTCGAATTCCGCCGGCAACCCCTTGGCCTGAGCGAGCAGACTGCGCGGCGTGTTAGCGTTATTAGTGGGCGCGGCCAAGGCACTGGCACATAAAAAAAGTGCGAGCGCTGCCGCGATGGGCGTCATCGGGAACATGGTCTTTAATACTCGAGTTACTTGATGAGCTGGCGTCCACTGATCATCAAAAGATGACCAGTGGGCCAAGACTATTGAATAAGCATTGTGTTATTCAAAAAGTTGTTTCACGGCTTCAACACAGGCTCGAATACCACAGCGAAGCTACCCGAGTAGTTACCCGATTGAGTAGCCGTTGGCGTGGCAGCCTTGATGACCATTTCCCGCTGCACGCCAGGTACGGAGTCAGTTTCGTTAACGATTTCGGTGGAGACGCTAGTCAGTTCCACGCCACCGACCTTGACGGTCAGCGGGATGCTGTCGCGACCGTTGTACAGCGCCGCAGTGCCGTCGAGCACGGCATTGATCGCGCCCTTGTTATCGGTGTGCTTCATGTTGAAGATTTCAGTGATGGGGCTTAGTTCACCGCTGCCCAGCTGGTTCATGGTTTCATCAACACCGAAGCCCGGCGTCTGAGGGGCCACATTGAACAGCGAAGTCGGCACGAATGCCTTGATATTGATCGTCTGGCTAATCGGGTCTGCGGCAAACGCCACGGAAGAACTCAGTGCCAAGATGGCCATCGGGGCGGAAATTGCAAACTTCTTGAACATGATCAGTACCTGCTTTTGATAAGGATTGGCGCGTCAAAACTTTTGTCGGTTGCCGACTTAACTTTCAACGCGGAGGCATGATCAAGTAATTCAACCACAAAGTAAGTAGGAAATTTCACCACTACCCGTAGTTACCGATACCCATGTAAAAGAGGAAAAAAACTGCTTTCAGCAATTAATAGAACAGTGACTCTCAGAACTATACTACATACAGTTTTCAGCAAAAAAACATACAGATTTAAAACTATCCAGAACACTTGTTATTGCTGGCTTACGTACTGATAACGAAACTGATATTCGATTTCACACTGTTGTAATTAGCACAATTACTCTAAAAAAATACAAAAATCATCCCGCATCGACTACGGCGTCATTTTCGTTGAAGCGCCTCGTCGACCACTGATCCGAATGTCTTGCACCGGCCATAAGATATATCTTAAGTTGTATCTAAACACGACGAGAGAAGACAGAAATGAGAGACCATCATTCCCCCCACCGCGAGCACGGCGACGGCCGTGACGGCTTCGAGAAACGCCCCGGCCGTGAACGCGGTGGGCGCGGCCCGCGAGTGTTTGCCCCGGGCGACCTGAAATTGCTGCTGCTGGCACTGGTCGCCGAGCAGCCCTGCCACGGGTACGACCTGATCCGCCAGATCGAAGGCATGTTCGACGGCGCCTACAGCCCGAGCCCCGGCGTGATCTACCCGACCCTGACCTTTCTGGAAGAAAGCGAACTGATCAGCGGTGACGCCGAGGGTGGCAAGAAACGCTACAGCGTGACCGACGCCGGGCGCCTGTCCCTGAGCGAGCAAACAGTGGCCCTCGATGGTGTGCGCATGCGCATCGACGTCAGCAAGCGCTCGCTGCGCGGCCATGACCGGCCGCCGGAAATCCATGAAGCGGTGCACAACCTGCGCCACGCTTTGCAGTTGCACCACGGGCGCTGGAGCCCGGAAGAAATCCTGCGCGTACGGGATCTGCTCAACAACACCGCCAAAGCGATTGTCGACGGCCCCGCCGTTCAACCTGCCCCGGAGAAAACCGAATGACTGCAGTCGATACCCAAACCATTCACCGCGTGATGCACGAAATCAAACGCCGTCGCCTGCAAGTGCTGCGTGTGGTCGACCTGACCCCGCGCATGCGCCGCATCACCCTGGGCGGGCCCGAATTGGCCGGTTTTATCAGCCTGGGCACTGACGATCACGTCAAACTGCTGTTCCCGCAGAACGCCGAACAAACTGCCGCACTCGAGACAATGGTGCTGGGCGGCAAAAACGAAGGCCCGATGCCCGAGATGCGCGACTATACGCCGCGTCGCTATGACCTCGACACGCTTGAGCTGGACATCGATTTCGTCCTGCACGGCGACGGCCCTGCCTCGACCTGGGCCGAACAGGCCACGCCGGGCCAATTCCTGCACATCGGCGGGCCACGCGGTTCGATGATCGTGCCGGATATATTCGACAGCTATCTGCTGATCGGTGACGAAACCGCCCTGCCCGCCATCGCCCGCCGCCTCGAAGGCCTGGCCGCCAATCGCAAAGCGCTGGTGGTGATCGAAGTGGAAAACGGTGCCGAGCAGCAAACGCTGGAAAGCGCCGCGCAGGTCAATGTGATCTGGGTACTGCGCGAGGGCGGCACGGATAACCTGCTGACCACCGTCAAGCAACTGCAGGTGCCCAAGGGCAATCTTTATGCGTGGGTGGCGACCGAAACCAAAGTCTCGCGGCAGATTCGCCGGGTGCTGCTGGATGAGCACGGGCTGGATGACAAGTTGGTCAAAGCCGTCGGCTACTGGCGTGCCGAGGGCTCTGAAGAAGAGTGATATCCCCTGTAGGAGCTGCCGCAGGCGGCGATCTTTTGATCTTGTTTTTTTAAGCCAAAGTCAAAAGATCGCAGCCTGCGGCAGCTCCTACAGGTACTTTAACTTCGTGCGGGAGCGCCAATGGTCAAGGCCAATCACCGCCAGGCCAATCCCCACAAACCCCGCCAATATTCCTCCGGCATTGATGAACACCTGTGGATAACCCAACACCGCCACATCAATGAACGGATACGCATACGCCCCGAGCAAATCCCCGCGCAGCAATGCGTAAGCGAAATACACCAGCGGATAAATCAGCCACACTGGCAGATGCCACAGGCGCAACGTGCCTTTCGGTACGCAAAACCACCAATAGCCCAGAAACACCAGCGGCATCACGTCGTGGAGCAATTCGTCGGCGACGAATTGCCAACCCTCGGGATGCCACAAATGCCGCAGCAAAAGACTGTAGGCGAGGCCGACCACAACGATGCTCACTGTCACACCGCTACTGACCCATGGTTGCAAAAACCAGCGCCGTACGGCGGATTCGCGCGGGGTCACGGCGCAGGTCAGCACGGTGGCCACCAAGGTATTGGTCAACACCGTGAAATAGCTGAAGAAACTCACCAACCCGCCCAGCAGACTGGCCTCGACGCTCAAACGCGCGATAAAAATCAGGTACAGCTGAATGCTCAACCCGGCCCAGCCAAGGGTGGCTGCGAGGGTGATCAAGCGATGGCGCCACACGGCGTCCATCTCAGAGTGGTCGCTTGGTGCGCATCAACTTTACGTACAGACGCTCGACTTTCTCCCGCGCCCACGGGGTTTTACGCAGGAACGTCAGGCTCGACTTGATGCTCGGATCGCTCTTGAAGCAACGAATGTCGATACGCTCGGCCAGCCCCGACCATTCGTAGTGGGCCACCAGCGCGGTGAGGATCTGTTCGAGGGTTACGCCGTGCAGCGGATCGGGGGTTTGTTCGTTCATGCCTGGCCTTTGGGCGAAGTGAAAATGCAGAAGCCGCGCACCTTAGCCGAGGGGCAGACCGGGTGGAAGTGCTTCCTTCAAATGTAGGTCAACCCGCGAAGATCGCAGCCTCGCAGACGCCCGACAATGCGCCCGTTTGCCGCACTGTTACCGAATACGAAACGCTGCATGTCGACAAAAGCACTTTGTCTTTTTGTTACAGATCATTATCCTGCCGCCCTTCCGCTGAATCGCTTCACTGCCTGCGACAAATCGTAGCGGCCAGCTTATCCCCAGAAAAAGACCCAGAAAGACCCATTTATGCCCGATTTTCCGTTGTTTCGAGATAGCGCTATCTCAACCCTGCGCCTGATTGGCGGCTGCACCGCCCTCGGCCTCGCCACCTGCGCCCAAGCCGCTCCCGCGTTCGACAGTGAATCGCCGTACATGCTCGGTGACTGGAACGGCACGCGTACAGAACTCTCGGAAAAAGGCTACGACTTCAAGCTCGACTACACCGGCGAAATGGGCAGCAACCTGCACGGCGGCTACGACCACAATCGCACGGCGCGCTACAGCGACCAGTTCGGCCTCGGCACGCACCTGGACCTGCAAAAGATCCTTGGCTGGGACGACGCCGAGTTTCAACTGACCATCACCAAGCGCAGCGGCAACAACATCAGCAACGACCGCATCAACGATCCGCGCGTCGGTGGCTTCACGTCGGCCCAGGAAGTCTGGGGCCGTGGCCAGACCACGCGCCTGACACAGATGTGGTACCAGCAAAAATTCTTCGATCAGAAACTCGACATCAAGGTCGGCCGTTTCGGTGAAGGCGAAGACTTCAACAGCTTCCCGTGCGACTTCCAGAACCTGGCGTTCTGCGGCTCGCAGGTCGGCAACTGGGTGGGCGGCATCTGGTACAACTGGCCCGTCAGCCAGTGGGCGATGCGCGTCAAATATCACCTGACGCCTGAGTTGTACGCGCAGGTCGGCGCTTACGAGCAAAACCCGTCGAACCTCGATCGCGGCAACGGCTTCAAGTTGAGCGGCAGCGGCACCCAAGGCGCGATCCTGCCGGTTGAACTGGTGTGGACGCCGAAATTCAACGGCCTGCCGGGCGAGTATCGTGCCGGTTATTACTACAGCAACGCCAAGGCCAGCGATGTCTATAAGGACAACAACGGTCAACCTGCCGCCCTGAGTGGCGAAGCCTACCGCAGCGCCTCCAGCAAACACGGTGTGTGGCTCGGCGTGCAGCAGCAAATCACCAGCATGGCCAGCGACAACTCGCGGGGCCTGAGCGTGTTCGCCAACGGCACGATGCACGACAAGAAAACCAACGCCATCGACAACTACGTGCAGGCAGGTCTGGTCTACAAAGGCCTGCTCGCCAGTCGCGCCAAAGACGACATCGGTTTCGCCATGGCCCGCGTCCACGTCAACCCGGCCTATCGCAAAAACGCCGAGAAGAGCAATCAGGCGCGCGCTGTCTACGACTACGACGATCCATCGTTCCTGCCGCCGCAAGACACCGAATACAGCGCCGAACTGTATTACGGCGTGCATGTAACGAACTGGCTGACCGTGCGCCCGAACCTGCAATACATCCGCCATCCGGGCGGTGTGGACAAGGTTGATGACGCACTGATCGGCGGGATCAAGATCCAGTCCTCGTTCTAACCAACACCGAAAAAACCTGTGGGAGCTGGCTTGCCAGCGATAGCGGTGGGTCAGACCGCAGATGTGCCGGCAGATAGACCGCCATCGCTGGCAAGCCAGCTCCCACAGGGATCGGGAAAAATTCGTTAGCTAGACAAGTTTTTATCTGAACCATGCCCACGCCAAATCGTCATCTAAAGTGACTACAGCGCGGGACTACATAAACGTCACGGAGAATCACACTATGAGCACCGAAAGTGCTTCGAGTCGGGGCCGTCTGCTACCAAGCCTGCTCGGCATTCTGCTTCTACTGATGGGCCTGGCCATGTTGGCCGGAGGCGTCAAGCTGAGCATGCTCGGCGGCTCGCTGTACTACCTGCTGGCCGGTATCGGCATCGCGCTGACCGGTATTCTGTTGCTGCTGCGTCGTCGCGCGGCGCTGGGCCTGTACGCCATCGTGCTGTTTGCCAGCACCGTTTGGGCGCTGTGGGAAGTCGGTCTGGACTGGTGGCAACTGGTGCCGCGTCTGGCACTGTGGTTTGCCCTCGGTTTCGTGATGCTGCTGCCGTGGTTCCGTCGTCCACTGCTGATCAACGGCCCTGCCCGCATGGGGACTGGCGGCCTGACCGTGGCCGTGATTCTGGCCGGCGTTACCGCTGTGGCCAGCCTGTTCACCCATCCGGGCGAAACGTTCGGCGAACTGGGCCGCGACACCGCGGACATGACCAGCACCGCACCAGCCATGCCTGATGGCGACTGGCAGGCCTATGGCCGCAGCGAGTTCGGTGACCGTTACTCGCCGCTCAAGCAGATCACCCCGGCCAACGTCGGCAAGCTGCAAGAAGCCTGGCGCATCCAGACCGGCGACCTGCCGAGCGCTGATGACCCGGTTGAGCTGACCAACGAAAACACCCCGCTCAAAGCCAACGGCATGCTCTACGCCTGCACCGCGCACAGCAAAGTGCTGGCACTGGACCCGGACACGGGTAAAGAACTGTGGCGCTTCGACCCGCAGATCAAGAGCCCTGTCGGCTTCAAAGGCTTCGCCCACATGACCTGCCGTGGCGTGTCGTACTACGACGAAGCCAATTACGCCAAGTCTGAAAACGCTGCCTCTGCGGTCATCTCCGAAGCTGGCAAAGCCGTTGCTCAGGCCTGCCCGCGTCGTCTGTACCTGCCAACCGCTGATGCTCGCCTGATCGCACTGAATGCCGACACCGGCAAGATCTGCGAAGGCTTCGGTAACCAGGGCGTGGTCGACCTGACCCAAGGCATCGGCCCGTTCACGGCTGGTGGCTACTACTCCACCTCGCCGGCCGCGATTACCCGTGATCTGGTGATCATGGGCGGTCACGTCACCGACAACGAGTCGACCAACGAGCCATCGGGCGTGATCCGCGCCTTCGACGTGCACGACGGCCACCTGGTCTGGAACTGGGACAGCGACAAGCCGGACGCCACCGAACCATTGGCACCGGGCGAAACCTACAGCCGCAACTCGGCCAACATGTGGTCGCTGGCCAGCGTCGACGAAAAACTCGGCATGGTCTACCTGCCACTGGGCAACCAGACGCCTGACCAATGGGGCGCCGACCGCACCCCGGGCGCCGAGAAATTCAGCGCTGGCATCGTTGCTCTGGACCTGGCCACCGGTAAAGTGCGCTGGAACTACCAGTTCACCCACCACGACCTGTGGGACATGGACGTTGGCAGCCAGCCAACCCTGCTCGACATGAAAACCGCCGATGGCGTGAAACCTGCGCTGATCGCCCCGACCAAACAGGGCAGCCTGTACGTCCTCGACCGTCGTGACGGCACGCCGATCATCCCGATCAAGGAAATCCCGGTACCGCAAGGCGCCGTCAAAGGCGACTTCACCGCACCGACCCAGGCCCGTTCGGACCTCAACCTGCTGGCCCCGGAACTGACCGAAAAAGCCATGTGGGGCGCGAGCCCGTTCGACCAGATGCTGTGCCGCATCCAGTTCAAGGAACTGCGTTATGAAGGCCAGTACACCCCTCCGTCGGAACAGGGCAGCCTGATCTACCCGGGCAACGTCGGCGTGTTCAACTGGGGCGGCGTGTCGGTCGATCCGGTTCGCCAGATGCTGTTCACCAGCCCGAACTACATGGCCTTCGTTTCGAAAATGGTGCCACGCGAGCAAGTCGCCGCCGGCAGCAAACGCGAAAGCGAAACCTCTGGCGTGCAACCAAACACCGGCGCGCCTTACGCGGTGATCATGCACCCGTTCATGTCGCCCTTCGGCGTACCGTGCCAGGCCCCGGCCTGGGGCTACGTGGCCGGTATCGACCTGACCACCGGCAAAGTCGTGTGGAAACGCAAAAACGGCACCAGCCGCGACAGCTCGCCAATCCCGATCGGCTTCACCCTGGGCGTGCCTAGCATGGGCGGCTCGATCGTGACGGCCGGTGGCGTTGGCTTCCTCAGCGGCACCCTCGACCAGTACCTGCGCGCCTACGACGTCAACTCCGGTAAAGAGTTGTGGAAAGCGCGTCTGCCAGCAGGTGGTCAAGCGACCCCGATGACCTACACGGGCAAGGACGGCAAGCAATACGTCCTGCTCGTTGTCGGCGGTCACGGTTCGCTGGGCACCAAGATGGGTGACTATGTGATTGCGTACAAACTGCCGGAATAAGATTTAACCGGTAGTGATGAAGGCGATGTCCCGAAAGGGGCATCGCCTTTTTTGTGCATGCAATTTCTGAGTCCACCAAAGAAACCTGTGGGAGCTGGCTTGCCAGCGATAGCGGTGGGTCAGACGGCACACATGCCGGCTGGAAGAACGCCATCGCTGGCAAGCCAGCTCCCACAGTTTGATCAGCGTTGGATGTAGGAATTTTGCTCGTCCTACAGACGCCTGGAATTGCAGGGAGTTTTCCGACAAGTCGCGTCGGTTGTGCGTCGGAAACCGGCTGGATAGGCTCGGTGGGTCGCTGCAAATTCAGCGACCGGGCGTCGCGGCCCGAGCAGTTCATTCGATTTGATGCATAATCGCCAGCCCAAACTGGAGCGCCCAGCGCTTTTCGTTTGGTTTGATGGTGGCTGTGCGCGGGATACCTTCGGGTATGCCGAGATTGCCGAATGGCTCGGTCCGCGAACCCGCGTACAGCTGCCACCCTCTGTCGCGTCGCGGTGATTGAGAGTGACAGCCCCACTTATCATTCGGAGTTTCACCATGAAAAAGCCCACACCCAACCCACCAGAAACCAACGACACCTCGCCCTACCAATCCCCCGACTCGAAGAAATTCCACGAAGCCGCCGAACGCGCCCTCGACCACTACCTCAAACCCAACGCACTCACCTTGCGCTTCCACAAACCCAGCACCATGTTCCAGGTCGCGCCAGACCAGGACAGCGAAAGCCTGCTGGTTCACGCCTGCGAATCCCTGGCACAAGCCAGCCTCATGAGCAGCGACATCGCCGCCTACATCGACCTGCCCCAGCGGCGCACGATCCTGGCGATCCAGCAAATCATCATGCTGGCCGAATTGGCGGTGAATCGGGTGCTGGATAACCTCGAAATCCCACAACCGGCGCCACACAGCTGAGTTTGATGGAAAAAAAGTTGAGGGTTGCTCTTCAAACTCAAACAGCCTCTGAAGCAGCCCTCACCCTAACCCTCTCCCAGAGGGAGAGGGGACTGACCGAGGTGTCTGGGCGAGATACGCCGACGTGAAATACCGAGTCGAACTCAAATCCTGAAAAGCCCAAAAAACGGCTCCCTCTCCCTCGGGAGAGGGGCAAATACGTGTCAAAAGCCAACCGCACGCTCTTCACCACTCAACAGGATGAGCGTTAGCTCGGCTGCAGCTCTTGATCTACCTGGCCCCTTCGGCAGGCTGAGTGGAGGGATTGATCCGGGGGGTGGGCGCGTAGCGCCGTTCGACGAAGTCGAATACATCGAAAGGAGGTGCAGCGAAGCAAACCGGAAGCGATGCCCCCGGATCAATGCCGGAGCGAAGGAACCCCGAGCCCCAGCGAGCGGGCCGAACGCCGGGGCCCAGCGTTTTGGTTACTTTTGGGCGTCTGCAAAAGTGACTCGCTGTAAAAGCGAAACCGCCAGCAGCGGCACCGCAAAAACGGATATACCCCCAAAACCCCAAGAACATGGTCGGCCCAAAGGCCGCCAAGTCCAAAGCGAGACCCCTGTCAAAACCCTGAACACACAACCAGAAACACCCACCCCCATTGAAACCACTCAAGCCCTGCCCCATCTAACACCCATACCCAATTGCGCAGGTGCCCCATGAGCGACCAGCAAGAATTCCCCGATAACTCCGACGACTACACCGAAGCCAGCGAAGACCACATCGAACACACCACCTCCGGCAAAGGGCTGGCCCTGCCCGGCCAGAACCTGCCGGACAAGGTCTACATCATCCCGATCCACAACCGCCCGTTCTTCCCGGCGCAAGTACTGCCGGTCATCGTCAACGAAGAACCGTGGGCCGAAACCCTCGAACTGGTCAGCAAATCCGAACACCACTCCCTGGCCCTGTTCTTCATGGACACGCCCCAGGAAGACCCGCGCCACTTCAACACCGACGCCCTCCCCGAGTACGGGACACTGGTCAAGGTGCACCATGCCAGCCGCGAAAACGGCAAACTCCAGTTCGTCGCCCAAGGCCTGAGCCGCGTCCGCATCAAGACCTGGCTCAAGCACCACCGCCCGCCGTATCTGGTGGAAGTCGAATACCCGCATCAGCCGACCGAGCCGACCGACGAGGTCAAGGCCTACGGCATGGCGCTGATCAACGCGATCAAGGAATTGCTGCCGCTCAACCCGCTGTACAGCGAAGAGCTGAAGAACTACCTCAACCGCTTCAGCCCCAACGATCCGTCGCCACTGACCGACTTCGCCGCCGCCCTGACTTCGGCCACCGGCCCCGAGCTGCAAGCCGTGCTCGACTGCGTGCCGATGCTCAAGCGCATGGAAAAAGTCCTGCCGATGCTGCGCAAGGAAGTCGAAGTCGCGCGCCTGCAAAAAGAAATCTCCGCTGAGGTCAACCGCAAGATCGGCGAGCATCAGCGCGAGTTCTTCCTCAAGGAACAACTCAAAGTCATCCAGCAGGAACTCGGCCTGACCAAGGACGACCGCAGCGCTGACCTCGAACAGTTCCAGCAGCGTCTGGAAGGTAAAGTCCTGCCGGCTCAGGTGCAGAAACGCCTCGACGAAGAAACGCACAAACTGTCGATCCTCGAGACCGGCTCGCCGGAGTACGCGGTCACCCGCAACTACCTCGACTGGGCGACGTCGGTGCCGTGGGGTGTTTATGGCGCGGACAAACTCGACCTCAAGCACGCGCGCAAGGTGCTGGACAAACACCACGCCGGCCTCGACGACATCAAGGACCGCATCCTCGAATTCCTCGCCGTCGGTGCTTATAAAGGCGAGATCAGCGGTTCTATCGTGCTGCTGGTCGGCCCGCCAGGTGTGGGTAAAACCAGTGTCGGCAAATCCATCGCCGAATCCCTCGGCCGCCCGTTCTACCGCTTCAGCGTCGGCGGCATGCGCGACGAGGCCGAGATCAAGGGTCACCGCCGCACTTACATCGGCGCACAGCCAGGCAAACTCGTGCAGGCGTTGAAAGACGTCGAAGTGATGAACCCGGTGATCATGCTCGACGAGATCGACAAGATGGGCCAGAGCTACCAGGGCGACCCGGCCTCGGCGCTGCTCGAAACCCTCGACCCGGAACAGAACGTCGAATTCCTCGACCACTACCTCGATCTGCGCATGGACTTGTCGAAAGTCCTCTTCGTCTGCACCGCCAACACGCTTGATTCGATCCCCGGCCCGTTGCTCGACCGTATGGAAGTGATTCGTCTGTCGGGCTACATCACCGAAGAAAAAGTCGCCATCGCCAAGCGTCACTTGTGGCCGAAATTGTTGGAAAAGGCCGGCGTATCCAAGGGCAGCCTGAGCATCAGTGACAGCGCCCTGAAAACCTTGATCGACGGTTACGCCCGTGAAGCCGGGGTGCGTCAGTTGGAAAAACAACTGGGCAAACTGGTGCGCAAAGCGGTGATGAAACTGATCGACGAGCCAAAAGCGGTGATCAAACTCGGGCCGAAAGATCTGGAAGCCTCGTTGGGCCATCCGGTGTTCCGTAACGAGCAAGTGCTGTCCGGCACGGGCGTTATCACGGGGCTGGCGTGGACCAGCATGGGCGGCGCCACGTTGCCGATCGAAGCGACGCGGATTCACACGCTCAATCGCGGTTTCAAACTCACCGGACAGTTGGGTGACGTGATGAAGGAATCGGCGGAGATCGCCTACAGCTACGTCAGCTCGAACCTGAAGCAATTCGGCGGCGATGCGAAGTTCTTCGACGAAGCCTTCGTCCACCTGCACGTACCGGAAGGCGCGACACCGAAGGATGGCCCGAGCGCCGGCGTGACCATGGCCAGCGCTTTGCTCTCTCTCGCACGCAATCAAGCGCCGAAAAAAGGCGTGGCGATGACCGGCGAGCTGACACTGACCGGGCATGTACTGCCGATTGGCGGGGTACGTGAAAAGGTGATCGCGGCCCGGCGGCAGAAGATTTTCGAGTTGATCCTGCCAGAACCGAATCGGGGCAACTTCGAGGAGCTGCCGGACTACTTGAAAGAAGGCATTACCGTGCATTTCGCCAAGCGGTTTGCGGATGTGGCGAAGGTGCTCTTCTGAACATGAAGTAGCAACTGCACTACCGTTATCGCTGGCAAGCCAGCTCCCACAATGTTCATTGGTGCTCACAAATCTTGTGCTCTACCGAGAAACCTGTGGGAGCTGGCTTGCCAGCGATGGCGTCCTTGACAACACCGCCAAACCGCCGCGCTGTCACAATTTGTCTCATCTTCGGTTATGCTCGCCGTTCGTCGCCAACGCCGGAGCCGCTGACCTTATGTCCCCCATTCGCCTGTTTGTCCCTATCGCCCTTTCTTTGCTGGCCGCTTGCGCCACGCAGCCGAAACAGAACGTGACCGTGGAAAAACAAAGCGAATGCCCCGTGCGACTCACCACCGGGCAAAACCTGATCGTGATGCTGCCAAGCAACCCGACCACGGGTTATCGCTGGGCGATTCAGGATTCCGCCGGCGGCGTCTTGCGCGCCCTCAGCCCCGAGGTCTACAGCAACCCGGAAGATGCTGGCGTGGTCGGTGCTGCCGGGCTTTCCGCTTGGCGTTTTCAAGCGTTTGCTGCGGGCACCGGGCGTCTGCGCCTGACCTCGCAACAACCCTGGGCGCCGGAAGTGTTGCCGGTAGAAACCTTTGACTGCGCCATTTCGGTGAATTGATCGTGGGCTGGCTGATTCTGGCGCTGATGGGCGCGGTGACCTTTCTCTACGGCTTGAGCACCCACGCAGCGCTGCTTTGTCTGCTGGTCAAACCGTTGCCGGTGTTGGCATTGCTCGGCTGGCTGCACGACGCACCGCCCAGCGACTATCGCCGCTGGATCAGCCTAGGTCTGATTTTTTCCCTGCTGGGCGATGTGTTGTTGGCGTGGCCAGGGGATCTGTTCGTGTTCGGCCTTGGCGCATTTCTTGTTGCGCATCTGGCGTATCTCAAGGCTTACCTCAGTGACTGCAAACGTCTGGCGCTGTTGCCGCTGGTGTTCGCCGTCGCTGTCGGTGCGGTGCTGCTGGGGATTCTGATTTCCAGCGGGCTGGGGCCGTTGCTGATTCCCGTGATCGTTTACGGCGCCGCCATCAGCGCCATGCTCTGGCGCGCCCTCGCCCGCCTCGGCAGCGATGTGCCCAAGTGCTCGGCGCTGCTGGCCGCCGGCGGTGCCTTGGCGTTCGTGTTCTCCGACAGCGTGATCGGCATCGATCGCTTTGTCGCGCCGTTCCACGCTGCGCCGTACGTCATCATCCTCAGCTATTGGCTGGGGCAATGGGGCATTGCAGCATCGGCCTTCTCGCAAAAACACCGCTAAATCCCCTCGCCACGTCGGACAACCCAAGCATCCCCGCGCCACTTTGGCTAAAATGCCGGCCTTTTCCACCGACACCGCCGGAAACCGCCGTGAGCAAAGAATCCGATCGCATTTTCGCCCAGCCTTTGGCCCAGGTGCCTGACTTCGCCTTCAACGAAGACGTGGTGCGGGTGTTCCCGGACATGATCAAGCGCTCGGTGCCGGGTTACCCGACCATCGTCGAAAACCTCGGTGTGCTTGCCGCGCAGTTCGCCCAGCCGAACAGCGTGCTCTACGACCTCGGCGCCTCCCTTGGCGCGGTGACCCAGGCCCTGCGCCGTCACGTGCGCACCGACGGTTGCCGGGTAATCGCGGTGGATAACTCGGCCGCCATGGTCGAACGTTGCCGCGAATACCTCAATGGGCAGGACTCGATGTTTCAGGAGTTGCTACCGGTCGAGGTCATCGAAGGCGACATCCTCGCCCTCGACTTTCAACCCGCCTCGGTGGTGGCACTGAACTTCACCCTGCAATTCATCGCCCCGGATCAGCGCACCGCGTTGTTGTCGCGCATCCACCAGTCATTGCTGCCCGGCGGCGCACTGATTCTGTCGGAAAAACTGCGCTTCAACGACGCCGAAGAACATGCATTGCTCACCGATCTGCACGTCGCGTTCAAACGCGCCAACGGCTACAGCGAACTGGAAATCGCCCAGAAGCGCAGCGCCATCGAAAACGTCATGAAGCCCGACAGCCTCGAAGAACACCGCGAACGCCTGTTGGCCGCCGGGTTTTCGAAAGTCGTGCCGTGGTTCCAGTGTCTTAACTTTGCCTCGTTGATTGCCTTGCCATGATTGATCTGTCTCCCCTCGCCCGCCGTCTGGCCGGTACACCGCTGGCCGAATGGGCCAACACGCTGCAGCGTCAACTCGACAAGAAAATGGAGAAGGGCCACGGCGATCTGGAGCGCTGGCAAAGTGCGCTGGACGCCTTGCCGAAGATCCAGCCGAGCGAAGTCGACCTGCTCAACGGCTTGAAACTCGACACCGATTGCGACGACGAAACCCGCGCGCAAATGCGCACCGCCCTGATGGGCCTGTCGCCGTGGCGCAAGGGGCCGTTCGATCTGTTTGGTGTGCACGTCGACACCGAATGGCGCTCGGACTGGAAGTGGTCGCGGGTCGCCCCGCATCTGGATCTGAAGGGAAAACGCATCCTCGATGTCGGTTGCGGCAACGGCTACTACATGTGGCGCATGCTTGGCGCCGGTGCGGACAGCGTGATCGGGGTTGACCCGAACTGGTTGTTCTTCTGCCAGTTTCAGGCTGTGCAGCGTTATCTGTCTGAGCCAAACGCGTGGCACCTGCCCTTCCCGTTCGAGGATTTGCCGCCGAATCTGGAAGGTTTCGACACGGTGTTTTCCATGGGCGTGTTCTACCACCGCCGCTCGCCGATCGAGCACTTGCTGGCGCTGAAGGATTGCCTGGTCAAGGGCGGCGAACTGGTACTGGAAACGCTGGTGGTTGAAGGCGACAAGCACCAGGTGCTGGTGCCTGAAGACCGTTACGCCCAAATGCGTAACGTGTGGTTCCTGCCGTCGGTGCCGGCGCTGGAGCTGTGGTTACGGCGTGCCGGGTTTACCGATATTCGATGCGTGGATGTCAGTACGACGACGATTGAGGAACAGCGCGGCACCGAGTGGATGAAGTATCAGTCGCTGAGTGACTTCCTTGATCCGGACGATCACAGCAAGACGATCGAAGGGCTGCCGGCGCCGATGCGGGCGGTGATTGTGGCGAAAAAATAGAGCAGATCAAAAGATCGCAGCCTTCGGCAGCTCCTACACCGATCCCTGTAGGAGCTGCCGAAGGCTGCGATCTTTTGATTTTAATCCCGGCGTGCGCGACGGGCTCTGAAGAACTCGGTCAACACCGCCCCACACTCCTCTGCCAACACCCCGCCCTCATACAACACCCGGTGATTCAAAAAGCCCTGGGTGAAAAACTGCCCCTGGCTTTGCACGATCCCGGCTTTTGGCTCCAGCGCGCCATACACCACCCGCGCCACCCTAGAATGCACGATCAAACCGGCGCACATGCTGCACGGCTCCAGCGTCACGTACAGCGTGCTGCCGGGCAGTCGATAGTTATCCACCGCCTGCGCCGCGGCGCGGATCGCGACCATTTCGGCGTGAGCGCTCGGGTCGCTGGCGCTGATCGGGCAGTTGAAGCCACGACCGATGATCTCGCCCTCCTGCACCAGCACCGCGCCCACCGGCACTTCGCCGAGGGCTGCGCCTTGCGCTGCAAGGGCAAGCGCTTCGCGCATGAAGTCGCGGTCACGGCTGCGGTCGATGATCGCTGCGGGGCGAATCTGGCGCATCACTTCACCTCGATGGCGGCCATCAGGCCGGTTTCCATGTGGTCGATCACGTGGCAATGGAACATCCATACCCCCGGGTTATCCGCCACCAGCGCCACTTGCGCGCGCTCGTTCTTGCCCAGCAGATAGGTGTCGGTGAAGTACGGGATGACCTTGTGCCGGTTCGACGCAATCACCTTGAAGCTCATGCCGTGCAGGTGAATCGGGTGCTGATACTGGGTCATGTTCTTCAATTCGAAAATATAGCTCTGGCCCAGTTTGAGACTGGCAATCGGACGATCGGCGCACGTCTTGTCGGTGATGTCCCACGCCTTGCCGTTGATCTGCCACAGACTCGGCGGCTTGCCGTTGTCGACGTTGACCGACACCGAACCGACCCATTCGAAATTGAAGTTGAGTTTCTCGGCATTGGCCAGGTCCGGTTCGGCCACCGGGTTGGCGGGCAGCGCCGGCGGCCACTCGGTCGGCGCGTCCGTGTTGGCCACCGAGCGCAGAGTGCCCAGACGCACCGGGCCATTGCGCAGCGACAATTCTTCGCCTGCCGCCGGTGCCTTGATCGCCAGGCAAATACGCATGCCGGGGCCGAGCCAGTATTCCTTGCCCAGCGGGCGCGGCTCAACCGGGTTGCCGTCCAGCGCGTAGATTTTTGCCTCAACACCAGGAATGTTGATGCGGTAAGTCAGGGTGTTATCGAGATTGAGCAAACGCACGCGGGTGATCTGCCCGGCCGGCAGGTCGATTACCGGCAACGGCACGCCGTTGATGGTCGATAAACGTCCCGCCGTACCACCGCGCGCGGCTTCACGAGGGATGCTGAATTCAACGAAATTGCCTTCTTCGTCGATGTGCCAGTTCTTCAGGCTCAGGGTCTTTTCGTAGTTGAAACCGGTCGGCTCGCGCTCTTCGATGATCAGCGGCCCGACCAATCCGCGCCCCAGTTCTTCGCTACTGCTGACATGCGGGTGATACCAGTAGCTGCCGGCGTCCGGCACGCGGAATTTGTAGTCGAAGTATTCGCCCGGCAACACCGGCAATTGCGACACGTATGGCACGCCGTCCATTTCCAGCGGCAGGCGAATGCCGTGCCAGTGAATGGTGGTCGCCACCGGCAGATGGTTGATGAACCGCACCCGCAGCCACTCGCCCTGACGCACGCGCAACTCGGTGCCCGGTGCCGACGGGCCGAACGCCCAGGCCTCGGTCTTGTGCCCCGGCACCAGTTCCACATCCAGGGGCGCGGCGATCAACTCGTAGTCGTGGCCCGCCTCGGCGTCAGCCATCTTGCCCAGCCAGTAACGCGACGCGCCTCCCGCTCCAACGCCTACGACAACAAGACCGGCCAGGCCACCGAGGATTTGGCGACGGGTAAAGGACATGAACTCAACTACCTCACATATCAGCGACAGACCCCTGAAGGCCCGTAAAAGGCGAATACGATACACCTGCGGTTGAGAAACAGTAAGGGTGACCTGAGGCCGCACACCCCTACGGACTTATGGCCGCAGGCCGGTAATCAGGTGCACCACCCCATCCTCAAGGGGCATGACGCCCGCGACACCGGCCTCGCTCAATGCCTGACGGTCCATGCGTGAAACATCACGCAACACCACCCGCACCCGGGTCAACGCCACCGGTTGCTGCGCTTTGAGGTTATCCCCACCCCCCAACGCCGCAACGATATCTGCGCTTAACCCCTCGGCAGGTTCGGCCGGTATTGTCAGCTCGTCCGGCACCAGATCCGGGGTCAGGGCTTTCCAGAACGCCTGCTGCAATTTATCGAACATGTCAGTTCTCCAGAACCGGTGAAATATCGACCGTTGCCTCGTGATACAGGCGCAGCGCTTCGCGTACTTCCTCAGCGCTTTCCAGACTCTGTACCTGGTCGGCGATGGCCTTGCAGTCGAGCAGATCCACCTCCCGCACTGCCGCTTTGATCGCCGGAATCTGCGGCACGCTGACCGACAACTCATCCACGCCGAGCCCCAGCAACAGCGGCACGGCCAGACGTTCCGAGGCCATCGCGCCACAGACGCCGACCCATTTGCCATGGGCGTGCGCGCCTTTGACGGTCATGGCAATCAGGCGCAACACCGAGGGATGAAAACTATCGGCCTGACTGGCCAGGCGAGGATGATCGCGATCCATCGCCAGGGTGTATTGGGTCAGATCGTTGGTGCCGATCGAGAAGAAATCCACGTAGGGCGCGAACACATCGGCCATCAGTGCCGCCGCCGGCACTTCGATCATGATCCCCAGTTTTGGCCGTTCGACCAGGTTCAGTGCCTGCGATTCCTCCTCCAGCATGTGCCGGGCCAGATGCAGCTCCGAGATTTGCGTGACCATCGGCAACATGATGTGCAGGCGCGTCAGACCGACACTGCCAAGGATCGCCCGGAACTGCTCGCGCAACAGTTGCGGGCGCTCCAGACACAGCCGAATCCCGCGCAGTCCGAGGAACGGATTGGTTTCGCTGTCCATCGGCACGTAGGCCAATGGTTTGTCGCCGCCGACATCCAGGGTGCGCACCACCAGATTGTGCGACGGCCCCACGGCCTGGGCGATGGCGCTGTAGGTCGAGACTTGTTCGTCGAAAGTGGGCGCGTGGTTGCGATCCAGATAAAGAAACTCCGAGCGCAAAAGCCCGACGCCGGCACCGCCCAGGCCCATCGCCTGTTCGGTTTCACTCAGCGAGGAGACGTTGGCTGTCACTTCGATGTGGTGCCCGTCGCGGGTGCAAGCGGCCAGTGTCGCCTGCGCGTGGTCATGTTGATGGCGCAGACGCTGTTGCTCGAGTCTGGCCTGCAATTGCTCGATGGCGAGCGGATCGGGATTGAGTTGCAGTTCACCCTTGTCGGCATCGAGCAGCACCGTGCTGCCGTTCGCCAATGCCAGCATCTGCGCCGGCACCCCGCAAATCGCCGGCAGGGCAAAGGCCCGCGCAAGAATGGCGACATGACTGGTGGCGCCGCCCCCGACCGTGGCAATGCCAAGCACCTTTGTGACATCGAGACCCGCCGTCTGCGACGGTGTCAGTTGATCGGCGATCAGGATCGTCCCGTGCGGTAACGTCAGGACCGGGTCCTGCACGCCGAGAATCAACTTGAGGACTCGCAAGCTCACGTCCGACAGATCTGCCGCACGTTCAACCAGCAACGGACTGGCCGACTGCCGAAACAGCGTCGCGGTGGACGCGGTAGCAGCATGCCAGGCAAACGCCGCGCTTTTGCCATCGGCAATCAACGCCTGTGCCTGATCGAGCAGGCTCGGGTCATCGAGCAGTTCCTGATGAGCCTTGAAGATTTCCTCCTGAGCGCTGCCTCCCGCCGTGTCGCGCAAGTGCTGCAACGCCATTTGCGCCTCGATCAGCGCGTTCGTCAGCGCCTCCTGTTCCGTTTTCGCCCCGGCGCCGGACTCTTTTATGTCGAGGCTTGGCTCGGTGATCTGCATGACCTGGCCCAATGCCGAACCGGGCGATGCACAGACTCCACGCAGAACCGTCAGCACCTCAGGTTCGACGCGCTCGGAAGGCTCCGTCACAGGCAACGCTGTGACCGATTCCCCGCACCCCTCGGCGAGCAACCGCGAGAGTGTGCTGATTGCTGCTTGCGCGTCTTCGCCCACGGCGCTCACTTGCACGCTGTCACCCAAAGCGGTCTGCAACGCCATGATTGCCACCAGTGACTTGGCGTTGGCTTCGGCCTGCTGTTTATGCAGATAGATCTTTGCCGAAAAAACCTTCGCCGCTTGTGCGAATACCGCGGCCGGACGCGCATGCAGACCGTTGGGATTGGGCAGTTTCAGCACATTTGAGAAAATCACTTCGCCTGTTGGCGCGACCTGTTCTTCGCGGATGGCATGCGCACCGGTGAGACTCAGCAGAGGTTGGCCCGTTTGGACCAGCCCCGTCTGCGCGGCCGTCCAGGTGAATGGCTCACCGCTGACCACCAGCATCAGGGTCATCAGGCTGCGCGCGTGCAGGGCGATGTAATCGGCATCGAACTCGATCAGCGTTTCGCCAGCCGCCACCCGCTGACCTTCTTCAACCAGGTGGGTGAAGCCCTGACCGCCCAGATTCACCGTATCCAGACCGATGTGCAGCAACACCTGAACGCCACGGTCATCGGTGATGCTCACGGCATGACCGCTTGCCTGCACGTTGCTGATCACCCCGGCCAGCGGAGCGCACAAGGCAGATGAAGTCGGGTCGATGCACAGGCCGTCGCCGATCACGCGATTGGCAAACACCGGGTCGGGCACTTGATCCATTGGGATCAGCACGCCGGACAAAGGCGCCAGCAGTTGCAATTGTTGGGGTGTGGCCATGTTGTCACCTGCGGTTTTGTTCTTGGAAGTACCCGTGGAGCGCGCCGCCCCACCAGCATCGCTTATTTCCACCAGTATTCGACCTGCAATCCAACGTTCGCACCGTGGCGAGCGGTACCGAAAGCGCCGGTATCGGACAGCGCCGACCCTTGGGCCAATTCGTTGGCCGCACGTTTGGCTGCCTCGTTCCAACTGGCATAGGTGTAATACAAACGCACCTCGGGGCGCGCCCAGAATTCCGGGCCCTTGGGTGACCATGTTGGCGCAACGGTGAACTTGCTCAATTTGCGCGTGCCGCCCGGTGCATCGACTTGATCATGGCCCAGTTCGGTGACCAGTTTGAATTGTTCGGTAAGCGCATAGGTCGGACGCACACCCAGCGACAGCCAGTTCTGGTCAGCACCGTCAGGGCGAATGTCTTTTTGATACACCGCCTCGATTTGCCCGCCAAAGCGCGGCGTCAGTTGCCAGTCGAAAAACTCGACAATCCGATAACTTTTATTGCTGTCGTCCAGTTTGACGTTACCGGTATAGCCCAGCCCGGTGCCAGGCCCTTCGCCGTACTGGAAGGCCAGTTTGTTTTTACCACCGAGAAAGTCCTTCTGCACATGCTGCGTGGTGATCGCCCAGCCCCGGTGCGCATCGCGGCTGTCGGGCTTGTCGATGTAGCTCAAGCCAAACTCAAGCTCGCCGCCGGGATTGGTAGCGAACCCGGCGACGTTGAAGTCGTGCCGGTTGATGTAGTCCTTTTGATAGAGGTTGTCCTTTCGCGAAAAGGCGTAGCTGTATTTCAGATCGCCGATCAGCACATCTTCGATCCCGCCACCGGTAGCGCTCTGGTTCCAGTAGTAGAAATCGGAAATGTGGATGTCATTACGTTTGTAGTAACGGCGTCCGGCCCAGAGCGAACCGCCATTGAGCGCGGGCATGTTCGACCACTGTGCATAGGCCTGCGGCAGACGCACCGAGCCGTTGTCTTCATTGAACGTGAGGCTTTGGTTGTAGCGGTTGTACAGCGAGACCATGCCATCGACGCTGAGTACCGAGCCATCGTCGAGGGTGTACAAATCCTGGCGCAACTCAAGCTCGCCGTACTGCTCACATTCGTTGCCCAAGCGGTATTTGGTCTGCGCCCCCGGCAACTGGAAACACGATTGGCTACCGCCCTTGGTCGCGTTGCCAACGCCACTGCGCAAGTAACCACCGAACTCCAGCGCTGATGATGTCTGTGGTAACGCGAGGCATAAACCTGCGACTGCAAGGCTGCGATTAATTGTTGTTTTCATAAGCCACCCCATTATTTTTATTGTGTGTTCCATGAATTCGGCGCGCAAAACTCCCCCGCGCAGTGCTCTGCGTGCTTTTTGAAATCTTGTTTTTAGTTAGGAATCAGGGATCAATCAGGTGCAGGACGAACGATTCATACGGGCGCAAACTCACCTGTCGATTACGTGGCGGACAGTCCGGATAATTGCTGACAAGCAACCGCTGGTTCAGCGTCTCATCAATCTCTATTGGCAGTTCGATTTCACACGGTGTGGCATAGAAGTTGTTCACGATCAGCAGACGCTCGCCGGTGCCTTCTCTCAGATAAGCCCAGACCTGCTTGTTTTCAGGCAACAACTGTCGATAGATGCCCAGCGAAATCAGCGCCTCTGTGCGCCGCAACGCGATCAGAAGACGGTAGTGATGAAGAACCGAATCGGGATCATCAAGCTGTTGGGCGACGTTGATCCGGGCGGCATTGGCCGGTAACCCGATCCACGGTTCGACGTGGCTGAAACCGGCATTCGGTTCCGCGTTCCAGTGCATCGGCGTACGCCCGTTGTCACGGGACTTCTGCATGATCGCCGCCATGTTGTCGATGTCGCTGGTGCCTGCTTCGCGCTTGAGCCGAAAGATGTTCAGCGTCTCGACATCCCGGTACTGATCGATACGCTCGAAACCCGGATTGGTCATGCCCAGTTCTTCGCCCTGGTACACAAACGGCGTGCCCTGCAAAAAGTGCAGCGCCGTTCCGAGCATTTTCGCCGAGAGCTCACGATATGCGCCGTCATGACCGAACCGCGAGACCACCCGAGGCTGATCGTGGTTACACCAGAACAGCGCATTCCAGCCACCGCCGGCCTGCATGCCGGTCTGCCAGTCGGACAGAATCTGCTTGAGCTGGAGGAAATCGAAATCGGCGCGAACCCACTTTTCCAGGTTTGGATAATCGACTTTCAGATGATGAAAGTTGAAGGTCATCGACAGCTCTTGCGACTGCGGATTGGAGTAACGAATGCAGTGTTCGAGGCTGGTGGATGACATCTCCCCGACGTTGATCAGGTCGTGGCCGGCGAAGACCTCACGGTGCATCTGCTGCAAGTACTCATGGACGTTCGGCCCGTCGGTGTAAAAGCGTCGGCCGTCGCTGTTGTCCTCGGCAAAATCCGCAGGCTTGGAGATCAGATTGATCACGTCCAGCCGAAAACCACCCACGCCCTTGTCCCGCCAGAAACGCATCATTTTGAAGACTTCGGCGCGTACCTTGGGGTTGTCCCAATTCAGGTCAGCCTGGGTGTGGTCGAACAGGTGCAGATAGTACTGACCGGTCTGGGCTTCGTACTCCCAGGCCGAACCGCCAAACTTGGACTGCCAATTGTTCGGCTGATCGCGCCATATATAAAAGTCGCGGTAGGGATTATCGAGGCTGCTGCGCGCCTGCTGAAACCACACATGTTCGATCGAGGTGTGGTTGACCACAATGTCGAGCATCAACTTGATCCCGCGCTTGCCCGCCTCGGCGATCAGCAACTCGCAGTCGGCCATGCTGCCGTAACTGGGATCAATCGCGTAGTAGTCGCTGATGTCATAGCCGTTGTCACGTTGCGGCGAGCGCAGGAATGGCGTGATCCACAAGCAATCGACACCCAGCCATTGCAGGTAATCGAGCTTGGCCACGACACCGAGCAAATCACCTGTCGGGTTGCCGGCATGGCTGTGAAAACTCTTCGGGTAGATCTGGTAGATAACCGAACGCTGCCAGTCTTGCATGGCACATTTCCCTCTTGATTTTAAAACCGGCAAACCCAGTGCCCCCTGTAGGAGCTGCCGAAGGCTGCGATCTGTTGACTTTGGCTTTTCAAAAAACAACATCAAAAGATCGCAGCCTGCGGCAGCTCCTACGGGTCGATATCAGGCGACCCGATAGCCGGGGCGGACAATCTTCATGCTCAGCGCACAGGTCAAAACAAACGGCACAACCATGGCGATGATCATCCCGATCACGAACATCGGAATGAACTGCGGAATGATCGAGATAAACCCGGGCAAGCCGCCGACGCCGATGGCCGAGGCTTGAATCTTGTTAATCGACAGGAAGATGCAGCCCAGCGCCGAGCCGGTCAGCGCGGCATAGAACGGAAATTTGTAACGCAGATTGACCCCGAACATGGCGGGTTCAGTGATACCGAAATACGCGGAAATCGCTGAGGTCGACGCCATGCTTTTGTCCCGCGCATTGCGCGTCATGTAGAACACCGCCAACGCCGCGCTGCCTTGAGCGAGGTTGGACATGACGATCATCGGCCAGATGAACGTGCCGCCCTGGGTCGAGATCAGTTGCAGATCGACGGCGAGGAACATGTGGTGCATTCCGGTGATCACCAGCGGCGCATAGAGCAGTCCGAAAATCGCCCCACCGACCATCGGCGCCAGGTCGAACAGCATGACCACGCCCTCGGTGATGTAGATACCGATGTGACGGGTTACAGGCCCGATCACCGCCAACGCCAGAACTCCCGTGACGACAATCGTGGTGATAGGCACCACCAGCAATTGCACTGCGTTGGGCACGCGTGCCCGCAACCATTTTTCGATGACGCTCATCACGTAAGCGGCCAGCAGTATCGGCAGGATCTGCCCCTGATAACCGACTTTCTCTACCTGGAACAATCCGAGGATGTCGAAGTACGGCATCTGCTGACCGTCCAGACCGGCCACCGCCTTGCCATAGTTCCAGGCGTTGAGCAGATCCGGGTGAACCAGCATCAGGCCGAGTACGATGCCGAGAATCTCACTGCCGCCAAAGCGCTTGGCCGCCGACCACCCCACCAATGCCGGCAAGAACACGAACGCGGTGTTGGCCATCAGATTGATCAGGCTCCACAGTCCCTCGAGTTTGGGGTAGGCATCCAGCAGGGTCTGACCTTCGATAAACATGCCTTTGGCGCCGATCAGGTTGTTGATGCCCATCAGCAAACCGGCAACGATCAGCGCGGGCAGGATCGGCATGAACACGTCGGAGAACACCCGCACCAGACGCTGCATGGCGTTGATCTTCTCGGCGCTTTTCTGTTTGACGTCGGCGATGGTCGACGCGGCGAGGCCGGTCTGTCGGCGCAATTCGGCGTAGACCTTTTCCACGTCGCCCGGACCGATCACCACCTGATACAGACCGCCGGTGAAGAACGAGCCTTTGACCAGATCGATCTGGTTGAGCGTGGCGCTGTTGACCAGGGCTGGATTCTTCAACGCCAGGCGCAGGCGCGTGACGCAGTGCGCGGCCTGTTCGATGTTCTCGCGACCGCCAAGGCTTTGCAGCAGCGCTCGGGCGATGTTCGGATAGTCGTGGCTCATGCTAGTTCTTCCGCTGTGGATTGTTGTTATTGGCAGCACGTGGGAACGAAAAGTACTCGTCTGTACGAGTTATTGCAACAACTCGTACAGACGAGTTTGTTTTTGTATGTTTTTGCCAGACCAGCAGAGAATTTTCCTACCTCAGCCTAAGGTGATTTCCAATCCCCACATGGACAAAGCCCTACCCTGCCCTTAAGGTTCGAAGCTTTGAGCACAGCCGGCATCGAGCCCCCTCTCATGAGCAAATACAACCAGATCTACAGCGATCTGCTGGCGAGTATCACCACTGAACGTCTGCAACGCGGCGCTCGCCTGCCCTCCGAAACCGAGCTGATGGACAGCTATCAGGCCAGCCGCGGCACCGTGCGCAAGGCCATTGAGCAACTTCAGGAGCGCGGTTTCGCGCAGAAAGTCCATGGCAAGGGCACCTTCGTCCTGTCGACCAACCCGATCGAATTTCAGCTCGGTGGCATCGTCAGTTTTCAGGAGACCTACCCACGCCTGGGCGACGACGTCAGCACCGCAGTGGTCGAGCTGGCGCAGATTCCCCTCGAAGGCGCATTGCTCGAACACATCGATGCGCAGCCCGGCAGCCTGATTACCCGGGTCAAACGGGTGCGGCGCATTGATGGCAAACGGGTGATCCTCGACATCAACCATTTTGTCACCGAGGTCATTCCCGGCCTGTCCCTCGATATCGCCGAGCAATCAATCTACGCCTACATCGAACAGACCCTGCAGCTTCAGATCGCCTACGCGCAGCGCACCATCGAAGCCCGCCCGTGCAGCAAGGATGACCTGTCGCACCTGGACCTCGACGGCCAGAGCCACGTGATCGTCGTCAGCAACCAGACATTCCTTCAGGATGGCCGCCAGTTCGAATACACCGAATCCCGACACACCCTGGACAAGTTCTACTTCTCCGACGTGGCGCGGCGCTGACCCTCGACACGTTTGCAGACACCCTGTGCGGTAGGTATCTAATGCACGCCGCCGCAGCGATTCGGCCATGCTCGACCTTCATTTCTCAAGGATCGAGAGCACATGAAATCGTCCCCACAGCGTCGTCTGCCGAATGCGGCAGACAAAGCGTCACTCAAGGCCATCGCCACCACCGTCGTGCAGCTTTGCCCCAGCCTTTACGACGAGGCCCATCAAGTCGCCAGCGAGTTGCTGGTGCGCAAGGGCCTTACCGAGATCGACCCGGATCAGGTTTATTTCCATCGTTTCAACCTGGCGCAAAGCAGCACGCAGTCGTTTACCGGCTGGGAGCACACCGGCGAAAAGCCCTACGAATCGCTGACCCTCACCCAATTGGTGGTGCATCGCTTTCGCGCCACCGATCAGGACAATGCCGACTTGCTGGACCTCTACGGCGGCTTCTACACGGACGGGCCGCAGGCCGAGACGTTCGACCACACCAATGAAGTGCGCCTGCATGGCAACGAAGTGCTCAACGATTTCTGGGCCATTGATCTGAGCTCGCGCTACCAGCAAAAGCTGAACAGCTTCTGGAGCGCCCACGCGGAAGATTTCCGCACGTTGGCCAAGTGCAACTTTCTCAGTCAGGCGGTGCAGGCACTTGAACTCGAGCAACTGAGCGGCAGCGATTTCCAATGGATCGTCGATGCGGTCATCGGCCCCGTTACCTGGCCGGTGACGCTGGCCATGTTGCAATCGAGCCACACGACGACCAGTGATGTGCGTGCGTTCGATATCGCCGGGCATGTCGCCATCAATCTGCTGCGCATCGTGGCTGCCGACGGTCGGCAGATCCTGTATCTGCCGGGCGCAGCGCAGGCTTTTGTGGTCATGCAGACCCCGGCGGACATGCACTGGTGGGTGCTCGAACAGATGAACGAGGCAACTCGGCGACAGGCGCTGCTGAGCCACTTTGCACTGGCGGATCGGCAGCAGATCACCGAGGGTCTCACCGAGTTGATGAACCAGCTGGTCGGCACCTGGGGACGCGCCGACCATCACCTGATCAACCAGCACAATCGCGCGATCAGCGGTGATGCGATGCGCTGGCTCGGTGAAGCGACCCGCGCCGCGATGTTCGCCGAGGCCAGCCTGTCCCTGACCTCCAACAGCGAACTGAGCAAGAAACTCTGGATCGGTTACCTGAGCGCGGGCCTCAAGGTATTCGGCCCCATGGCTGCGGTCGGCTGGCCGATTGCCCTGCCGGTGATTGGCGCCAGCCTTGCCAGCATGGGCCTGAACATCGATCAGGCGGTCAATGGCAAAAGCGCCAGTGAACGCAAGGCCGGGGTGCTCGGTGCGGTGCTCAGTGGCATTGACGCGCTATTCAACGTCGCGTTTCTCAAAGGCTCAGGCTCAACGCTGGAGGTCGGCGTTGAGGTGGACGCAGCAGAAGCCGAACAGATGGCCGAGTTCAGCGAAGCAACTGCGGCCCAGACGCCGGCGGATCCGCTTGCGCCTGAAGCATTCAGCGAAGCGGCCGAGGACGCCGAAACGCTCACCCCGGTCGCCGAGTTAAACTGGCCGGGCCCGGTTGGCCGTGCGACCCCGCCACCGATTGCGCAGAGATACGTGTGCAACGAACTGCTCGAAGGGCTGACTGCGCAAAGTGAGCCCGGACAGTTTCAAGGGATCTTTCGCCTTGATCGTGATCCACCGTTCGCCATCCTGCTCAACAACAACCCGTATTACGTGCGCTTTTTCGGCGATGCCAGCGAGGGCGGCTATTGGGCGATTGTCGATCCGGATCGTCCCAACCAGTTCGTGCATTCGTTGCCGGTGCGCCTGAACCCCCAAGGCGAGTGGGAGCGGATGCAGGCGCTGGGCCTTCGAGGCGGTGGCCAGTGCGCGGGCAAACAGTGCACGCCGCCTATCGAACTCAACACCCTTGAGTCGACTGAATCCACCGAGGCCGAAACGCTACCGCCGACAGAACCACAGTCGCCGATACCGCGCGCGGTGCGCATCGTGCCCTCGGCTTACGATATCGATCCGACGGTGCGCCGCTCGATCAAGGCCTGGGCGCTGAACCTCGACGAAACCCATGTCGAACTGACGCCCACCGTCGACGGCACTTTCGGCATGGAGGACCCCTTCGAACTCCATGCGCTGGCCAAGCGGCAGTCGCTGCAAGTCGCCGCGAGAAAATTCTTCAACGATCTGCCGTGGATCACGTCGCCGCCGCGCCCGCCCATTGCCTTTGATGAGCAGACATCCATAGCCGAACTGCTCGACCGTATCTTTGAGTCGGCGCCCGGGCTGGTCGTGGGCGAAACCCTGGACCGCATCACCAGCATGCGCTTCATGATCGAAAACATGCCGGCGCTCGCCCGCCATGCCAAAACCCTTTATATGCGCGGCGTACTCAGTGACTTCGCGCAGGTGGACCTGAACCGCTACTTCACCAGCGGCGCCATGTCGGCAGACCTGCGCACCTATCTGACCAGTCTGGGCACCGACCCGGCGGGACGCTTCAATGCACTGGAACTGGTCAGGGTCGCCAGGGAAAACGGCGTGCGGGTACAGGCCATCGATTGCGCGGCGAGCTACAAGATGAATTCGCCGGCCGCGCCCTACGACGAGCAAATGATCGGCACGTATCTGGCCAGTGACATCATGACCGGCGACACCTACATCAACAGTCCGCGAAAATGGATGGTGCTGACCGGCGCGCAGAACACCAACACCTTCAGAGGCCTGGACGGTCTCGCCGAAATCAAGGGCGCCATCGGTTTGCGCATCGAAGAGGCGGCAATGGGCCAACCCACGGTGGTCGATGTCGATCCGGGCCTGGAAGTGCGTCGCGAGGCGTTTTCCGCCGAAGCCGGAGCGTCAGTCAATCATGACGTGATTCGCACTGACCTGCGCCTGAGAATGCCGGCAGAACCGGTGAACTGGAATGAGGACACGCTGGACAACCTGCTGCATCGACGCGGCATGTTCATGTTCATCAAGAACGACGACAGCTGGACCGTGCTGCACCGCAGCAAGCGAGGCATGCTGATGCGCACACCCGTGACGCAACTGCCTGATGGCGCCGTTTCCCTGCATCGCCCTGGCTGGCCAAAGGTCAACGACATCCGCTTCGCCAACATCAAGGAACTGTCCCAACGCCTGACCGCAATGGGCCTGTCGCTGCAGAGCCGCCTGCCCGACTGACACCCGCTTCAGACAGACAAAACCCCTGACGCGAGCCAGGGGTTTGCTATTTCCACGCCAGCCTCCATGGGCGATACATAGTTAGTGCCTGCGCCCGCAACCAATCGTTCATGCTCGATCTTCGTTTTCCCCATGGATGGAGAAGTGCATGAACGCACCCGAACGCCGCCAGTTGCCCAACGCGGCAGACAAGGCCAGCCTCAAGGCAATCGCTACAACCCTCGTGCTGGTATGTCCAGGCCTTGAGGACGCTGCCCGAGCCGTCGCCACTCAGTTACTGACTGATAAAGGTCTGTCGGGCGCCAATCCGGACCGGATTTACTTCCATCGATTCAGGACCGCGCAGAGCAGCGCCCTGACCTTCACCGGCTGGGAACACCCGCAGGAAAAACCGTACGAGTCGTTGACCCTCACGCAACTGGTGATCCAGCGTTTTCGCGCCACCGATCAGGACAACGCAGACCTGCTGGCGCTCTACTGCGGTTTCTACTCCGAGGGGCCGGAGGCCGAAAGCTTTGATCAGAGCAATGAAGTGCGATTGCTGGGCAGTGATGTGTTGAATGAATTCTGGAACATCGATTTCAGCACGCGCTACACCGGGGAGCTGACGACATTCTGGCAGGCCTCGGCGGACGACTTCCGCACGTTGGCCAAGTGCAATTTTCTCGCCCTCGCAGTTCAGGCACTCAAGCAAGGCCACCTTGACGGGACAGATTTCCAACGAGTGATCGACGCGGTGACTGGCCCCATCACCTGGCCCGTCACCCTGCAAATGCTGCAGGCAAGCCACGCGGCCAGCGGCGAAGTACGTGCATTGGAAATTGACGGACATGTCGCCATCAATGCCCTGCGCCTGGTGCAGGACAGTGGCCGGCAGATCCTCTATCTGCCCGGCGAAGCCCGAGCTTTGCGGGTCATGGAGGATGACGCGGATCTGCACTGGTGGGTGCTCGAACAGATGAACACCGAGGGCAAGCGCAAAGCCTTCCTAAACCGGTTCCCGCTGGCCGATCGCAACGCGATGAACGAAAAGCTGACCGATCTGATGAACCGTCTGGTGAGCACTTGGGGTCGCAGCGATCATCGGCTGGTCAATGGCAGCAGCGTCGCCATCAGCACTGACCCGTTCACCTGGCTAACCGATTCGACACGCAACGCCATGTTTGCCGAGGCCCGTCTGGCGCTGACCGCCAACAGCGATCTGCGCAAAAAACTGTGGATGGGTTATTTGAGCGCGGGTCTGAAGGTCTTCGGCCCGATGGCCGTTGTGGGTTGGCCGTTGGCACTACCGGTGATTGGCGCCGGCATCGCCAACATGAGCCTGAACATCGACCTGGCAGTCAACGGCAGGACTCCCGCCGAGCGCAGGGTCGGCACCCTGGGCGCGGTGCTCGACGGTGTCGAGGCGCTGCTCAACGTTCCGTTCCTCAGCGGCTCCGGCGCGTTGCTGGAAGTGGGCCCGCAGGTTGAATTTGCCGAGGCCGAGGAAATGGCCGGGTTGATCGAGTTCACCGCGGCGAACGAGCCGTTTCTGCCAGCGCTCGATGCGCCGCAGGCCGTAGCCGAGGCGGGCGAGACGGCAACCGGACTGTCGGATGAGGCCACAACCCCTTCGCCCACTCCCGAGGTGCTCGCCCCCGCTGCACCACCATCGTCTTCGGCGCTGAAAATCCCTGTCCGGTATCAGTGTGATGCCGTACTTGAACACCTTCACGCCGAAACCGAACCGGGGAAGTTCCAGGGCATTTACCGCCTCGACTCGGAGCCAGCGTATGCCATCAGCCTCGATGGCAAACCGTACTACGTGCGTTACTTCACCGCCTCCGAGGACAGTGGCAACTGGGCGATCGTCGACCCGGAGCGGCCCAGCCAGTTCGCCTATTCCTTGCCGGTTAGCTTGAGTGCCGACGGCACCTGGGAGCGCATGCCGGCGCTGCGTCTCAAAGGCGGCGGGCAATGCCTGGGCACCTGTGGCCCCGGCAAGAGCTCGTCGATCCCCTCACTGGAACCAACGCCAGACGAATCGTTGGTCCTGCCACCCGCGACGATTTCCCGCCCGTTGCGCCGCGTGCGTACCCTCTACGACGTGTACGGTTCGGACATGCTCAACCTGAGAAAATGGGCAATGAACCTGCCCGAAGATTCAGCCGATGCAGCTGCCGGCGCCGCCGGCAATAGAACGGTCGACCACGTGTATGCCACCCATTTCAGCCACCGACGCGCACAGCTTCTGAGTGAGGCCAAGGAGTTTTACGCCGAGCTGGACTGGAACAACCTGCCGGTACGGCCGAAACAGCCTGCAATCACCCGCGCCATGCCAACCGGCGAACTGATTGACGGCATCTTTGAACACGCCGAAGGCCTGGCCGTTGGCGAAACCCTCGATCGCATCACCAGCATGCGCTTCATGATCGAAAACATGCCCGCGCTTGCCCGACATGCCAAGACGCTCTATGTGCGTGGCCTGCTCAACGATTTCGCTCAGGTTGATCTGAACAACTTCTACACCAGCGGGCAGATGTCCGAAGATTTACGCCTTTACCTGACCAGCCTCGGGACCGATCCGAACGAGAGGTTCAACATGCTCGAGCTGGTCAGGACGGCCCAGGTCAATGGCATCCGGGTGCAAGGGATCGATTGCGCGGCCAGCTACAAAATGAACGTGTCCCTCACCTCGATTGAAGAGCAAATGATGCACACCAGCCTGATGTCGCAAATCATGTGGGGTGATGATGTGCTTAACGGTCCGGGCAAATGGATCGCACTGATCGATGCCCAGAACACCAATAACTTCAGGAACCTGCCCGGCATCAGCGAACTGCGGGGCGGCATCGGGTTGCGGATAGAAGAGGCCTTGCCGTCAGAGGAGGTTGGCGTGGACATCGACCCCGGCATCAAAGTCGCTCGCGGCCCCTTCGACAATGGCGCAAGCACACGCGACTCGTTCGACTATCTCTACGCCGACCTGCGCCTGCAAATCGAAGCGCCCCCCGTGACCTGGACCGAGGAAACGCTGGATCGGCTGCTGCACCGCAATGGCATGTACCTGCTGGAAAAAACCCAGAACAATTACACCCTCATACGCCGCAATAGCTCGGGCAACCTTGTCCGAACCCCGGTCAATCAGACAGTGGACGGCCAGGTGTATGTCTGGGTCCAGGCCATGCCGCGGATCAGTGGCGTATTGTTTCCTGATATCGCCGCACTCTCCCAGCGCCTGACGGAAATAGGGCTGAAACTGCAAAGCCGCCTGCCCCTCTGAACGTTTTCGCGCACCTGAAACGAAAAACCCCCGGCCGAGGCCAGGGGTTTTCAGTCACTTGATGCAGGCATTCAAGTGCAGCGGAATCATTCCCACTCAATGGTCGCCGGCGGCTTGCTAGACACGTCGTAAGTGACGCGCGAAATGCCTTCGATTTCATTGATGATGCGGCCGCTGACAGTTTCCAGCAGTTCGTAAGGCAGGTGCGCCCAACGTGCGGTCATGAAGTCGATGGTTTCTACGGCACGCAGGGCAACGACCCAGGCGTAACGACGGCCATCGCCAACCACGCCAACCGATTTCACTGGTTGGAACACCACGAACGCCTGGCTGACCTTGTGGTACCAGTCGGCTTTGCGCAGTTCTTCGATGAAGATGTGGTCGGCACGACGCAGCAGGTCGGCGTATTCCTTTTTCACTTCACCGAGGATGCGCACACCCAGGCCCGGACCCGGGAACGGGTGACGGTAAACCATGTCGTACGGCAGGCCCAGTTCCAGACCCAGACGACGGACTTCGTCCTTGAACAGTTCGCGCAGTGGCTCGACCAGTTTCAGGTTCATCTCTTCCGGCAGGCCGCCCACGTTGTGGTGCGACTTGATCACGTGAGCCTTGCCGCTTTTGGCGCCAGCCGACTCGATCACGTCCGGGTAGATGGTGCCCTGAGCGAGGTACTTGATGTTGTCCAGTTTGTTCGACTGGGCATCAAAGACGTCAATGAAGGTACGACCGATGATCTTGCGCTTCTTCTCTGGGTCGGCTTCACCGGCCAGATTGTTCAGGAACTGCTCTTCAGCGTTGGCGCGGATCACCTTGACGCCCATGTTCTCGGCGAACATGGCCATCACTTGCTCGCCTTCGTGCAGACGCAGCAGACCGTTGTCGACGAAGACGCAAGTCAGCTGGTCGCCGATGGCTTTGTGCAGCAGCGCGGCAACCACCGAGGAGTCAACGCCGCCGGACAGACCCAGCAACACGTTGTCGGTACCGACCTGTGCGCGGATGTTGGCAATGGCGTCTTCGGCAATCTTCGACGGCGTCCATAGTGCTTCGCAGCCGCAGATGTCGAGGATGAAGCGCGACAGGATGCGGCCGCCCTGTTTGGTGTGGGTCACTTCCGGGTGGAACTGCACGCCGTAGTAGCCGCGGTCGTCGTTGAACATGCCAGCGATCGGGCAGCTTGGGGTGCTGGCCAGAATGTGGAAGTCTTCCGGCATCTTGGTGACCTTGTCACCGTGGCTCATCCACACGTCGAGGCCGAACAGGCCGTCGGCGTCGATGTGGTCTTCGATGCCGTCGAGCAGACGGCTCTTGCCGACCACGTCAACGCGGGCGTAACCGAACTCACGCAGCTCGGAACCTTCAACCTTGCCGCCCAGTTGCTCGGCCATGGTCTGCATGCCGTAGCAGATACCGAAGACCGGCACGCCGAGGTCAAACACGGCTTGCGGGCAGCGCGGGCTGTTGGCTTCGTGCACGGACTCGGGGCCGCCGGCGAGGATGACGCCTTTAGGTGCGAATTCGCGGATCGCATCTTCGTCCATGTCGAACGGGTGCAGTTCGCAGTAAACACCGATCTCGCGCACGCGGCGGGCGATCAGTTGCGTGTATTGCGAACCGAAGTCGAGGATCAGGATGCGGTGAGCGTGAATGTCGAGGGCCATGATTCAGTCTCGTCTAAGTAATTCAGAAACAGTCGTGATTCAGAAACAACTCGGGGCTGAATAACACAGCCCCGGTTGCTTAACGATTTGCTTGAAGGCTCAACCTACGCGGTAGTTTGGCGCTTCTTTGGTGATCTGCACGTCGTGAACGTGGGATTCGGCCATGCCGGCGCCGGTGATCCGCACGAACTCGGGCTTGGTGCGCATTTCTTCGATGTCGGCGCTGCCGGTGTAACCCATCGAGGAACGCAGACCCCCCATCAACTGGTGAATGATCGCGCTCAGGGTGCCTTTGTACGGCACACGGCCTTCGATGCCTTCCGGAACGAGTTTCTCGGCGCCTGCCGAGGAGTCCTGGAAGTAACGGTCGGAGGAACCTTGAGCCTGGGACATGGCGCCCAGCGAACCCATGCCGCGATAAGCCTTGTACGAACGGCCCTGGAACAGTTCGATCTCGCCCGGCGCTTCTTCAGTACCGGCGAACATCGAGCCCATCATCACGCAGGAAGCACCGGCAACGATGGCCTTGGACAGGTCACCGGAGAAACGGATGCCGCCGTCGGCGATCAACGGCACGCCTGTGCCTTCAAGGGCAGCGGCGACGTTGGCGATGGCACTGATTTGCGGAACGCCGACACCGGCGACGATGCGGGTGGTGCAGATCGAGCCAGGGCCGATACCGACCTTGACCGCATCGGCGCCAGCTTCGGCCAGGGCCTTGGCGGCAGCGCCGGTGGCGATGTTGCCGCCGATCACCTGCACGTCAGGGAAATTCTGTTTGACCCAGCGAACACGGTCGATCACACCTTTGGAGTGACCGTGAGCGGTGTCGACCACCACTACGTCCACACCGGCATTGACCAGAGCGGCGACGCGGTCACCGGTGTCTTTACCGGTACCGACCGCAGCACCCACGCGCAGACGACCTTGATCGTCCTTGCTGGCCAGCGGATAGGCTTTGGCTTTTTCGATGTCGTTGACGGTCATCATGCCTTTGAGGGCAAATTTGTCGTCGACGATCAACACGCGCTCGATGCGGTGCTTGTGCAGCAATTCGCGTGCTTCGTCCTTGCTGGCGCCTTCCTTGATCGTGACCAGACGCTCTTTGGGCGTCATCACTTCACGGACGGTGGCTTCCAGACGGCTTTCGAAACGCACGTCGCGGGAGGTGACGATGCCGACCAGGTCGCCATCGTGCAGCACCGGAACGCCGGAGATATTGTGCATGCGGGTCAGTTCGAACAGGTCACGCACCGTGGCGTCAGCCTCGATGGTAATCGGATCCTTGACCACACCGGCTTCGAACTTCTTGACCTTGCGCACTTCGGCAGCTTGCTGCTCGATGGTCATGTTCTTGTGGATAATGCCGATGCCACCTTCCTGAGCCATGGCGATTGCCAGACGGGCTTCAGTAACGGTGTCCATGGCGGCAGAAACCAGAGGAATGTTCAGTTCGATGCCACGGGTAAGACGGGTCTTGAGACTGACTTCGTTAGGAAGCACCTCGGAATAACCAGGTACTAAAAGAATGTCGTCGAAGGTCAGAGCTTCTTGGCTGATACGCAGCATCGCGGGGGCTCCCGAGCGGGAAAATGGAAGCGCGCCATTATAGTCAGACACCCCCTGCTGTTCAATGTAAAACTCAGCCTTATATAAATGTTGCTGATATACGGGAACGACGGCTGCTACAGCTCCACCTTGACCCAAGAGACAGGTTGATCGAGCCAATCGGCAAATTCGTCGATAAAGCTCTGTTTGAAACCCGCTTCCAGCCAGTTGTTGAAGATGAACCCGAGGTTGGAGAACGCGCACTCCTGCAAGAACAGAAAGCCATTAATGTCGTCTTCATGGCCGCATTCGGGGCAGGTGAAGTTGTCGGTGCGTGCCGGCATCCATTCCTCAAGGCTATCGAACAGCGCTTCGCCGATTTCCCGACGACATTCGGCGCAACCTGCTTCTTCGAGAAAACCCTTGGCCGGGGTGAAGATGCAGCGCTTGGTGACGATCTCCAGGCCATTGATCGCCTCACCGAATGGCAGCGCCTCGGGATGCAGCACCACCGCGCGGGCGCCATCAGCGATCGCGTAGGCCATGCGGTTGCCGGTGCGCCCGCAGGTGCTTAGCTCTTCCTTGACGATGTTCTTGCGCACCAGCCAGCGCACGATCGCCCGCGCCCGGGGCTCGTGCACCGGCAGGGTGGAGATTTTCGGGACGATGATGCTTTGCGAATTCATGATGCAGCCTGCGACGTCTAATGGAAGTTCTGCGGTGCTCACTCCACCGCCATCGCGGGCAAGCCCACTCCCACAGGGTCTGAGGCGAATACAAACATTGTGATCGACTCAAATCACTGTGGGAGCATCGGTGCGCCGATTCGACTTGCCCGCGATGGCGTCAGTGCGGCCGGCAGCTTAATCCCTGACGAAATCCGGTCAAGTGCTGAAGTAGCGCACGATCAACGCAATCCCGCTTGCCAGCACCAGCCACATCACCAGTCGCACAAATGCCTCGCGGGACAAACGCATCGTCAGCCGCCGACCAGTCCACAATCCCAATGCCATGGCCGGTAACAAACACAGCGCCAGCATCAACAAGGGTAGCTCGGCATACACACCTGCGATGGCAAACAGCCCACCGCCATGCACGGCAGCAGCCGCAACCATTCGATTTTTGCTGTTGATTCAGGACAGCGCCCCCATCGGCGTAAGATTCCTTCCCTCGGATGCCGATTGCAACAGCACCGGCGCCCTCGCCTATAGGCAAAATCCCACACCTTTGATCCAACACTTCCTCCAGACATTCACCGGCGAATGCCTTTAAACTGCGCCCCATGATTAAAGATCCCTTTGCAAGACTTGGCCTGGACCGTGAAGTCCTGACCGTCAGCCAGCTCAACGGCCGCGCGCGGGTGTTGCTTGAAGACGTGTTCAGTAACATCTGGGTCGAGGGCGAAATCTCCAACCTCGCCCGTCCGGCGTCCGGCCACATCTATTTCACCCTCAAGGACAGCGGTGCTCAGGTGCGCTGCGCACTGTTTCGACAGAACGCCGCTCGGGTGCGTCAGGCGTTGAAGGACGGTTTGGCGGTGAAGGTGCGCGGCAAGGTCTCGCTGTTCGAGGGCCGTGGCGACTATCAATTGATACTCGACACCGTGGAACCGGCCGGTGACGGCGCGTTGCGCCTGGCCTTCGACGCGCTGAAGGAAAAGCTCAGCGCCGAAGGTCTGTTCAGCGCCGAACGCAAAGTGCCGCTGCCGGCCCATCCGCAGCGCATCGGCATCATCAGCTCGCCGACCGGTGCGGTGATCCGCGACATCATCAGCGTGTTCCGCCGCCGGGCGCCACAAGTGCAGCTGACGTTGATCCCGACCGCCGTGCAGGGCCGCGAAGCCACCGCGCAAATCGTCCGCGCCTTGAAAATGGCGGACGCGCGCGGCTTTGACGCATTGATCCTCGCCCGTGGCGGTGGATCACTGGAAGACCTCTGGTGCTTCAACGAAGAAGCCGTGGCCCGTGCGGTCGATGCCTGCGTGACGCCAATCGTCAGCGCCGTCGGCCATGAAACCGATGTGTCGATCAGCGACTTTGTCGCCGACGTGCGTGCGCCAACACCTTCCGCTGCCGCCGAGTTGCTCGCCCCCGACTCCAGTCATCTGATCCGTCAGGTCGAAAGCCTGCATCGTCGTTTGGTGATGCGTATGCGTGACCGCTTGATGCGCGATCGCTTGCGCCTGGAAGGCATGGCTCGTCGTTTGCGTCATCCCGGCGAACGTCTGCGCCAGCAGGCTCAGCGCCTGGATGATCTGGATATGCGCATGCGGCGGGCTTTCGAGCGCCAGCTCAATACCCGCCGCGAACGTCTCATCCGTCTGGAAACCCGCCTCGCCGGACAACATCCGGGACGCCAACTGGCGATGTTGCGCCAGCGCCTCGACAGCCTCGCCGAACGTCTGCCCCGGGCCATGCGCGAAGCTCTGAAAAGTCGTCGAATGCAATTGCAAAGTCAGATGCAGACGCTGCATGTGGTCAGCCCGCTGGCAACCCTGGGCCGCGGTTACAGCATTTTGCTCGACGAGCGCGGCAACGCGATTCGCAACGCCGCGCAGACACACACCGGCCAGCGCCTGAAAGCCAAACTCGGCGAAGGCGAACTGCAAGTGCGCGTCGAGGACAATCACCTGACGCCCGTCACCCTTTCTTTACTGGACTGATCCATGCCGCGTTTTCTGGCTCCATTGTTTTTGCTGTGCCTGACCTTCAATGCCCACGCAGACAGTTATATCACCCGTCTGCTCAACAAACCGGTGCCCGGCGGCGTGGCCGTGGTTGATCTTGGCGCTGCCGCTCAGGCGCCGAAAGCCACGTATCAGGGCAAACCAGTGCTTGTGGTGAAAGAACAGAACAACTGGCTGGCGATTGTCGGTGTGCCGTTGACGGTCAAGCCTGGCGCTCAACAGATCAGCAGTGGCGGTCGAACCTTGCCGTTCACCGTTGGCAGCAAAAAATACCCGGAACAGCGCATCACCCTGAAGAACACTCAGCAGGTCAATCCGAACCCGGCCAACCTCAAGCGCATCGAGGGCGAGTTGGCCGAGCAGATCAAGGCTTATCGCAGCTTCAGCCCGAACATCCCAAGCAATCTGTTGCTGGACAAACCGGTCAACGGGCCGTTGTCGAGCAAGTTCGGCGTGCGCCGGTTCTTCAACGGTGAAGAACGCAATCCTCACGCCGGCCTCGATTTCGCCGTACCGGCCGGCACGCCGATCAAGACTCCGGCGGGGGGCAAAGTGATCCTGACCGGCAATTACTTTTTCAACGGCAATACGGTGTTTGTCGATCATGGCCAGGGCTTCATCAGCATGTTCTGCCATATGTCGAAAATCGACGTGAAGGTTGGCGATCAGTTGGCTCGTGGGGCAGTGGTTGGCAAGGTCGGCTCGACTGGCCGGGCGACCGGGCCGCATATGCACTGGAACATCAGCCTGAATGATGCGCGGGTGGATCCGGCGATTTTCATTGGTGCGTTTCAGCCCTGAGCTATGTGATGAGGCTACCGGCCTCATCGCGGGCAAGCCCGCTCCCACAGGGTTCGAGGTGAACATGAATGTTGTGTACACCACCAATCTCTGTGGCAGCGTGGCTTGCCCGCGATGACGGACTCACTGTCACCGAAATATTCTGGAATAACACATCACCCTCAATTGCGCCCCAACCAAACCTCGCGCAAACATCAAAACGATCCGGCAACTTACAAACAATAAAATCGCGCAAAACCCGTCTTTTCGAGTATTCCTCTCAATTTTTTTCGACCGCTTGCCAACCTTTGTCCTCGCGGTTAGGGTTGAAGGCATGAAAACCTCTCACACCCTTATTCAGCTTCGCCAGCACCGCAGCCTGTGCCTCGTCAGCGCACGACTGCCAGGCTGAATCGCGGCGCCTCGTCCTACGCTTTTCCCAACACATTCGTTGCACCGGCAGGCCGCCTCTTTTCGGCCCAGACAATAAGGAATTTCCCGATGAGCATGCTCAAAGATCCGTCCTCGAAATACCGCGCGTTCCCCGTCATCAATTTGCCTGATCGCACCTGGCCGTCGAAAACCATCGATACCGCGCCGATCTGGTGCAGCTCCGACCTGCGTGACGGCAACCAGTCGCTGATCGAACCGATGGACGCGGTGAAAAAGCTGCGCTTCTGGAAAACCCTCGTGCAAGTGGGCGTGAAGGAAATCGAAGCCTCGTTCCCGGCAGCTTCGCAAACCGACTTCGACTTCGTGCGTACCCTGATTGAAGAAGGCCACATCCCGGACGACACCACCATTCAGGTGCTGACCCAGGGTCGTGAAGACCTGATCGAGCGCACGTTCGAATCCTTGCGCGGCGCGAAGAAAGCCATCGTTCACCTGTACAACGCCACCTCGCCTTCTTTCCGTCGCATCGTCTTCAACCAAGACAAGGACGGCATCAAGGCCATCGCGGTAAACGCGGCCAAGCTGTTCGTCAAATACGCCGCCATGCAGCCGGACACCGAATGGACTTTCGAATACTCGCCGGAAACCTTCAGCGCCACCGAACTGGAATTTGCCAAGGAAGTCTGTGATGCAGTGATCGAGGTCTGGAACCCGTCGCCTGAGCACAAGATGATCCTCAACTTGCCGGCCACTGTTGAGTGCGCGACGCCGAACATCTATGCCGACCAGATCGAATGGTTCGGTCGCAACATCAACCGTCGTGACAGCGTGATCATCAGCCTGCACACCCACAACGACCGTGGCACCGGCGTGGCCGCCACCGAACTGGGCCTGATGGCCGGCGCCGATCGCGTCGAAGGTTGCCTGTTCGGCAACGGCGAGCGTACCGGCAACGTCGATCTCGTTACCGTCGCACTGAACATGTACACCCAGGGCCTCGATCCTCAGCTGGACTTCTCCGACATCGACGGCGTGCGCAAAGTCGTTGAAGAGTGCAACCAGATTCAGGTTCACCCACGTCACCCGTACGTTGGCGATCTGGTCCACACCGCATTCTCCGGTTCCCACCAGGACGCGATCCGCAAAGGCTTCTCCCAGCAGAAACCAGATGCCCTGTGGGAAGTGCCGTACTTGCCGATCGACCCGGCCGATATTGGCCGCAGCTACGAGGCGGTGATTCGCGTCAACAGCCAGTCGGGCAAGGGTGGCATTGCCTACTTGCTGGAGCAGGAATACGGCATCAGCCTGCCGCGTCGCATGCAGATCGAATTCAGCCAGGTCGTACAGCGTGAAACCGATCGCCTGGGCCTTGAGATGACAGCCAAGCAGATCCACTCGTTGTTGATCAGCGAGTACCTGCAAGCCAACACCCCTTATGCGCTGGTGAGCCATCGCCTGCAGGAAGAAAACGGCAACAGCGCCGTCGAAGTTGAAGTGGCGAGCAAGGGTCAGGGCGAAACCAATCTGCATTGGCGCGGCAAGGGCAACGGTGCGCTGGAAGCACTGGTGGCCGGCTTGCCGATTCCGGTGGAGATCATGGACTACAACGAACACGCGATTGGCGCGGGCACCAACGCCAAAGCGGCGGCTTACATTGAGCTGCGCGTGAACGGCGAACGAGCGGTGCACGGCGTGGGTATCGATGAAAACATCACCACTGCCAGCTTCAAGGCGCTGTTCAGCGCGCTGAATCGCTCGTTGAGCCAGCCGGAAGCGAAAGCGGCTTAATCCACCGCTGAAACGCAAAAGGCCCCGAAGTTAAAGCTCCGGGGCCTTTTTTTTCCTGACATTTTTGTGCAGATTTCACAGCCCCCTTCGCGAGCAGGCTCGCTCCCACAGGAGGATCGCATTCCAATGTGGGAGCGAGCCTGCTCGCGAAAGGGCCCTCCCCGTCACCGCTTGAATTTCAGGTGAATGCGAAGGTGTCGGCATCCAGATTCGCCGGAAAACGCTCGCGATAAGCCGCCAGTGGCGCCGCTTCCAGCACAGCCTTGAACACCCCGTCCGCCTCCCCCGCCGCCAGCAAAGACTCGCCCTGGAAATCCAGCACCTGGCTGTCGCCGGTGTAGGCAAAGCCTTTGCCGTCGGTGCCAACGCGATTCACCGCTGCCACGTAACAGAGGTTTTCGATGGCGCGCGCCGGCAACAATCGATTCCAGTGCAGACGCCGTGCGCCCGGCCAGTTGGCGGTGTACAGGAGCAGATCGGTGTCCTGCGCATCACGGCTCCACACCGGGAAACGCAAGTCGTAGCAAATCAGCGGACGAATTCGCCAACCCTTGAGTTCGAACTGCACCTGCCGCTCACCGGGCGTGTAGTGGTTGTGTTCGCCGGCCATGCGGAACAGGTGACGCTTGTCGTAATGCAGCACTTCACCGTCCGGCCGTGCCCACAGCAGGCGATTGCGATGGCTGCCGTCGGCCGCCTGGATGATCACGCTGCCGGTAATGACCGCATCAAGCCTGGCGGCCTGAAGTCGCAGCCACTTGCTGGTCGGACCATTCTCGGCTTCGGCGAGGGTTTCCGACTCCATCGAGAAGCCAGTGGTGAACATCTCCGGCAGGATGATCAAATCCGCCCCGCGCGCCTGTTCCAGCAACACCTCGAAATGTTCGAAGTTGGCCTGGCGGTCGTGCCACGCCAGACTGGTCTGGATCAGCGCCAGATTAAGGTCAGGTAATGCACTCAGATCACGCATAGTTTTGTCGCCGCTTCGCGCAGCGTCTCCTCGCGTTTGGCAAAGCACAGGCGCACCAGGCGCTGGCCTTCAGGTGGGCTCTGGTAGAACACCGAGATCGGAATACTCGCCACGCCGTGCTCGCGGGTCATCCACAGGGCCATCTCGACGTCGTTCAGGTCAGGACGAATCTGCGAGTAATCGACCAGCTGAAAATAGGTGCCGGCAACCCGGTTAAAGGTGAATCGCGACGGTGCCAGCAGATCACAGAACAGATCGCGCTTGGCCTGATAGAACGCCGGCAGCTCTTCGACGTGCTCCGGGTGCTCGGCCATGTAATCGGCCAAGGCGTATTGCAGCGGCGTAACGCCGCAGAAACTGACGTACTGATGCACTTTACGCAGTTCAGCCGTCAGGGCTGGCGGCGCGACGACATAACCGGTTTTCCAGCCAGTAACGTGGTACGTCTTGCCGAACGAACTGACCACGAAAGCGCGCTGATACAGCTCTTCATGAGCCAGCACGCTGACATGCGGCACGCCGTCGAACACCAGGTGTTCGTAGACTTCATCGCTGATCAGATAGATGTCGCGATCGCGAATCAACGCCGCCAATTGATCCAGTTCGGCGCGGCTGATCAGCGCACCACTCGGGTTGTGTGGGGTGTTGAGGACAATCATTCGCGTGCGCGGGCTCAGGGCGGCAGCAAGCTTGTCGAAATCGATGGAGAAATCGTCGGAGCTCAGTTGCACATGCACGCAGCGACCGCCAGCCAATTGCGTCGCGGGGTCGTAGCTGTCGTAGCACGGGTCAAACACGATGACTTCGTCGCCGCTGTGGATAACTGCCTGAATCGCACAGAAGATCGCCTGGGTGGCGCCGGGCGTCACGGTCACTTCATGTTCAGCATCCACCTTCACGCCATAGCTGCGGGCGATCTTCGCCGCGATCTGCTCGCGCAGTGCTGGCAGGCCGGTCATCGGCGAATACTGGTTATGGCCACTGGCAATGTGCCGACCTACCGCATCGCGCAGAGACTGCGGGCCGTCGAAATCAGGAAAACCCTGGGACAGGTTGATGGCGCCGGTCTGCGCCGCGAGCTGAGACATCTGCGTGAAAATCGTGATGCCGACATTCGGCAGCTTACTGGTGATCATCGGTAGCCCCTTGCAGGTGAGCTGCAAGTTTCAAGCTGTAAGCCGCAAGTTTCAAGCATCAAACTGTCGGACACAAAAAAGGGCTCTGAAAAGAGCCCTTTTTGCTTTTAATTGAAGCTTGCAGCTAAAAACTGGCAGCTGCTTCTTTATTTTTTGTCGCGGCGTTTCTTGTCGGCTTTCTTGCTGTGCGACATCATCCGACGCTTCCTGTTGACCTGGCGGTCAGTCAGGGTGTTCTTGTTGCCTTCGTACGGGTTCTCGCCGCCCTTGAACTCGATGCGGATCGGCGTACCGACCAGCTTCAGCACACGGCGGTAAGTGTTTTCCAGATAGCGCACGTACGACTTCGGCACTTTCTCGATCTGGTTACCGTGGATCACGATGATCGGCGGGTTCGCACCACCCAAGTGGGCGTAACGCAGCTTGATCCGGCGGTTGTTGACCATCGGTGGCGCGTGTTCGCCAACCGCGTCTTCCAGAATCTGGGTCAGACGGTTGGTCGGCCAGCGGGTGACCGCCGACTTGAACGAGTTCTGTACGGAAGCGTAGAGGTTGCCCACGCCAGTGCCGTGCAGTGCCGAGATGAAGTGGATGTCGGCGTAGTCAACGAAGAACAGGCGACGCTGAAGTTCGACTTTCACGAAGTCGCGCTCGCTCGGCGTCATGCCGTCCCACTTGTTGATCGCGATCACCAGCGCACGACCCGACTCGATGGCGAAGCCCAGCAGGTTGAGGTCGTGATCGACCACACCTTCGCGGGCGTCCATCACGAAGATCACCACGTTGGCGTCTTTGATCGCCTGCAGGGTTTTGACCACGGAGAATTTTTCGACTTCTTCGTGAATCTTGCCGCGCTTGCGCACACCAGCGGTGTCGATCAGCGTGTACTTCTCTTCATTCCGTTCGAACGGGATGTAGATACTGTCGCGAGTGGTGCCGGGCTGGTCATAAACGATTACCCGGTCTTCACCGAGCATGCGGTTAACCAGAGTCGACTTGCCAACGTTCGGACGACCGATGATGGCGATCTTGATGCCGTCTTTTTCGCTCGGGCCAGGAATGCGCTTGGCTTCCTCGCCTTCGGCAACGACTTCTTCTTCGCCGTCTTCCGGCTCTTCTTCGTCTCTCGGGAACTCACCCAGGGCGATTTCCAGCATCTGAGTGATGCCACGGCCGTGAGCACCGGCGATAGGAATCGCGTGGCCCATGCCCAACGGAGCAAATTCAGCGCGGGCCATTTCCGGGTCGATGTTGTCGACCTTGTTGGCAACCACGTAGGAACACTTGTTACGTTTGCGCAGGTGTTCGGCGATCATCTGGTCGGCGGCGGTGAAACCGGCCTTGGCATCTACCAGGAACAGCACAACATCTGCTTCTTCAATGGCCAGCAGCGACTGCTCGGCCATTTTTTCGTCCATACCGTGCTCGTCACCGGAGATACCACCGGTGTCGACCAGAATGTAGGAACGCCCTTGCCACTTGGCCTCACCGTACTGGCGATCACGGGTCAGACCGGACAAGTCGCCGACGATGGCGTCGCGAGTCCTGGTCAGGCGGTTGAACAAGGTGGACTTGCCGACGTTCGGTCGGCCCACCAGGGCGATTACGGGAACCATGCGGCTCTCCACTTCGTTATTTCAGAAAATACAAAAGCCGCTGCGAGGCAGCGGCTGGTGCTCGGGGCAACACTGCGGGGTGAACAGGTTCACTCCCACAAGTGAAGCTGCCTGGGGTGTTATCCCCAAGCATAGTTGTTACTTGATGGTCAGGGCTTCCAGTTTGCCGCTGTTGCCATACACATAAATCGTGTCCCCCACCACCAGCGGACGGGCACGCAGGCCGTCGCTGTCGATGCGCTCACGGCCGACGAAACGACCGTCAACCTGACTCAGCAAATGCAGATAACCTTCCAGGTCACCTACTGCAACATAGCTGGAGAACACTTCCGGAGCCGACAGCTGGCGGCGAGCCAGCGAATCGTTGCTCCACAAAGCCGTGGTAGAACGCTCGTCGACGCCTTCAACGGTGCCCGAAGACAGGCTCACGTAGACGCTGCCGAAACCTTGAGCAATACCGGCGTAGCTCGACGCATCGCGCTGCCACAATTGACGACCGCTTTCCATATCCAGTGCCGCAACGCGACCCTGATAGCTGGCAACGTACAGCGTGCCGCCGGACAGCAGCAGACCGCCGTCGATGTCGACCACGCGCTCCAGTTCCGAACGACCCTGTGGAATCGCAATGCGTTGTTCCCACACCGGGACGCCATTGGAAATATCCAGGGCGACTACTTTACCGGTCGACAGGCCAGCCACCGCGAGGCGGTTGGTCACGAGCGGTGCGCTGGTGCCACGCAGGGTCAGCACGGCTGGAGTGCTGTCATACACCCAGCGTTGAGTACCGGTGGAAGCATCCAGGCCGATCAAACGATCATCCTGAGTCTGCACTACGACCACGTCGCCGTTGTTGGCCGGCGGCGCAAGGACTTCGCTGTTGACGCGAGCACGCCACTTCTCTTCACCGTTGATGGTGTCCAGAGCGACGACTTCGCCACGAAGCGTACCAATCAGAACCAGACCGTAACCGACGCCAACGGCGCCCGAGACAGGCAAATCAAGATCCTGTTCCCACTTCACGTCGCCGTTACCGCGATCCATGGCCATTACCACGCCGGTCACATCGGCCGCGTAGATGGTGTCACCGTCGATCGCCGGTACCAGCATGTTGTAGGTTTCGCCCTGACCGTCACCGATCGAACGACTCCACTGCTTTTGCAGAACCACTTCTTCTTTGAAGTCGGTCAGCTCGGCCGGTGGCAATTCTTTTTTGCTGTTGCTGCTGCAACCCGCGGCCAAAATGGCCAGAGCCAGCAATGCTGCATGCTTCCAACGGATCACGTCACGCATCCCCTTTAGCCAGGTCGTCGAGCTTGATTTGAAGGCCACCGACCGCCGCTTCATCCGACAGTGCTGCCTTGGCTTTTTGATACGCCTTGTTCGCGTCGTCGGTACGGCCCAGCTTCACCAGCAGGTCGCCCTTGAGCTCTTCGCGAGTGGCCAGGAACGCCGTGTCGGCGTCGCCGTCGAGCAGTTTCAGAGCGTCATCCGCCTTGTCCTGCGCGCCCAGCACCTGCGCCAGACGCTGACGGGCGATTTCGCCCAGCGCCGGATTGGCCGGTTTGTCGACGATGGTTTTGAGTTCGGTCGCGGCGTCGTCCAGCTTGCCGCTGTCGACTGCAACCTTGGCCACGAACAGGCTGCCGTACTGCGCGTAAGCAGTGCCGCCGAATTCGCTCTTGAGCTTGCCGGCCAGATCCGCAACGCGGGCAGCATCAGGCTTGCCGTCAGGCGTCAGCGTGGTTTCCAGCAGTTGCTGATAGAGCACCGAGGCGCCTTGCGACTGGTTGTCCTGATATTTGTGATAAGCCTGCCAGCCGAACACGATAACCAGCGCCAACAGGCCGCCGGTGACCAGAGGTTTGCCGTTGCGTGTCCACCAGTCCTTCAAATCCGCCAACTGTTCGTCTTCGGTACTCGACACCCCAATACTCCTTAATCGCTAAATCGGCTGTTAGGACAGCTTCAACCCTGCACGACGCAGGTGGCCAGGTGAGCGGCAAGCGCATCCCAGGCAATGCTTTGTTGTTCGCCCTGGCCACGCAGGGGTTTGAAACCTACCACTTGCTGGGCCATTTCGTCGTCACCGAGGATCAGTGCGTACAGCGCACCGCTCTTGTCGGCCTTCTTGAACTGGCTTTTGAAGCTGCCAGCGCCGGCATTGACTTGCAGACGCAGGTTTGGAAGCTGATCACGCACACGCTCGGCCAGAGCCAGACCGGCCAGCTCGGCTTCTTCACCGAAGGCGCAGAGGTAGACGTCGACCTGACGGGAAATTTCTTCCGGGATCTGCTCGAGGGTCTCGAGCATCAGCACCAGACGCTCGATGCCCATGGCGAAGCCAACGCCGGTGGTCGGCTTGCCGCCCATTTGCTCGACCAGGCCGTCGTAACGACCGCCCGCGCACACAGTGCCCTGGGCGCCGAGCTTGTCGGTGACCCATTCGAATACGGTTTTGCTGTAGTAATCGAGGCCGCGTACCAGCTTCGGGTTGAGCACGTACGGAATGCCGACGGCATCCAGACGGGCCTTCAAGCCTTCAAAGTGTGCACGGGATTCGTCGTCCAGGTAGTCGGCCATTTTCGGCGCATTGACCAGCACGGCCTGGGTGTCGGCATTTTTGGTGTCGAGCACGCGCAGCGGGTTGGTTTTCAGGCGACGCTGGCTGTCTTCGTCGAGCTTGTCGTGATGCGCCGAGAGATACTCGACCAGCGCTTCACGGTAGCGACCACGGGAATCGCTGGTGCCGAGGCTGTTGAGTTCGAGTTTGACCGCATCACGGATGCCCAGCTCGCCCCACAGGCGCCAGGTCATGGTGATCAGCTCGGCGTCGATGTCCGGACCGTCGAGGTTGAACACCTCCAGACCGATCTGATGGAACTGGCGATAACGGCCTTTCTGCGGACGCTCGTGGCGGAACATCGGCCCGATGTACCAGAGTTTCTGCACCTGGCCACCGCCCGTGATGCCGTGCTCAAGTACAGCGCGTACGCATGCCGCGGTGCCTTCCGGACGCAGGGTCAGGGAGTCGCCGTTGCGGTCTTCGAAGGTGTACATCTCTTTTTCGACAATGTCGGTCACTTCACCGATCGAGCGTTTGAACAGCTCGGTGAACTCGACGATCGGCATGCGGATCTGCTTGTAACCGTAGTTATCCAGCAGACGCGCAACAGTGCCCTCGAAATAACGCCACAGCGGGGTCTGTTCGGGCAGGATGTCGTTCATGCCACGAATGGCTTGCAATGACTTGCTCACTTTAAATCCTTAAATTCGTTCGGCTCTGTAGGCTCAGCCGCGCGCGATAACCGCTGCGTCAGCTTCGACCTTTTCGGCCGCTTTCTGGCGGATCAGCTTTTCCAGGTGATCCACCAGATTTTCATTCGTCAGTTTCTGCGCCGGCTTGCCGTCGATGTAAATCAGGTTTGGCGTGCCGCCGGTCAAGCCGATGTGGGCTTCCTTGGCTTCGCCGGGGCCGTTGACTACACAACCGATCACCGCGACATCCAGCGGCACCAGCAGGTCTTCAAGGCGCCCTTCCAGCTCGTTCATGGTCTTGACCACATCGAAGTTCTGCCGCGAGCAGCTCGGGCAGGCGATGAAGTTGATGCCACGGGAACGCAAATGCAAAGACTTGAGAATGTCGTAACCGACCTTAACTTCCTCGACCGGGTCGGCCGCCAGCGAGATGCGGATAGTATCGCCAATCCCCTCGGCGAGCAGCATACCTAGGCCCACGGCGGATTTCACCGTGCCAGAACGCAATCCACCCGCTTCGGTGATGCCCAGATGCAGCGGCTGGACGATTTCTTTCGCCAGCAAGCGGTAGGCTTCGACGGCCATGAACACGTCGGAGGCCTTCACACTGACTTTGAAGTCCTGGAAATTCAGGCGTTCGAGGTGCTCAACGTGGCGCAGGGCCGATTCGACCAGCGCCGCCGGAGTTGGCTCGCCGTATTTCTTTTGCAGGTCTTTTTCCAGCGAGCCGGCGTTGACGCCGATACGAATCGGGATACCGCGGTCACGAGCAGCATCAACCACTGCACGCACGCGATCTTCGCGACCGATGTTGCCCGGGTTGATACGCAGGCAGTCCACACCGAGTTCGGCTACGCGCAAAGCGATCTTGTAGTCGAAGTGAATGTCGGCAACCAGCGGCACCTTGACCAATTGCTTGATCTTGCCGAATGCCTCGGCGGCGTCCATGTCCGGCACCGAAACGCGAACGATGTCGACGCCGGCCGCTTCCAGACGATTGATTTGCGCAACGGTGGCGGCTACGTCATTGGTGTCGCTGTTGGTCATGCTCTGCACAGCGATAGGCGCATCGCCGCCTACCGGTACGTTGCCGACCCAGATCTTGCGCGAAACGCGACGTTTGATTGGAGATTCGCCGTGCATGACTTATTGACCCAACTTCAGGCGAGCAGTCTCGCCACTGGTGAACGGAGCGGTATCGACCGACTGGCCGTTGTAGCTGACCTGTGCGCCACGGGCATAGCCCAGTCGTACGGCAAACGGTGGTTTGCCGGCAACAGACAGACTATCGCCTTTACGCTTGAGGCCACTGAACAGAATCTTGCCGGTGCCATCGGCGACTTGCGTCCAGCAATCAGCAACGAATTGCACAGAAACCTGACCTTGACCCGCAACTGGCGCAGCCGCTTGCGCGGTTGGCGCTGGCGTCGCAGGAGCCACCGGAGCGGCGACGGTCGGCGCAGGAGTAGCCGGAACATTCGCTGCCGGCGTCGCCGGTGCAGCGACAACCGGAGCTGGCGTTTGAACCGGTGCAGTTGGCGTCGCGGCCGGTGCTGCTGGAGCCGTTGCCGGAGCAGCAGGCTCGGCGCCTGTGGATTCAGCGGTGGTTTCCGATTGTGGCAGCGCCAAATCAGTCGTGCCTTCGGCCTGACCTTCGGCAACGGCCTGGTCTTCCGGCTCGTCAATCGGGTGAATCTGCGTGGTACCGTCGGCGCCTTCGACTTCGACGTGCTCAGGGGCAAGGCTGGTCAGGTCTTTGGTGCGCTGCGAAGTTTGATCCTGCCACCAGACGAAACCGCCACCGATGACCGCGATCAGCAACAGCAGGCTGACGATGCGCAAAATGGTGTGGGAAACCCGCACCGGCTCTTCGATACGACCCAGCGCATGCACGTTGCTGCCCTGGGAATCGGTGCCGGTGGACTGGTCAAATTGCTGAACCAGAGCGGTCTGGTCCATGCCGAGCAACTTGGCATAGGCGCGAATATAGCCGCGAGCGAAGGTGTGCCCCGGCAGCTTGTCGAAAGCGCCGGCTTCAAGATTGCTCAGGGAAGTCACGGTGAGGTTGAGCTTGAGGGCCACTTCGGCCAGCGACCAGCCATTGCTTTCGCGGGCCTGGCGCAAGGTCTCACCGGGGTTAACGCGATTCGCTGCTACAACTTCGGGATGCGCCGCTTTCATCATTGCTCCGACAGGTATTGCTGATATTCCGGCGTACCGGGATAGAGTCGTTTTAATTGCAGGCCATAACTGGCTGCCTTGTCGCGATCTTCAAACACTTTCGCCAGCCGAACGCCGAGCAATAGACTACGTGCATTTTGTTCGGTTAGCAGGCTGAAACGGTCGTAATAGTCACGTGCGGGCACATAATGCCTGTCTTCGAAGGACAACTCAGCCATTTCCAGCAATGCGCGCGGTTGTTGACGATTCAACCGCAGGGCTTTTTCCAGCTGCTGTTGCGCCAGATCACGCTGGCCGAGCTTTGCCGCCGTCATGCCGAGGCTCTCGAACACGCGCGAGCGCTCAGGATACAGGGTATCGGCGGCGGCCTGTTCAAAACGCTCGTAGGCTTCCTTGTAACGCTGTTCTTCGTAGAGAAAACTGCCGTAGTTGTTGAGGGTGCGGGCATCGGCGGGACGTGAAGACAAGGCCTTGCGGAAGTGTTCGTCAGCAAGTGCAGGCTCCATCTCGGCCTGGAACACCAGACCGAGCGCAGCATTGGCGTCAGGGTCAGAGCTGTCCAGGTCAAGGGCCTTTTTAAGCGGCACCTTGGCGCGCTCGGTCATGCCCTGCTGCAAATACCCCAGCCCCAACTGCACATAAGCGGCTCGCGCTTCGTCGCGGCCCTTGCTGGTCTTCATCGGGTTGTAGTCACCCGACAGGACACAGCCAGCACTCAGGCTGGCCAGCAGCAACAGCAGCGCAAAGCGCAGGGACATAGAGATCCTCTCTTAGTTTGTATTCGCGGCGTTCTGCGCCAGATCGCCGTCGGCGTTCAATTCCCGCACGGCAATGTAACGTTCGCTGCGACGGGTGCGATCCAGCACCTGTCCTACCAATTGTCCACAAGCCGCGTCGATGTCTTCACCACGGGTGGTGCGCACAGTGACGTTGAAGCCTGCCTGATGCAGTTGATCCTGGAACCGGCGGATAGCATTGTTGCTAGGCCGCTCGTACCCGGAGTGCGGGAACGGGTTGAACGGAATCAGATTGATCTTGCATGGAATGTCTTTCAGCAACTCGACCATCTCAACGGCATGTTCGACTTTGTCGTTGATGTCCTTGAGCAAGGTGTACTCGATGGTCAGCACGCGCTTCTCGCCCAGGGACGACATGTAGCGCTGGCACGACTCGAGCAGCATCTTAAGCGGATATTTCTTGTTGATCGGCACCAATTGGTTACGCAATGCGTCATTCGGTGCGTGCAGGGACAACGCCAGGGATACGTCGATGTGCTTGGACAGCTCATCGATCATCGGCACCACACCCGACGTGGACAGGGTCACGCGGCGCTTGGAGATCCCGTAGCCGAGGTCATCCATCATCAGATGCATGGCGGCGACGACGTTGTCGAAGTTCAGCAGCGGCTCACCCATGCCCATCATCACCACGTTGGTGATGGCACGGTCGACTGTGGCCGGGACGCTGCCGAAAGATTTGTTGGCAATCCACACCTGACCGATGACTTCGGCGGCGGTGAGGTTGCTATTGAAGCCTTGCTTGCCGGTGGAGCAGAAACTGCAGTCCAGGGCACAGCCTGCCTGGGACGAAACGCACAAGGTGCCGCGCTTGCCCTGGGGAATGTACACGGTCTCGACACAGCTGCCGGACGCCACGCGCACCACCCACTTACGGGTGCCGTCGGTGGAGATGTCCTCACTGACAACTTCGGGACCACGGACCTCGGCAATAACCTTGAGCTTGTCGCGCAAGGCCTTGCTGACGTTCGTCATGGCGTCGAAATCATCGACGCCAAAGTGGTGAATCCATTTCATTACCTGACCGGCACGGAAACGCTTCTCCCCGATTGAGTCGAAGAATTTTTCCATTTCCGGCTGGGTCAGACCCAGCAGGTTGGTTTTAACAGTCGATGTAGTCATGGATTCACCTTCACTCTTAAGCCAATGCTTAGCGAGTGGTTACTTCAGTAGCTGCGAAGAAGTACGAGATTTCACGAGCAGCTGCGGCTTCGGAGTCCGAACCGTGAACAGCGTTGGCGTCGATGGAATCAGCGAAATCAGCGCGGATGGTACCGGCAGCAGCTTCTTTAGGGTTGGTAGTGCCCATCAGCTCACGGTTCAGAGCGATAGCGTTTTCGCCTTCCAGAACCTGAACAACAACAGGACCGGAGATCATGAAGGAAACCAGGTCGCCGAAGAAACCACGAGCGCTGTGCTCAGCGTAGAAGCCTTCAGCTTCAGCTTTGGACAGTTGCTTCAGTTTCGAAGCTACAACGCGCAGGCCGGCTTTTTCGAAACGAGTGGTGATTTCGCCGATGACGTTTTTTGCAACAGCGTCAGGCTTGATGATGGAGAAAGTGCGTTGAACAGCCATGGTGTAACTCCAGAAACGGTAATTTGTGAAAAATTAAACCCGCGAATTATACGCGGGTTCTTGGGTATTGCCTAACCTGCGAGGACGATCAGTCCAATTCTTCGGCCCAGAGCGTCTGAACCGCTTCCAGTACTTTCTCGCCAACGCGACCAGAGGTGTCATCAAAGTCAGGCAGATTCATGATCATCTGCTGCAGACGGACGAAACCTACAGAATACGGATCGATACCGGGGTGGGCCTCGGCCAGCTCTTCTGCAATACGTTGAACATCATTCCAACCGTAGCTCATGACAGTCTTACCAGTCAGTGCGGCGCTTCGGCCGCATGGTTAAGCGAATATTTCGGAATCTCGACGGTGATGTCTTCCTCACCCACGATAGCCTGACAGGCCAGTCGCGATTGCGCTTCCAGACCCCAGGCACGATCAAGGAAGTCTTCTTCCAGCTCGTCAGCCTCTTCCATCGAGTCGAAACCCTCGCGAATGATGCAGTGACAAGTGGTGCAGGCGCAGACGCCGCCGCAAGCACTTTCCATCTCGATGTGGTGTTCGTGGGCCAGTTCAAGAATCGATGTGCCGGGCGCAGCCTCGACCACCATACCCTCAGGGCAGAACTTGTCGTGGGGCAGAAAAATGACCTGCGGCATCAGATATCCTCGATTTCATTCAGATTGCGCCCCGACAGAGCGGCTTTCACCGTCAAATCCATGCGGCGGGCAGCAAAAGCATCGGTCACTTGCGACAGACGCTTGGTCTGCTGCTCGATGGCGTAACCATCGGTACCTTTCATCAGTTCGGCCAGTTCCTGCAATTGCAGGTCGATAACCATGCGCTCTTCGGCGTCAAGCAAACGCTCGCCATCCACCTCCAGAGCACCCCGCACGGCTTCGATCAGACGCTGGGCATCGACTTGCTGTTCACGTAGAACGCGAGCGACCTTGTCGTCATTGGCGTGCTGGAACGAGTCCTTGAGCATTTTGGCGATTTCGCCGTCGGTCAGACCGTAGGACGGTTTGACCTGAATGCTCGCTTCAACGCCCGAACCGAGTTCGCGGGCGGAAACGCTGAGCAGACCGTCAGCGTCGACCTGGAAGGTCACGCGAATCTTCGCCGCACCCGCGACCATCGCTGGAATGCCACGCAATTCGAAACGCGCCAGCGAGCGGCAGTCACTGATCAACTCACGCTCGCCTTGCAGCACGTGAATCGCCATTGCCGACTGACCATCTTTATAAGTGGTGAAGTCCTGAGCACGGGCGACGGGGATGGTGGTGTTGCGCGGAATCACCTTCTCCATCAGACCGCCCATGGTTTCCAGCCCCAGGGACAGCGGAATCACGTCGAGCAGCAGCAGTTCGCCGCCATCGCGCTTGTTGCCAGCCAACGTATCGGCCTGGATCGCGGCACCGATGGCCACCACTTGATCCGGGTCGATCTCGGTCAACGGCTCACGACCAAAGGCTTCGGCAACCGCTTCTCGAACGCGCGGGACGCGAGTCGAACCGCCGACCATGACCACGGCATGCACGTCTTCCAGCTCGATGCCGGAATCACGAACAGCACGGCGGCAGGCTTTCAGACTGCGCGAGACCATCGGCTCGATCAGCGCATCGAAGGCTTCGCGGGTCAGCTGTGCTTTCCAGTCGCCGTAGGCAACTTCAACACTGGCCGCATCGGTCAGGGCTTCTTTGGCCGCGCAAGCGGTTTGGAGCAGATTACGTTGCGCGCCAGGATCGAGATCGGCGGACAGGCCCGCGCTCTCGATGATCCAGCTGGCAATCGCATGATCGAAATCATCGCCGCCCAGCGCGCTATCGCCGCCAGTCGCCAAAACTTCAAACACACCGCCAGTGAGACGCAGAATCGATATATCGAAAGTGCCGCCGCCCAGGTCATAGATCGCGACCAGGCCTTCGGCGTGCTGATCCAGACCGTAAGCCACAGCGGCCGCGGTCGGCTCATTGAGCAGGCGCAGCACGTTCAGACCGGCCAATTGGGCCGCATCTTTGGTGGCTTGGCGCTGAGCATCGTCGAAATACGCCGGAACGGTGATCACCGCGCCAACCAGTTCGCCGCCCAAGGTCGCTTCAGCACGCTGGCGCAACACTTTGAGGATTTCGGCGGAGACTTCGACCGGGCTTTTCGGGCCCTGCACGGTATCGATGAACGGCATGTGCGATTCGCCGCCGACAAAGCGGTATGGCAGTTGCTCGCCCAATTGCTTGACGTCGGACAGACCACGACCCATCAAGCGCTTGACCGACAGCACAGTGTTCAAAGGATCGGAAGCGGCAGCCAGCTTGGCCGACTCGCCGACTTCGACGCGGTCGGAGTGGTAACGCACGGCAGACGGCAGTATGACCTGCCCGTTTGCGTCGGCCAGCGGCTCGGAAAGACCACTGCGCAACGCAGCGACCAGCGAATTGGTAGTACCCAAGTCGATCCCCACAGCCAGGCGACGCTGGTGCGGTTGAGGACTTTGGCCGGGTTCGGCGATCTGCAGTAGGGCCATCGTGATCAGGACTTATCTGTATATCAGGCGTGCGACCGGAGCGGCACTGGGTTAATCGTCGAGGCGCTCTTCTAACTGGCGCACTTCGTAGGTCAGCTTGTCGAGGAACTGCATGCGCCGCATCAGGCGTTCGGCCTGATCACGTTGCGCTGCATCGTCCCAACAGGCTGCAAAACTTTCGTTGAGTTCTTCCTGGGCCACTTTCAAGCGACGCTTGAATACCGCGACGCCGTCGAGATCGGCACTGTCCTGGAGGTCTTCGAGCTCTTCGCGCCATTGCATCTGCTGCAAAAGAAACTCGGGATCATGGACCGTGATTTCCATCGGCACTTCATGCCCACTGACCTTCAGCAGATAGCGCGCACGCTGGGGCGGGCTCTTGAGCACCTGATAAGCCTCGTTGAGGCCGGCAGATTGCTCAAGCGCCAACCGCTGCTCGCGCTCGGAAGCATCGGCAAAGCGGTCAGGATGAACACCACGCGCCAACTCACGGTAGCGCGTGGCCAACTGCTCGAGATCCAGACGGAAGCTCGGTTGCAGCTCGAATAAAGCGAAATGACAAGGAGTACCCACGACAAGCCTCAGATGTTGAAGCTTTCGCCGCAGCCACACTCACCGCGTACGTTGGGGTTGTTGAACTTGAAGCCTTCGTTCAACCCTTCCTTGACGAAATCGAGCTCGGTGCCGTCCAGGTAGGCCAGGCTTTTCGGGTCGATAATCACTTTTTCGCCGTGACTTTCGAACACCTGATCCTCTGCAACCACCTCGTCGACAAACTCCAGCACGTAGGCAAGGCCGGAACAACCTGTGGTGCGAACACCCAGACGAATCCCTTCACCCTTGCCGCGCCCGTCGAGGGAGCGCCGCACGTGTCGAGCAGCCGCTTCTGTCATGCTGATAGCCATCGGTGACTCCTTACTCGTCGCCAAATCCTGAAAGTCAGATCAAGCCTTTCTTCTGCTTGTAATCGCGAACAGCCGCCTTGATAGCGTCTTCAGCGAGTACCGAGCAGTGAATTTTCACTGGTGGCAGGGCCAGTTCTTCGGCCAGCTGGGTGTTCTTGATGGTTTCCGCTTCGTCCAGGGTCTTGCCCTTCATCCACTCGGTAGCGAGGGAGCTGGAGGCGATTGCCGAACCGCAGCCGTAAGTCTTGAACTTGGCATCTTCGATGATGCCCTGATCGTTGACCTTGATCTGCAGACGCATCACGTCGCCGCACGCTGGTGCGCCAACCATGCCAGTGCCGACATCCGGGTCTTCGGCATTCATCTTGCCGACGTTACGCGGGTTTTCGTAGTGGTCGATGACCTTTTCGCTGTAAGCCATGGTTCTAATCCTCACTCATCAGGGCCGCTCTTGAGGCCCTGTAGCTGCGCTGCGTCAGTCGCCGCGTCGCTACAGGATCTGTATCTGGCGGCTTCTATATTTAGTGTGCCGCCCACTCGATCTTCGAGATATCGACGCCGTCTTTGTACATGTCCCACAGCGGCGACAAAGTGCGCAGCTTGGTAACGGCCTCGCAGACTTTCTGCGCGGCGTAGTCGATTTCTTCTTCGGTGGTGAAACGGCCGAAAGTGAAGCGGATCGAGCTGTGTGCCAGTTCGTCGTTGCGGCCCAAGGCACGCAGTACGTACGAAGGCTCAAGCGATGCCGAGGTGCACGCCGAACCGGACGAAACCGCCAGATCCTTGAGCGCCATGATCAGCGACTCGCCCTCAACGTAGTTGAAGCTCAGGTTCAGGTTGTGCGGAACGCGGGCAGTCAGGCTGCCGTTGACGTACAGCTCTTCCAGATGCTCGACCTGCTTGTAGAAGCGGTCGCTCAGGGCTTTGATGCGCACGTTTTCAGCAGCCATGTCTTCCTTGGCCACACGGAACGCTTCGCCCATGCCGACGATCTGGTGGGTCGCCAGAGTACCGGAACGCATGCCGCGCTCATGACCGCCGCCGTGCATGGTCGCTTCGATGCGCACACGCGGCTTGCGGCTCACGTACAGCGCGCCGATGCCTTTAGGGCCGTAGGTCTTGTGGGCGGAGAACGACATCATGTCGACTTTCAGTTTCGACAGGTCGATGTCGACCTTGCCGGTGGACTGAGCAGCGTCAACGTGGAACAGGATGCCTTTGGCGCGAAGCATCTCGCCGATGGCTTCGATGTCGTTGATGGTGCCGATTTCGTTGTTCACATGCATCGCCGACACGAGAATGGTGTCTTCACGCAGCGCGGCTTCGATCATTGCCGGAGTCACCAGACCATCGGTCTGCGGCTCGAGGTAGGTCACTTCGAAACCTTCACGCTCCAGTTGGCGCATGGTGTCGAGGACAGCCTTGTGCTCAATCTTGGTGGTGATCAGGTGTTTGCCCTTGGAGGCGTAGAAATGTGCCGCACCTTTGATCGCCAGGTTGTTGGACTCGGTGGCGCCTGAGGTCCAGACGATTTCACGCGGGTCGGCGTTGACCAGATCGGCCACCTGACGACGGGCGTTTTCGACGGACTCTTCAGCTTTCCAGCCGAACACATGGGAACGGGACGCCGGGTTACCGAAGTTTCCGTCGACCAGCAGGCATTCACTCATTTTTTGCGCAACGCGCGGATCGACCGGTGTGGTCGCAGAGTAATCAAGGTAAATCGGCAATTTCATGGACTATCTCCTAAATCAGGGCTGGCGTGCCGCTGGCTCTACGGCTGTCATTCGACGGCGGACGCTTCAATCTTGTCCAGGCGTTGCGCCTTGCTGTTGCAACGGCGCTGGTCCTGACGCTGGGCTACTTCTTGCACCTCACGGCGAGTCACAAGATCAGCCAAGCTGATACCACTTAGAAATTCGTGAATCTGCAGGCTCAGATCGCACCACAGATGATGTGTCAGGCAAGTGTCGCCGGAATGGCAATCACCCTGCCCCCCGCACTTGGTGGCATCGACCGATTCGTTCACCGCGTCGATCACCTGGGCGACCTGAATGCCCTGCATGTCGCGGGACAACTGGTAGCCACCACCCGGACCGCGAACGCTGGAAACCAGGTTACTGCGGCGCAGCTTGGCAAAAAGCTGTTCGAGATAGGACAGGGAAATGCCTTGGCGCTCGGAGATATCGGCCAGGGACACCGGCCCGTGCTGCGCGTGCAACGCCAGATCAAGCATGGCGGTCACGGCGTATCGGCCTTTTGTAGTCAGTCGCATGGACAATTACCACGGAGTTCAGAATGGGGCGAGTATGCAATTCCCGAGTATTTAAGTCAACTATAAGACCTAGTGCTTTAGTCGGGTTTACCCGCGAAAGAGCGCGCGCATCATAGCAAAGGCAGGCCGTTAACAGCCAGAGGTACCGCGTTACCGCTCTTCGCGAGCAGGCTCGCTCCCACACAGGAATGCAATCCCATACTCGCGAAAGCAGCGGTGCGGTTTAGCTGGCCTGACTCTGATCCTTGCCCTTCACGCAGGCGAAGTCTTCTTCGCGCAGCTCAGGCAGATCTTTCGCACAGTAATTACTGCCCAGATCCTTCAATGCGCCGCACATACCTTCCAGCCGCCCGTCCACCGCTTGCAGGTGGTCGAGCAACTGACCGATGGCGCGCGCCACCGGGTCGGGCATGTCTTCGCTGACACCATAGGCATCGAAACCGATCTTCTCGGCCATGGCCTTGCGCTTGGCGTCCTGCTCCTCATCGGATTTGACGATGATTCGACCCGGAATGCCCACAACTGTAGCGCCCGGCGGTACTTCTTTGGTCACCACCGCGTTGGAGCCGACCTTGGCACCGGCACCGACCGTGAACGGGCCGAGCACCTTGGCGCCAGCGCCCACGACAACGCCGTCGCCCAGTGTCGGGTGACGCTTGCCCTTGTTCCAGCTCGTGCCACCCAGGGTCACACCCTGATAAATGGTCACGTCATCACCAATCTCGGCGGTTTCGCCAATGACGATCCCCATACCGTGATCGATGAAAAAACGCCGACCGACCTTGGCCCCCGGATGAATTTCGATCCCGGTCAACCAGCGACCGAAGTTCGACACCAATCGCGCCAGCCATTTCAGCTCATTGCGCCAGAGCATGCCTGCCAATCGATGAATCCAGATGGCGTGCATGCCGGGGTAGCAGGTCAGGACTTCAAAAGCGTTACGCGCCGCCGGGTCTCGATGGAATACGCTCTGGATATCTTCACGCAAACGCTCAAACATCATTCAGTCCTTCCGCCTTAGAAGCTCACCACGGGCCGCTTTTTGGGTTTCCGTGAGGATGCCACGCAATATATTCATTTCCGCCCGGCTGACCGAGCTGCGTCCGTACAACCGGCGCAGGCGCGCCATCAAGTGCCGCGGTTTTTCCGGATCGAGGAATTCGATAGCGACCAGCGTCTGCTCCAGATGCTCATAGAATCGCTCCAGCTCATCCATGGTCGCCAGCTCGGCGCTTTTCACCGAGGCCACTTCTTCTTTCTCGATCTTGCTCGGCTGACCCTGTGCCGCCAGCCAGGCCATACGCACTTCATAGCTCAACACCTGCACCGCCGCCCCCAGATTCAGCGAGCTGAACTCAGGATCGGAGGGGATATGCACGTGAAAGTGACATCGCTGCAGCTCGTCATTGGTCAGGCCGGAATCTTCACGACCAAATACCAAAGCGATTTGCGCGCCTTGCCCGGCCTCCTCAACCACCTTGGTTCCGCATTCGCGCGGATCCAGCAGCGGCCAGGGGATACGGCGGTCACGAGCACTGGTGCCAAGCACCAGATTGCAACCGACCAAGGCATCTTCAAGGGTGGCGACGACTTGGGCATTTTCAAGGATGTCACCGGCACCGGAGGCGCGAGCATCGGCCTCGTGGTGCGGAAACAGGCGCGGCTCGACCAGCACCAAGCGCGACAGACCCATGTTTTTCATGGCGCGCGCGGCCCCGCCGATGTTGCCGGGGTGGCTGGTATTGACCAGGACGACACGAATGTTCTGCAGCAAGGGAGGCGCTCTCGGACACAGGAAAGGGGTGCAAATCTTACAGAACAGCCTACCGTTAAGCTATGAAAGCGAACAGCGACCTTCACCTGAAGAAAAGTTCTGATAGAATGCGCGGCTTTCTTTAACAACCTTAGGTGACACATCCATGCAGCCCATGCTGAATATCGCGCTGCGCGCCGCCCGCAGCGCCAGTGAACTGATCTTCCGCTCCATCGAGCGCCTGGATACCATCAAGGTCGACGAAAAAGACGCCAAGGATTATGTATCCGAGGTGGACCGCGCCGCCGAGCAGAAAATCATCGACGCGCTGCGCAAGGCTTACCCGAACCACTCCATCCGTGGCGAAGAGACCGGCATGCACGCCGGTACCGGCATCGAAGGCGAAGAATACCTGTGGATCATTGATCCGCTGGACGGCACCACCAACTTCCTACGTGGCATTCCTCACTTCGCTGTCAGCATCGCCTGCAAATACCGCGGTCGCCTGGAACACGCTGTTGTTCTGGACCCGGTTCGCCAGGAAGAATTCACCGCCAGCCGTGGTCGCGGCGCTCAACTGAACGGTCGCCGCCTGCGCGTCAGCGGTCGCACCAGCCTCGACGGCGCCCTGCTGGGCACTGGCTTCCCGTTCCGTGACGACCAGATGGACAACCTCGAGAACTACCTGGGCATGTTCCGCGCTCTGGTTGGCCAGACCGCCGGCATCCGCCGTGCTGGCTCGGCAAGCCTCGACCTTGCCTACGTGGCTGCCGGTCGTTTCGATGCATTCTGGGAGTCGGGCCTGTCCGAGTGGGACATGGCTGCAGGCGCCCTGCTGATTCAAGAAGCTGGCGGCCTGGTGAGCGACTTCACCGGTGGTCACGACTTCCTTGAAAAAGGCCACATCGTTGCCGGCAACACCAAATGCTTCAAGGCAGTGCTGACGGCGATCCAGCCGCACCTGCCGGCTTCGCTGAAGCGCTAAGCTTTTCGCGAAACGAAAAAAGCACCCTTCGGGGTGTTTTTTTATGCCCGAAATTCAACATTCCCCCTGTAGGAGCTGCCGAAGGCTGCGATTTTTTGCTTCTGGTTTTTAAAAACAGGATCAAAAGATCGCAGCCTTCGGCGACTCCTACATTGGGTATCAGGTGATCACCGACGGATCAGTCGGCTGGCAAGAATACGGGCACAAAAAAAGCACCCCGAAGGATGCTTCTTTTTAAACGACCAGGCCGTTACTGACCTGGCTCATTCTGCGACAGGACCAGTTTGCCTTCCTTGTCGACCGGAATCTGGTTGCCCGGATCACGATCCATGCGCACTTTGCCTTCCTTGCCATCCAGCGAGTAACGCACGTCGTAACCAACAACCTTGTCACTGATGTCGTTTACGGTGTTACAGCGAGTCTGTGTCGTGGTGTAGGTGTCACGACCCTGCATGCCTTCCTGAACCTTGTTACCGGCATAACCGCCACCGACCGCGCCGGCGACCGTGGCGATCTTCTTGCCGTTGCCGCCGCCGATCTGGTTCCCCAGCAAACCACCCGCTACGGCACCGATGGCGGTACCGAGAATCTGGTGTTGATCCTTGACCGGCGCCTGCCGGGTCACTGCTACGTCCTTGCACACTTCACGTGGCGTCTTGATCTGTGTCTTGACCGGTTCAACGGCTAATACTTGCGCATACTCAGGGCCGCTTTTAACCAGGCTGTAGGTGGCAACAGCACCCCCGGCAGTCACACCGACAGCACCCAATACCGCACCAACCAGCAACGACTTGTTCACATGAACCTCCTGACCATCACATGCGGGACGGGCCCGCGCTTCTCCCAGCCTTGGAGCATAAAAAAAGGCGCGAGTTCAACTCGCGCCTTTTTTGGCTGACAACTGGGAAAACGATGGCCGTTATGGACGGTCGTCGATTTCCTTCTCGGTGTTAGCCGGTGGAATCAGGTCTTCGGTCGTCAGGTTCAGCCAGATCAGCACCACGTTAGCGATGTAGATCGACGAGTAAGTACCCGCCAGAACACCGATGAACAGGGCAATCGAGAAGCCGAACAGGTTGTCGCCACCGAAGAACAGCAGCGCAGCGATCGCCAGCAAGGTCGAGATCGACGTCGCCATGGTGCGCAGCAGGGTCTGGGTGGTCGAGATGTTGATGTTCTCGATCAGCGTTGCCTTGCGCAGTACACGGAAGTTCTCACGAACCCGGTCGAATACCACAATGGTGTCGTTCAGCGAGTAACCGATGATCGCCAGCACCGCTGCCAGTACCGTCAGATCGAAAGTGATCTGGAAGAACGACAGGATACCGATGGTCACGATCACGTCGTGGATCAGCGAAACGATAGCGCCGACCGCGAATTTCCACTGAAAGCGGAAAGCCAGGTAGATCAGGATGCCGCCGAGCGCCAGCAGCATGCCGAGGCCGCCCTGGTCGCGCAGCTCTTCACCGACCTGCGGGCCGACGAACTCGACACGCTTGACCATCGCCGGGTTGTCGCCGCCAACCTTCAGCAGCGCTTCCGCGACCTGATGGCCCAGCTGCGGGTCTTCACCCGGCATCCGCACCAGCAAATCGGTCGTCGCACCGAAGCTCTGCACGATGGCTTCGTGGTAACCCGAACTCACCAGCTGCTCGCGCACCTTGGTGACATCGGCCGGACGCTCGTAGGTCAGCTCGATGAGCGTACCGCCGGTGAAGTCCAGACCCCAGTTCATGCCCTTGGTGACGACACTGAACATAGCCAGCAGGGTGAGGAATACTGTGACGCCGAACGCGAAGTTGCGAACGCCCATGAAGTTGATTGTACGTAACATGGCAGCCCCTTAAATCCACAACTTCTTGAAGTCACGTCCGCCGAAGATCAGGTTGACCATTGCGCGGGTCACCATGATGGCCGTGAACATCGAGGTAAAGATCCCGAGGGACATGGTCACTGCGAAACCTTTGACCGGGCCTGTGCCCATCGCAAAGAGAATCCCGCCGACCAACAGAGTGGTCAGGTTGGCGTCGAGAATCGCGGTGAATGCCCGGCCGAAGCCTTCGTTGATTGCGCGCTGCACGGACATGCCCGCGGCGATCTCTTCACGTATCCGCGAGAAGATCAGCACGTTGGCGTCGACCGCCATACCCATGGTCAAGACGATACCGGCGATACCCGGCAGGGTCAGCGTTGCACCCAGCAGCGACATCAGCGCCAGCAGCAACACCATGTTCACCGACAGAGCGACAGTGGCGATGATGCCGAAGAAGCGATAGATCGCGATGATGAACAGCGAAACGAACAACATGCCCCACAACGACGCATCGATACCCTTGGTGATGTTGTCAGCACCCAGGCTCGGGCCGATTGTGCGCTCTTCAGCGAAGTACATTGGAGCCGCCAGACCACCGGCACGCAGCAGCAGCGCCAGCTCGGACGACTCACCCTGACCGTTCAGGCCAGTGATACGGAACTGAGCACCCAGCGGCGACTGGATGGTCGCCAGACTGATGATCTTCTTCTCTTCCTTGAACGTCTGCACCGCGACGTCTTTTTCGACGCCATTCACCATTTGCTTGGTGTAAGTGGTGACCGGACGCTGCTCAATGAAGATCACAGCCATGCTGCGACCAACGTTGCTGCGGGTCGCACGGCTCATCAGCTCGCCACCGTGACCATCCAGACGGATGTTCACTTCAGGCGTGCCGTGCTCGCCGAAACCAGCCTTGGCGTCGGTTACCTGGTCACCCGTGATGATCAGGCCGCGCTCGATCTGCGCCGAAGGACGATTACCTTCACGGAACTCGAAAGTTTCGGAAGTGGCTTTCGAAGCGCCAGGCTCTGCCGCCAGACGGAACTCAAGGTTGGCCGTCTTGCCGAGAATACGCTTGGCTTCGGCAGTGTCCTGCACGCCCGGCAGCTCAACCACGATGCGGTTGGCGCCCTGACGCTGGACGATCGGTTCGGCAACACCCAGCTCGTTGACGCGGTTACGTACCGTGGTCAAGTTCTGCTTGATGGAGTATTCACGGATTTCCGCCAGCTTGGCCGGGGTCATCGCCAGACGCAGCACCGGTTGACCATTGAGATCGGCCGGAACAATGTCGAAATCGTTGAAGTTCTTGCGGATCAGCGCACGGGCCTGTTCGCGGGAATCTTCATCGCTGAAGCCCAGCTGAATGGCACCATTGAGCTGCGGCAGACTGCGATAGCGCAGCTTCTCTTTGCGCAGCAGGCTCTTGACGTCGCCTTCGTAGACTTTCAGGCGTGCATCGAGGGCTTTATCCATGTCCACTTCCAGCAGGAAGTGCACACCACCGGACAAGTCCAGACCCAGCTTCATCGGGTGCGCGCCCAGGTTGCGCAGCCATTGCGGGGTGGTCTGTGCCAGGTTCAGCGCGACGACGTAGTCATCACCCAATGCCTTGCGCACAACGTCTTTGGCCGGCAGCTGATCTTCAGCCTTGGTCAGACGGATCAGACCGCCCTTGCCGTTCGCCGCCAGCGTGGCAGCCTTGACGTTGATCCCGGATTCTTTCAGCGCGGTGCTTACGCGATCCAGATCGGCCTGATTGACCTGCAGTGCCGTGCTGGCGCCGCTGACCTGAATGGCCGGGTCATCAGGATAAAGATTGGGAGCGGAATAAATCAGACCGACCGCCAGCACCGCCAGGATCAGAATGTATTTCCACAGAGGGTATTTGTTCAGCATCACGCCGCCCGTTATGAACGCGGGGCGCCTTGCGCGCCCCGTCGATTGAGTAGAAGTTGGAACCTTAGATCGCTTTCAGCGTGCCTTTTGGCAGCGTGGCGGCGATGGCGCCTTTCTGGAACTTCATTTCCACGGTGTCGGAAACTTCCAGAACCACGAAGTCATCGGCCACTTTGGTGATCTTGCCGGCGATGCCGCCGGTGGTGACTACTTCGTCGCCCTTCTGCAGGCTGCTCAGCAGGTTCTTCTGCTCTTTGGCACGCTTGGCCTGTGGGCGCCAGATCATCAGGTAGAAGATGACCAGGAAGCCGACCAGGAAAATCCACTCGAAGCCGCCGCCCATTGGGCCTGCAGCAGCCGGTGCAGCAGCGTCAGCCATGGCGTTAGAGATAAAAAAGCTCATTTAGCACTCCAGTTGCAAATGTTGAATCTTGGGGTCAGAAAACTCAGTCCAAAGGCGGAACGGGGAGCCCGCGTTTGGCGTAGAAGGCATCGACAAAGGCGGCCAATGTACCCTGTTGAATAGCCTCGCGCAAACCAGCCATCAGCACCTGATAATGGCGCAAGTTATGGATGGTATTGAGCATGCTTCCCAGCATTTCGCCGCACTTGTCCAGGTGATGCAGATAAGCGCGGGAGAAGTTCTGGCAGGTATAGCAATCGCAGGTCGGATCGAGCGGCGATTCATCATGGCGATGGAACGCGTTACGGATCTTCAGCACGCCTGTATCAATGAACAGATGCCCATTGCGGGCATTACGGGTTGGCATCACGCAATCGAACATGTCCACACCGCGGCGCACACCCTCAACCAGATCTTCCGGTTTGCCAACGCCCATAAGGTAACGAGGTTTGTCAGCCGGCATCATGCCCGGCAGATAATCGAGCACCTTGATCATCTCGTGCTTCGGTTCGCCCACCGACAGACCGCCAATGGCCAGGCCATCAAAGCCGATCTTGTCGAGGCCTTCGAGCGAGCGCTTGCGCAGATCCTGGTGCATGCCGCCCTGGACGATGCCGAACAGTGCAGCGGTATTCTCGCCGTGAGCGTTCTTCGAACGCTGAGCCCAGCGCAACGACAGCTCCATCGACACACGGGCGACGTCTTCGTCAGCCGGGTACGGCGTGCATTCGTCGAAAATCATCACGACATCGGAACCGAGATCGCGCTGAACCTGCATCGACTCTTCCGGGCCCATGAACACTTTGGCGCCGTCGACCGGAGAGGCAAAGGTCACGCCCTCTTCCTTGATCTTGCGCATGGCGCCGAGGCTGAACACCTGGAAGCCGCCGGAGTCGGTCAGGATCGGGCCCTTCCACTGCATGAAATCGTGCAGGTCGCCGTGCTCCTTGATCACTTGGGTGCCAGGACGCAGCCACAGGTGAAAGGTGTTGCCCAGGATCATTTCCGCGCCGGTGGCGACGATGTCACGCGGCAACATGCCCTTGACCGTGCCGTAAGTACCGACCGGCATGAAGGCCGGAGTCTCGACGGTGCCACGCGGGAAGGTCAGACGACCACGACGGGCCTTGCCATCGGTGGCAAGCAGCTCGAACGACATACGACAGGTGCGACTCATACTGTTTCCTCTGGGTCCGATTCACTAGGGGCAGTCGGCGCGGGATTTCGGGTGATGAACATCGCATCACCGTAGCTGAAAAAGCGGTAACCGTTATCGACGGCAGCCTTATAGGCGGCCATGGTTTCGGGGTAACCGGCGAAGGCCGAAACCAGCATCAACAGCGTGGATTCAGGCAAATGGAAATTGGTCACCAGAGCATCGACCACATGGAACGGTCGGCCCGGGAAGATAAAGATATCGGTGTCGCCACTGAACGGCTTGAGCACGCCATCGCGCGCCGCACTCTCCAGCGAACGCACGCTGGTGGTGCCCACGGCAATCACTCGACCACCGCGCGCACGACACGCGGCGACTGCATCGACCACGTCCTGGCCGACTTCCAGCCACTCGGTGTGCATGTGGTGATCTTCAAGCTTTTCGACGCGCACTGGCTGGAATGTACCGGCGCCAACGTGCAACGTGACGAATGTGGTCTCGACGCCTTTGGCGGCAATCGCCTCCATCAAGGCCTGATCGAAATGCAGCCCCGCCGTCGGCGCCGCCACCGCGCCCAGGCGCTCGGCGTACACCGTCTGATAACGCTCGCGATCCGAGCCTTCATCCGGGCGGTCTATATAAGGAGGCAACGGCATGTGCCCGACGCGATCAAGCAGCGGCAGCACTTCTTCGTCAAAGCCCAATTCGAACAACGCGTCATGACGCGCGAGCATCTCGGCTTCGCCACCGCCGTCGATGAGAATCTTCGAACCCGGCTTCGGCGACTTGCTGGAACGCACATGCGCCAGCACGCGATGCGTATCGAGTACCCGTTCGATGAGGATTTCCAGCTTGCCACCGGACGCTTTCTGCCCAAACAGCCGCGCCGGAATCACCCGGGTATTGTTGAACACCATCAAATCGCCCGAGCGCAAATGCTCAAGCAAATCAGTGAATTGACGGTGTGCCAGAGCACCGCTGACCCCATCAAGGGTCAACAGGCGACTACCGCGACGCTCGGCCAAAGGGTGGCGGGCGATCAGCGAATCAGGGAGTTCGAAGGTAAAGTCAGCAACGCGCATGATGGGGTTCGTCTAGCAGGGGCCGAAAGTCTAGCGGAAATATCGAAAATTGACCATGAAACGTGATTGACCAACGGTAATCTCATCTCTATACTTCGCCGCCATTGAGCCCTGATGGCGGAATTGGTAGACGCGGCGGATTCAAAATCCGTTTTCGAAAGGAGTGGGAGTTCGAGTCTCCCTCGGGGCACCAAAATTAAGAAAGGTCTTGCTTAGGCAAGGCCTTTTTTTTCGTCTGTAGAAAACCGGTAGCCTTCGGCTAAAGGATTTTCAGATACAAGCAGCCTGGCCGCAGCATGAGATCACGTCTCAAGGTTGGGCGCAGGCATGGATTTACCACTCGGCCCAAACAACCGCTCAGCTATCTTCCGACCTCGCTGCATGCCTTCATCTGTCAACCAGATCGACTTGTTCTTGTTCACCGGATTACTGATGAAACCCTGCTCATGCAATCGGTTCATGATCACGAAGTCGAAGCCTTTCCAGGCATTGCCGTCATTTGAACTTAAGGCTGCCAACAGGGCGAGCGGCATCCTCAATCAGCTTGTCGTCGTATTCAATGGTCGTAACTCCGCTTGCGTTCAACATCTAACGTCGAGTTCGTGGGTGGCACAACTCCGATTCCCATTCGACCGGGCCTGTACCCGTAGCCCTTATCGAACGGGGCTATTTAATTCTGCATCTCTCAACATCATCCTGTGTTCTCAGCGCCGTATCGAGCCCCAGTCGATACCGACAGTAATCGATGATCATTTTTCGCTCCTCGGCCGTAAGCCGTTCCACTTGCCTGATCTCCCCGTCGTTGGCGTGGATGTTGTGAAACCTCATCTGCCACGTCGGATGCTTTTTGATAAACAGAATGGTTTCAATGTCACCGTCTTCAAGGGCTTGGTAGTAGCCGATGTAGAGAATAGCCCCCATCACGAGCGCCGCCCCGATCAGTAACTTTTTCATCGTTGCGGTGCTGATGGTGGCAACTGCCGCGTTTTGGGTTCGGTTATTTGTGCGAATGGTTTTGCCATACATGACTCCCTGTCAGCGATTTTAGCGATGGAGAATTTATCAGAACTGCTTTGAATGCAGCGTCACCACTCTCGAGTCCTGGCTGTACTGAAGTGGGCGGTATCGTTGTTGATCACTCCCCCGAATGCAGGCGGATACGTATAATCGCGCCCGTCCCCGGTGCAGCGTTGGCTGCCCCCAGAACCCTCATCTTGTTACGAAGGACATCGCAAAAGGCACCCCATGGAAACGTCACTGGAAACAGTCGCCCTCTTCTCCCTCAAGCTCGCTTACGAGGAAGAAGGCCTGAGCCCGATTCTGCGGGACGACATGGTCATGGGTGATTACCAGAAGGATATTTTCGAGTTGCTGGTGCGGCGGGGTGATGTCGAGACTATTCAGTTGAAGATGAACGAGTGTCTTGGTCTGGCAATGGACGCCTTGGGCGGTGTCGAGAAACCGTTGGGGCGTGAGCTGCACAAGTTGTCAGCCGATTTCAACCAGGCGCAATCGCTGGAGCAGCTCGATCAGCCGCTCCTCGCGCTCAAGGGTTATTTGAAAGACATTCTGTAATCAGATGCGCATCTGAAGAAACAGCCCTGCTGATTACTTCCGCACTTTTACGACTCGAATGTCGACGGGAAACCCACCTGGCCCTTCCAGCGTCTTCCATCCCACGTATTGAAAAATCGCGTCCTGATCGATGGTCTCGCCCCTCTCCACACTCTCTCCGCCGAGCGCCGCGACCTCTTTATAGACGGCGCAGCTGCCCTCATCAGGGTGGGCGGTGTAGATCACATAGGGTTTGACGTATCTCACGGCACGGAAATGTCGGCCGCAACCCCAGTCGACTGTAATCATCAAGGTCTTCAGATACGCTTCGCCATCCGTTTCCGATTCCTCGGCCAGTTCTTTGAGCTTGCCGATTCCGCCGACGTCGCTAAAGCCCAGAGCGAGGGCGCGCTCGTATTCCGGGGACTTCTCGTGCTCGGCCTGAGCCTTGAAGTATTGCTGTTGAATCTCTTTGTCCTGGACGTCATGTTCCTTGTTCCAGATCTCGGTCGCCTGGGCAATGATGTTTTCGCAACGGGCATAATCGGGAGAGGCAAGGCTTGCCTGGGCGAGGTGCTCCCGATGGACGAAAACAGTTCGCTTCAAGCTATCGATGCGGACCATCGCCGCCCTGGCAGTCATGGTCCCGTTTTGAACGTTGTTCACTACTTGCTGAAAACGCTCACAATCTGAGAGGTATTCCTTCCAGGCAACCTCTGGGGTTTCATCCCGGTCGGCAAGCGCCGGGGTCATGACGATGGCGAGAAGGAACGCGCCGAGCAGGCGCGGGGTAGCAGAAACAATCGGCATGTGTAGTCCGTTACGTGTTCGAAGGAAGTGGCGCGAAGCTACTATTTTGATATCTTGCCGTCCACTCTCGCTGGAGGCCTGACAACCGCCTCCGTTATCGCGCACTCGGGAATAAATCAATGGATGCTTTGTTGTGCTTGCTAGTGATGGCCGGAACCTGGTTGTGGGTGGTGAAGCAACGGGGTGAGTGGAACTTGCTACTTGGCAACCTTGCTGGCGCTGGAAGTAGCGTGGTAACCGGCATTGTGTTCACGCTGATTTACGACGCAGTCATTGGAACGTCGATGGCGACACCAAACCTGGATCGCAGCTTGGTGGTGCTCACCACAAGCGCGGGCGTTCTGGCGGGGGTATGGTTGTGGATTGCCAATCGCCGTCAACCCGAACATCCGATTGCACGTCAGTTGCTGGGCGCGGTGTGTGGGTTTGCCGCCGGCATGGCGACCCTGCTGTTTCTTGCCGTGAATTATTTTCCCAACACGTGAACTGAGGCGTAATTGTTTTGCTATCTTGCCGCCCGCAAAAGCGGATCTGCTTAGTGAGCTGAAACGAATTAAAGAAAGGAAATGGATGGGATGGAAACATCGTTGATCGTGATGTTTTTGCTGGTCTGGGCAGGGATGTGGGTCTGGGTCGTCAAGAATCGTGGAAACTGGCCGGTATTCTTTGGCCACCTCGCCGGCCTGATTGCCGGGTTTATCGTGGCAGCCGTGGTGTTCATTATCATCGACGGACTTCTGCCCGAAAAATCTACCCCCGCGACATCCAGCGACACTCAGCCGCAAATCGCGAACGAAAGCCAGCTCAGATCCTTTGTCCCACGTACTCCGGTCAGCCGTACATCCGCTCCGACATCGCCCTTGCTGCCCACCGACAGCCCGCGCTATCCACGGCTCTCTACACCGCTGCTTTCCGCCAGTCTCGATCCACAGTGGAGAAGCCAATACGAGCAATGGCGAGCCAGCGCAGATATGGCCAACGGGGTCAACGGAAGCCTGGCGGGCCTGATCTGTCGGTCAGCGGCAAAATCCACGCTGCGCATTCCGGATTCCGCCTCCTTCGACGAGACTGAGGACTTTCGATTCGACCGCTACAAATCCCAGACCTACCTCGTCATGAGCAGGATCAGTGGCGAAAACATGGAAGGCACGATGGTCAGTCTCGGCTATGACTGCGCCGTGCAGTTCGTCTCCGGCAACGGGATCAAGGATGACCAATGGCGCCTGCTGGAGTTGACCATGCAAGGAAAATCAGGCCCTGCGGGTTCTGCCAACACATCGTCCCGGGAAGCATTGCCCGAGTATGTCGCTGCTGCGCCTGCTGCTACGCCAGAACCGCTCAAGTCTGGCCTGGTGGAAAACTATCTCAATGAAATACCGACAACCCGTTCTGAACTGGCGACGGTTCAAGGGATGACTGCGCAACAGACTCTGGCTCATGCGCAGTTACGAAAAGGGCTCATTGGCGGGCCGGACGCCAACAAAAGACTGATCGCGTTCCAGATGTGCGAGCCGTTTTTACGCAGCGTTCTGCGTCAGCCGGAACTCGCCCTGTTTGCCGACGACAAGGCTCTCTCGACTCAGCGTTACAAAGACCAGATCTATACCAGCACAAGTCTGATGAAGATCCAGGACGCTGCGCGAAACTATCTGACCTATCGTTACGAATGCACCCTGCAGGCTTTGCCAACCATGAACGAAGGTTTTGACGACTGGAAGTTGCTGGACCTGCGCTTCGAACTGACCGGTAACTGATCAGCTCGATGAGCAAGAAGCGCGACGCTTCTATTTTGTTATCTTGCTGCCCATTATTGCAGCGTGCTCGAAGCGTGCTGCCTTGAGCGTTTTTGCAGGTTTAAGGAAAGGATCAAATGGAGTTTTTGCGTTTTCTGGCGTTTTTCGCGGCCTGGGGTTTCATGTGGCGCTGGGTGGTCAAGAACCGTGGCAGCTGGAATATTTTCTACGGCAACATTGTTGGCGCGGCCGGCGGTTTTATTGTGGCCATGGTGGTGTTGTCGATCACCCTGTCGCTGTTCCCTTCGTCGAATGACTACGAGGCGGCGAAGGCTGAAAACACGCAGGTCGCCGAACCGACCTCTTTATTGCCTGAGGCCGAGTCAGTCACGCCCGCCGCTGCGCTGAAGGATGCGCCGGTGTTTGCCGCCATCGAACCGGATGACAAACCTTCGCCCGCCGACTCTGCCTTGCTGCCGAACTACGCCAGCCGAGCGCCGAAGTCGATGGCGGTACAGATCGTGCTGAACCAGAGTGACGACCAGGGGCGCAAAGCCCTCGCGGCGTTGAGCAAAAAGTTTCGCAGTGACGCACAAGCCGACAAGTCGATGCTCGCGTATGTCATGTGCAGCCCGTTCGTGACCGGCACGTTGCGCTTCCCCGCGTCGGCTCGTTTTGCTGACAGCAAAAGCCTCGTCAGCCACCGTTTCAAGGATCAGGTTTACACCTTCAGCAACACCGTCATCGCTCGCAACATGACCGGCGACGATGTCACCTACCGGTTCGATTGCTCCGTGCAAGAGCAGCCAAGAGTTGACGCGACGCCTGCCGAATGGCGTCTGCTGGATCTGAAACTGCAAAAAGCCGACTCTTAAGCCTCACTTAAGCGTTCAAGGCGCCGGCTGCGCTATCATCGCCGGCCGTGCGCCTTGAGTCTTGTCCCCGGATGTCTCCAACACTTGATGAACTGATCCCGCTGCCACCGGTTTTGGCCGGCCCGTTGTTGCGACGGCTTGAGCCCAAGCGACTGGTGCTGTGGCTGGTTGGCACGCGCCAACTGTCGCTGACTTTGCGCGTGCAAGGTGTAGGAGACATTCCTCTGGATGCCGAGAAATGCACGGTCATTCCCGTAGGCACTCGCGCATTCGTTCATCTCATTGATGTCAGCCTCGAAAACGCCCTGCCCCTCGACGAGTTTGTCGATTACGACGTGTTGATTGATGGCGACGCGTGCATCGCCGATTGGGCGCCGCATCTGTTGTATGGCGACGCCAGGTGCCCAAACTTCGTGGTGCGTTCGCGGATCGACCAGTTGCTCCACGGTTCTTGCCGCAAGCCGCACCATCCGGCGGTGGATGGTTTGCTCTGCGTCGACCATCTGCTGGCCACCGAAACCGACCCGCAACAGCGCCCGGCGCTGCTGATGATGAGTGGCGATCAGGTCTACGCCGATGACGTCGCCGGGCCGACGCTACGAGCGATTCATGCCTTGATCGGACGCCTCGGCCTGTTCGACGAACACCTCGAAGGCGCCGTGGTCAGCGACAGCGCCAAGCTCTATAACCATCCGGCAAGCTACTACCATCGTGCGGATTTATTACCGGCACTTGAGAGCAACGAGACATTGCGCGAGCGATTTTTCGGCGGTGCGCGTAAGCCGATTTTCACCAGCAGCAGCGCCGACAATCATCTGGTGACGTTTGCCGAAGTCATGGCGATGTATTTGCTGGTGTGGTCGCCGGTGGCTTGGACATTGATCAATCCGACGACACCAACGCTGACGCCCGAGCGCCTCAAGCGCTATACCCTCGAACAAACTCGTATCGACGCCTTCAAGGCTGGCCTGGGCAACGTTGCCCGGGCGCTGGCGCATCTGCCGAGCCTGATGATTTTCGACGACCACGACATCACCGATGACTGGAATCTTTCTGCGCAATGGGAGGAAACGGCCTACGGCCATCCGTTCTCCAAACGCATCATCGGCAATGCGTTGATCGCCTACATGTTGTGCCAGGGCTGGGGCAATAACCCGGACGCGTTTAAGGATGTGCTGGTGAAGACTCGACGTCTGATTGCCAGCGGCGATGACCATTACCTCGACAGCCCGGTGCAGGACGATCTGATCGATGAACTGCTGCGCTTTCAGCACTGGCATTTCGTGCTGCCCACCAGCCCGGCGCTGGTGGTCATCGACACCCGGACCCGACGCTGGCGCAGCGAAATGGTGCTCAAGCAACCCTCAGGACTGCTCGACTGGGAAGCGTTGAGCGAACTGCAGCAGGAGTTGCTCGATCACCCGTCGGCGATCATCGTTTCACCCGCGCCGATCTTCGGTGTGAAGCTGATTGAAACCGTGCAAAAAATCTTTAGCTGGTGCGGTTTTCCACTGCTGGTCGATGCCGAAAACTGGATGGCCCACCGGGGCGCCGCGCAGGTGATCCTGAACATTTTCCGACACTCGCGCACGCCCGGAAACTACGTGGTGCTGTCCGGCGATGTGCATTATTCCTTCGTCTACGAAGTACTTATCCGACACCGCAAGGCCGGCCCGCGAATCTGGCAGATCACCAGCAGCGGCATCAAGAACGAGTTCCCGCCTACGTTGCTGGAGTGGTTTGATCGCCTCAACCGTTGGCTTTATTCACCACGCTCGCCACTCAACTGGCTGACCAAACGCCGCCGCATGCGCATCGTGCCGTACACGCCAGAACATGCTGAAGCCGGCGAACGGTTATGGAATTCGGCGGGGATCGGTCAGGTGTTTTTCAATGAACAGGGACAGCCGCGAGAGATCATTCAGCACAACTCGAACGGCGCGCCCCAAACGCGAATGCTGGCGCCGGATTTGGCGGATTATCCGAAGTAGAGCTATGCACCTTTCCCATGTAGGAGCGAGCCTGCTCGCGATTGCGATCGATCATTCAAAATGAATGTCGCCTGACAATGCGCTATCGCGAGCAAGCTCGCTCCCACAGGGTTATCGCGTAGCTATCAAATCGAAGTCACAGCCCGCGCGACACCTCTAACAATCATCCCCACCTCCCGCTCATCAATCGTCAGCGGTGGCAGCAGCCGTATCGTCTTGCCACGCGTGACGTTGATCAGCAGCCCATGATCCCGCGCCGCGATCAGTGTCAGATCCCGAATCGGCTGTTTCAGTTCGATGCCGATCATCAATCCCTGCCCTCGAATCGCCAGCACATTGGGGTTGTCCGCTAATTCTGCGCGTAACCGCGTCAACAGGCGCTCACCCTGTACTTGGGCGTTCTCCAGCAGGCCTTGCTCTTCGATGATGTCCAGCACGGTGCAGCCAACCCGACAGGCCAATGGGTTACCGCCAAACGTGCTGCCATGACTGCCCGGTGTAAACAGATCCGCCGCCCAGCCCCGCGCCAGACACGAGCCGATTGGCACGCCGTTGCCGAGTCCTTTGGCCAATGTCATGACGTCCGGGACGATCCCTTCGTGCTGGAACGCAAACCACTGGCCAGTGCGGCCGATGCCGGTCTGGATCTCGTCAAGCATCAGCAACCAGGCATGCCGGTTACAGATGTCGCGCAGGGCCTTCAGGTAACCGGGCGGCGCGAGTTGCACGCCGCTTTCGCCCTGAATCGGTTCGACCAGTATCGCCACGATCCGCTCGCCGTGCTTGCGCTGAATCTGCCCGATTGCGGCGAGATCACCGAACGGGACTTTGACGAAATCACCCGGCAGTTCACTGAAGCTCGAACGCACCGCCGGCCCGTCGCTGGCAGACAGCGTGCCGAGCGTGCGGCCATGAAACGCGTTGGCCATCACCACCACCAGCGGTTGCTCGATCCCTTTGCGCCAGCCGTAGAGCCGCGCCAGTTTTAGTGCAGTTTCATTGGCCTCGGCCCCGGAATTGTTGAAGAACGCGCGCTCCATCCCCGACAGTTCGGTCAACCGCTTTGCCAATTGCTGCTGCCAGTCGATGCTGTACAGATTTGAAGTGTGTAGCAGCAGTCCGGCCTGCTCGCTGATGGCCGATACGATCCGCGGGTGCGAGTGGCCGACGTTGGTCACGGCGACCCCGGCGACCGCATCCAGATACTCGCGGCCAGCCTGATCCCACAGTCGAGTGCCCAGGCCCTTGGTGAAGCTCAGGGCCAGTGGTTGGTAGGTGTTCATCAGGGCGGCGGTCATGACTTCAAACTCCAGTGAAGGTCGGTGTGTTTGCAGTATGGTTAGCCACCAGAACTGGATAAACTCGGCAAAACTTCAATCATTTATAAGCTGGGCTTGATAATGGATTTGTTTCAGTCGATGAACGTCTACGTCAAAGTCGTCGAAGCGGGGAGCATGACGGCGGCCGCGTTGCAGTGCGATATGTCGACGACGATGGTAGGCAATCATCTGCGAGCGCTGGAGCAACGGCTTGGTGTGCAACTGCTGCAGCGCACCACCCGCCGCCAACGACTGACCGAGTTCGGCAGCGTCTACTACCAGCGCTGCCTCGAAGTGCTGGGCCTGCTGGCCGATTCCGAACGCCTCGCCGAACAGGCTCTGGACGAACCTCGCGGCATCTTGCGCATCACCGCACCGCTGACCTTCGGCGTTGAACGCATGGCCCCGGCGCTCAGTGAGTTTTCCCTGCAATGGCCAAAGGTCAAACTCGATGTGGTGCTGACCAACAGCCGTCCGGACCTGCTCGAAAACGGGCTCGACGTCGCTTTTCGGCTGGGCAACTTCGAGCAGTCCAACCTGATCGCGCGGCCATTGATCGATTACACCCTGACGGTCTGCGCGTCGCCGGACTATGTGGCACGGCGCGGCATGCCGCTGACGCCGCAAGACCTGCAACAGCATGACTGCCTGTCCTTCGCCTACCCCACCGGCGATGACTGGCAATCGGTGGAAAAGCGCTGGCGCCTCAGCGGCCCGGACGGGGAAATCATGGTCGACGTCAGTGGCCCGATGCTGATCAACAGCTCCGCCGGTTTGCATCAGGCCGCACGCACCGGCATGGGCATCGTGATGCTGCCCGATGCACTGGTGGAACAGGACCTGCGCGATGGCAGACTGGTGACGGTCATCCCCGACTACCAGCCGCCCAGCCGTCCATTGCACCTGTTATACGCCCCGGATCGGTATCGACTGCCCAAGCTCAGACGTTTCGTCGAGTTTGCGATGACAGCCTGGGGCAGATCCTGATTCAGCGGTGAGCTACGGAAAAAACTCGACCGCCAGCCCGTTGCTCCGTGACAACGTCGCCCCGCTCCCCTAAATTAGTCGACCTGAAAAAGCCCCGTGCTTGCTCATCTCCACTCAAGTTAAAAAGTAGTGAAATTTCAATGTCCGATTTCAACACCGCTGAATCCGTAGTCACCGAATCGTCCAAAGCGGAATACGAAAACTCCATCAATCTTTCACAACACCTGCCACAAGCCAAAATCATCAGCGAGATGGTGCTGGACGCGTTCCAGTCGAGCCGCGAGAGCGACCAGATCCGTGAACTGCGCACGGCGATCCGAGAGGCGCACGACCGCTTCGATGACGACAAGGCCTACGAACTGATGGGCGAACTCAAGAGCCTCAAGGATGCCGAGGCTGCCGACATCGCCGCCCTCGAAGACCTGAGCAGCAAGTTCTCGATCGGCCGCATCCTCTCCAGCTTCAAGGACGATCCGGCTTTCCAGGAAATCGTTTACGGCCTGGCGCTCAAAGTGCTGAACCAGACCCATCAGGCGATCAGCAACCCGAGTGGCGGCAAGAGCAAAGCGGCACGTGCGAAGAAAGAAGTCGAAATCTTCACCATCAGCAAGGATGGCAGCAGCGTGACCCTGCCATTGCGCACGCCACGCTCGCGTCTGAATGTGGACCGTGAAGCGCTGGAGTTCCTTGGTTTCACCTTCGTCGGTGAAGGTGAGGAAGCCGAAATAGATAGCGAAACCTTCGTCGATAATGCCGGCACCGAACAGGCCGTCAACCGCAAGAACATCATCACGGCCCTGCAGCAGCGGACCGCATTTGATGGCTACAGCATCGCCGCGCAGTAACCCGGCCACGCTGACGAAAAAGCCCCGCACTGCGTGATCAGGCGGGGCTTTTTGTTTTCCGGCGCGAGGATTATGCGCCCGAGTGCAATGCCGCAATCATGTCGACTTCAATCGCCGCATTCTTCGGCAACTGATAGACGCCCACCGTGGTGCGCGTGTGCCGGCCAGCATCGCCGAGCACATGGCTGAACACATCCGACGCACCGTTGGCCACTTCACTCAGGTCAACAAAGTCAGGCGTGGACTTCACGTACACCGTGACCCGCAACAGCGCCCGGATCTTGTCCAGCGAACCGACCGCATCGACGATCAGCGCCAGACACCGCATCGCGCTGATGCTCGCGGCGGCCTGTGCGTCCTTGAGCGTCAACTCCAGGCCAACCCGACCGGGGTACTGAATCTTGCCGTGGGTACGTGGCACCATGCCGCTGATGTACAGCTCATCGTGATGACGGATCAGCGGCGCGTAGTTGCCGCCGGCGGTGTTCTCACCGTGGATGTCGTAGTTCAGCTCTTGTGCCAGGGCAATGAAGCGTTCGTCGCAGGTCATCCTCTCAGTCATTTCGCCCAGCCTCGTTATCGGTGCATGAAGTACAGTTGAGCCCCCCGGGAAATGGTATGGCGCTATCACTGTCATGGTTGGATCCGAATCTAGGGGGTTTACTCCGATACCGCAACTCAACCCTGTAGGAGCTGCGGCACGCTGCGATCTTTTGGTTTTGATTGTAGTTTTAAAGACCAGGATCAAAAGATCGCAGCGTGCCGCAGCTCCTGCAAGGGTATCGCGTCGAGGTGGCCCCTGCTCGCGATTGATGGCGCCTCAATCACCGAAATTCAGCCAACAAAAAACCCCGCACATCTCTCGATGGCGGGGTTTTTCTCGAAGCATCCAAACCTTACGGCGCGTACGTCAGCAACAACTCGCTCGGCACCTTGAAGTCCAGGGACATCATGACGCTCAACGCAGTGATGGTGAAGATCGAGAACACGAACAGCTTGCGTGCCCAGACAGTGTCATCCACTGCCTTGTAGCCGGTCCAGGCCATGTACAGCCAGTACATGCCCATCGCGGCGGCGACGGCCAGGTAGCTCATGCCGGCGTAGCCGCTGAAGGTCAGCATCAAGGTCGCCACGAGGAACGCCAGGATGTAGAGCAGGATGTGCTTCTTGGCCACTTTAATCCCGCGCTTCACTGGCAGCACCGGAATCGATGCGGCCAGGTAATCGTTGAAGCGGAAGATCGCGATGGCGTAGGAATGCGGCATCTGCCACAGGCTGAACATCACCAGCAGAACCAGCGCGGCCATGTCGAAGCTATTGGTTACAGCGACGTAACCGATCACTGGCGGCATGGCGCCCGACAGACTGCCCACCAGCGTGCCGTGAACCGACTTGCGCTTGAGGTACAGGCTGTAGAAGCCGACGTAGATCACGAAGCCGATTACCGCGAACAGGGCGGCCAACGGATTGGCCACCTTGTACAACAATGCAACGCCGAGAACACCAAGGATGGTCGCGTAGATCAGGGCCAGTTTCAGGGAGATCAAGCCCTGGACCAGCACCCGGTTCTTGGTGCGTTCCATCTTCAGGTCGATGTCGCGGTCGATGCAGTTGTTGAACACGCAACCGGAGGCTACAACCAGGGAGGTGCCGATCATGGCTGCCAGAAACACCGCCAGATCGACATGCCCTTTCGAGGCCAGGAAGAACCCGCCTGCCACAGAAAGCACGTTACCGAAAATGATCCCCGGTTTGGTGATTTGGATAAAGTGCTTGAGCGACATCGGGTCTACCTCACTTCGCCATCATGTACGTGTGGATGCTGAACATGATCCACAGCGACAGGCCAACCAGCAGCACGATCACGATGGCCGTGAAGACGAACGCAATCACGTTGTTACGCTGAGCAATGGAACGGTCCAGGTGCAGGAAGTAATACAGGTGAACAATCACCTGGATCACTGCGAACAGCATGACAATTGCCAGTGTCGTCATCTTCGGCAAGGTCGGGTACATCACCAGGCCGAACGGAATGACAGTCAGGATTACCGAGAGAATGAAGCCAATGGCGTACGACTTGGCGCTGCCGTGGCCAGCATCATGGCTGTCATGGGAGTGTGCGTTAGCCATTACAGAGTCCCCATCAGGTAAACAACGGTGAATACGCAGATCCACACCACGTCCAGGAAGTGCCAGAACAGGCTCAGGCAGCTCAGACGGGTCTTGTTGGTCGCCGTCAGGCCGTGCTTGTTGACCTGGTACATCATGATGCCCATCCAGATCAGACCTGCGGATACGTGCAGACCGTGGGTACCGACCAGGGTGAAGAACGCGGACAGGAAGCCCGAACGGCTAGGACCGAAGCCCTCGGAGATCAGCAGGTGGAACTCGTTGATCTCCATGGCGATGAAGCCAGCACCGAGCAGGAAGGTCATGAACAACCAGCCCAAAACCTGCTGCTTCTTGCCTTTGTACAACGCCAGCATGGCGAAGCCGTAGGTGATCGAACTGAACAACAGCAGAGCGGTTTCGCCCAGCACGTATGGCAGTTCGAAGATGTCGTGGCCCGACGGGCCACCGGCAACGTTGTTTACCAGTACCGCGTATACCGCGAAGATCGACGCAAACAAGATGCAGTCGGTCATCAGGTAGAGCCAGAAACCGTATACGGTCATCTCGCCCGAATCGTGGTGATGGTCATCGTGCCCATGTTCGCCATGGGCGTGTCCAGCATTGGTCACTAAATTCGACATGGTTTAAGCCTGTTCCAACGAGGTTTCAACACGGGTGGCACCGGCCGGGATTTTCCCTGCCGCAACCAGACGCTTGTGCTGCTCGGCTTCGATGCGCTCGATCGTTTCAACCGGAACCATATAGCCCTGGTCGTCACGTGCAGCGTGGATCACGAAGTAGACAACAGTGCCTACCAGGCTCGCGATTGCCAGCCACCAGATGTGCCAGATCATGGCAAAACCGAAGACGGTCAACAGCGCGCCCATCACAACGCCAGTGGCGGTGTTGTTCGGCATGTGGATCGGCTCGTACTTGGCCGGACGCTGGTACGCGGTACCGTTTTCCTTGGCTTCGGTGAACGGGTCGATGCAGTCAGCCTTAGGCAGCACGGCGAAGTTGTAGAACGGCGGTGGCGACGAGGTCGACCATTCCAGGGTGTGTGCATTCCACGGGTCACCGTGATCGCAAACGTTCTCTGGCTTGTTGCGGTCACGCACACTGACGTACAGCTGGATCAGTTGGCAGGCGATACCGACAGCGATCATCACCGCACCGAACATGGCAACGTACAGGTACGGTACCCACTCAGGGTTGGTGGTGGCGTTCAGACGACGGGTCATGCCCATGAAGCCCAGTGCATAGAGCGGCATGAACGCGACGAAGAAGCCCGAGATCCAGAACCAGAACGCTGCTTTACCCCAGCCTTCGTGCAGCTTGAAGCCGAACGCTTTCGGGAAGTAGAACGCAAAACCTGCGATGTAACCGAATACCGCGCCGCCGATGATCACGTTGTGGAAGTGAGCGATCACGAACAGGCTGTTGTGCAGAACGAAGTCAGCACCCGGGATGGCCAGCAGTACGCCAGTCATGCCGCCGATGGCGAAGGTCACCATGAAGCCCAGCGTCCACAGCACCTGGCTGGTGAAGCGCAGACGGCCCTGGTAAATGGTGAACAGCCAGTTGAATAGCTTCACACCCGTCGGGATGGAAATCAGCATCGTCGCCAGACCGAAGAAGGCGTTGACGCTTGCACCCGAACCCATGGTGAAGAAGTGGTGCAGCCAAACCATGAAGCCCAGTACCGAGATCGCGCCCGAGGCGTAGATCATCGAGTGGTGGCCGAACAGTTTCTTGCCGGTGAAGGCCGAGATGACTTCCGAGAAAATGCCGAATGCCGGCAGGATCAGGATGTATACCTCAGGGTGGCCCCACGCCCAGAACAGGTTGACGTACATCATTGGATTGCCACCAAGTTCATTGGTGAAAATGTGGAAATCCATATAACGGTCAAGGGTCAGCAGTGCCAGGGTAGCGGTCAGGATCGGGAACGAAGCCACGATCAGAACGTTTGCCCAGGTGCAGGTCCAGGTGAAGATCGGCATGTCCATCAGTTTCATGCCAGGGGTACGCATTTTCAGCACGGTGGCGAGGAAGTTAACCCCCGTCAGCGTTGTACCCAACCCGGATAACTGTAGCGCCCAGATGTAGTAATCCATCCCCACGCCCGGACTGTATTGCAGGCCCGACAGTGGTGGATAAGCAACCCAACCGGTCTTGGCGAATTCGCCAACGCCCAGCGACAGGTTGATCAGCACAACGCCGGATACCAGCAGCCAGAAGCTCAGGGAGTTCAGGAACGGGAAGGCAACGTCACGCGCGCCGATCTGCAGCGGCACTGCAAGGTTCATCAGGCCGGTGAAGAATGGCATCGCCATGAAGATGATCATGATCACACCGTGAGCGGTGAAGATCTGGTCATAGTGTTCAGGTGGCAGGTAGCCAGGCGAACCCTCGGTGGCCATGGCCAACTGGGTACGCATCATGATGGCGTCGGCAAAACCGCGCAGCAGCATGACCATGGCGACGATGATGTACATCACGCCGATTTTCTTGTGGTCAACCGAGGTCAACCACTCGGTCCACAAGTAAGTCCACTTCTTGAAGTAAGTGATTGCAGCGAACAGTGCCAGACCACCCAGCGCGATCATGGCGATGGTCACCATCACGATCGGCTCGTGGAAAGGAACCGCTTCCCAACTTAATTTACCAAACATTGTTTACTCCTCTGCCCCGGCAGCTGAATGCGAACTCGAGTCAATTTCCGTGGCCGCCACTTCTTTCTCTTTCTTCTCGTGCTTCAGCGGCTTGCCCGGCTTCATACCTTCGTACTTGTCGACGATGATCTGGAACTGGTTCGGCGTGACCGAGGAGTAGAGCTCGACTGGGTTGTTCTGGCTCGGTTTGGCAAGGGCTGCGTATTCAGCTTGATCAAGCTGTTTAGGTGACTTCTTGACTTCACTTACCCAGGCGTCGAAATCTTCCTGAGTTGTCGAGATGGCTTTGAACTTCATGCCGGTGAAACCTGCGCCGCTGTAGTTGGCGGAGATACCGTCCATTTCAGCGTTGCGGTCAGCGATCAGGTGCAGTTTGGTCTGCATGCCCGCCATCGCGTAGATCTGGCCGCCCAGGCCCGGGATGAAGAACGAGTTCATCACGGCGTCGGAGGTGATCCGGAAGTTGATTGGCGTGTGCGCCGGGAACACGATCTTGTTGACCGTGGCAATGCCTTGTTCCGGGTAGATGAACAGCCACTTCCAGTCCAGCGCAACCACTTCGATGGTGATCGGTTTGACGTCGGATTCGATTGGACGATACGGGTCCAGTTCGTGGGTCGAAATGTAGGTGATGTAACCCAGCGCGATGATGATCAGAACCGGAATGGTCCAGACGGCCACTTCGATCTTGGTCGAGTGCGACCATTTCGGCGTGTAGATGGCGTCTTTGTTGGAGGCGCGATACTTCCAGGCGAACAGGAAGGTCATGACGATAACCGGCACAACGACCAACAGCATCAGCAGGGTCGCGGTGATGATCAGGTTGCGCTGTTCCAGGCCGACCTGGCCCGTTGGATTGAGCAGGGTCATGTTGCAGCCTCCCAGCAACAACGTGCCGAGCAGCGGCACTAGGCCTAGTAATCTGGGGTACCTGTTTTTACTCATCTCACGACCTCTAAAGCAGCTTGCGCAATGCAGTTGGGTTTTGATCGCCAACACTTCACCCTGCCAAGGGTTGGCATTTTCTTTGGATTGAATAAGGGCCGCCCGTCGCGCGTCAGACGCTCGACAAAACCTGGGACAGCGGTAAGTTCTTATTCGAATTCGTGGTCAAAGGCCTTGTTACAGACCAATTCCATTTGGTGCGGAAAGTTGGAAGGCACCGACACCTGGGTGTCTTGAAAGCCTCACAGCCTGCTCGACACCCGACTTCCTGCTCGCCTCCTTAATAAAGGCTGAACAGCGCCGGGAATTCAGTGCGGGCGATTGTAGATAGGTAGCGCCCTATACACCATGTCTTATCCCGAAATAATTTTTATCCGTTCAAGCAACAATCCATCGCCATTTTTGCAAAAGTGCCGCATGTTATCGAAATAGATTCTCAACAAAAACGCCAAAATTTGTAGGTGTATCCGCCTCAGTTCAGACAGCTCTGAAGGCTTTTTCCGAGGGCTGGATCGGCGCAAAGCCCGATACCCCAAGGCTTCTGGCCATTTGCCCGCGCTTGTTAAAACTGCCTGATCTGGCACACGCGTTCAAAAGCCCAAAAACACCGAAACAGACCAATCCTTTTTTGTAACAGTGCGCCAATCCGGGTAGGTGGATCGGCTCGCGACACCGCCTGTGTGACAACATGTCGCACACCTGCCACACCCTTCCTTGCCGTTCGTCACGGTGTTTTCACAAACACTCTGAAATGCAAAACGCCCCGATCTGCTGAACCGCAAATCGGGGCGTTTTCTGTATCGGCAATAACGCGCAATAGTTGACTCAGCGCAGTGCTTTTCGATTACGCGAGGCCAGCAGCGGAACCAGGATCACCACCAGTACGAACGCTACCAGCGCCCATTGCGCCAGCGACAGACCGAGGACTGGCGGGTACGGCGTCGAGCAGAAACCGTCGACCTGGAAGCCCAGCGGGAAGATCTTCGCCAGCGGCAGATCATCAACAATAGGCTGCAACACATCGATGCCACAGCTGATCGCCGGATAGAACTGGGTGTACACGTGATGCCCGGCGACTGCCGCCCCGGCAATCGCACAGATCACCACCAGCACTTCGAATACGGTGATGCTGCGCCGGGTGCGCGTGGCCGCACCGATAAAGGCGAACAGCGCGATCAGCAGCAACGCATAACGCTGCAGGATGCAAAGTGGGCACGGCGCCTCGCCGAGCACGATCTGCATGTACAGCGCGCCGCCGATCAATGCCAGGCAGATAATGCCCAGCAGCACCAGAAAGCGCCGCTCACGTCCCAATCGAATTGTTTCCTCGCTCATCGCGTTTCCCTTATATGTCCATGGTTCAGCCGTCTGGCGACTGAAAGTTGTCGCAAGTCTACACCGGGGAAATAAACGATAAAGCGGTTAAGGAACCATTAATTCAAAGGGATATTTCAGAACGGAACCGTGTAACGGCCATCACGGGCAAGCCCGCTCCCACACGTCCAGCGTCGTACATGAATTTTGCGTACGCCATAAAACCTGTGGAAGCGGACTTGCCCGCGATACGGACTACTCGGTCTCGACTATTTATTCCAAGGCAGCAGCCGGCCCGAAGAACTCATACCGGCTCTGTTTCTCCGGCACACCCAGCGCTTTCAGATGCCGCTTGATCGCGCTCATGAAACCTTTCGGCCCAAGGAAGTAGGCGTCGACATCGCGCTGCTCCGGCAGCCATTGAGCGAGCAACTCCTGGCTCAGTATCCCGACCTTGTCCGCTGCAGGGCTCACGCCGTCGTCTTCGGCGTAGCAATAGAAACGCTTGAGTTGCGGATGACGCGCAGCCAGGCCGTCGATCCAGTCGCGGAACGCATGCACACTGCCATTGCGCGCGCAGTGGATGAAGTGCACCGGGCGCTCGGTTTCCAGCGCCGCCTCGAGCATCGCCAACGTCGGGGTGATACCAACGCCGCCGCTGATCAGCACCAGTGGTTTGTCGCTGGCAGCCAGGGTGAACTCACCCGATGGTGGGAACAGCTGAAGGCTCGCGCCGACATGCAACTGATCGTGCAAGTGATTGGACGCGCGCCCCCCCGGTTCGCGTTTGACGCTGATACGGTACTGACCTTTATTCGCCAGCGCCGACAGCGAATAATTGCGGCGGATTTCTTCGCCATCGAGCACCAGCTTCATGCCGATGTACTGACCCGGCTCGGCCGCCAGAATCGGGCCTTTGTCCGCAGGCTCAAAGTAGAAGGAAGTGATTTCCGCGCTCTCTTCGACCTTGGCCGCAACGATGAATTCGCGCGCCCCGCGCCAGCCACCAACGGCTTGCTCTTTCTGGTCATAGATGGCGGTTTCGGCGCCGATCAGGATGTCGGCGAGTTGACCGTACGCCGCGCCCCAGGCACTCATCACTTCTGGCGTGGCGATCTCTTCGCCGAGCACTTCAGAGATGGCGCGCAACAGGCAGGCACCGACAATCGGGTAGTGCTCCGGCAGGATCTGCAAGGCGACGTGCTTGTTGATGATCTTCGCCACCAGATCGCCCAACTGGTCGAGCTGATCAATATGCCGGGCGTACATCAACACACCGTTGGCCAACGCACGCGGCTGGTCGCCGCTGGCTTGATGCGCCTGGTTGAACAATGGGCGCACTTGCGGGTATTCGGAGAGCATCATGCGGTAGAAGTGCGTGATCAGCGCCTCACCGCCGCTTTCCAGCAAAGGCACGGTGGATTTGACGATGGCACGATCCTGGACGCTAAGCATAAGGGGGACTCCTGGGCTTTCTGGAAAAGTTACCCTAGAGTTATCAGTTTCCATGCCAACTTATTTATTCATATAAATCAGCATTTTAAAAAATATGTAGTCAATTCGACCCAACGCTATTTATAGTCACTCCGACTACATCTTGTCTCTTTGACTACACGACCATGATCGCCAAATCCTTGCTGACCGCTTTACTGCCGCTGGTCTCCGACCTCTCCCGCGAATTGCCGGAGGGTGAGCGTTATCGTCGACTGCTCGAAGCCATGCGCGCCCTGCTGCCCTGCGATGCCGCCGCGTTGTTGCGCCTCGACGGCGAATCGCTGGTGCCACTGGCAGTGGATGGCTTGAGTACGGACACCCTCGGCCGCCGCTTCAAGGTCAGTGAGCACCCGCGCTTTGAAGTGTTGCTGGCAGGGTCCGGGCCGACCCGGTTTGCCGCCGACAGCGACTTGCCCGATCCTTACGACGGTTTGATCGACGGCCTCGACGATCACCTGGAAGTCCACGACTGCCTCGGCTGTCCGCTGTTTGTCGATGAAAAACTCTGGGGCCTGATCACCCTCGACGCGCTTGATCCGGAACGCTTCGAGCCGATCGAACTGGACGTATTGCAAGCCTTCGCCAGCCTTGCCTCGGCCACGGTCAACGCCGCCGAACGCATCGAGCGTCTGGCGATCCGGGTCGAAGACGAGCACCAGCGCGCCGAGATTTACCGTCAGGCCAGCGGTCAGCAGAACCGCGAAATGATCGGCCAGAGCAAGACGCACAAGCGCCTCGTGGAAGAGATCAACCTGGTCGGCGGTAGCGACCTGACCGTGTTGATCACCGGCGAAACCGGGGTTGGCAAGGAGTTGGTGGCTCAGGCGATCCACGCTGCCTCAGCCCGCGCCGACAAACCGATCATCAGCCTCAACTGCGCGGCACTGCCCGACACGTTGGTGGAAAGCGAGTTGTTCGGCCACGTGCGCGGCGCCTTCACCGGCGCTACCAGCGACCGCCGCGGCAAATTTGAACTGGCCAATGGCGGCACGCTGTTTCTCGATGAGGTGGGCGAATTGTCGCTGACCGTTCAGGCCAAACTGTTGCGCGTGCTGCAGAGCGGCCAGTTACAACGTTTAGGCTCGGACAAGGAGCATCAGGTCGACGTGCGCCTGATCGCTGCGACCAACCGCGATCTGGCCGAAGAAGTGCGCAGCGGTCGCTACCGTGCCGACTTTTACCACCGCCTGAGCGTCTACCCGCTACGGGTGCCGGCCTTGCGTGATCGTGGACGTGATGTGTTGCTGCTCAGCGGCTTCTTCCTCGAACAGAACCGTTCGCGCATGGGCCTTAATAGCCTGCGACTGAACAGTGACGCCCAGGAAGCCCTCCTCGCCTACACTTGGCCAGGCAACGTGCGCGAACTGGAACACTTGATCGGGCGCAGCGCGTTGAAGGCCTTGGGCAACTGCAAGGTGCGGCCGAAGATTCTCAGTTTGAGTGCGGCGGATCTCGATTTGCCGCGTGAGGTTGTGGATAACTTGCCTGAGCCGCTTGCTGCGGTTGTGGCGTCAGCGCCATTGATCAGCGGGGATTTGCGCAGTGCTACCGAGGCGTACCAGCGGCAGTTGATCAGTGCTGCGCTGGAGCGTCATCAGGATAATTGGGCGAGTGCGGCGCGGGAGTTGGGACTTGATCGGGCGAATCTGGGACGGATGGCCAAGCGGTTGGGCATGAAAAACTAAAAGCCCCCTCACCCTAACCCTCTCCCGGAGGGAGAGGGGGCTGATTGGGGGATATTGAAGAGCTGCGCCAACGTGAACGTGCAGTGCTGAATCCATAATCGGCTTGGTCTTTCACGCGAACGTGCAGTGTCGAATCCATAATCGACTGGGTCTTTCAGGTCGATGTATTGCGCAAGACACCTCGGTCGGCCCCCTCTCCCGGAGGGAGAGGGCTGGGGTGAGGGGCTTTGGCTTTGGAACGCAACACCACCCGACAACTGACCTAAAGCCCACCCCATTAGCGCCGATAACCCGGCATCAATAGTTTCTGGCGATTTCCACCCTCGCCCATCACCTTTTTCCACAGAAGGTTTTTATGTCTTCCAACAAAGCCCGCGCAGATTCACTTTCGCTTCTGCTGTTTACCTTGCGCAGCGGCAAGCTGATGGCGATCAACCTGCTGAAAGTCAGTGAAATCATTCCCTGCCCGCCGCTGACCAAGCTGCCGGAGTCGCATCCGCACGTCAAAGGCATCGCCACCCTGCGCGGTGCCGCGCTGTCGGTCATCGACCTCAGCCGCGCCATCGGCGAGCGACCGCTGGAAGACCCCAACGGTGGCTGTCTGATCGTCACTGACGTCAGCCGCTCCAAACAGGGCCTGCATGTTCAAGCGGTGAGCAAAATCGTCCACTGCCTGACTACCGACATTAAACCACCGCCATTCGGTTCTGGCGGACCGCGCGCCTACATCACGGGGGTGACCTCGGTGGACGGCACGCTGGTGCAGGTGCTGGATATCGAAAAAGTCATCCACAGCATCGCTCCGGCGCAAATCGAAATGGCCCCGACCGACCTGACCATGGAAGACGCAGACGTCCTCGGCAACGCGCGGATTCTGGTGGTCGACGACAGTCAGGTGGCGCTGCAACAATCGGTGCACACCCTGCGCAATCTCGGCCTGCAATGCCACACCGCACGCAGCGCCAAGGAAGCCATCGACTGCCTGCTCGATTTGCAGGGCACCGCCCAGCAGATCAACCTGATCGTCTCCGACATCGAAATGTCCGAGATGGACGGCTACGCCTTCACCCGCACCCTGCGCGAGACCCCGGATTTCGCCCATCTCTACGTGCTGCTGCACACCTCGCTCGACAGCGCGATGAACAGCGAAAAGGCACGGCTGGCCGGGGCCAACGCGGTGCTGACGAAGTTCTCCTCGCCGGAGCTGACCCAACGTCTGATCGAAGCGGCCAAACACGTCGCGGCCAACGGTTATTGACTCTTGGGCGAGATTTACTGCTTTTTGCTGCGGCGCGATCTGAGTGCAGACGTTCCGGATGTCTTGTGGCCGCAGGGCATTGAAATCAGCACCTATCGCCCGGAACTGGCTGGCGCCGTGCATGACTTGATGCAACTCGGTCACCGCGAAGGTGGCGGCCGGGTACCGGCGCTAGAGGTTTGGCAGCAACGGTTTGAACGCGATCCGGAATATGACCCGGCTCTGTGTTTCATTGCCATTGATGCCGAGGGTGTCGTTGGTGTGGCGCAGTGCTGGACGAGTGCGTACATCAAGAATCTGGTCGTGCATCCGCGCGCCCAGGGTCGAGGATTGGGCCGGGCATTGCTGTTGAATGCATTCAAGGTGTTTCAGCAAAGGCGCGAAGGGTTTGTCGATTTGAAAGTGTTGGAAGACAACCTGCGGGCACAGCGATTGTATGAAAGTGCCGGAATGTACGTAGTCCGCCGGGAAATCGTACCGACCTGAAGAAAATCAAAAGATCGCAGCCTTCGGCAGCTCCTACAGATATCGCATTTCCATGTAGGAGCTGCCGAAGGCTGCGATTTTTTAACGTTGGCCCAAGTAACAATAGTCTTTAGGCATACTCCAACCCTTGGCCACTCAATCCAAGGATGCCCCAACCATGAAAACCTTCACCGCAAGCTTGCTCTGCCTCACCGCCCTCGCCTCCAACGCCCACGCGTCCAGCCCTGACGCCTGGGCCGCCTACGACAAAACCGTGCTCGCCAGTTGCACCAAAGCCAGCGGTTTGAAGAACGCCAAACCGGTCGGCAATGCCGCGCAATTCGACGACCGCGTCGGCTACACCGCCGTGCTGCTGCAAGGCCAGTACCCGCAGAAACACATGAAAGGCCAACAAGGCACCGAGCTGTGCCTGTACAACAAAAAATCGAAAACCGCATTCGTCACCGAATGGGACTCGATCCGCCCGACTGCCAAAACCCAATGAATGGCGCATAACTTGCTTCGATCGGTGATCCCATGGCGGCTTTACGTCGCTGATTCACACCCTGATTGAAGATTGATCGTTCAATGAATACGACGTTTTCCTGCGTAGGCTGCGGCAAGTGCTGCACCGACCACCATGTCCCCCTGACCCTCGCCGAAGCCCGCATGTGGGCGGCCGACGGTGGTCAGGTGATCGTGCTGGTAGAGGCTTTTCTCGGCAACGGTCTGGGCTTGCCGGCGCAGCAGCGTGAACATGCCGAACGGCGTTCGGTAGCGGTGCGCAGCGGTGAATCGGCGGTGCACGTGGCCATCACTTTCGCCGCGTACAATGTCGGACCTTGTCGGAATCTTGACGATGACAAGCTGTGCCGCATCTACGAGCGTCGACCGTTGGTGTGTCGGATTTATCCAGCGGAGATCAATCCGCACATTCCGCTCAATCCTGCCGCCAAGGATTGCCCGCCCGAATCGTGGGAACAGGGGCCGGTGTTGATCGTCGGTGGCGAGCTGGTCGACCAGGAACTGATCGAGCTGATCCAGCGTTCGCGTCAGGCTGATCGTGATGACATTCGGACAAAGGATGCCATCTGCGCTGCGCTGGGTATCCGGACCACGGCGCTCAAGGGCGACGGGTTTACCGCGTATTTGCCGAATATGGACGCTTTTGCGAAGGTAATTGACCAGGTCAACGCGCAACCACAGGGTGAAGTGGCCAGTGAATGGCTGTTTCATTTGTCCGGGGATGATGTGGCCGCGCAAGTGCGGGCGGCGGGGGCGCTGGTGGTGACGGAGCCGGCGCTGACCTATGCGTTTATTTCGTTGCGGGCGGCTTGATACAGATGCTCGAGTGGCTGCTCGGGCCCCATCGCTGGCAAGCCAGCTCCCACAGGGTCTTGTGTCGTACATCAATGAAGTGAACAACCGAGATGGCTTGGCAGCGATGGGGCCAGTGAAGGCGACCCAACCCCAGACCTGTCGTCGCGCCCGGTTCCCTCACGCCACCCAACGCAAATTCCCGAGCAGAAAAGTCAGCGCTTGCCCATCGAACGACGGGTGCCCGGCGGCGCCATGCCTGGGCTCTTGGTATGGCCGTTCTTGGCGCCGTTCTTGTACCACGGCTGGTTAGAGCCTTTGGCACCTGCCAGTTCGCCCGGCTTGAACGGGAACTTGAATGCCGGGATCTCGGCTTTGGAATCGCTGGCGTCGGCCATATCGGCCGGGACATCGCTCACAGCGTCGTCAACCGGCGGTTGGATCGGGGAAGTCATGAAAGCTCCGCAAAACAAAAAGTCGCGCCCGGTAAGTGGGCCGCGAAGGGGCGCAGTATACCTGCGCGCCGTGGCTCGGCACCTGAAGATTTGCACCGCACGCCGAACGGCTTACAGGTAATTGATGGTCACGATGCCATTGTCGGTGGAGGTTTTCAGCGGCTCATAGGTTATGGAAAACGGCAACGCCCCGCGGCTGCAAGCGTTGCGGTAAGTGTCTACATCAACGTTCACCCCTGGCTTGAGTTCGATCTGCCGGGACTCGCTGGTCACCAGCGCACCCACTCGCCCGACTTCACATCCGGAATCGACGATTTGCCCGGTGAAGCGGATCTCGCCCGAGAGGATCTGAGGCGCGGCGCAGACCGTTAGCGGAAGTAAAACAAGCACACTGGAGATGACAGTTTTGAGCTTCATTGCAAGACACTCCCGAAGAGACCCGCAACGATAGTGGCTGGGGTATACAACGTGTATCCGCTGGCGGGAGCGGATCTTTAGAACGGTGAACGGGAGTTCAGATTTAAAAATGATCAATCCCCCTCCCCCCCCCCACCGCTCAACAGGATCAGCGCAAGCCCGGCTGCCGCCCTTGATCCTGATCAGAAACGCGCATCGGCAGGCTTCGCTCAGGGATGGCTGTCCACGTAAGTCCGAAACTGACAGCCAGGACAGCTAGCCGTCACCCTCCTGACCCCCACACTGGTTTATAACCTACCCAATCTGCCCAAACTTCAAACCTCGGCGCCCAAAAAGCATGCGAATCCAAAAGCACAAAGCCCTGCTAGCCACCCTATTGATCGCCCTGGCTGCCGCAGGCCTGTGGTTTGCAACCCGACCTGCCCCTACCAAACTCGCCACCCCTACCGCCATCCCGGTGCGAGTGATCGCCGTCAGCGAAAAAGACGTCCCCCGCTACACCAGCGGCATCGGCTCGGTGCTGTCCCTGCACAGCGTGGTCATACGCCCCCAAATCGACGGTACCCTCACCAAAATCCTCGTCAAAGAAGGTCAACTGGTCAAAGCAGGCGACTTGCTCGCCACCATCGACGACCGCTCGATCCGCGCCAGCCTCGACCAGGCCCGCGCCCAACTCGGCGAGAGTCAGGCCCAACTGCAAGTCGCCCAGGTCAACCTCAAACGCTACAAACTGCTCAGCGTCGATGACGGGGTTTCCAAGCAGACCTACGACCAGCAACAGGCCTTGGTCAACCAACTGAAGGCCAGTGCCCAAGGCAACCAGGCCTCGATTGATGCAGCGCAGGTACAACTTTCCTACACGCAGATTCGCTCCCCGGTCACTGGCCGCGTCGGTATTCGCACAGTCGATGAGGGCAACTTCCTGCGCATGACCGACACCCAGGGCCTGTTCACAGTCACCCAGATCGACCCGATTGCCGTGGAGTTCTCCCTGCCACAACAAATGCTGCCGACCCTGCAAGGCCTGATCAACGACCCGCAACACGCACAGGTCAAGGCTTACATCGGCGCCGACACCGACGGCGAAACCGGCAACCTGCTAGGCGAAGGTCACCTGACCCTGATCGACAACCAGATCAACGCCAACACCGGCACCATCCGCGCCAAAGCCGAATTCGCCAATGCCAGCCAGAAGCTCTGGCCGGGCCTGCTGGTGACGGTAAAAATTCAGACGGCCCTCGACAAAGGTGCGCTGGTCGTACCCCCCACCGTCGTACAACGCGGTCTCGACCAACACTTCGTTTACCGAGTGAACGGCGACAAGGTTGAAGCCGTGCAAGTGCAGATGGTTTATCAGGGCAGCGGTCAGGACATCATCAAAGGCGTGAAGGCCGGTGACGTGCTGGTGACCGATGGCCAGTCACGGCTCAAACCCGGTTCGACGGTGCAAGTCATGACCGAGCCGCCACAAGTGGTGCAGGCGGAGCCGAAACCATGAAGGCGCACAAAGGGGTTTCGACGTGGTGCATTGATCACCCGGTGGCGACCATTTTGCTGACCCTCGCACTGGTGCTGGTCGGCATCATTGCCTTCCCGCGCTTGCCAATTGCCCCACTGCCGGAAGCGGAATTTCCTACGATTCAGGTGTCCGCGAAATTGCCCGGCGCCAACCCCGACACCATGGCCTCGTCCGTGGCCACGCCGCTGGAGGTGCAATTCAGCGCCATTCCCGGCATGACCCAGATGACTTCCAGCAGTGCCTTGGGCTCAACCCTGCTGACCCTGCAGTTCAGCCTCGACAAAAGCATCGACACGGCCGCGCAGGAAGTTCAGGCGGCGATCAACACCGCCGCCGGCAAGCTGCCCAAGGACATGCCGACGCTGCCGACCTGGAGGAAGGTCAACCCGGCCGACAGCCCTGTGCTGATCCTGAGTGTCAGCTCGACGCAGATGCCTGGCACCGAACTCAGCGATCTGGTGGAAACCCTGCTGGCGCGTCAGATCAGTCAGATCGACGGTGTAGGCCAAATCAACATTACAGGTCAGCAACGTCCGGCGATTCGCGTTCAGGCTTCGGCGGATAAACTCGCGGCCATCGGTCTGACCCTCGCCGACATTCGTCTGGCGATTCAGCAAACCAGCCTCAACCTGGCCAAAGGTGCGCTGTACGGTGAGTCGAGTATTTCCACGCTGTCGACCAACGACCAGTTATTCCATCCCGAGGAATACAGCCAACTCATCGTTTCCTACAAGGATGGCGCCCCGGTTCACCTAAGAGATGTCGCCAACGTTGTTAACGGTTCGGAAGATGATTATGTGCAAGCGTGGGCGGGTGATCGACCGGGGGTAAACCTGGTGATCTCGCGCCAGCCGGGCGCCAACATCGTCGAGACCGTGGACCGGATTCAAGCCGCCCTGCCCGGCCTCGAAGCGATGCTGCCGGCCTCTGTGCAGGTCGACGTTCTGATCGACCGCACTCAGACCATCCGCGCCTCGCTGCACGAGGTCGAGATCACTTTGTTGATCGCGATCCTGCTGGTGGTGGCGGTGATGGCGCTGTTTTTGCGTCAGTTGTCGGCGACGTTGATTGTCTCGGCAGTGCTCGGTGTGTCGCTGATCGCCAGCTTTGCGCTGATGTACATCCTCGGTTTCAGCCTGAACAACCTGACCCTGGTCGCCATCGTGGTGGCCGTGGGATTTGTGGTCGACGATGCGATCGTGGTGGTGGAAAACATTCACCGACACCTGGAGGCCGGCGACGATATGCGCGAGGCGGCAATCAAAGGCGCAGGCGAGATCGGCTTCACCGTGGTCTCGATCAGTTTCTCGCTGGTGGCGGCGTTTATTCCGCTGTTGTTCATGGGTGGCGTGGTCGGGCGACTGTTCAAGGAGTTTGCCCTGACCGCGACCTCGACCATCATGATTTCCGTGGTGGTTTCGCTGACGTTGGCGCCGACCCTTGCGGCGCTGTTCATGCGCAAACCGGTACATCACGCCCACGCGAAACCGGGCTTTAGTGAACGCTTGCTTGGCTGGTACGAGAAAGGCCTGCGCCGCGCCCTCGCCCACCAGAAATTGATGATCGGCGTGTTCGGCTTGTCCCTCGCATTGGCCGTCGCCGGCTACATCTTTATCCCCAAGGGTTTCTTCCCGGTGCAGGACACTGGCTTCGTGCTCGGTACGACTGAAGCCGCTGCGGACATTTCCTACGGCGACATGGTGAAAAAACACTTGGCCATGGCCGAAATCGTCGCCGCCGACCCGGCGGTGCAGGCGTTTTCCCACTCGGTGGGTGTTTCCGGCAGTAACCAGACCATCGCCAACGGACGCTTCTGGATCGCCCTGAAGAAACGCGGCGACCGTGACGTCAGCGCCAGCCAGTTCATCGACCGGATTCGTCCGCAACTGATGAAAGTCCCCGGCATCGTGCTCTACCTGCGTGCCGGCCAGGACATCAACCTCAGCTCCGGCCCAAGTCGCGCGCAGTACCAATACGTACTCAAGAGCAACGACGGCGCGACCCTCGCCACCTGGACCCAGCGCCTGACCGAAAAACTGCGCAGCAACCCGGCGTTTCGCGACATTTCCAACGACCTGCAACTGGGCGGCAGCATCACTCACATCAGCATCGACCGCAGCGCGGCGGCGCGTTTCGGCCTGACTGCCAGTGATGTCGACGAGGCGCTCTACGATGCGTTCGGCCAACGCCAGATCAATGAATTCCAGACTCAGGTCAACCAGTACAACGTGATTCTGGAGCTGGACACCCGGCAGCGCGGCAAGGCCGAAAGCCTCAACTATTTCTACCTGCGCTCGCCGCTGAGCGGGGAAATGGTGCCGCTGTCGGCGCTGGCCAGATTCGATGCACCGACCATTGGCCCACTGTCGATTGCCCATGACGGCATGTTTCCGGCCGCCAACATGTCGTTCAACCTGGCGCCCGGCGTGGCGCTGGGCGATGCGGTGATTTTACTCAATCAGGCCAAGGCCGAAATCGGCATGCCGACCGCGATCAGCGGCGACTTCCAGGGTGCGGCGCAGGCGTTCCAGAGTTCGCTGGCCAGTCAGCCGTGGCTGATTCTCGCGGCGCTGGTGGCGGTGTACATCATTCTCGGTGTGCTTTATGAGAGCTTCGTGCATCCGCTGACGATCATTTCGACCTTGCCGGCAGCGGGTTTGGGCGCGGTGATGATGTTGTGGATCTGCGGCCAGGATTTTTCGATCATGGCGCTGATCGGGCTGGTCTTGCTGATCGGCATTGTGAAGAAGAACGGCATCCTGATGATCGACTTCGCCCTCGAAGCCCAACGTCAACGCGGGATGTCACCAGATGATGCGATTTTCGAAGCGTGCATCACTCGGTTCCGGCCAATCATCATGACCACTCTCGCCGCGCTGCTCGGTGCCTTGCCGCTGATGCTCGGCTACGGCACCGGCGCCGAACTGCGCCAACCGCTGGGGATCGCGGTAGTGGGCGGCTTGCTGGTCAGCCAGATGCTGACGCTGTTTACCACGCCGGTCATATACTTGTGGCTTGAGCGACTTTTCCATAGACCCAAACCTGCGCCCGTACCGGCGTTGGCGACCACAGACTGAGGCGGGTCATGCGCGTTCTGATTATCGAAGACGAGGAAAAAACCGCGGACTATCTGCACCGCGGTCTGACGGAACAGGGTTACACCGTGGACCTGGCCCGCGACGGCGTCGAAGGCCTGCACCTGGCGCTGGAAAGCGACTACGCGGTGATCGTCCTCGACGTCATGTTGCCGGGCCTCGACGGCTTCGGCGTGCTGCGTGCATTGCGTGCGCGCAAGCAAACCCCGGTGATCATGCTCACCGCCCGCGAGCGGGTTGAAGACCGGATCAAGGGCTTGCGCGACGGTGCCGATGATTACCTCGGCAAACCGTTTTCCTTCCTCGAACTGGTCGCGCGTCTGCAAGCGCTGACCCGGCGCAGTGGCGGGCATGAGCCGGTGCAGGTGAGCATCGCCGACCTGTGGATAGACCTGATCAGCCGCAAGGCGACTCGCGCCGGCACGCGCCTGGACCTGACCGCCAAGGAGTTCTCGTTGCTCAGTGTCCTCGCCCGCCGCCAGGGTGAAATCCTCTCGAAAACCGCCATCGCCGAAATGGTCTGGGACATCAATTTCGACAGCGATGCCAACGTCGTCGAGGTGGCGATCAAACGCCTGCGCGCCAAGCTCGACGGACCGTTCGACGAGAAACTGCTGCACACCATTCGTGGCATGGGTTATGTGCTGGAGAGTCGTGGTGTCCAGTAATTCCATTGCCCTGCGCCTGAGCGGCATGTTCACGCTGGTGGCGCTGCTGGTGTTTCTGTTGATCGGCGGCGCGCTGTATCAGCAGGTCGATAAAGGTTTGGGCTTGTTACCGGAAGCCGAGCTGGATGCGCGGTACAGCGTGCTCGAATCGGCACTCAATCGCTTCGGCACCCCGGAGCATTGGGTGAAGATCAACGCCAAGTTGAAACTGCTCGGCGAAGAGGACAAGCGCATTCGTTTCTGGGTGGTGAGTGGTGATCCGGGTTACGAATACGGTGCGCCGGATTCACGGATCCGCGCCTTCGCCCAGGGACCGCTGGGGATGCATGACTTGCAGCTGCCGGAGCGTGCTTATCCACTGAAAGTGCTGTTGACTGAATTGCCGGCCAAGGATCAGCGTCCGCCGCTGCGCTTTATGATCGGCATCGATACCGAGACCTTTCACCAGACCCAGCATCAGTTGCTGATCGCCTTGATCAGCCTGGCGATTGTCGGCGTGCTGCTGGCCTCGGCGCTGGGGTATTGGGTGGCGCGGATCGGCCTCAAGCCGCTGATCAAACTGTCCCACGAAGCCCAGCGCCTGACCCCGCCGCTGCGAGCCGGTCGCTTGCGATTGTCGCCATTGCCACCGGAGCTGGAACAGTTCGTCGACTCGTTCAACTCGACGCTGGAGCGGGTCGAAATGGCCTACTCGCGACTGGAGTCGTTCAACGCCGACGTGGCGCACGAACTGCGTTCGCCGCTGACCAATCTCATCGGCCAGACCCAGGTGGCATTGACGCGCGGCCGTTCAGCCGAGCATTACTTCGAAGTGCTGCAATCCAACCTCGAAGAGCTGGAGCGACTGCGTTCGATCATCAACGACATGCTGTTTCTGGCCAGTGCGGACCAGGGCAACAAGGCGAACAAACTGACGTCGGCATCGTTGGCCGATGAAGTGGCAACCACGCTGGAGTATCTGGATTTCATTCTCGAAGACGCGCAGGTTCAGGTGCAGGTCAGCGGCGATGCGCAGGTTCAGATCGAGGTCGCGCATTTGCGTCGGGCGTTGATCAATCTATTGAGCAACGCAGTGCAACACACCGGGCCGGGTCAGGTGATCGTGGTGCGAATTGAGGTAGAAGAACATCTAGTCAGCATCGGCGTAACCAACCCCGGTTCACCGATTGCCAGCGAGCATCTGCCACGGTTGTTCGAGCGCTTTTATCGGGTGGATGCCTCGCGCAGCAACAGTGGGAATAACCATGGGCTGGGGCTGGCGATCGTGAAAGCGATTGCGCTGATGCATGGCGGGGATGTGTTTGTGCGCAGTGATCGGGGGATGAATACCTTTGGGATTTGTTTGCCGGTTTGAAAAGCCCCCGATCTGCTCCCTTTCCCCCTCGCCCCCTTGGGGGAGAGGGCTGGGGTGAGGGGGGTAGCTCTTGGCATCACCGCAATCTTCAATTTTTACCTCCTGCGCAATAGTCATTTATGAAAATCACGCTGTTTCCCAAGCCCCGGCAACCTTATCTTTGCCCGCACCAAACAGCACTTGCCAAGCAAGAAGGTTTTCAAGATGTCCAACAGTATGGGTATTGCCAGCGCTTTCGTTTTGTCCTCATTGATCCTGTCGCCGATGGCGATGGCTGAAGAGTCCCAGGCGTTCGTTGCGCACAATAGCGCTCGGGCCCAGGCGTACGATCAGCATCAGACAGAAATGATGGCCAAGGCCAAAGACGCGACGCAGACACCTCAGGCTGCAGCAACCCAGGCTCAAGCCTCCGAGAAAGACAGCTGAGTCGCACATCGCTCCGTTTCCCTCGACGCGGTTGTTTGGCTCTTCCCGTTCAACCGTCGTCATTCCAGGCCGCTGCCTTTCAGCGGCCTTTTTTCGTTGTGGTCTGAAAGCTGTTTGGTGCGTCTTTTACAACAAGAAACATTTCGCGCCTCGCAACATTGAGGTGCCGTTGACCCAAGGAGCTTTACCGCACGTGCGTTACCCAGTCCGTTTCACTCCCCTGTTCATTGCAATTGCCGCAACGATTGCCCCCGCCGTTCACGCCGATGAGCCCGCGTCAGAAGGTTTTATCGAAGGCTCGAGCCTCAACCTCAACGCCCGCAACTACTACATGAATCGCAACCGTCTGCAGAAGGCGGACGACAACATCGAGTGGGGCCAGGGTTTTCTCGGGGTATTCCAGTCGGGCTACACCCAAGGCACAGTCGGTTTCGGCATTGATGCCCACGCCATGCTCGGGCTGAAACTCGACGGCGGTGGCGGCACGGACGGCTCCAGCATCCTGCCGATCAGCGATGGCAACGGCAAGGCACCGGGCTCGTTTTCAACAGCCGGCGGTACTTTGAAAATGCGTGCGTTCGACACCGAATTGAAGGCTGGTGACTTGTTCCTCACCAACCCGGTGATTGCCGGCGGCGACACGCGCATGCTGCCGCAGACGTTCCGTGGCGTCAGCCTGACCAACCACAGTTTCGATGGCTGGTTGATCGAAGGTGGCCAGGCCAGTTTCACCAAGCCTTACAACCAAAGTGGTCACCAGCGCATCGGCACTTCGTACGGCACGCTGGCCGAGGGTGACGAAAGCCGACACCTGAACTGGGCCGGTGTGGCCTGGAGCGGTGTCGAAGGCTTGACCAGCAGCCTGTATGCGTCCGAGCTCAAGGACATCTGGAACCAGTATTACTACGACCTGGATTACACCTGGCAGTTGAATGACCTGGTCAGCCTCAACCCGGGCCTGCACTTCTATCACACCCAGGACACCGGCGATGCGCTGCTCGGCAACATCGACAACAACACCTACAGCCTGCATTTCACCGTCGGCATCGGCAGCCATAGCGTCACCGCCGCTTACCAACGGGTGAACGGCAACACGCCATTCGACTACATCAGCCAGGGCGACAGCGTTTACCTCGACAACTCCCAGCAATACTCGGACTTCAACGGCCCGAACGAGCGTTCGTGGAAACTCAAGTACGCCTACGACTTTGCCGGTGTCGGCGTACCGGGGCTGACCTCGGCAGTGTCCTACTCGCGGGGGACGGTTGACATGACCAAGGCTGACCCGAGCAGCGTTGGGTATTCCAATTGGTACAGCGCCGACGGCCGCAACGCCAAGCATTGGGAACGCGATCTCGATTTGAAGTACGTCGTACAAAGCGGTCAGGCGAAAGACCTGGCGGTGCGCCTGCAGTGGGCCACCCATCGCGTTGGCAACGGTTATGGCGTAATTGATTCGGACACCGATGAATACCGCGTGATCGTCGACTACCCGATCAACGTCTTCTAAGATCGGCGCGACAAACACAGTCTAGAATTTAATGATGCACACTGTGGGAGCGAGCCTGCTCGCAAAAGCGGTCTTCCAATCGACATCCGGTTGAATGACACATCGCTTTCGCGAGCAGGCTCGCTCCCACATTGGGAATCGTTTCTGGCTTTGGCTGCTGTGTTTGTCCTACTACGCTTATAAGACTCCCCAACCGATAACCCCACCATGATCGCGAGCCGTACCCCACCTGTTACGGGCAAGACCGGACGCCCCGAGCGGCTATTGATTTTCGGCAGCCTGCTGAGCGTGATCGCGATCGTGTGCATTGTCACGTTCCTGTTGATTCGTGAGCACGCCAGCGCTCAGGAGTCAGGCACCCGCAGCGCCGCCACCATCGCCCAGTTGATCGACGCCGACGTACTGCGCACCGTCGAGTTGTACGACCTGACGCTGCAAGGCCTGATCGCCACGTCGCAGCGTGATGACCTGCGTGACCTGACCCCGCAGATCCGCCATCTGGCGCTGTTCGATCGCTCGGCCACTGCACGCTTCAAGGGCGATATCCTGTTGCTCGACAAGCTCGGCAATGTGGTTGCCGACTCATCGCAGCTCGTGCCGAAGCCGGGCAACTTCGCTGACCGCGATTACTTTCTCGCCCATGCTTTCAACCGCGATGTCGGCATGTTTATCAGCCGGCCGTTCAAGACCCGTTGCGACTGCGATGAGGCCAATCAATGGCGCCTCAGCTTCAGTCGACGTATTTCCTCGGACACCGGCGAGTTCGTCGGTGTGGCCGTGGCATCGTTGAAGCTCGACTACTTCGACCAATTATTCAACAGCCTCGACATCGGCAATGGCAGCACACTGAACATCATCGACAACGATGGCGTGTTGCTGGCGCAGAAGCCGTACCTGCAAAGCGACTCCGTCGGTAAAAGTTTCGGCAATCGACCCAATGTGGTGCGGATTCTGAACGACAGAAGTGGCAACGGCAGTTTTACCAGCACGTCGAGCATGGATTATCAGCAGCGCCTCTACACCTATTCACGGGTCGGTAACCTGCCACTGACGGTGATCGTCGCGTTGTCCAGCAACGAGGTGTTCGCCGCCTGGCGCCGCACTGCAATACTGATCAGTGGCGCCACCGGCGTGCTGTGCCTTGGCCTGCTCTGGCTGACGTGGCTGCTTGTCCGTGAACTGCGCCTGCGTCACCGGGCCGAACACGAACTGGCGCAATTGGCAGCCACCGATGCGCTTACCGGGGTGGCCAACCGGCGGATGCTCGATCAGTCGCTGCGCCATGAATGGTTTCGTGCCCAGCGCTCGGGCAAACCGCTGTCGGTGATGATGATCGACGCCGATCACTTCAAGGCGTTCAACGACCGGCATGGGCATCAGGCAGGGGATGGGGTATTGCGCGAATTGGCCAAAGTGATCACGGCGAATGTGCGACGACCGACGGACCTGGTGGCGCGTTACGGCGGCGAGGAGTTTTCGGTGATTCTTGCCGAGACCGACAGTGCGGGCGCGCAGCAGATTGCCGAGCATATAAGGGTGGCGGTGGAACAATTGCCGTTGGTCGCAGGGGCTGAGTCGCCGATGACGGTGAGTATCGGCATCGCTTCGTGGACGACGGCGAGCGAAATGACGCTGGAGCAGTTGCTGTTCGCGGCGGACAAGGCGTTGTATCAGGCCAAGGAAGGTGGGCGCAATCGGGTGGTGGTGGCTGCCTGACAGGTGGAGTGGCCTCACCGGCCCTATCGCTGGCAAGCCAGCTCCCACAGGTTTATGGGTGAGACACAAATTTCCGGCACACCTCAAATCCTTGTGGGAGCTGGCTTGCCAGCGATGAGGCCTGCTCAGGCAACACAAAAACACCAGGCATAAAAAAAGGCCATCCGAGGATGGCCTTCAAAAAACTAGAGAGGTTTTTTACTTACACCGCCGCAACAGGGCGCATGTAAGAGATTGGTGCGGTACTGGCGTCTTCGAACGTCACCACTTCCCAGGCATCTGTCTGCTCAATCAATTTGCGCAGCAGCTGGTTGTTCAGTGCATGACCGGACTTGAAGCCCTTGAACTCACCAATCAGGCTATTGCCCAGCAGGTACAGATCGCCAATGGCATCGAGGATTTTGTGCTTCACGAATTCGTCTTCATAGCGAAGGCCGTCTTCGTTCAGTACGCCATCGGCATCGACCACGATAGCGTTTTCAACGCTGCCGCCGAGTGCGAGGTTGTGCTTGCGCAGGTACTCGATGTCACTCATGAAACCGAAAGTACGGGCGCGGCTGACTTCTTTTACGAACGAAGTGCTGGAAAAATCCACGCTTGCACTTTGGGTGCGGTCCCGGAAAACCGGGTGATCGAAATCGATCTCGAAGCTCACCTTGAACCCTTCGAAAGGGACGAAAGTGGCGCGCTTGTCGCCGTCTTCCACTGTCACTTCACGCAGGATGCGGATGAATTTCTTGGCGGCGTCCTGTTCTTCCAGGCCAGCCGATTGAATCAGGAATACGAAGGGTCCAGCGCTGCCATCCATGATCGGGACTTCGGACGCGGAGAGCTCGACGTAGGCGTTATCGATGCCTAGGCCAGCCATGGCCGAGAGCAAGTGCTCTACCGTGTCCACTTTGACGTCGCCGTTTACCAGCGTCGTCGACATAGTGGTTTCACCGACGTTTTCCGCGCGGGCAGGAATCTGCACCACAGGGTCGAGGTCAGCGCGACAAAACACAATGCCAGTGTCGACAGGCGCAGGCTTGAGGGTCAGATAGACCTTCTCACCGGAGTGCAGGCCTACACCTGTGGCACGGATAATATTTTTCAGTGTGCGTTGTTTAATCATGGCTTGGGCCGCTTCAGCGCAAATTGCGAACTGGTATCAACAAAGGCTGGCGATAATAGCAGACCGAGCCTTTGCTGAACACCAATCACCTTCATAGCCCTGATACATTCCATCAATCGGCCTGACGACGCAGGAAAGCCGGGATGTCCAGGTAGTCCAGGTCATCTTGCGGATTCATCTTCGCGGCAGCCGCAGCACCGGCCTGAGCCTGGTTGCGCATGACGGTCGGACGGTCCAGATCACGGTAGTTCACCGCGGGGGCTTCCTGACGGGACGGAGCAGGTTGCTGAACCTGAGAAGCCGCCATGGACGTGTGAACGGTGTTGTCGATGACCTTGACAGGCTTCTCGATTTTCGCGCCCAGACCAGTGGCAACGACGGTGACGTGCAGCTCGTCACGCATGTCCGGATCGATAACGGTACCGACCTTGACCATGGCGTGTTCGGATGCGAAGGCTTCGATGATGCTACCCACGTCGGAGTACTCACCCAGGGACAGGTCAGGACCGGCGGTGATGTTCACCAGAATGCCGCGTGCGCCTTGCAGGTTCACGTCTTCGAGCAGCGGGTTGCGAATCGCCGCCTCGGTGGCTTCACGTGCACGGTTAGGACCGCTGGCGCAGCCAGTGCCCATCATCGCCATACCCATTTCGCTCATCACGGTACGTACGTCGGCGAAGTCGACGTTGATCATGCCCGGACGCTTGATGATGTCGGAGATACCGCGAACGGCACCGGCCAGTACATCGTCAGCCTTGGCGAAAGCCGACAGCAGGCTCGCGTCTTTACCGAGGATGGTCAGCAGCTTCTCGTTGGGAATGGTGATCAACGAGTCGACGCTTTCAGACAGCAGACGGATACCTTCGTCGGCGATCTGCATGCGCTTGCGGCCTTCGAACGGGAACGGACGAGTCACGACCGCAACGGTCAGAATACCCATTTCCTTGGCCACTTCGGCGATGATCGGCGCAGCACCGGTACCGGTACCACCGCCCATGCCCGTGGTGATGAACACCATGTTGGTGCCCTGCAGGACTTCGGCAATGCGCTCACGGTCTTCGAGAGCGGCCTGACGACCTACTTCAGGGTTGGCGCCCGCGCCGAGACCTTTGGTCACGCCGGTGCCCAGTTGCAGGATGGTCCGCGCGCCGATGGATTTCAGCGCTTGAGCATCAGTGTTGGCGCAGATGAATTCAACGCCTTCGATGTTGCTCTTGACCATGTGATTGACAGCGTTGCCGCCGCCACCGCCAACACCGATAACTTTGATTACCGGGCTTGCGGGGATGTTGTCTACGAGTTCGAACATTTTCCCTCTCCTTACATTCTCTAGTTTTTTCGCCTACTGCTGTTTGTTGCGGTGTTGCGGTAAATCTTTAGAAATTGCCCTGGACCCACTTTTTCAGTCGGTCGAGCAGCGGCGCCTGAGGCTCTTCGCTGCTGTAGCTGTCGCGGCTGCCGATGCCGGAGAACGAAACTCCGTCGGACTGCTTTTGCAGGCCGTACATCAACAAGCCAACGCCAGTGGAATAAATCGGGTTGCGCACCACGTCATCGAGGCCTTTCACACCGTGCGGGACACCGAGGCGTACCGGCATGTGGAAGATTTCTTCGGCCAGCTCGGTGGCGCCTTCCATCTTCGACGTACCGCCGGTCAGGACGATGCCGGCAGGGATCAGGTCTTCGTAGCCGCTGCGGCGCAGTTCGGCCTGGATCAGGGTGAACAGTTCGTCGTAACGCGGCTCGACCACTTCGGCCAGGGCCTGACGCGACAGTTCACGCGGGGGACGGTCGCCAACGCTTGGCACTTTGATGGTTTCGCCGGCGCCAGCCAGTTTGGCCAGGGCGCAGGCGTAACGGATCTTGATCTCTTCGGCGTACTGGGTCGGGGTGCGCAACGCCATGGCGATGTCGTTGGTCACCTGATCACCGGCAATCGGGATCACGGCCGTGTGGCGGATAGCGCCCTCGGTGAAGATCGCGATGTCGGTGGTACCGCCGCCGATGTCGACCAGGCACACGCCCAGCTCTTTCTCGTCATCGGTCAGCACCGAATACGCGGACGCCAGTTGCTCCAGAATGATGTCGTCGATTTCCAGACCGCAGCGGCGCACGCATTTTTCAATGTTCTGTGCGGCGTTGACGGCGCAGGTGACCACGTGAACCTTGGCTTCCAGACGTACGCCGGACATGCCCAGAGGTTCGCGAACGCCTTCCTGGTTATCGATCACGTAATCCTGCGGCAGGGTGTGCAGCACTCGCTGATCAGCCGGGATCGCCACAGCCTGGGCGGCGTCGAGCACACGCTCAAGGTCGGCCGAGCTGACTTCGCGATCACGAATCGCAACGATGCCGTGGGAGTTCAGGCTGCGGATGTGATTACCCGCCACGCCGACGAACGCCGAGTGAATGCGGCAGCCCGCCATCAGTTGGGCTTCTTCGATCGCGCGCTGGATCGATTGCACGGTGGACTCGATATTCACCACCACGCCTTTTTTCAGGCCGCGGGACGGATGTGTACCGATACCGACGATTTCCAGCGTGCCGTCGTCCGAGACCTCGCCTACCAGCGCCACCACCTTGGAGGTGCCGATATCCAGACCGACGATCATTTTGCCGCTTTGCACGTTTGCCATGGGTCCTGCCTCTTCTTAATTCTTTGCGACAGCGGGTTGGGCTGCCGTCGGCGCTACTGGTTCCCGCCAGCCAACAGCAAGGCCGTTGGCGTAGCGCAGATCGATGCGCGCAATGTTCGTAATCTGTTCTTTAAGCGTCTTGTCATAGATGGCGATAAAGCGGCGCATCTTTTCCACGAGGTTGCCACGTCCCAGCAGCAACTCGATGCCGGGGCCGGAACTGCCGGCACCGGTGGTCAGGAACCAGCTACCTCGCTCACGCAATTCCAGGCGTGCAATCGAGAAGCCCATAGGCCGGAGCATCTGGCTCAGCACCTGGTATTGCTGCATCACTTGCAGCTGAGCCCGTTGTGGGCCGAACAGTTGTGGCAGGTGTTCGTAGTTCGCCAGCTCCCTGGGCGTAAACGCCTGGCCCTGGTTGTTGAGCAATGACTCGTCGCCCCAACGCGCTATCGGCAGTTGCTCTTCGAGGCGGATCACCACTTGATCCGGCCACACCCGACGCACTTCGGCGTGGGCAATCCAGGGCATTTGCTCAAGCTCTTTGCGCATGCTGGCCAGGTCGATGGTGAAGAAGCTCGACGCGACGAACGGGGCGATTCGCTGCTGCACCGCTTGCTGGCTGATGTAGCTCAGGTCGCCCTGCACGGCGATTTTGGCGATCGGCCGGTCGGCGTAAGGCAGCAACCGCTGCGCACCTTCGTAAGTACCGAACCCGAGCACCACCAGCAGCACTGGCCAGAACAGGCTTTTCACAAAACCGAAGTTGGCTTTTGGCAGGCGCGCGGACATCGGCTCTTTGGCCACCATTCGGCTGGCACCCCGCGGCACCGGCTTGCGGCCGGGTGCGGGTGGCTGATGTCTGAGCTGTGCGCCTTGCATCGTCTTAACCTCGCGCCTCTTCTACGCTGGCAGCCAGAATGGCCAGTACCAGTTGCTGGAAATCCAGACCGGCAGCACGGGCCGCCATCGGCACCAGACTGTGATCGGTCATGCCCGGTGCGGTGTTCACTTCCAGGAACCAGAACTGCCCGTCGGCGTCCTGCATCACATCTGCCCTGCCCCAACCGGCGATACCCAGCGCCTCACAGGCCTTGGCCGTGAGATCCATGAGTTCTTTTTCCTTGGCGGCATCCAGCCCGCACGGAATGCGGTACTGGGTATCGTTGGCGATGTACTTGGCGTCGTAGTCGTAGAACGTGTGCGGTGTACCCAGGGCGATTGGAGGCAACACCTGGTCACGCAGGGTGGCGATGGTGAACTCCGGACCTTGAATCCATTGCTCGACCAACACTTGCGAATCGTAGGTACTGGCCGCTTTCCATGCGTCGATCAACTCGGACGCAGAACTCACTTTGGCCATCCCGATACTTGAACCTTCATGCGCCGGTTTGACGATCAAAGGGAAGCCCAGTTCCGTCGCTGCCGAAATACAATCGGCTTCGCTGCACAGCACGGCGTGACGCGGCGTCGGAATCCCGAGGCTGTGCCAGACCTGCTTGGTGCGCAGTTTGTCCATCGCCAGTGCCGAAGCCAGAATGCCGCTGCCGGTGTATGGAATGCCGGCGACCTCAAGCAGGCCCTGCATGGAGCCGTCTTCACCGCCACGACCGTGGAGAATGATGAAGGCGCGGTCGATTTTTTCGCTCAGCAGACGCTGCAGAATATCGTCGCCGACGTCGATGCCGAACGCGTCCACGCCAGCGCTCTGCAGCGCCTCGAGCACGGCGTTACCGGATTTCAACGAAACCTCACGCTCGGCACTCAGGCCACCGAACAGCACGGCGACACGGCCGAAGTCTTTCGGCGCGATGGTGGAGAACAGATTGGCGTAGGCAGCAGTCATTTCAACTTCCCCTCGACCGGCGCGGCCACGGCGCCAGCGAACAATTCACTTTTCAACAGCTTCGGCGCGAGACCACCGATATCACCAGCGCCCTGGCACAGCAGGATGTCGCCGGCGCGCAACAGCGGCTTGACCAGCGGCGCCAGATCGACGCCACGCTCGATGTAGATCGGGTCGAGCGCACCGCGCTGCCGAATGCTGTTGCACAGCTTGCGGCTGTCGGCGCCCGGGATCGGTTCTTCACCGGCCGGATAGACTTCCATCAGCAGCAACACATTGGCGTCAGCCAGCACATTGACGAAGTCGTCGTACAGATCGCGGGTGCGGCTGTAGCGGTGCGGCTGGTAAACCATCACCAGACGGCGCTCCGGCCAACCACCCCGCACGGCTTTGATCACGGCCGCGACTTCGGTCGGATGGTGGCCGTAGTCGTCGACCAGCATCACGCTGCCGCCGTCCATCGGCAGTTCGCCGTAGACCTGAAAACGTCGACCGACACCCTGGAAGCCCGACAGGCCCTGAACGATGGCTTCATCGCTGACGCCCTCGTCGGTGGCGATGCAGATGGTTGCCAGCGAATTGAGCACGTTATGGTTGCCCGGCATGTTCACCGAGACATCCAGCGGCTCGCGATCAGGGCGCAGCACGGTGAAGAAGGTCTGCATGCCTTGCTGACGAACGTTGATCGCACGAATGTCGGCGTCTTCACTGAAGCCGTAAGTCACGGTTGGACGTTTGACCAGTGGCAGGATTTCGCGCACTACCGGGTCGTCCAGGCACATCACCGCCAAACCGTAGAACGGCAGGTTGTGCAGGAATTCGACGAAGGTTTTCTTCAGTTTGTTGAAGTCACCGCCGTAGGTCGCCATGTGATCGGCGTCGATGTTGGTGACCACGGCCACCAGCGGCTGCAAGTGCAGGAAGCTCGCGTCGCTTTCATCGGCTTCGGCGATCAGGTAACGACTGGTGCCGAGTTGCGCGTTGGTGCCGGCAGCGTTCAGACGCCCACCGATAACGAACGTCGGATCAAGACCACCGGCGGCGAACACGGAAGCAATCAGGCTGGTCGTGGTGGTTTTACCGTGGGTACCGGCAACGGCGATGCCGTGGCGATAGCGCATCAGCTCAGCCAGCATTTCGGCACGCGGCACCACCGGGATGCGGCGTTCCAGTGCAGTCGCCACTTCCGGGTTGGAGGTATTGACGGCGCTCGACACCACCAGCACATCGGCGGCGGCAGCGTTCTCGGCACGGTGGCCGATGAAGATCTTGGCGCCGAACGATTCCAGACGCTCGGTGACCGGCGAGGCTTTCAGGTCGGAACCGGACACTTCATAGCCCAGGTTCAACAACACTTCGGCGATGCCGCACATGCCCACGCCGCCGATACCGACGAAGTGGATGCGACGGATGCGGCGCATTTCCGGTTGCGGCATGGCTTTCTGATTCTCAACCATGGACCACCTCCAGACAGGTATCGACCACGCTACGGGTGGCATCGGGTTTCGCCAGACGGCGGGCCGCTTGGGCCATTTCTTCGAGTCGTTGCGGTTGCATCAAGACCTCTGTCAGGCGCGCGGCAAGGTCCGCGGCACCAGTCGTTCTTTGCGGCATCAGGAAGGCAGCGCCTTCACGGGCCAAATAATCGGCGTTGCGGGTCTGGTGATCGTCGATCGCGTGGGGCAAAGGCACCAGCATCGAGGGCAGACCGGCGGCAGCCAGCTCACTGATGGTCAACGCGCCTGCACGGCACACCACCAGGTCAGCCCAGCCATAGGCCTGGGCCATGTCTTTGATGAACGGCTGCACCTGCGCTTCCACGCCGGCGGCGCGGTAGCGCTCTGCAGTCACTTCATCGTGGTTTTTGCCGGCCTGATGGAACACTTCCGGACGCAAATCGGCAGCGACTTGCGCCAGCGCTTCAGGCAGCAACTTGTTCAACGGCTCTGCGCCAAGGCTTCCGCCCAGGATCAGCAAACGCGCTTTGCGACCGGCCAGAGCAGGTCGCGGTGTTTCGAGGAACAGCTCGCTGCGCACCGGGTTACCGGTGGTACGGCGGCTGTCCGACAGAGTAAAGGTGTCGGGGAACGCTTCACACACTCGGGCGGCGAACGGCACAAGCAACCGATTGGCGGTGCCGGCGACGGCGTTCTGCTCGTGAACGATCACCGGCACACCGGCCAGTTTCGCCGCGAGACCGCCGGGGCCGGTCACGTAACCACCAAAGCCGACCACACACACCGGACGCAGCCGACGAATGATCGCCCGCGCCTGCCAGACCGATTTGAGCAGCATGAACGGCGCCTTGAGCAGCGACAGTTTGCCCTTGCCGCGCAGGCCACTGGCGTTGATGCGGTGCAGTTCCAGCCCTGCGGCCGGTACCAGCTCGTTCTCGATCCCGCGTGGCGTGCCGAGCCAGTGCACGGTGTAGCCGCGCGCCTGAAACTCGCGGGCACAGGCCAGCGCCGGGAATACGTGGCCGCCGGTTCCGCCGGCCATGATCAATACGTTAGCGCCCATGATTCGGCTCCTCGGCGAAGTCGCTCTCATGGAATTCCATCTCTTCACTGCCCAAATGGGTTCGACTCTCCCACTCGATCCTCAGCAACAGGCCAAGGCAGGCACAGCAGATCACCAGCGAGCTGCCCCCGTAACTGAGGAACGGCAAGGTCAGCCCCTTGGTTGGCAGCAGACCGACGTTCACACCGATGTTGATCAGGAACTGACCAATCCACAGGAATGACAGGCCGTATGCCACATAAGCAGCGAAGAACTGCTTGGCTTTCTCGGCCCACAGACCGATGTACATGCCGCGGATACACACGAAGACGAACAGGGCCACGGTGCACAGCGAACCCACCGCGCCAAGCTCTTCGGCGAGTACCGAGAACACGAAGTCGGTGTGCGCTTCCGGCAGGTAAAACTGCTTTTGCACGCTGTTGCCCAGGCCCACGCCCAGCCATTCACCACGACCGAACGCGATCAGCGCTTGCGACAACTGATAACCGGCGCCGAACTGGTCGGCCCACGGGTCGGCGAAGTTGGTCAGACGCGCCATCCGGTAGGGCTGCATCTGAATCAGCAGGACCACGGCCCCGACCGCCAGCACCACCATCAGCGAGAAGCGGAACAAGCCGACCCCGCCAAGGAACAGCATCGCCGCCGCAGCCCCCATCATTACGACGGTGGCACCGAAGTCCGGCTCCATCAGCAACAGGCCGGCCATTGGCAGCAGCACGATGAACGGCTTGAAGAAACCCATCCAGCTCTCGCGCACTTCCTTCTGGCGACGCACCAGATAGCCGGCGAGGTAAATCACCACGAATACCTTGGCGATCTCCGACGGCTGCACGTTGAAGAAGCTGAAACCGATCCAGCGCATCGAACCGTTAACCTCACGGCCGATCCCCGGGATGATCACCATGATCAGCAGGCCGAACGCACCCAGCAGCATCAACCAGCCAAGGCGTTGCCAGGTGGCGATCGGAATCATCATGGTGATGATGCACGCGCCCAATCCCAGCACCACATAGATAAGGTGGCGGATCATGTAATACAGCGGACTGCCCGACTGCGCGGCTGCCACTTCGGTGGAGGCCGACGCGATCATGATCAGGCCCAGGCCGAGCAGCGCCAGGCAACCGGCGAGCATCGGGAAGTCGAGATCGATGCCGCGCCCGGTAATCAGCGGCGACGGGTACGGCTTGATGATATTTCTCAGGTTCATGCCAATTCCTCCACGGCGCGGACGAACTGGTGACCACGGTCTTCATAATTCTTGAACATGTCGAAACTGGCACAGGCCGGCGACAGCAGCACCACATCACCCGGTTGGGCGGCGGCGCGGCATTGCGCGACAGCATCAACCAGGGAGGTTGCGCGAATCAGTGGCACGCCATCGCCGATGGCCGCGCCGATCTTGTCGGAGTCGCGGCCCATCAGGATCACGGCGCGGCAGTTGGCTGCCACCGGATCACGCAGGTCGTTGAACTCGGCACCTTTGCCATCACCACCGGCGATCAGAATGACCTTGCCGTCGATGTCCGCACCCAGGCCTTCGATGGCCGCCAGTGCGGCGCCAACGTTGGTGGCTTTGGAATCGTTGTAGTAAGCGACACCGTCCAGATCACGCACCCACTGGCAGCGATGTTCGAGACCGGCGAAGGTGCGCAGGGCCGCAAGCATCGCGTCGAATGGCAGGCCGACCGCATGGCCGAGTGCCAGCGCCGCCAGTGCGTTGGACTGGTTGTGCGCACCACGAATTTTCAGCTCACGGACCGGCATCAGGTTCTGGAATTCGAAGGCCAGATACTTCTCACCCTCTTCTTCGCGGATACCGAATGCCTTGAAATCAGGTTTGCTCAGGCCGAACGTCCAGCATGGCTGGCCCTCGCCCATCAGTGGACGGGTCAGTGCATCCTGACGGTTGACCACGAACTGCCTGGCACCACGGAAAATCCGATGCTTGGCCAGGTGGTACGCCGGCAGACCACTGTAGCGATCCATGTGGTCTTCACTGATGTTCAGCACGGTGGCCACTTCAGCGTTGAGCTGATCGGTGGTTTCCAGCTGAAAGCTCGACAGCTCCATCACGTACAACTCGACGTCGTCGCTGAGCAGATCCAGCGCCGGGGTACCGAGATTGCCGCCCACCGCCACACTTTTGCCGGCCGCAGCCGCCATCTCGCCGACCAGGGTGGTAACGGTGCTTTTCGCGTTGGAACCGCTGATGGCCACAATCGGCGCCTTCGCGTTACGCGCGAACAGCTCGATGTCACCGGACAGTTTCACGCCACGTGCCGCAGCGGCTTGCAGGGCCGGGGTCGCCAGCGCCAGGCCGGGGCTCACGTAGAGCTCGTCGGCACGGCAGAGGAATTCAACGTCCAGCTCGCCACAACGCACTTCCACGTGCGGATAGTCACGCTTGAGCGTGGCCAGTTCCGGTGGATTCTCCCGCGTATCGGCCACGGCAAACGACGTGCCCCGGTTCGCCAGGAAGCGAACCAGGGACATGCCGCTCTTGCCGAGGCCGACAACGATGCGGAAGTGGTCAGAAGCGATCAGAGACACTCGTTCTACCTCAGCTTCAGGGTGGCAAGGCCAACCAACACGAGAATCACGGTGATGATCCAGAAACGGACGATCACGCGCGGCTCCGGCCAGCCCTTGAGTTCAAAGTGGTGGTGTATCGGTGCCATGCGGAATACGCGGCGACCGGTCAGCTTGAAGGATGCTACCTGGATGACCACCGACAGGGTTTCCATCACGAACACGCCGCCCATGATGAACAGGACGATTTCCTGACGGACGATCACCGCGATGGTGCCCAGTGCAGCACCCAGCGCCAGTGCGCCAACGTCGCCCATGAAGACTTGGGCCGGATAGGTGTTGAACCAGAGGAAACCCAGACCGGCACCGATCAGCGCACCGCAGAACACAATCAGTTCGCCCGCGCCCGGCACATACGGGATCAACAGGTATTCAGCAAATTTCACGTTACCCGACAGGTAGCAGAAGATGCCGAGACCGCCGCCAACCATCACGGTCGGCATGATCGCCAGACCGTCGAGGCCGTCGGTGAGGTTGACCGCGTTGCTCGAACCGACGATCACGAAATAGGTCAGCACGATGAAGCCGAAGCCCAGCGGAATGCTGTAATCCTTGAGCATCGGCAGGATCAGCGTGGTTTCCACCGGCGTCGAAGCGGTCATATAAAGGAAGATCGCCGCGCCCAGACCAAACACCGACTGCCAGAAATACTTCCAGCGGCTTGGCAAGCCACGCGAATTCTTCTCGATGACTTTGCGGTAATCGTCGACCCAGCCGATGGCGCCGAACAACAGGGTCACCAGCAGCACGGTCCAGACATAGCGGTTGCTCAGGTCAGCCCAGAGCAACGTACTGACGCCGATGGACGACAGAATCAGCGCGCCGCCCATGGTCGGTGTACCCGACTTGGACAGGTGCGATTGCGGACCATCGTTACGAACGGACTGGCCGATCTGACGGTTCTGCAGAGTGCGGATCATCCACGGGCCATAGCACAGCGACAAAACCAGCGCGGTCAGCACACCGAGGATCCCGCGCAGGGTCAGGTACTGAAAGACCGCGAAGCCTTTGTGGAACTGTTGCAGATACTCCGCTAGCAGCAGCAGCATTAATGTTTCTCCAGACTGGACCCACACAGAGCCGCAACGATGTTTTCCATCGCTGCACTGCGCGAACCCTTGATCAAAATGGTGGTGTTTGTGTCCTGCTCGGCGTCCAGGGCCTGGATCAGTTCGGCCTGTGTGCCGAAGTGATGCGCCTGCTCACCGAATGCGTTGACGGCGTGAACCATGTTCGGCCCGACCGCGTACAGCGCGCAAACCTTGCCCCGGGCGTATTCGCCCACGTCGCGGTGCCCCTGCTCCGCCCAATCGCCCAACTCGCCGATATCTCCGAGCACCAGGACGGTGCGGCCGGAAAAGCCGGCGAGTATATCAACGGCCGCGCACATCGAGGTGGGGTTTGCGTTGTAAGTGTCATCAATCACGCGCATGCCGTTTTTCGCCAATTGCGCGACGGTGCGGCCCTTGACCGGTTGCACCGCGCCAAGGCCAGTGGCGATGCCGAACAGCGACACACCCAAAGCGTGGGCAGCAGCGGCGGCGGCCATGGCGTTGGCAACGTTATGGGTGCCGAGCAGGTTCAGTTGAACGCGCTCGCTACCTTCGGGCGTGTGCAGATTGAAGGCCGGGCAACCGCGTGCATCAGTGCTCAGGTCGCTGGCGTAGAAGTCCGCTTGAGTGTTGCTCAGCGCGAAGGTCAGCACTTTGCGACCGGCAGCGCGGGTCTTCCAGATACCAAAGGCCTTGTCGTCGAGGTTGAGCACGGCGATGCCATCGGCCGCCAGCCCTTCGATGATTTCGCCTTTGGCTTCGACGATTTTTTCCGGGCCACCGAACTCACCAACGTGAGCGGTACCGGCATTGTTCAGGATCGCTACGTGCGGCTTGGTCAGCCCGACGGTGTAGGCGATTTCGCCCAGACGCGAGGCGCCCAGTTCGATCACGGCGGAGGTGTGTTCCGGCGCGAGCTCGATCAGGGTTAGCGGAACACCGAGGTCGTTGTTCAGGTTGCCGCGTGTTGCCAGCACCGGACCGCGCGTGCGCAGGATGCTGGCGAGCATTTCCTTGACCGTGGTCTTGCCGCTGGAACCGGTGACGGCAGCCACTGGCTGAGTGAACGCGGCACGGTTCAAGGCACCCAACTGGCCCAAGGCCTGACGGGTGTCCTTGACCAGCAATTGCGGCAAGGTGCTGTCGGCGACTTCGCGCTCGACCAATGCAGCAACGGCGCCTTTGCCGGCGACGTCGTTCAGATAATCATGACCGTCGAAACGCGGGCCAGTCAGGGCAATAAACAGCTGGCCGGGTTTGATCCCGCGGCTGTCGATGCTCACGCCGTCGAAACTGGCATCGGCGCTGATCAGGCGTGCGTCGAGCGCGTTGGTCAGCTCGCTGAGTGTCAGGGCCTTAAGCATGGGCCACCTCCCAAGCGGTCAGCGCGTGATCCGCTTCGACCAGATCGGAAAAGGCATGACGCTCGCCGTTGATTTCCTGATAGTCCTCGTGACCTTTACCGGCCAGAACGATCACGTCATCCGCCGAAGCGTCAGCAATCAATTGCGCGATTGCCTGACCACGACCGGAGACGAAGGTGACTTTATCAACAGCCGTGAAACCGGCGCGGATGTCATCGAAAATCACTGCCGGGTCTTCGGTGCGCGGATTGTCATCGGTGACAAGCACTTGATCGGCCAGACGCTCGACCACTTCAGCCATCAACGGACGCTTGCCGCGATCACGATCACCGCCACAGCCGAACAGGCACAGCAACTGACCTTTGACGTGCGGGCGCAAAGCCGTCAGGACTTTTTCCAGCGCATCCGGGGTGTGCGCGTAATCGACCACCACCAACGGCTGAGTGCCGCCGCCAAGACGCTGCATGCGTCCGGCCGGGCCTTCGAGTTTCGGCAGTACCTTGAGAATTTCGTCGAGCGCGTAATCCAGGCCGAGCAAGGCGCCAACGGCTGCCAATACGTTGCTCAGGTTGAAACGGCCGAGCAGCGTGCTGCGCAGATGATGCTCGCCCTGCGGCGTGACCAAGGTGGCGCGCACGCCGTGATCGTCAAACTGTGCTTCGCGGCAGTACAGGTAAGCGCTGCTGTCGAGCAGGCTGTAGGTGATCAAACGCGACTCGCGTTTTTCGGCGGCCAGTTGCCGGCCGAAATCGTCGTCGAGGTTGACCACACGGCACTTCAGATCATTCCAGGCGAACAGCTTGGCCTTGGCCTGCGCGTAAGCCTCCATCGTGCCGTGATAATCCAGATGATCGCGGGACAGGTTGGTCATCACGGCAACGTCGAACGCCAGCGCGGTGACGCGGCCCTGATCCAGACCGTGGGACGACACTTCCATGGCCACGGCTTTGGCGCCAGCCTTTTTCAGGTCGCCCAGAGTCGCTTGCACGGCGATCGGATTCGGCGTGGTGTGCAGGCCGCTTTGCAATGCGCCATAGAAGCCGGAACCGAGGGTGCCGACAATGCCGCAATGCTGGCCGAGCAGATCCAGCGCCTGCGCAACCAGTTGGGTCACGCTGGTTTTACCGTTGGTGCCCGTCACCCCCACCAGGTTCAGGTGATGGCTTGGCTCACCGTAAAAACGCCCGGCAATGTCCGACAGCTGCGCTGCCAGGCCCTTGACCGGAATCAGCGGCACATCGGTGATTGGCAGCACAGTGGCGCCTTCCACTTCATAGGCCACAGCAGCGGCGCCACGTTGCAAGGCATCGGCAATGTGCGCACGCCCATCGAATTTGCCGCCCGGCACCGCGAGGAACAGGTCGCCCGCACGTACGTTACGGCTATCCAGCGCCAATTCACGAATCAACAGATCGTGGCCGGCGTGGGGGAATATCTTGTTCAGACTTAATGACATCAGCCGCGCCCTCCATTGGCTTTCAGCGGAACGACCGGGGTAGTGTTGGCCTGTTGTGGGGTCGGCAGGTTATCCGGGGTCACGTTCATCAAGCGCAGGGTGCCGGACATCACACGGCTGAACACCGGCGCGGAAACCAGGCCACCGAAGTAACCGGCCTTGCTTGGTTCATCGATCACCACAACGATGGCGTAACGCGGATCGCTCATCGGGCCGAAGCCGGCGAACAGCGAACGGTAGGAGTTTTCGGCGTAGCCCTTGGTGCCCACCGAAGTCTTGCGCGCCGTACCCGATTTGCCCGCCACGTGATACGCCGGCACCTGCGCACGGAACACACCGCGCGGGGCTTCGATCACTTGGGTCAACATGCCCTGCAAGGTTTTCGCGACAGTTTCCGGCAGCACTTGCGTGGTCTGCGGCATCTTGTCGGTTTTGATCAGCGTCAGCGGCGCGAGACGACCGTTGTTGGCCAGCGCCGAGAAGGCGTGAACCAGTTGAATCGCAGTGACGGAAATACCGTAACCGTAGGACAGCGTCGCCGTCTCTGCCTTGCGCCATTCGCGGTAGTTCGGCAGGTTGCCGACACGCTCGCCCGGAAAGCCGAGGCCGGTGTCCTGGCCGAGACCGACTTTCTGCGCCAGGCGGAAAATCGTTTCACCGCCGATATCGAACGCGACCTTACTCATGCCGACGTTACTGGAATTGATCAGGATGCCGGTCAGGTCGAGTACCGGACCTTCAGACCTCGAAACGTCCTTGATGGTGTATTTGCCAATCTGCAGCGTGCCTGGATAAACCTCGACGGTATCGCTCGGTTTCCAGCGGCCGGTTTCGATCGCGGCGGCCATCGAGATGGCTTTCATGGTCGAACCCGGTTCGAACACGTCGATCATCGCGCGGTTACGCATCATCGCCGGTTGCAGGTTGCGACGGTTGTTCGGGTTGTAGGTAGGCTGGTTGACCATGGCGAGGATCTCGCCGGTCTTCACGTCCATGATCACCAGGCTGCCAGCCTTGGCGCCGTTCTCGATGATCGCGTTACGCAGCTCACGATTGGCCAGATATTGCAGACGCAGGTCAATGGACAACGCCAAGGGCTTGCCGGCCTTGGCGTTTTTGGTGACCTGGACATCCTTGATCAGCCGACCGCGCCGATCCTTGATGACTTGTCGCTTGCCCGGCACACCGGCCAGCCATTCGTCGTAGGCCAGTTCGACGCCTTCGCGCCCGTGATCATCGATGTCGGTAAAGCCGACCATGTGCGCGGTGACCTCACCGGCAGGGTAGAACCGGCGGAATTCTTCGATGCCGTAAACGCCCGGCACTTTCAGGTCGAGCACGGACTGGCCTTGCTCAGGGGTTAGCCCGCGCACCAGATAAATGAATTCTTTGTTGGCCTGCGCCTCAAGGCGTTCGGTCAGGGCTTTCGGGTCCTGACCCAGCGCGGCGGCCAGTGCTGGCCACTTCTCTTTGGCCGCCTGCATTTCCTTGGCGTTGGCCCACAGGGTGGTTACCGGGGTACTGACGGCCAAAGGCTCGCCGTTACGGTCGGTGATCAGACCACGGTGAGCAGGAATCGGGATGTGACGAAGACTGCGTGCATCGCCCTGACCTTTGAGGAAGTCACGGTCAACCACTTGCAGGTCAATGATGCGCCAGCAGATCGCAGCCACCATCAAACCGAGCAGCGTCACCATCAGGCGGAAGCGCCACGGGAACAGTGCGCCTTCAAGTTTCATCATGGCGCCACCATCTTCACGTCAGCCGCGCCAGGGATATGCATTTTCAGTTGTTCGGTGGCCAGCACTTCGATCCGGCTGTGCGCGGTCCAGGTGCTTTGCTCGAGAATCAAGCGACCCCACTCGGCCTGCGCCTTGTCGCGCACGCTGAGTTCGTTATAAAGATTGTTGAGCAGCTGGCGGTTCCAGTGCGCGCTGTAAGACACCGCGATGGCCGACACGAGCACGGCAACAAACAGCAGCAGCATGAAAAAGCTGCCGCCGGGCAGTGGCTTGGCGAAAAGCTTGCTCAACGCAATTTCTCCGCGACGCGCATGACGGCGCTACGGGAACGTGGGTTGGCTTTGAGTTCGGCGTCGGAGGCCGTCTGCGCTTTGCCATGGACTTTGATTTTCGGCTCGAACGCCACATGGCGAACCGGCAGGTTGCGCGGCAGGTTATCGGCTTCGCCTTTCACCAGCTTGCGCATGAACAGTTTGACGATGCGGTCTTCCAGCGAATGGAAGCTGATCACGACCAGACGGCCGCCCACTTCCAGGGCTTCCAGCGCTGCTTCGAGGCCGGCTTCCAGATCGCCCAATTCGTTGTTGACGTGAATGCGCAAACCCTGGAACGCACGGGTGGCCGGGTTCTTGCCCTTTTCCCATGCCGGGTTGGCAACCTTGAGCACTTCGGCCAGATCGGCGGTACGCTCGAAAGGCTTGATATCGCGACGCTCGGCGACGGCACGTGCCATGCGGCCGGAGAAACGCTCTTCACCGTATTCCTTGAACACCCGGGCGATTTCTTCAGCCGGCGCGGTGTTGACGAATTCAGCGGCGCTGATGCCGCGGGACGGATCCATGCGCATGTCCAGCGGACCGTCGTTGAGGAAACTGAAACCGCGCTCAGCGTCATCGAGCTGCGGCGAGGACACGCCCAGGTCGAGCAGAATACCGCTGACCTTGCCGGCCAGACCGCGCTCGGCGATTTCAGAACCGAGCTCGGCAAAGCTGCGCTGCACAACGACAAAGCGGCCGTCTTCGGCCGCTAGCGTTTGCCCGGTGGCAATCGCTTGAGGATCCTTGTCGAATCCGATGAGTCGACCGTCCGGTCCGAGCTGGCTGAGGATCAACCGACTGTGTCCGCCGCGCCCGAACGTACCGTCCAGATAGCAGCCATCAGGACGTACGGCGAGAGCCTCGACGGCTTCGTCAAGCAGTACGGTGATGTGGTTAAAGCCGCTATCAATAGTCACAGGATCAAATCACGCAGTTCATCAGGCATCGCGCCCGGTTGTTGAATGGCAGCAAGGTCAGCGGCAGATACCGCGTTCCATGCATCCTCGTCCCACAATTGGAACTTGTTCAGTTGGCCCACCAGCATCGCTTTCTTATCAAGCTTTGCGTATTCGCGCAGACGCGGTGGAACCAGAAAACGACCACTGCCATCGAGTTCGAGGTCGACGGCATTACCAATCAATAAACGCTGCAAGCGACGGTTCTCTTCACGAAGCGAAGGGAGCGCGCGCAACTTGGTTTCAATAATTTCCCACTCGTCGAGCGGGTAGACACAAAGACACGGATCAACGGCATCAATGGTGACGATCAATTGGCCAGAACTACGCGAATCGAGCTCGTCACGGTACCGGCTCGGCATAGCGAGACGGCCCTTTGCATCGAGACTGATAGCGTTAGCTCCGCGAAACACGTCTGCGTTTCTCCAATTTTTATCGTTTTGAGCTCAAAAAACCCACTTCATGCCACTTTCCGCCACTTGTGCACACTATAGGAATGCGGCTACCACACCGTCAAGGCGCGGATTAAAGGAAAAGCCTTACAGAACGGAGATTTAGGAGCATAAAAGGAGGAGTAACGAGAATCTGACGGGGACTTTTGACCCATAACTTGATGCAGCACTGAAAGCTGCGCTCGAAAGTTAAAGTAATTTGTTAAGAGTAAGATTTTTTCGGTATTACAAAAGCGCTTCTGCTGTTGATTGAAGCAAGGTGGGAAAAGGCTATTACTGCAATTGCCGCTGCCGAACTTTAAGAGCAGGCCTGCTGATATTACACAGCCCCGATGCCATTGATTCAAGCAGGGAAAGAAAAAGGTGGAGAGTCGATCTGTAAGCCGGGTTCTGTCTTGAACAGTCATTCGTCTACGATGGCCATCACTGGACATCTTTAGCAACCTACCCGGTCCCAGCGCGGGCCACGCCTTGGGACCCTATTTGGTCTTGCTCCAAGTGGGGTTTACCTAGCCACGAACTGTTGCCAGACGCGCGGTGCGCTCTTACCGCACCTTTTCACCCTTACCGGCGCCGAAGCGCTTAGGCGGTTATTTTCTGTGGCACTTTCCGTAGGCTCACGCCTCCCAGGCATTACCTGGCACTTCGCCCTATGGAGCCCGGACTTTCCTCCCCCCCCTAATTTTCATAGAGGGCAGCGACTGTCCGATCGACTCTCCGCCGCGAAGGTTAACGGCAGAGTGAGCGAAGAACAAGCGCTAAAAGCCTCAAGACCGCTATGGGCGACGGCTTACACGTCTTTCTGTTTATCCAGCGCGACCTGATAAAGGACGTTTTTACGCTCACCGGTGATCTGCGCTGCCAGCGCGGCGGCACGCTTGAGCGGCATCTCTTCAAGCAACAGATTGAGGATGCGCATGGCTTCGCTGCTGACCGCGTCCTCGCTCTCAGGGGCAGTCCAGCCGGCGACCAGCACCACGCACTCGCCGCGCTGCTGATTACTGTCGGACTCGACGAATGCGCGCAATTCAGCCAGTGGCAGCCCCTTGAGCGTTTCAAAGGTTTTGGTGATTTCACGGGCCAGCAGTGCCTGCCGTTCGCCGCCGAACACTGCTTCCATGTCCTGTAGACATTCCAGAATGCGGTGCGGGGCTTCGTAGAAAATCAGCGTACGCGGCTCTTCCTTGACTGCTTCGAGTCGCGCCTTGCGCCCAACCGACTTGGCCGGCAGGAAACCTTCGAAGATGAATCGATCAGACGGCAAGCCTGCTGCCGACAATGCTGCGATCAAAGCGCAGGCACCCGGCACCGGCACCACATTGATCCCGGCAGCGCGAGCCTGACGCACCAGGTGATAGCCCGGATCGGAAATCAGCGGCGTGCCCGCGTCGGAAATCAGCGCGACGCTATCTCCCGCCAGCAGACGGGTGATAAAGCGGCTACCTTCATCTCGTTCGTTATGTTCGTGGCAAGCGGCCAACGGCGTCGAAATACCGAAGTGCTGCATCAGTCGTTGCGAGTGACGCGTATCCTCGGCAGCGATCAGCGCCACTTCACGGAGGATTTTCAGTGCCCGGGCGCTGATGTCGTCCAGGTTGCCGATGGGCGTCGCCACCACATAAAGCGAGCCGGTAGCGGAATTCAGGGAACCTGGAGCAGTCAAAGCGCACACCTCATGATCGGTAAAAACCGGCATTGTAACGCGTCACGAGGCTTGCGACGTCCTCTGCTGGCCTGCGGTTTTTGCGCGCAGTCATGCGACGCCGCAACATTTACTTCAGCTAAATTGACCGATTCACGCCAGCAACATCGCGCCCCGGCCAGTGCTTGGGTACAATTCCACGCTAATTTGATCGAGTATCAGGAACACTTACATGATCGCTTGCCTGCGGCTGTTCACTGCCCTCTGCCTCGCTGCCCTTTTGGCGGCTTGCGCCAGCTCCCCTTCCTCCAGCCTTGGCGAACTTCCACGGACTCCGGACGCCAGCATCGAGCAACTGCTCGAACAGGCTTCCCAGGCTAAAACCCCGGAAAAAGCCGCCCTGTTGCGCCTGAGCGCAGCAGACCTGGCTTATCGCCAAGGCAATGCCGGGCAGTCTGCGCAGATCCTGCAACAAGTGCCGGTGGAGCAACTCAAGCCGGGCCAGCAGATTTTTGCCAATACGCTGTCCGCCGAACTCGCGATGACGCGTAATCAGCCGAAAGCGGCGCTGACCGCCCTGAGCCATCCAAGCCTGCAGAAACTGGGTGAGATGCCGGAAGAGCAACAAGTCCGCACCGGCACCGTTCATGCCCGCGCCCTCGAAGCCGATGGTCAGACCCTGGCTGCCGCCCGCGAGCGCATCTTCATTGCGCCGATGCTGAAAGACGAAGCTGCGAGCAAGAACCATGAAGCGATCTGGACATTGATCGCCTCACTGCCGACCGATCAACTGCAACCGAACACCACCGATGACCTCGGCGGCTGGATGGGTCTGGCGCTGGCCGTGAAAACCGCCGGCACGCTCGAAAAGCAACAAGCCGCAATCGATACCTGGCGCGCGCAGAATCCAAAGCACCCGGCAGCAATCAATCTGCCGCTGCCGCTGACCAAGCTCAAGGAACTGGCCAGCCAGCCGCTGAGCAAAATCGCCCTGCTGCTGCCACAGGACGGCCAACTGGCGTCGGTCGGCAAAGCACTGCGCGAAGGTTTCATGGCTGCGCACTATCAGGCCCAACAGGCCGGGCAGAAGCCACCAGCGATCGAGTTCTATGACAGCTCGAAACTGACCTCCATGGACGAGTTCTACCGTAAGGCTCAGGCTGACGGCGTGCAACTGGTCGTCGGCCCACTGGAAAAAACGCTGGTCAAACAACTGAGCACCCGCCCGCAACTGCCGATCACCACCCTCGCGCTGAACTACAGCGAAGGTGATCAAGGTCCGGCGCAGCTGTTCCAGTTTGGCCTGGCCGCTGAAGACGAAGCCCGCGAAGTATCCCGCCGTGCCCGCGCAGATGGCCTGCAACGCGCCGCGATCATGGTGCCGAAAGGCGAATGGGGCGACCGCGTCCTGCGTGCGTTCAGCCAGGATTGGCAAGCCAATGGCGGCAGCATCGTTGCCACCGAGCGCGTCGACCAGCCAGTGCAACTGGCCCAGCAAATTGCCGACATGTTCCAGCTGCGCCAGAGCGAAGCCCGCGCCAAGAGCCTGCAAAATGCTGCAGGCACCAACGTCGCCGCTCAGCCATCGCGCCGCCAGGACATCGAATTCATCTTCCTCGCCGCGACTCCGCAACAGGCGCAGCAGATCAAGCCGACCCTGAATTTCCAGTACGCCGGTGACGTTCCCGTCTATGCGACCTCGCACGTTTACAGCGCCAGCGGCGATGTGAACCAGTACAACGACATGAACGGCGTCCGCTTCTGCGAAACGCCTTGGCTGCTGGAAACCAGCGATCCGCTGCGCCAGCAAGTCACCGCGCAGTGGCCACAAGCCGCCGGCAGCCTTGGGCGTCTGTACGCCATGGGCGCGGATGCTTATCGTCTGGCACCGCGTCTGGGCCAACTCAAAGCCCTGCCGGACAGCCGCATCGAAGGTCAGTCGGGCAGCCTCAGCATGACCCAGACTCAGCGTATTGTGCGTCAGCTGCCTTGGGCTCAATTCGTCAGCGGCCAGGTTCAGCGCCTGCCGGACACCCAGCGCTAATGCCTGACAGGTCACGCTCGCAAAGCGGTAAGGATGCCGAGCGGCAGGCGCTCGAACATCTACAAAATCAGGGGCTGCGCCTGCTGGCGCAGAACTGGTTATGTAAACGCGGCGAGCTTGATCTGGTCATGCTTGATGGCGATACAGTAGTATTCGTTGAAGTTCGCTACAGAAAAAACACTCAATGGGGTGGTGCGCTCGCTAGCATCGATGGGCGCAAGCAGCAGAAACTGATTTTCGCTGCACAGTATTTTCTTCAGCGCGAGTCGCGTTGGGCCAATTCCCCCTGCCGCTTCGACGTGGTGGCCATCGACAGCCATCCGAGCCAGCTGAACTGGTTGCAGAATGCTTTCGACAGTTGATTGCCTGCCGCCAACCCGGATATTTCCACCCGACAACTTTTGCTCTTTGCTTTGCGGGCTGCACATTCATGTGCCGAACAGCCGCGCTACTTAAGGTCACACAGATGGACATGCAATCGCGAATTCGCCAGCTTTTTCAGGCCAGTATCGACACCAAGCAACAGGCGATGGACGTACTTGCACCGCACATCGAGCAAGCCAGCCAGATCATGGTCAACGCCCTGCTCAACGAAGGCAAAATGCTTTCGTGCGGCAACGGTGGTTCTGCCGGCGACGCCCAGCATTTCTCCTCGGAACTGCTCAACCGCTTCGAGCGCGAGCGTCCGAGCCTGCCGGCCATCGCCCTGACCACCGATACGTCGACGATCACCTCGATCGCCAACGACTACAGCTACAACGAAGTGTTCTCCAAGCAGATCCGTGCACTCGGTCAGCCAGGCGATGTTTTGCTGGCGATTTCGACCAGCGGTAACTCGGCGAACATTATTCAAGCGATCCAGGCCGCACATGATCGCGAAATGATTGTCGTAGCTTTGACCGGACGCGATGGCGGCGGCATGGCGTCACTGCTGTTGCCCGAGGACGTCGAGATTCGCGTACCGGCCAACGTCACTGCACGTATTCAAGAAGTCCACTTGCTGGCGATCCATTGCCTCTGCGATCTGATCGACAGCCAACTGTTCGGGAGTGAAGAATGACCCCTAATCGCCTTGGCCTTCTGGCCTTGACTCTGTGCCTCGGCATCAGCGGCTGCACTTCGGTGGTGAATGCCAGCCGTGAAGCGCCGATTGATGACGACCGCGGCACTCGCACCTTCGGCAGCAAAATCGATGACTCGCTGATCGAAACCAAAGTGGGCGTTAACGTGGCCAAGGCCGACCCGGCGCTGGACAACGACTCGCACGTGGTCGTCACCAGTTTCAACGGCGTCGTGCTGCTGGCTGGCCAGACACCGCGCGCAGACCTCAAGGCCAAGGCCGAACAGGCCGCTGCCAACGTTCAGCGCGTGAAGAAGGTGCACAACGAGCTGCAAGTGCTGCCACCCTCCTCCCTGCTGGCGCGTCAGAACGACACGTGGCTGACCACCAAGATCAAGACCCAGATGCTCACCGACGCCAGTATCCCCGGCTCGCGCATCAAGGTCGTGACCGAGAATGGCATCGTCTATCTGCTGGGCCTGCTGACCAAGCAGGAAGCCGCTCAGGCGACCAACCTGGTGCAGGGCGTATCCGGCGTGCAGAAGATTGTGAAGCTGTTCGAGTACATCGACTGACTTCTGCCTGGTAGGAGCAGCCTTCGGCAGCTCTTACAGGTTTAAAGCAGGCAATAAAAAAGGCGATCCATCCGGATCGCCTTTTTTATTACTTCACTACCTTCAGACTTGGCCGGCCGCTTGGGCGCGGTGGCTCGCTGTCCGGTGGCGGCAGGTCATCGTCCTGCTCGATATCGTCTTCGTCACCCATCGGCGACTCGATATCGAACACCATGCCCTGACCGTTCTCCCGGGCATAAATGCCCAGGATGGCGCTGATCGGCACGTACAGACTGTGCGGTACACCACCGAAGCGACCTTCAAAGGTCACCACGTCGTTGTCCATGTGCAAATGACGCACAGCACTTGGCGAGATGTTCAGAACAATCTGCCCGTCACTGGCGAAACCCTGCGGCACCTGCACGGCTGGATACTCGGAGTTAACCAGCATGTGCGGGGTGCAATCGTTATCCACAATCCACTCGTAGAGCGCGCGGACCAGATAAGGTCGACTGGAGTTCATAGCGGCTCCTTAAGCCTTAGCGCATGTCGCGTTCGACACCAGACAGACTCGCCTGGAAAGCCTCACGCGCAAACGAGCGCTCCATGTAATCAAGCAACGGCTTGGCAGGCCGCGGCAGTTCAATACCCAGAATCGGCAAACGCCAGAGTATTGGCAATAGGCAGCAATCCACCAGACTTTGTTCCTCACTGAGGAAAAACGGCTTGTCGGCAAACAGCGGCGACACGCCAGTCAGGCTTTCGCGCAATTCCTTGCGCGCCACGACGCGCGCGGCCTCCTTGCTTTTAGGATCCAGAATCAGATCCACCAGACCACACCAGTCACGCTGAATGCGATGAATCAGCAGTCGGCTGTTGGCACGTGCCACCGGGTAAACCGGCAGCAACGGCGGGTGCGGGTAACGCTCATCCAGATACTCCATCACCACGGTCGACTCCCACAACGCCAGGTCACGATCGACCAGCGTCGGCAGACTTCCGTAAGGGTTCACCTCAATCAGTTTAGGCGGCTGGCGACCAGCTTCCACATAAATGATTTCGGCGCTGACACCCTTCTCTGCAAGCACGATGCGCACTCGGTGGGAATAGTGGTCGGCGGGGTCGGAGTAGCAGGCCAACCGATTGGTCACGCCCATGGCGATCCTCCTCGCTTGTTGAAATTATCGGAACCGGAAAAACGCGCGCGCCCAGAGGGCGCCTCCCGCAACACCTGGCTTACCAGGCGCTACGTTGTCGGAGGCGCCCTTGGGCGCGCGCGATTAACAGCAATGCTTGAAGCGTATCAGTGCACGTCTTTCCAGTATTCACGCTTGAGCAAATAGGCGAACACAAAGAAGAACGCCAGGTACAGCAAAACGTAAGTACCGATGCGCTGATGTTGCAGCTTAACCGGGTTAGCCGAGTAAGCCAGGAAGGTTACCAGATTCTTGACCTTCTCATCGAACTGCTCTTCATTCAGAGCACCGGATTTCGGCACGATGGTCAGTTGATCGCACGCTTCGTGAGTCAGAGGCGTACCGGTCAGCGGATCATATTGCTTCTTGCCGTCCTCGACGATCTGCACCTGTTTGCAACCCACGACCTGACGACCTTGCAGGCCGACCAGCACGTTAGGCATGCCGACGTTCGGGAAGACCGTGTTGTTCACGCCCCATGGACGTGCAGGGTCTTCGTAGAACGACTTCAGGTAACCGTAGAGCCAGTCAGTACCACGAACTCGAGCCACCAGCGTCAGATCCGGCGGCGCTGCGCCGAACCAGGTCTTGGCGTCGGCCGGCTGCATGCCGATGTTCATGTGGTCACCGATCTTGGCGCCAGTGAACACCAGCTTCTCCAGCATCAGTTCGTGGGGTACGCCAAGATCATCGGCAACCCGCTCATAACGCTGAAACTTGGCACTGTGGCAACCCATGCAATAGTTGGCAAAGGTACGCGCACCATCCTGCAGAGCAGCCTTGTCGCCGACGTCAATGTCGACTTTTTCCAGTTCCGGACCACCGTGTGGGGCCGCGAAAGACAGGACAGGCAAAGCAGCAAAAATCAGAGCAAAAAATAACTTTTTCATCAGCCAGTCACCCTTTCCGGAACCGGTTTGGTCTTCTCGAGCCTGGTGTAGAACGGCATCAGAATGAAGTAGGCGAAGTACAGGAAGGTGCAGACCTGCGATAGCAACGTACGACCCGGGGTCGGCGCCAGAACGCCGAGAATGCCGAGGATCACGAACGAAATGCAGAACACCACCAGCCAGATTTTGCTCATCCAGCCTTTATAGCGCATCGACTTGACCGGACTACGATCGAGCCATGGCAAGACGAACAGCACTGCAATGGCCGCACCCATGGCGATAACACCCATGAGTTTGTCCGGGATCGCCCGCAGGATCGCGTAGTACGGCGTGAAATACCAAACCGGCGCAATGTGCTCTGGCGTCTTGAACGGGTTGGCCGGTTCAAAGTTCGGCTTTTCGAGGAAATAGCCACCCATTTCCGGGAAGAAGAACACGATAAAGCAGAAGATGAACAAGAACACTACAACACCGACAATGTCTTTCACGGTGTAGTACGGATGGAAAGGAATGCCATCCAGCGGGATGCCGTTCTCGTCTTTGTGCTTCTTGATATCGACGCCGTCAGGGTTGTTTGAACCCACTTCATGCAGCGCCAGAATGTGCAGCACCACCAGACCGAGAATCACGATCGGCAAGGCCACAACGTGCAAGGCGAAGAAGCGGTTCAGGGTGATCCCGGAGATCAGGTAGTCACCACGAATCCACTGGGTCAGGTCGTCGCCGATCAGCGGAATCGCACCGAACAGCGAGATGATCACCTGCGCACCCCAGTAGGACATCTGACCCCACGGCAGCAAATAACCCATGAAGGCTTCGGCCATCAGCGCCAGGTAGATCAGCATGCCGAACACCCAGACCAGCTCACGCGGTTTCTGGTACGAACCGTAGAGCAAACCACGGAACATGTGCAGATAGACCACGATGAAGAACGCCGAAGCGCCAGTCGAGTGCAGCAGACGCAGGATCGAGCCGTACTCGACGTCGCGCATGATGTATTCAACGGAAGCGAACGCTTCTTCTGCCGACGGGGTGTAGCTCATCGTCAGCCAGACACCGGTGACGATCTGGTTAACCAGAACCAGCAGCGCCAGCGAGCCGAAAAAGTAGAAGAAGTTGAAGTTCTTTGGAGCGTAATACTTGCTGAGATGGTCTTCCCACATTTTTGTGGCAGGGAAGCGCGCATCAACCCAATCCATGAACTTGCTCATCACGCTTTCTCCGTATCGACGCCAATGACAATCAGGTCATCGGTCTCATAGGAATGCGGGGGAACTGGCAGGTTCAAAGGCGCGGGTTGCGACTTGTAGACGCGGCCAGCCAGATCGTAGTGGGAACCGTGGCAAGGACAGAAATAACCGCCTACCCAGTCTTTACCCAGATCCGCAGGTGCCACTTCGGGACGGAAGGTCGGTGAGCAACCCAAGTGTGTGCAAATCCCGATCAGCAGGAGAATTTCCGGCTTGATCGAACGCACTTCAGGGTCGACATAGGTGGGTTGCGTGGAGTTTTTGGAGGTCGGATCGGAGAGTTGCCCCTCGATCTTTTTAAGATTCCCCAGGATTTCCTCGGTACGGCGGACAATGAACACCGGCTGGCCGCGCCATTCAGCAATCATCTGCTGTCCTGGCTCGATTTTGCTGACATTCACTTTCACCGGTGCACCAGCGGCTTTCGCCTTGGCACTGGGAAACCATGACCCCACGAACGGGACCGCAGCCCCCACCGCTCCTGCAGCACCCACCACGGATGTGGCTGCTACCAAGAAGCGACGCCGGCCTGCATTCACGCCGTCATTGCTCATTCAGTCCTCTCCCATCAGCTTTTGTGGCCTGTTAAATCAGGCATCTACTAAATAAATCAATGTTACTTATAAAAATTTTGCCGAATGGTAATGAAAAGCCCCAATTCTGACAAGGGAATTACCCGGAGCTCTCACCCTCAAGCCTTGCAGTATAGGGGCTCTATGAATGTGGCAAGTTGTCACAGCGCAATTCTTTTGATAAATCGCAGGCATAAAAAAACGCCCGCTTCCGTGAGGAGGCGGGCGTTCTTTTGAACGCGGAAGCGGAATTAACGCTTCGAGTACTGCGGACGCTTACGCGCTTTACGCAGACCAACTTTCTTACGTTCAACTTCACGGGCGTCGCGAGTAACGAAGCCAGCTTTGCGCAGAGCGCCACGCAGGGTTTCGTCGTAGTCCATCAGAGCGCGAGTGATGCCGTGGCGGATTGCGCCAGCCTGACCACTTACACCACCACCGATCACGGTGACGTAGATGTCGAACTTCTCGACAGTCTCAGTCAGCTCCAGCGGCTGACGAACTACCATGCGGGCAGTTTCGCGGCCGAAGAAGTTTTCCAGCGAACGGTTGTTGATGGAGATATTACCAGTACCCGGACGCAGGAAAACGCGTGCGGTTGCGGTCTTGCGACGGCCAGTGCCGTAATTTTGAGTCGCCGACATAATGTACTATTCCGTTAAAACTTCAGTTCTTGGGGCTGCTGAGCAGTATGTGGGTGTGCAGCGCCCGCATAGACTTTCAGCTTACGGTACATGTCGCGACCCAGCGGGTTTTTAGGCAGCATGCCTTTAACCGCGGTCTCGATCACGCGCTCAGGGGCTTTAGCGATCAGCTTTTCAAAGTTGATCGACTTGATGCCGCCCGGGAAACCGGAGTGGGAGTAGTACATTTTGTCAGTGGTTTTAGCACCGGTAACACGAATCTGCTCAGCATTGATTACGACGATGTAGTCGCCGGTATCAACGTGAGGAGTGTACTCAGGCTTGTGCTTGCCACGCAGACGGCTCGCGATTTCGGTGGCCAGACGACCCAGGGTCTGACCAGCAGCGTCGACGACAAACCAGTCGCGCTTTACTGTTTCTGGTTTAGCAGTAAAAGTTTTCATTCTTTATAGCCTCAGGGGCCGCCCTGTAAATTAGACGGCGGATCTTACTGAATAGTGCGTACTTTGACAAGTCAAAGGCAGCCGGATACAGACGCTTTCGGGGGCTCGGGTCGGCGCGTCCGTTCAACGGCAAGATTCTTCGGCGGCGGCGCATCACTTCCACTGCAGAAAGAGGTCGGCAATTATGCAGATTGCGAAAAATATTTCAACCTGCTTTTATGATTGTTTTGCCCAAGGAGCACCCGATGGACTATCGCCAGCTAGGCCGTACCGACCTGAACGTGAGTGCAATCTGCCTCGGCACCATGACCTGGGGCGAGCAAAACACTGAAGCTGAAGCCTTCGCCCAGATCGAACGGGCCAAAGAGGCCGGGATCAATTTCATCGACACCGCCGAGATGTATCCGGTACCGCCGAAAGCCGAAACCTATGCCACCACCGAGCGTTATATCGGCAATTACTTCAAAAGCCGTGGTGATCGCGCCGACTGGATCCTGGCCAGCAAGATCGCCGGCCCCGGCAACACCATCGACTACATCCGCGACAAAAACCTGCGCCACAACCGCCAACACATCACGGAAGCGGTGGATGCCAGCCTCAAGCGTCTGCAGACCGATTACATCGACCTCTACCAACTGCACTGGCCGGAGCGCAGCACCAACTTTTTTGGACAGCTGGGCTACAAACACAAGATCGAAGCCAACCTGACGCCACTTGAAGACACCCTCGAAGCACTCGACGAGCAAGTGAAGGCCGGCAAAATCCGCCACATCGGCCTGTCCAACGAAACGCCGTGGGGCACCATGCGCTTCCTCGCCCTGGCCGAAGCACGGGGGTGGCCGCGTGCCGTGTCGATCCAGAACCCCTACAACCTGCTCAACCGCAGCTTTGAAATTGGCCTGGCAGAAATCGCCATCCGCGAACAATGCGGCTTGCTCGCTTATTCGCCGCTGGCGTTCGGTTTCCTGTCCGGCAAGTACGAAGGTGGCGCGCGTCCAGCAAAAGGTCGTCTGAGCCTCTACAGCCGCTTCAGCCGCTATTTCAACGCGCAATCGGAAGCGGCGTGCAGCCGTTATGTCGCACTGGCCCGTGAACACGGTCTGGATCCGGCGCAAATGGCCTTGGCGTTCGTGACTCAGCAGCCGTTCGTCACCAGCAACATCATTGGCGCGACAACGCTTGAGCAGTTGGACAGCAACATCGCCAGTTTCGATCTGAAACTGTCGGATGAAGTGCTGGCGGGGATCGAGGCGATTCACAAGGATCATCCGAATCCAGCGCCGTGATCGTTTGATGCAACGCTTTCGCGAGCAAGCTAGCTAGCTCCCACAGGAGATCACCGTACCTGTGGGAGCGAGCCTGCTCGCGAAGGGGCCTGTCAACTCACTGCAAAACTCAAAGCGACCGCGCAATGATCTCCTTCATGATTTCATTGGTGCCGGCATAAATCCGCTGCACCCGCGCATCCGCCCACGCCCGAGCCACCGGGTATTCCCACATGAACCCGTAACCGCCGTGCAACTGCACGCATTCGTCGAGCACCTTGCATTGCAGGTCAGTGCCCCAGTACTTGGCCATCGCCGCCGTCGGCACATCGAGCTTGCCTTGCAGATGCAGCTCAAGACAGCGATCAACGAACACGCGACCGATCTGAATTTCCGTCGCCATTTCCGCCAGTTTGAAGCGGGTGTTCTGGAAATCGGCAATCGCCTTGCCGAATGCCTTGCGATCACGGGTGTAATCGATTGTCCACTGCAACGCTGCTTCCGCCGAAGCGAGACCACCAATCGCCACGGTCAAACGCTCTTGCGGCAATTCCTGCATCAGGTAAGCGAACCCCGCCCCGGCCTGCCCCAGTAAATTTTCCTTCGGCACGCGTACGTCCTGGAAGAACAATTCCGACGTATCCTGGGCCTTCATTCCGACCTTCTCCAGGCGTTTGCCCTTCTCGAAGCCCGGCGTATTCGCCTCCACCAGAAACAGACTCGTGCCCTTGGCGCCAGCCTTTGGATCGGTCTTGGCGACGACAATCACCAGATCAGCGAGAAAGCCGTTGGTGATAAAGGTCTTGGAGCCGTTGATCACGTACTCGTCACCGTCCAGCACGGCGGTGGTCTTGACGCCTTGCAGGTCGGAACCCGCGCCGGGCTCAGTCATGGCAATGGCCGTGACCATCTCGCCCGACACCAGTTTCGGCAGGTATTTATGCTTCAGCGCTTCGCTGCCGTAATGCAGAATGTAGGGCGCAACAATGTCTGAATGTAACGAAAAACCGATGCCCGTCAGGCCCAATCGCCCAACCTCTTCGATCACCACCGCACTGTAAAGAAAGTCCGCCCCCAAGCCACCGTACTCTTCCGGCAGATGCGAGCAGAGCATCCCCGCCTCCCCTGCCTTGTTCCAGAGTTTACGGTCGATGTGGCCTTGTTTCTCCCATTGCCCGTGAAACGGCACGGCCTCTTTTTCGAGGAAGGTTCGTACGCTGTCGCGGAACAATTCGTGCTCGGAACTGAACAAGGTTCTGGGGATCATGCGGCACCTTTCTTTCTTGTTGGAGGGCTGTGTCCTTCAGAGACTAAGCCTCCCCTCCGATAGAGGACACTGGACACATCCGACAAAAAATAAGACGATCCAGCCGTCTGGTGACCACTTTCCCTTATAAAAACAAAACAAAAGTTGAATTATGTCCAAGCACGTCTCCACGCCCTTGCGGCGCGTCAGCATCCTGGCGATCGACCAGGTTTTCGCCTACACACTCATGCAAGCCAAGGACTTCTTCCATGTGGCGAGCCTGCGTTACGGCAAGCAACTGGGCCAAGGCCTGACTCCGGCGTTCGAAACCCGCCTGGTCAGCCCCGATGGCAAGCCGGTGAAAAGCTTCAGTAATGTGGTCATGCCAGTGGACGGCGGCCTGGAAAATACCGATATCATCATCCTCCCGGCGTTCTGGGACGATTTCGACACGCTGTGTACCCGCTACCCGCAAGTCCTGCCGTGGCTGCGTGAGCAACACGCTCGCGGAGCCGTCCTGTGCGGCGAAGCCACCGGGGTGTTCTGGCTGGCCGAGGCCGGCCTGCTCGATGGCAAGGAAGCTACGACCTACTGGCGTTTTTTCAACGCTTTCACCGAGCGCTTCCCCAAGGTCTACCTCAATCAGGACAAACACCTGACCGATGCAGACAATCTCTACTGTGCCGGCGGTACCACCTCGGCCTGCGACCTCTACATCTACTTGATCGAGCGCTTCTGCGGCGCCAACGTCGCACAGGCTGTTGCGCGTGACATCCTCTACGAAGTGCAGCGCAGCTACTCGCCGGGCCGCATCGGTTTTGGCGGGCAGAAGCTGCATCAGGACGTGATCATCCTGCAGATCCAGCACTGGCTCGAAGAGCACTTCGCCGACAAGTTTCGCTTCGAGGACGTCGCGCGCGAGCACGGCATGAGCATCCGCAATTTCATGCGCCGCTTCCAGACCGCCACCGGCGACAAACCCCTGCACTATCTGCAACGCCTGCGCATCGAAACGGCCAAGGGCTTGTTGTCCGCCAGCCGCAAGAGCATCAAGACCATCAGTTATGAAGTCGGTTATGACGATGCGAGCTTCTTCGCGCGGCTGTTCCGTCAGCACACTGAATTGTCGCCAAACCAGTATCGGCAGCAGTTTCAGCAGGCTGCATAAACACAATCAGACAGACGTCCATGTGCGAGTAGCCCTTTCACATGGACGGCTCTTGGCGTGTTTTTTCCCACACAAACCAGCGAAAACAGATCAGCTTTCCGACCTCTTTTACGACTGTCCATACATAGGTTCGCCGTACAGACTCCTTCGCATGCACATCGCATCAAGGAAGATGAACAGTGACCATCGGATCCAGTTACAACTACCCATCACAAGCCGCTGGCGTTGAGGTTCGCAAAAAACGCTCAACGCCATCCAAATGGAAGCCCCGCTTTCCCAATCCTCCTGACTTGTGCTTTGACTATCGCGCATTGGTCGAGCAAAAAGACGGCATCGCTCGCGCCACTGACCCACAACACCGGATCTGCATCATTGGCGCTGGCGTCACCGGTCTCACCGCCGCCCGAGAGTTGCTGCGCTGCGGCTTCAGGCATATCACGCTGATCGAGCAATCCTCCCGCATAGGCGGCAGGCACCTGACCGTTCCGGGAAGCCCTCAATCCAGCGCGAGTCATACCCCGTTTGAAATGGGCGCGATGCGCATGCCTCTGTTCAACCGCGAAGGCGAGTTGCCGACTGAGGGTCGATCGCTCATGGCCTATTACGCGAAGACCTTTGACTTGTCGCTGTCGGACTTCGCCAACCCTGGCAGCCAATGGGTCAAATCAACCGGCATTTACCTGCGCGAGGGCCGTCTGGCGGTCGATGCGGCACCGCAAATGCTGATCTGGAAAAATACCGACGGCCAGACGCCGCCTCCCAGCGATGAACTGCAAGCGGTGCACGCCAAGTGGAGAGCTTTCGCCGACCGCATGACCCGGCATGTCGCCGAAATGTACGCGGGCGATGACTGGGAAGCCGCCTGGGCCGCTATCGTCGAAAAATACCACGCCGTATCCTTCCGCGAACTGGTTGGCATGCCTGCCTTGCAGCGCTGGAATCGCGACGCCCCCGGTGACTTTGGCGGGATGGGCATGTCGGCAAAGGAGTCGGCCATTTTCTACGCCATCGGGATTGGCGACGGTAGCTGGGGAGCCTTCTATGACGTGTGCGCGTTATATCCTCTGCGCACCGCCATATTTGGTTTCAGCAGCCATTTGCAATTAGTGCATGGCCGAGTGGATGAACAAGGCGACCCGTTGCCTGACTCACCCCTTGTGAACACCAATGCGGTTTTCGATTCGACTGGCCTGCAGTTTGATAAACCACGCTATCTGGGGCTCGCTGCGCTGAGTGAATGCCTGATGTTCATGAAGCCCGACGAGTCCACCCAATCGTTTTATGAGCACTGCCAGCAAAGCAGTGAAGGCCTGTTGACCGACTGCGCCGTCAGCAGATTGAAAAAACTCGGCAACGGAAAAATCCGCGTCTATTTCAACCGCAAACATAGCCAGCCCGAGTTGACCCAGGAACACTTCAATGACTTTGATTCAGTGATCATGACGCTGCCCTCATGGTTGATCGAGACCCGAGTCAAGCTGGAAGACTTCACGCCTCAGATGCTGCCGTTCGAAACGATTAACGCGTACAAAACCGCGCACTGGGAAACCAGCTGCAAGGTCTTCGCACCGCTGAAAAAATCCTTTCTGTCGGGCAATACCAACATTCCCCAAGCGATTGTCACGGACAGCTTTATCCATGACGTTTATACCTACCGCTACAACGAGAACTACAGCTACGACTGCATTCTTTTGAGTTACACCTGGGAGGACGACGCAACCAAACTTTCCTGCTTCAGCGACAAAGAACTGATCGCAAAGTGCGCAGAAGAACTGGACAGAATCCTCATGAACTCCAGCAATATTCAACAACGTATTTCCCCGTACATTGGCCTGCAACAAGCCGTCGTACAGCGCTGGATGACCGATAAAAATTCGTTGGGGTGCGCCAAGCTTTACCGTCCCGGGACTTACCACGATGCCGTCCGCCTGCTGAAATACAACCGAGACTATTCAAAGGCTTCGGGCCTGTATTTATCGGGAGAGTCATTTTCAGTCGATGCCGGTTGGACCGAGCCCTGCTTTCGCGGTGCCGTCGATGCAGTCATTCATATTTGCGACAAGACCAATGCGCGTTTCAACGGCGGCTTCACCATGGATGACTACCCGCATTTTCACCACGCCACCTGATTCTCTGCGCACGCCATCCACTGTTCACGAAGGGTCCCGGCAGCAGGCCGAGGACCTTGCGTTAACGCAGGACTACGCTTCCTAGGAGAAGGCCTACAACTTAACCGGAAACCGCCGACTTACGCTTTGCTCCCGACTCGACTCTTATGACCCCGCCATTCAACGGCGTGAAAACAATAATAAGAGGTCATGAAAAATGAGTGAGTCCACAAGCCCCGTTCGTGTTGCGGTCGTGCAATTCGATCCACAGGTCGGCAAGCAAAACCGCGCGGCAAACTTGAGTACCAGTCTGGAGTTGGCACTGGAAGCGGTTAACAACGGCGCAAACCTTATCGTTTTGCCCGAACTGACCAGCACCGGTTATTTCTTTCAGAACCGGCAGGATGCGTTTGACCATGCCGAAGCGGTTCCAGATGGGCCGAGTGTTGGCAGTTGGGAAGATTTCGCCCGTCATCATCAGGTTTATCTGGTAGCCGGGCTGACCGAGCGCGAGGGATCGAAGCTTTACAACACTGGCGTGCTAGTGGGGCCTGACGGGTTTATCGGCAAGTACCGCAAGGCTCATCTCTGGAACCTGGAAAAGCTCTGGTTCACTGCCGGCGACTCGGGATTCCCGGTCTTTGACACGCCTATCGGTCGCATTGGATTGCTGATCTGTTGGGACATCTGGTTTCCCGAGGTCCCGAGGATCCTGAGCCAGCAAGGCGCAGACATCATTTGCAGCCTGAACAATTGGGTCTGGACTCCGCCACCGTTGTTCGATGACGCCGGCAAATGCATGGCCTCGTATCTGACCATGACCGCCGCGCATGTCAACAATGTGTTTATCGCGGCGGCGAGTCGAATCGGCGAAGAGCGCGGCGCTCGATACCTTGGATGTTCGTTGATCGCCGGCACCAACGGCTGGCCGATCGGCCGCGTGGCATCTGCCGACCAGCAGGAAATTCTCTATGCCGATATTGACCTGACCAGCGCTCGCAGCGCGCCTATCTGGAATGACTTGAACGACCTCCATCGGGATCGTCGCTGCGATGTCTACGACCGAATGCTCGGCTACACCCAGCATCCGTGCCTTCCGCGCTAACCGGGGGCCAAGCAATGGGAACTATCCACGCAAAACCACGGAAACAAATCGCCGCCAGAACAATGCTCGACAGCATGATCATTGGATTGCTGCTGAGTGCTACAGCGCTGATTGTCTGGCTCTCAATGAACAATCACTCACTTTGGTCAGCACGCTGGCCGGATTACGGCCACATGGTCTCGAATCTTCCCGAGCCGACCGCCTGGCTGCGCTGGGTGTTGGGAGATATCAGTGAGGTGGCATTTTATAAACACGAGTTCGCATCCATTGGCCTTCTGGCAGGTGCTTATCTGGGGTACTGGGCGAATCGAACGGGAAAATCCTGGCAAGGCTTTACCATCTGTTACGGCAGCGGACTATGGCCGTGGCTCGTTACCAGCTCTTTACTGGGCCTGGTACTGAGCAATCTCGTGTGGGGCTGGACCGTCACCGCCACGAGCTGGCAGCCAACGTTTGCGGCATTTGTGTCGTTGCCCGCGGCGATGGTTCTGATGTTTGGGGGTGGCTGGAAGGTCGCTATCAATGGCGCAATCATGGGAGCCCTTTTCGTGACGCCCATGTGCATGCTGATAGTGAATTACGTCTGCAACCCCCTCGGCCTGCCCGTGGTGATCGGCAATGTATCGGGCATGGCAATCGCCAGCATCGGCGCCTTCGTACTCTGCCGCTACATACCGAGTCTGGTGACATCCGCGGCGCCCGAACAGGTCGCCGAGGAGGCCAGCATCCCGGTGACCGCCAAGGCTCCCGATCATGGGGTGATCTGGAGCATTCGCCGGGTCTTGGCGGACTTCTCCGAAGCGCCTTTTTTCGGCAATGAATGGGCCAGTCTTGGGCTGATCGTCGGCGCATTGCTGGCGTTTACCCTTAACCCTATGAGCCCTGTCTATGGCACCGGTTTGTTGCCACAACTACTGGCGGGCCAGGCATTGACCTCGGCACTGGGCGTGCTGATCTGGCGCAAACAATGGATAGCCCGAGGCTGGTACCCGACCTATGTGCCGCTGGTATCAGTCGTTCCGGCAGCTATTTTGACCTACGGCGGCGACTGGCAAGTGATTGCCTCAAGCGCATTGCTCGGTGCCCTGATCGCCCCACCGCTGGCTTGCGCCCTCGCGCAACGAGTGCCGGGGCACATGCACGGTTTCATCGGAAATGTGTTGTCCATGGCCATCAGCACGCTGCTGATCCTTCCGCTCGTCGGCTGGCTGGCAAGCCACTGACGTCCCCCTTCCCGGCTGGCGCTTGAATCCGATTCAGGAGCCGCCGGTTTCCTTTGCGAGGTATCACATGGACTTGCCCAAACTGGCCATTGCCGCACTCGGCGGTACTGTCAGCATGCAATCGCTCCAAAGCGGCGAAGGCGTCGTTCCATCGGTGTCAGGCGAGGCGCTCCTGAACACGGTGCCGGAACTGAAAACACTTGCGCAGTTGACTGTAGAGACGCTCGGACTGTTGCCCGGCGCCTCACTTGATTTCGAATATCTGCTGAGCGTGTTGTGCTGGGCGAACTTTCAGATCAATCAAGGTGCGGCAGGCGTCATCATTGTTCAAGGCACGGACACGCTAGAGGAATCCGCCACTTTTTTTGATCATCTGTGGGACCACGACGAACCGCTGGTGCTGACTGGCGCCATGCGTTCGGCGGCCCAGGCGGGTGCCGATGGCCCGGCAAACCTGCTGGATGCCGGCCGCGTCGCACTGGCGCAAAGCAGTCGGGGACGCGGCGCCCAAGTGGTTATCCACGGGCAGATTCACCGGGCGAGCGCCGTGCGCAAAGTCGACTCCATGGCGCTGCACGCGTTCGCATCGCCTGTGACCGGTCCTGCCGGCGTTCTAATGGAAGGTGTTGTGCGTTATTTGCAGCCGCCTGTTGCACGTCAAGTCTTGCCCCTGCCGCAAACCACCAACCAGACGATTGCCTTCCTGGAAGCGTCGCTCTCTGCGGACAGTCTGCTGCTGGAAAATGTCGTCGAGCTGGGCTATGACGGGCTGGTGATCGCCGGATTCGGTGCCGGACATGTGTCCGCACACTGGGCCAAAGTCATCGAAACCATCGCCCGACACATTCCGGTAATCATCGCGACACGTACCGGCTGTGGCTCCACGGCACGGTCAACCTACGGCTTTGAGGGCAGCGAAATCGATTTACAGCGCAAGGGTGCCTTGATGGCAGGGTTCACCTGCCCGCGCAAAGCGAGGATTTTGCTCTGGCTGCTGGTCGGGTGCCGACAGCAAGAGCATCTGGCGTCTTACCTCGATCAAACTGGTTAACCAAACGCGCAAAAAAAGGGCCTGCAATTGCAGGCCCTTTTTCTGAATTCGAGATCTGCTTAAGGCTTATGGGCCCGCGACAGGAATTCGTGCGACTGCATCTCCAGCAGGCGACTCAGCGTGCGCTGGAACTCGAAGTTCAGGCGCCCGCCGGTGTACAGATCCTTCAATTCGACTTCAGCAGAGATGATCAGCTTCACGTTACGGTCGTAGAACTCGTCGACCATGTTGATGAAGCGGCGAGCGATGTCGTCGGTGGTGACGCTCATCTGCTCGACACCGCTGAGCAGCACGGCGTGGAAGATTTTGCCCAATTCGATGTAATCGTTCTGGCTGCGCGGGCCGTCGCACAGTTCGCGGAAGTCGAACCAGGCCACGTCATCACACGTGCGCAGGGCACGGATCTCGCGATTTTCAATGATCAGCACGTCGTTTTCCACCGCCGCCGTGCATTCCGGTGTCAGTGCCTTGAAGCTCTTGCGCAGGCTTTCGTGAGCGGCTTCGTCGAGCGGATAGTGGAACAGTTCCGCCTGCTCGAGGTGACGCAAACGATAGTCGACGCCGCTGTCGACGTTGACGATTTCGGTGTGCTGCTTGATCAGCGCAATGGCCGGCAGGAAGCGCGCGCGTTGCAGGCCGTCCTTGTACAGACCATCGGGAACGATGTTCGAGGTCGCAACCAGGGTCACGCCGTTCTTGAACAACTCTTCCATCAGCGTGCCGAGGATCATTGCGTCAGTGATGTCGGAGACAAAGAATTCATCGAAGCAGATGACCCGCGACTCAGTCGCAAAACGCTTGGCGATGATGGTCAGCGGGTTTTTCTCGCCGCCGAGGGTTTTCATCTCTTCGTGCACACGCTTCATGAAGCGGTGGAAGTGCGTGCGGGTCTTTTCCTTGAACGGCAGCGCTTCGAAGAAGGTGTCGACCAGGTAAGTCTTGCCGCGACCCACGCCGCCCCAGAAGTACAGACCCTTGACCGGCGTCTGATCCTTTTTGCCAAACAGCTTGCTCAAAAGACCCGGTTTGTTCTGATCGGCGGCGATCAGATCCTCGTACAGGCGCTGCAAATGACGCACAGCAGTTTCCTGCGCGGCGTCATGGAAGAAGTCCGGGCGTTTCAGATCAGCTTGGTATCGTTCTAGGGGCGTCATAATTCGTTAGCAAGGCAACAAAAACGGGCCGTCACTGTAGCGACGGCCCATGGGAATGGCAATCAGCCCTTGGTCGGGCCGAGCCGCTGATTATTCCTGTACCGGGGTCAACGCGATGCGCAGGGCCTCGATGGCCGCGTCCCGCGTCGTGCTGTCAGCGAATGCCGGGCTGTCGCCGATGCAGTCGCCTTCCAGCCACACGCTGAAGCTCAAGTCTTCGCTGCGCACGTCCATAGGCTGACCGGATTGCAGTTGCTTGGTCACCTGGCCAGCGGTTTTGCCATCAGCGAAGTTGCGCGACAGCAGCAATTGCTCGCCATCGGCCGCCAGCAGACGGAAACGGAAACTGCCGTCGTCCTCGCGGAAACTGACGAAACGTGCGGCTTTTACGGCTTTCTTCTTGGTGGTCGCAGCCACCTGAACCTGATTGACGAACGAACGCAGGCCCACGGCTTCACGCAGTTCGTTGAGGAACGGCGTTGCCACGGCACGGGCCTTTTTCGCGCCTATCTGCAGGATGTCTTCCAGATCCGCCGGACGCTCGATCAACTGGTGATACTTGTCGCGCGCTTCGCCCAATTCGTTGTCGAGCAACTGGAACAGGCGGTTCTTCGCCTCGCCCCAACCCAGGCCACCGAGCAGTTCACTGCGGAATTCGTCAGCCTGTGCAGGCGTGGCGAAGGCCTGAAACAGAGTGAACAGGTGCGAGTTGTCCGGGTCCTTGGCTTCGCCTGGCGCTTTGGAGTCAGTGACGATCCGCGAGATCGCGTCCTTCATCTCTTTGGCGCTGGAGAACAACGGGATGGTGTTGTCGTAGCTTTTCGACATCTTGCGACCGTCGAGGCCTGGCAACGTTGCCACGCTTTCTTCGATCAGTGCTTCAGGCATGGTGAAGAATTCTTTGCCCTGGCCAAACAGGTGGTTGAAACGCTGGCCGATGTCGCGGGCCATTTCCACGTGCTGGATCTGGTCACGACCGACCGGCACCTTGTGCGCGTTGAACATCAGGATGTCTGCGGCCATCAGCACCGGATAGCTGTAGAGGCCCATGGTGATGCCGGCATCCGGGTCTTCACCGGTTTCGACGTTCTTGTCCACCGAGGCCTTGTAGGCATGCGCACGGTTGAGCAAGCCCTTGGCGGCGACGCAGGTCAGCAGCCAGGTCAGCTCGGGGATTTCCGGGATGTCCGACTGACGGTAGAAGGTCACGCGGTCGACATCCAGGCCACCGGCCAGCCAGGTCGCAGCGATTTCCAGACGCGAGCGCTGGATGCGCAGCGGGTCATCGCATTTGATCAGGGCGTGGTAGTCGGCCAGGAAGTAGAACGAATCGGCATTGCTGTCGCGGCTGGCGAGGATCGCCGGACGGATGGCGCCGGCGTAGTTGCCAAGGTGTGGCGTGCCGGTGGTGGTGATGCCGGTGAGGATGCGGGTACGGTTCGTCATGGGTAATCGCTTGTCAGACTGCAATCAATTCGAGAGACGCGGCAGGATCAGATCCTTGAGATCGGTCAACTTGCCATGAAAAAAGTGTCCGCATTCTGCCACTTTCAGCAGCTCATGGGGGCGCTGGAGTTCGTCCGACCAGTCATAGACCAATTGCGGATCGATGACTTCGTCGGTTTCCGGCTGGATCACGGTCAACTCGACATGCGCTGGCAGTTGATCCTGCTCGCCCAGACGCATCACCGCCGGCGCAACCATGAACAGATGCTTGAGTTGCACGCCCTGGGCTTCGAGACGGCCGCCGAGACTTGCTGCAACAAATCCGCCGAAGGAGAAACCGAACAGGGTCAGTGGCAGATTCGGGTGTTTTTCCAACAGCCATGCGGCGGCGGCTTGAGCGTCGTCGACCTCACCGGTGCCCATGTCGTGGCTACCTTCGCTGGCGCCGACGCCGCGATAATTGAAGCGCAGGGTGATCAGACCGGCGTCGCGGGCCGTGCGCTGCAGGGTCGAAACGACCTTGTTGAGCATGGTGCCGCCCTGCACCGGGTTCGGATGGCAGATCAGCGCGATGCCGCGCGGCTGCTCGTTATCCAGGTGAAGAGCTTCAATTTGGCCGACTGGGCCATCAATCACTACAGGGGTTTCACGCATCAGCAAGGAAGGAACTCCGTGACCTCGAATCGGGTCGACTCGTCTAGCAAATTGTCTGTGCCAATCTATTGCGAGTGAATCGCGGTATACAGCGCAGGTTCGAGCCGTTAACGTAAAGCAAAGCCGTTTATAGAGGAAGGACTCGTGGAACACTCGCTCTTAGTTTGGTTGTTACCGACTCTTGCCCTGGTTGTGGGTGTCGCCATTGGATTCCTGATCGCGCGCGTTGCGCCGAACGCTGCGCCGAGCCGTACGCAGCGTCAACTGGATGATATCCAGGAGCGTTTCGACAGTTATCAAAACGAAGTGGTCACCCACTTCAACAGCACCGCGATGCTGGTCAAGAAACTGACCCAAAGCTATCAGGAAGTGCAGGATCATCTCGCCGAGGGTGCCAATCGTCTGGCCCTGGACGAGCAGACTCGCCAGCGCTTGCTCGCCTCGTTGCACTCTGAATCGGTGCAGGCCCCACGCGAGCGTCTGACGCCACCGCGCGATCAGGAGCCGCCACGCGATTACGCGCCGAAGACTCCGAATGCGCCAGGCATGCTTGATGAGCATTATGGTTTGAAGAAGTAATCAGTCGCAGCGACAAGCAAAAAGCCCCCGGACAATTCCGTTGTCCGAGGGCTTTTTTGTGCCTGATGATTTTACGGTGAATGCACCGGCCCTATCACGGGCTTGCCCGCGATGGAGCCAGCACCGGCCACAAAAAAATGCCCGATCACAGGATCGGGCATTTTTTCATTCAGGCATTCAGTTACGGATACTGCTGAACCGTGCCCGGCTGTTGCTGAGCACCATACTGCTGGCCCGGAATCGCCTTCAGGTTGACCTCAACGCGACGGTTCTGAGCTCGGCCATTGACGTCGCCGTTGCTGGCAATCGGATTATCCGGACCGGCGCCACGGGCCGACAGGTTGGCACCGCTGACACCTTGCGACGTCAGGTAGGTCGCCACGCTCTGCGCACGACGCTGGGACAGGTCCATGTTGTGCTGGCGGCTGCCGGTGCTGTCGGTATAGCCGACGATTTCGATCTGGTTCTGGCTGAACTCCTTCAGGGAGCCGGCGAGGTTATTCAGTGGCTGATAGAAGCTGGAGGCGATATTCGCCGAATCGGTGGCGAACGTGATGTTACCTGGCATGATCAGCTTGATCTGATCCCCCTGACGCTGCACTTCAACCCCGGTATTGGCCATGCTGGCACGCAGTTTCTTCTCTTGCTGATCGGCGTAGTAACCGTAACCGGCCGCCGAAGCACCCACCACGGCAGCACCGATCAAGGCACCCTTGCCACGGTTATCGTGACCGATAGCTGCACCAGCCAGTGCACCGGCCAGAGCGCCGAGGCCGCCGTACTTGGCGGTTTTGCTCATGCCTTGGGAGCCACCGTCGGCCTGGCCCTGATTGTCATAAGGGTTAGGCGAGGCGCAGCCGGACAACAAGGCCACGGCAGTAGCGACAACAATCAAACGACGCTTGGTGAACATGAAGAGCTCCTACTTTTCTGCATTCTGAGGTGCAGCGGCCGGTTGGCAATAAACCTCTGCGGGCGTTGGATCATGACAATGGACAAAAATTCCGCCGCCCACTCATGACAAAATATTTACGCCCGTACAAAAGGGTTTTCGCGCATTTCATCACCCAGACGCGTATCCGGACCATGCCCGGTAACCACCGTTGCATCTTCGTCCAGGGTGTACAGCCGCTGCTTGATCGATCGCACGATGGTCGCCTGATCGCCACCCCATAAATCCGTGCGCCCTACCCCGCGACGAAAAAGTGTGTCGCCGGCAATCAACAGCTTAGCCTCGGAAAACCAAAAGCTCATGGAACCGGGCGTATGACCCGGCGTATGCAATGCAACCCCGCAACCGCAAGCCAGCTCCTCATCGTCCGATAACCAGCGATCCGGTGATGGCACCGGAACGTAGGGCACGCCGAACATCTGGCATTGCATCTCGAGGTTGTCCCAGAGGAACTGATCTTCCTTGTGCAGATGCAGGGTCGCGCCGGTTTTTTCTTTCATCTGCCCTGAGGCGAGGAAGTGATCGAGGTGCGCGTGGGTATGGATGATGCTGACCACTTTCAGGTCCAGCGCATCGAGGCGGGCCATGATCAGGTCGGGATTGCCACCCGGGTCGACGACGATGGCTTTTTTTGTGACCGGATCGCCGATGATCGTGCAGTTGCACTGCAAAGGTCCGACGGGGAAAGTTTCGCGGATCAACGCGAGAGCTGTAACAGTCATGAAAGATCCTGAGTCGGTAATCGGACGGGCACATATTGATTCAGGATTCTACGCCACTCGCCGACTAATTCACTGGAGGCGATATTCGACGCCACCAGTCAGAAAGTGATGGCCAATTGATGCCATTCGTAACGTTTCTGATGCAAAATTGCGCATTCGTAGCGGTCGCATCGGGAAGGACCGCAGCTCATTCAGGAAAATTTAATGCCTAGCCCAACCGGTATCACTTTAAGTCTTACTTCCAAGTTGACGGGCATCAGTGCGCTCGACAGTTTGCTTTCCGGCACCTACTGGGCAGGCGCCAATTGGCCATTCGATGGCCCGGCCAAACTGACGTACAGCTTTATCGAACCAAACACCTCGTATTTCGCGACCAACTACAGTGCCGATAACGAGTACAACGCGATTTACGCGCTGTCCAACAGCCAGAAAAGCGGCATCATCGATGCCTTGGCCTCCTGGAGCGCTGTCGCCAATATTACGTTCACTCAGACTACCGACGACATTTCCAACGTCGGCGACTTGCGTTTTGGTGGCTATGGCTTGATGAGCAACCAGGCGGCAGCCTGGGCTTACACCCCATCCAACACCCCTCGCGGCGGTGACGTATGGATCGGCGATCCAACGTCCGAGTACGCCACCAAGGGTACTTACGACTACATGACCTTTATCCACGAAATCGGTCATGCCCTGGGACTCAAGCACCCTTTTTCCGCCAGCAGCGCGAACACGACTATTCTTGATCCGGCGCTGGACGATGTCCAACTCACGGTGATGAGTTACGACAACAATTACTCATACCAGCCGATGACGCCGATGGTGTTGGACATCCTTGCCATACAAGCGCTTTACGGCGCCAACATGACCTGGCAAACCGGTGACAACGTTTATTCCTGGAAAGCCTATCAACCGATCTTCGAAACGATCTGGGATGCCGGCGGCAACGACACGATCGACGCAAGCTCCCAGGCTGATCGAGTCGACATCAACCTGAACGAAGGTGCCTATAGCAGCATTGGTTTACCCAATCTCACGGGAGGCTCCATTTTCCATAGCGGCCTGGCTATTGCCTATGGCGCCAAAATCGAAAATGCCATTGGCTCGAATTTCAACGACATACTGCGCGGGAACGACCTGGATAACGTCCTCAATGGCGGAACAGGTAACGACTCGATGTATGGCGGTGCCGGTAATGACACTTACTACGTCGACAGCCGCGACGACAATATTATTGAAACCAGCAACTCGCCCAGCGAGATCGACGCGGTATTCTCGACGGCCAGTTTCAGCCTGTTGTACAACGGCGAGAATGTGGAGAATCTGACGCTGTTGACCAATGCCAATATCAATGGCTATGGCAACGCATCGAATAACGTAATCACAGGTAACTCCGGCAACAATATTCTCGACGGTGACGCCGGCGTCGACACCCTGATCGGTGGGACAGGCAACGACACGTATGTGGTCGACAATGCAGCCGACGTCATCCGTGAGACCAGTACCCTCGCGAGTGAAATAGATACCGTACGCGCATCGATCAGTTGGACGTTGGGCGACAACCTGGAAAATCTCGAACTCAGCGGCAATTCCAACATCAATGCCTTCGGCAATGGTCAGAACAACGTCCTGACCGGCAACGCCGGCCACAACGTTCTTAATGGTCTGGGCGGTCTGGATACCCTGATCGGCGGCGCCGGCAACGATGCCTATGTCATTGATCAGGCCGCTGAACTGGACTTGGTCAAGGAGAACGTCAACGAGGGCAGCGATACGCTGGTTCTTGAATATGGCGTGCAGTCCAGCACCCTGATCGACTTGAACAGCAATTCGCTGAGCAATCTCGAAAACGTTACCGTGAACGGTACAGGCACTTTCAATGTGCTTGGCAACGATCGGGGCAACTCCCTCGTCGGCAATGCCTTCGCCAACAATCTGCAGGGCGGCGCCGGTAACGACATGCTTGATGGCGGCGCCGGTAGTGACACACTTATGGGTGGCACTGGCGATGACGTTTACATCATCAACAGCCTGGAAGACTCACTGGTCGAATTCGCGAACGAAGGCACGGATCTGGTTCGCACATCGGTCACCTATACCCTCGGCGCCAACATCGAATACAGCGAACTGCTGGGCACCGCGTCGCTGAACCTCACCGGAAATAAACTGAACAACGCTCTGACCGGCAACGATGGCAACAATATTCTCGACGGTGGATTGGGCGCCGACAGAATGATCGGCGGCGCAGGTAATGACATTTACATGGTCGACAATATCGGCGACGTTGTCGTGGAAAACGGCTTTGCCAACTACGACGAAGTGTATGCGTCCGTCAACTACACCCTGACGACCGATATCGAGTCCTTGTACCTGATGGGCTCAGACAACCTCAACGGTACGGGTAACTACAGCGATAACCGTATTGCCGGTAACAGTGGCAATAACGTTCTGGATGGTGGTTACGGTACGGACACGCTGATCGGCGGCCTGGGTAACGACACTTACATCGTCGACAATTCTGGCGATCAGATCATCGAGGAGACTAACGAAGGCTACGACGTCGTGCGTGCTTCGGTAAGTTACGCCCTGAGTGCCAACATCGAAGAAGCCGTACTGCTGGGCAATGCATCGACAGTTCTTGCAGGTAACGACCTCAATAACGTGCTGACCGGCAACAGCGGTGACAACACCCTCAACGGTGGCATCGGTGCCGATACCATGACTGGCGGCGACGGCCTGGACACCTATTACGTCGACAACGTCGGCGATGTGGTGATTGAAACTGACGCCTCGTTGACTGCCCTTGATCGAGTGTTCTCGTCCATTGATTACATGCTGGGCAGCAACGTAGAAAACCTGATCCTGATCGGCAACGCTGATCTCAAAGGCACCGGTAATGCCGTCAGCAACCGCATGACCGGTAACGATGGCAACAACGTTCTCGACGGCGGTCTCGGTGCCGACCTGATGATCGGCGGCCTGGGTTATGACAGCTACATCGTCGACAACGTCGGCGATACCATCAGCGAAACCAGCACGCTTTCCTACGAGATTGACACCGTCTGGTCGTCGGTCAACTGGGCCTTGGGCGCCAACCTCGAAAACCTTTACCTGGCCGGCACCGACAACCTGAACGCCACCGGCAACAGTCTGGACAACACGCTGACCGGCAACAGTGGCAACAACATTCTCGACGGCGGTGCGGGCAACGACACCCTCAACGGCGGAATCGGCGCCGACAGACTGGTCGGTGGCACCGGCTATGACACCTACATCGTCGACAACGTCGGCGATACCATCAGCGAAACCAGCACGGCTTCCTACGAGATCGACACCGTTTGGTCGTCGGTCACCTGGACCTTGGGCGCCAACCTGGAATACCTCTTTCTCGCCGGCACCGACAACCTGAACGCCACCGGCAACAGCCTTAACAACATGCTGACCGGCAACAGCGGCAATAACATCCTTGATGGCGGTCTCGGTGCCGACAGCATGGCCGGCGGCTTGGGCAACGACACTTACATCGTCGACAACATCGGCGACAGCGTCAGTGAAACCAGCACGCTGGCGAACGAGATCGACACGGTGCGTTCCTCGGTCGACTGGACCCTGAGCGCCAACCTGGAAAACCTGGTGCTGACTGGCAATGCAGTCAACGGCACCGGTAACGCACTGAACAACATTCTCACCGGCAATGCCGGCGCCAACACTCTGGATGGCGGCACCGGCGCTGACGTCATGACTGGCGGCGACGGTCTCGACACCTATTACGTCGACAACGTCGGCGATGTAGTGATTGAGACTGACGCTTCGCCAACGGCCCTTGATCGGGTGTTCTCGTCGATCAACTACGCCTTGGGCGCCAATGTCGAAAACCTGATCCTGATCGGCAATGCCGACCTCAGAGGCACCGGTAACGCCGCCAGCAACCGCATGACCGGTAACGATGGCAACAACGTTCTCGACGGCGGTCTCGGTGCCGACCTGATGATCGGCGGCCTGGGTTATGACACCTACATCGTCGACAACGTCGGCGATACCATCAGCGAAACCAGCACGCTTTCCTACGAGATTGACACCGTCTGGTCGTCGGTCAGCTGGGCCTTGGGCGCCAACCTCGAAAACCTTTACCTGGCCGGCACCGACAACCTGAACGCCAACGGCAACAGCCTGGACAACACGCTGACCGGCAACAGTGGCAACAACATTCTCGACGGCGGTGCGGGCAACGACACCCTAAACGGCGGAATCGGCGCCGACAGACTGGTCGGTGGCACCGGCTATGACACCTACATCATCGACAACGTCGGCGATACCATCAGCGAAACCAGCACGGCTTCCTACGAGATCGACACCGTTTGGTCGTCGGTCACCTGGACCTTGGGCGCCAACCTGGAATACCTCTTTCTCGCCGGCACCGACAACCTGAACGCCACCGGCAACAGCCTTAACAACATGCTGACCGGCAACAGCGGCAATAACATCCTTGATGGCGGTCTCGGTGCCGACCTGATGATCGGCGGCCTGGGTTATGACACCTACATCGTCGACAACGTCGCCGATACCATCAGCGAAACCAGCACGCTTTCCTACGAGATCGACACCGTTTGGTCGTCGGTCAGCTGGGCCTTGGGCGCCAACCTCGAAAACCTTTACCTGGCCGGCACCGACAACCTGAACGCCACCGGCAACAGCCTGGACAACACGCTGACCGGCAACAGTGGCAACAACATTCTCGACGGCGGTGCGGGCAACGACACCCTAAACGGCGGAATCGGCGCCGACAGACTGGTCGGTGGCACCGGCTATGACACCTACATCATCGACAACGTCGGCGATACCATCAGCGAAACCAGCACGGCTTCCTACGAGATCGACACCGTTTGGTCGTCGGTCACCTGGACCTTGGGCGCCAACCTGGAATACCTCTTTCTCGCCGGCACCGACAACCTGAACGCCAGCGGCAACAGCCTTAACAACATGCTGACCGGCAACAGCGGCAATAACATCCTTGATGGCGGTCTCGGTGCCGACAGCATGGCCGGCGGCTTGGGCAACGACACTTACATCGTCGACAACATCGGCGACAGCGTCAGTGAAACCAGCACGCTGGCGAACGAGATCGACACGGTGCGTTCATCGGTCGACTGGACCCTGAGCGCCAACCTGGAAAACCTGGTGCTCACTGGCAATGCAGTCAACGGCACCGGTAACGCACTGAACAACACTCTCACCGGCAACGCCGGCGCCAACACTCTGGATGGCGGCACCGGCGCTGACGTCATGACTGGCGGCGACGGCATCGACACCTACTACGTCGACAACGCCGGCGATGTGGTGATTGAAACTGACGCCTCGTTGACTGCCCTTGATCGAGTGTTCTCATCCATTGATTACACGCTGGGCAGCAACGTCGAAAACCTGATCCTCATCGGCAACGCCGATCTCAAAGGCTCCGGCAACGCCGTCAGCAACCGCATGACCGGTAACGCTGGCAACAACGTCCTCGACGGCGGCCTCGGGGCTGACGAGATGATCGGTGGGCTGGGCAACGATACCTACGTAGTCGACAACGCCGGCGACTCCGTAAGCGAGACCAGCAACCTGGTCAGCGAAATCGACTCTGTATGGTCGTCGATCAACTGGACTCTGGGCGCCAACTTCGAGAACCTCGTCCTTACCGGCCATGACAACCTCGTCGGCACCGGTAACGAACTGAACAACGAGTTGCACGGTAACAACGGCAACAGCACGCTCTACGGTGGTGCCGGTGACGACACTCTGATCGGTGGTCTGGGCAACGACATCATGATCGGTGGCGACGGCGCCGACCGTTACCACGTCAATAACATTGGCGATCAGGTGATCGAGACTGATACGTCGCCAACGGCTATCGACGAAGTAATCGCGACGATCGATTACGCCCTTGGCGTCAACCTCGAAAACCTCACACTCGCTGGCAACGCCGACCTGAATGGCACAGGCAACGGCTATAACAACGTTATTACAGGCAATTCCGGCAACAACATTATCGATGGTGGCCTGGGTACCGATACGCTGATCGGCGGATTGGGCAATGACACTTACATTGTCAATAACGTCGGCGACACGATCATTGAAAAAAGCACCTTGCCGAGCGAAATCGACACTGTGCGTTCATCGATCAACTGGATCCTTGGCGCCAATCTGGAAAACCTTGTGCTCACCGGCAGTGCGATTAAAGGCACCGGCAACGATCTGAACAACATGCTGACTGGCAACAGTGAAAACAATACGCTCGAAGGAGGGGCCGGTGACGACATCCTCAACGGCGGCTCGGGTCGCGACCTGTTGATGGGCGGCGCTGGCTCAGACACCTACTACGTCGATGACAAATTTGACTTCGTCATGGACATGGGGGGCGAGGCGAACGATGTCGACCAGGTCATGTCTTCCGTCAACTACACCCTTGGCTCCGACCTCGAAAACCTGACACTTGTCGGCATCGACGACCTAAACGGTACCGGTAACGAGAAGAACAACGTGCTGACTGGTAATGACGGCAACAACACCCTCAATGGTGGGGATGGCAACGATATCCTTAACGGTGGTGCCGGGATGGATACCATGATCGGTGGTAGCGGCGATGACACCTACATTCTTGATCAATCCATCGAATTGTCGCGGGTCAAAGAGGCGGCTGACAGTGGGCAGGATTGGGTGGTTATCGATTTTTCTACTGAAAATCAGAGCAGTTTTATAAACCTGGATACGCCTTATCTAAAATACGTGGAAAACCTGAAAATCAATGGCACAGGTGCTTTCACACTATGGGGCAATTTTTTTGACAACAAGCTGATCGGTAATGCCGACGACAACATAATGGACGGTGGCATCGGCGACGATTTGCTAGATGGGGGGGCTGGGGCCGATAGATTGGTCGGCGGACCCGGCAAGGACACGCTGATCGGTGGGACTGGCAGCGACCAGTTTGCCTTCATCCACTTGGAGCATATGGGGCTTGGCAGTTCGAGGGACGTCATCAACGACTTCAGTAGCCTTGAGGGTGACAAGATCGATTTCAGAATGCTTGATGCCAACCTGCTGCAAAATGGCGTCAACACGTTCTCCTTCATTGGTGCGGACACCTTCACGGGTGCGGGTCAATTGCGTTTCGTTGACCACATTTTGTCGGGCAACGTCAGCGGCAACGCCGGTGCGGACTTCGAAATCCAGTTGTTGGGGGTGAACTCCTTCAGTGCCAACGATCTGATGGCCTGACCTTCTTCTGCCCGACCCGGCCGACAAGATGGACCGGGTCACCTTCAAAAAAACGCCCCGATCAATCGGGGCGTTTTTTATCGACCGCCGTTTGTCGCGGCTAGCTCAAAACCCCCAGTTCCTTCGCCCGCGCCACTGCCTGCGTACGCCGCTCAACCCCAAGCTTGCTGTTGATATGGCTGGCATGAGTCTTCACGGTATGCAGCGAGATGAACAATTGCTCGCTGATTTCCTGATTCGAACAGCCTTGGGCGATCAACCGCAGTACCGCCAGTTCGCGACTGCTGAGCTGTTCGGTAGTACTTGATTCCACGGCCGGACGGGGCGCCGCTGGCGGAAAGTGTTGCAGCAATTGCTGTCCTGCCAGCGTTGGCGACGTCAGCAATTGTCCGCGCAACCAGTCCGCGTGCCCTTTGACCAAACCATCGAACGGTTGCAGCACGCCCCCGGCCGCTGCCTCCAACGCCTGATTCAGCGCTTTGCGCGCCTCCGCTTCGCGCCCGCTCGCCAACAGCAACGCCACCTTCTGCGTCAACGCCATCACGCTGAGCAACTGACGCCCGGTTTGCTGGCCGTTTTCGTGCAATACGTTCAAGCGCCCTTCGGCGAGCATCGGTTGCCCTTGAATCACATCGAGCAGTGCCTGTTGCAGTTCGACATGCAAAGGCAGTTGTGGATGAAATTCCGGCGGCGCCGCCGCACGTTCGCCCGTATAGGTCTGGCCCAGCCGCGTGAGCCAGGCTTCAGCCAGATCGGTGCGGCCCTGCGCCAGCCACAGTTCACATTTGACCAGGGTGATCATCGCCAGATAGTAGATCGGCGGGACGTCCCAGATGTGCATCAGCCGCTCGGCTTCGGCGAGTTCGGCGAAGGCTTTGGCGAACTCACCGCTGGCGCCATCCAGACGCGCGATCACGCAGTGACCGATCAACACGCTGATGTCGCGACAGGCCCGTGCTTCACTGAGCCCGGCCAATAACCGCACGCGTGCGAGCTGCGGCTGCAAGCGCATCGCCAACAGAAAACCTTCGTACAGCGTCAGTCGCGCGCGCACGGCATACAGGCGCTGCGGGGACAGTCCGCGCAACCGTTCCAGACCCTGATGGACTTCATCGAGCGAACGCAGAATTTCACCGCGAGCCTGCAAAACGCGGGCGCGATCGTAATGCGCCAGTGCTTCAAATAACGGGTTACCGACGCGTTGCGCCAACTCAAGGGACTCACGGTTCAATCCCCGCGCGCGCCACAGATCACCGTCGGCAATCGCCAGGTTGGATAACGTCGACAAACACATCAGCCGCTGGCCGTAGCGCTTGGCCGGCAGACTTTCGAGCGCTTCGCTGCAGTACTTGAGCGTCAACTCGCGATGCCCGCGTCCGCGCGCGATGATCCCGCTCAACGCCAGCCATTGCGCCAGCATCGACTTTTGCGCCGTAGCGGACGGCGCCGGCAGGAAGCGGCTCAGATGGCTGGACAATTCTTCAGCCGCGTCGAGCTGACACGCCAGCCCCAGCGCCCAGCTGTACAGCACGATCAAGCGCGGCGTGCTGATCAGCAAGCTGTCGGGCAAGTCCATCTTCCAGCGCAACAGCATGCCGACATTCTGCTCGGCCAGCAGTTGCTCCTCCGACAGGTTCTGCACCAGATTCGCCGCCACATCCAGATGGCCGGCACGTAATGCCTGCTCCACCGCTTCGTCGAGCAAGCCCTGAGCGTTGAACCAGCGACAGGCGCGCAAATGCAGCGTTCCGGTGGGCACCAAGGCCTGAGCAACCGGGCGACTGCGCAACAGGTCGGAAAACAAGTGGTGATAGCGATACCAGTGACCATGCTCATCCAGCGGCACCAGGAATACTTGATGCGCCTGCAGGAAACGCAGGATCTCGGCACTGTCATGGGCTTCGCGGACGGCATCGCACAGCTCGCTGCAAAAGCGCTCCTGCGGTGCGGTGTCGTAGAGAAATGATTGCACTTCGATGGGCAGGCAATCGATGACTTCTTCGAGCAGATAGTCGCGGATCAGCCCTTCCCCGCCGTTCAGCGCTTGCGGCAATGCCGCTTCACTGCCGGCTTCGGATGCTGCCAGCAGCCAGAAACGCAGCCCGGCGACCCAGCCTTCGCTGCGCTGGATGAGGTTTTCCAGCGCTTCGCCGCGCAGAGAAGTGCTGTGGCGATCGAGCAATGTCAGGGCTTCGTCGTGGGTCAGGCGTAAATCCTGCTCGTGCAGCTCCAGCAATTGCCGCGACAGTCGCAAGCGCGCCAGGTGCCAGTCAGGGCGCTGCCGACTGGTGACCATCACCAGCAAACCCTCGGGCAAGTGGTTGAGGAAAAACTGCAGGCAACGGTCGAGCACCGGGCCTTGGGCGAGATGATAATCGTCGAGCACCAGCAACAAGGGTGTCGCGGGATCAAGGTGCTGTGTCAGTTCGTCGAGCAGCCCGTCGAGCCATTCTTCAAAGGCAAACGGCTGGTGGCGTTGACGCATCTTCAGCAGGCCGAGCGCGCGGCTGCCCAGTTGGGGGAAATAGTCCTGCAGGCCTTCGAGCAAGCGCTCGAGAAAGCGACCGGGGTCGCTGTCCCGTGGGCTCAGGCCCAGCCAGAGACTTTGCCAATGCGCCGGCAGACTCTGGCAAAACTCCACGGCCAGCGAACTCTTGCCGAAGCCTGCGGGGGCGCTGACCAGCAACAGCCGTCCACCGAGTCCTGCTTGCAGGCGCTCGCAAAGGCGTGGTCGCAACACGTGTCCGTCAGGCAGCGGCGGGCGAAAAAAACGCCCGTCCAGTGCCGCGACGGCAACGCTTGCGGGACCCGGAAGTGGGGACAGATCAGTCATGGCCGGCTCTTGTTCGATTTGCTGTTGGCGGCGTTGCAGATGTCCGCAGACTAGCCTTAAACGAACCGGTAATGAAGGTAGTTGCTACAAATGGCTACAAAAAGGCTACAACGACCTGCACGCCAAATCCTGTAGGCGCTGCCGAAGGCTGCAATCTTTTGACGAGAATGTTTCTGAATCCAAAGCAGGATCAAAAGATCACAGCCTGCGGCAGCGCCTACACAAAGCGGTACAAAAATGATCATAAAAAAAACGCCCCGAACCAGTCGGGGCGTTTTCACGAGGATGCGGCCTCGGGTTTACAGCGGTTTAACGAACACCTTCCTGACGCAGAGCGGCCGGGGTGAAGTCGCTGGTGGTCGCGGTGAAGCCGAAGTCATACGCACTCTTCTCTTCGTTCTTCATGCCCAGCGCCAGGTAGCGGCCGGATTGCAGGTCATAGAGGGTTTCCAGGGCATACCACGGCACTTGTTTGTCGTAGTAGTTCTCGGCATGCGCCTCGGCCACACGCCACAGCTGACCACGACCGTCGTAATGGTCGATGACCGCTGCTTGCCAGGTGTCCTCGTCGATGTAGAAGTCACGTTTGGCGTAGATGTGGCGCTGACCTTCCTTCAGGGTCGCAACCACGTGCCAGACGCGGCGCAGCTCGTAACGTGCCAGATCCTGGTTGATGTGGCCGGCCTTGATGATGTCGGCGTATTTCAGTTTCGGATCGTCGAGCTTGTAGCTGTCGGAGGCGATGTACATCTCTTTTTTGCCTTCGAGCTTCCAGTCGTAGCGATCCGGCGCGCCGTTGAACATGTCCAGGTTGTCGGAGGTACGCAGACCGTCCGCCGCAGTACCCGGGCCGTCATAGGACACTTGCGGTGCGCGGCGCACACGGCGCTGACCGGCGTTGTAGACCCACGCCGAACGTGGCTCTTTAACCTGGTCGAGGGTCTCGTGCACCAGCAGCACACCACCGGCCAGACGTGCCGGCGCAGTCACTTTCTGCTTGAAGTAGAACAGGATGTTGCCTGGGTTCGCCGGATCGTAGTCTTTCATCTTGTCGCGGAACACGAACTGATCCTGGAAATACACCAGGCTGTAAGAGCCGTTCGGTTGCGGCGTGGCCTGGGTCACCAGACGCGTCACGCTGCCGCCACGATAGCGGGTGATGTGGTTCCAGATGACTTCGACGCCGGTTTTCGGAATCGGGAACGGCACAGCCGTTTCGAAGTTTTCCAGACCGTTGCCGCCCGACACCAGCGTGGTGGTGGTGGCGTTTTTCTTGATGGAGGCGAACACCTCATCCGGCACGGTAGCGCCGCGATGCGATGGATAGACCGGCATCTTGAAGGTTTCCGGGTAGCGCTTGAACATCGCGTACTGGCCCGGCGCAAGTTTGTCTTTGTACTTGTCGACATCCTTGGCGGTGATGGTGAACAACGGTTGCTCACTGGCGTAAGGGTTGGACAGGAAACCACGCGCATCGACCGCACCGGCATTCTTCGGCAACGGCTTCCAGGCCGGGATCGAGCCATCGGCGTTACCCGCCATTTCTGCGCCCATCGGGGTCAGGCTCTTGCCCAGCTTGTCCGCTTCGCCAGCAGGCACTGCGGCCATGACGCCGGTCGCCAGCAGCGACAGACCCAGAACACCGGCGTGGAACAGACTTTTTGTTATTTTCATAAATTCGTTCGTCCTGAAATGCAGTGCTTAGAAGTTCACGCCGAAGCTGAGCGCAACGAAGTCGCGGTCATCCACGGTGGTGTACTTGCCGTCGAAGAAGTTGGTGTAGGCCAGGCTCGCGGTGTAGGTGTTCTGGTACTCGGCATCGACGCCCAGACTGACCGCTTTGCGACCTTCCTCGAAGTTGCCGCCAGGGCCCGGCGAGTAGCCGCTGACGTCATGGGACCAGGCCACGTTCGGCTTGAGGTTCACACCGGCGAAGACGTCGTTGTAATCCCAGATGGCCCGACCGCGATAGCCCCACGACATCGATGTGGTAAAGCCGTCGTTGTCGCAATTGCGGCTGCGGTTGTTCTGCGGCGAACCCGGCCCTGCACCATTGATGGTGCTGGCGTTGAGAATGTTGGCGCAGGTATTGATACCGCCAGTGGCCGGCAACTCACCCGGGCCATAAACCGGATCCCGGCCATAACGCTTGTCGGAACGGCTTTCCAGACCGCCCACGTAGGTCATGCCCGCTTCACCCACGAGGGTCAGACGGCTGGCGCCCATGACCTGATCGAAGAAGTGCGTGAAGGTCGTCTGCAGTTGGGTGATTTCCTTGCGCTCATAGCCGTGCAGATCCTGACCAGGAACGCCATTTAGCAGCGAAGCGTTGGTCAGTGCGCCGCCCAGCGGACGAACACCGGCGAACAGGATGTCGGTGGAGTTCAGTTGTACGGGTGCATTCGGGCGATAGCTGATCTCACCGCTCCACGCCGTACCGGTAGGCAGGGTGGTGGAGAAGCTCAGGCCGTAGAGGCGAATGTCCTCAGGGTATTCAATAAAGTAATTCGAGTTGCCCGCCACCAGCAGTGGTGCGAGAGCTGCGAACGGCCCGGGCAGACCGGCGGCAGTGTTGTAGACCGACCGCGGCGCACCGGTTGCGCTGAAGATCGGCGCACGGCTGTGGTAGTTCATGAAGTACGCGCCGAACTCGGTATCCAGAGGCTCGAACATGTACTTCAGGGACGCGCCCCACTGACCGCTGTCACGGGCATCGCGATCCGGACCACGGCGCACCAGAACGCCTTCCTGATTGACATCGACGCCGTTGGCGGCCAACGGCCCCAGTGCAACGGCTGGAATAGTCGAACGCTTGTTCAGCACGCGCAGGTTGTCGTTGCAACCGTCGGCGACAATGTCCGGCTGTGAAAAGAAGGTGCCGCAGTTATCGACGACGGTCTGGTCCCATTCCAGCTGATAGAAGGCTTCGGCCGACAGATTGTCGGTCAGGCTCTGAGACACGTAGAACATGTTGACCGGGATCAGGCCTTCCTTGATCTCGGCACCTGGACGACGGAATGCAGACACGTCGATCGGGTTGATCGAGTTGATGCCGCCACCGATGAAGGTACTTTCACCCCAGCTCACTACCTGCTTGCCCAGACGAACCGAGCCCGGTTGATCGGCGATGGCGTAGTTGTGGTAGACGAAGGCGTCGAGGATCTGCCCGCCGGAAGACTTGGCGCCTTCCTTGCGATTGCTGTCGCTGATGTCCTTGAACTGACGGCTTTCGTCCTTGAGTTCGAAGTCGTACCAGTATTTGCCACGGACGAACACGCCGGTGTCGCCGTATTTCAACTCAAGGTCATGGATGCCCTTGAAGATCTTCGAAAAGGTTTCGCCGCTCTTGAAGTTGGCGTGGCCATCGTCAGAAGTCTGCGACAGGCCGTGACCACCATTGTTGACGCCGATGAGGTTCTTGTTCGGGCTCTGGGTAGACCAACTTGCGCCGATCGACAGGGATGAATCGAACTGACCTTCGATTTCACCAACGTTGAAACTGACGCCGAATGCAGGCCCGGCGAGCGAAGAAGCAAGACTGACCGCCAGAGGCAGTTTCGCCCGGCGCCAGAACTGGTTTACTGAGGTCATCGACGCTACTCCATGTGCATTATTGTTATGGCAGTGAGTACTTTTAAAAACGTCTGGAGGACCGGATGCCAAAGGCTGTCCGACGTCACTCCAAAGATGCATCGCCCCATCTTGTGCGTGTGCCACGTTCTTAAAAATCCTTAAGTGGACTATAGCCAGCAGGTTGTAGAGCTTGATCCCTCTAAAGTGTGATTTGCAGCTGCCGACCACTCTGGAACAGTCCTTTCGCCAGGCCGACACGTGTCGGCATGGCAAGGATGGCTGAAATTTTCGATTTCACAAGGCAAGCGCTTGCTTGGCGGGTCTGGCGCGCCGTTTTCGGCGCGCCAGCAGGGACTTAAAGGGTCGAGAGGAAGGTGCTGTTATTGGCCTGCCATTCAGTGATGTCGAGGCGGATGCGCTTCTTGTCGAGCTTGCCGACGCTGGTCTTGGGAATTTCCGTAACAAGAGCGATCTGGCTCGGAATCGCCCACTTGCTCAGATGCCCCAGCTCCACAAATGGCTTGAGGTGTTCCTTGAGCTCCCGCGCCCCGATTTCATGCCCTTCACGGATCACCAGCAGGGCAAACGGGCGCTCGCCCCACTGCGGATCGGCGATGCCCACCACTGCTACTTCGCGTACCGCGACGTGACGGCTGATCAGGTCTTCGAGGTCCAGCGAGGAAATCCATTCGCCACCGGTCTTGATCACGTCCTTGATCCGGTCACGGATGTCGATCACGCCCATGCTGTCGAGCGTCGCGACGTCGCCGGTGTGCAGCCAGCCGCCGGCCCACAGTTCGGCGCCTTTTTGCGGTTCGTTGAAATAACCTTCGGTCAGCCACGGCGCACGCAGCACAAGCTCGCCCTGAGTTTCGCCATCGGCCGGGAGGAAGTTGCCTTCGGCATCGACAATCGCGGCTTCCACCAGCGGGCCCGGCACACCGGCCTTGATTCGATAAGTGGTGCGTTCGTCCTCGGTGCCGGCCATCAGTTCGTCGTTGAGGTGTGCGCACGATACCAATGGTCCGGTCTCGGACATGCCATAGGCGGCGGTCAGTTGAATGCCGCGAGCCTTGGCGGTTTCGTACAAGGTACGGTTGAGTGCGCTGCCGCCAATGACGATTTTCCAGCCGCCGAAATCGGTTTCCTGCGCACCTTTGGCGTTGAGCAGCATTTGCAAAATGGTCGGCACGCAATGGGAGAACGTGACCTTCTCCTTGCGCCACAGCTCCACCAGAAACTCCGGATCGTAACGCCCCGGATAAACCTGTTTGAGCCCGAGCATGGTCGCCACATACGGCAGGCCCCACGCGTGGACATGGAACATCGGCGTGATTGGCATATAGACGTCGTTGGTGCCGAGCAGGCGCACGCTGTCGATGGAGCCCATGATCGTCGACACGCCCATGGTGTGCAGCACCAGTTGCCGATGGGTGAAGTACACACCTTTCGGGTTGCCGGTGGTGCCGGTTGTATAGAACGTGGTGGCGACCGAGTTTTCGTCGAAGTCCTCAAAGTTGTACTGCGGGCTGGCGGCGGCCAGCAGTTGCTCGTACTCGCCCACCAGATTCGGCAGCTCGGCGGTTTTTTCCGGCAGATCGGTCAGCAGCAGGGTTTTCTCGACCGTGGTCAGGTGCGGCGCAATCGCCTGGTACAGCCCGACGAACTCGCTGTTGACCAGCACAAAGCGGTCCTCGGCGTGGTTCATGGTGTAGAGGATCTGCTCCGGCGAAAGGCGCACGTTGATGGTGTGGATCACCGCGCCGATCATCGGAACGGCAAACATGCATTCCAGGTAACGGTGACTGTCCCAGTCCATCACCGCCACGGTGTCACCGGCCTTGACGCCGGCAGCCGTCAACACGTTGGCCAGCCGCGCCACGCGCTCGATCAGGGTCGGGTAGCTGTAGCGAAACTGGTCACGGTAGATGATCTCGCGGGTTTTCTCGTAACGGGCACCGGACATCAGCAGCCGTTTGATCAGCAATGGATACTGGTAGGCCCCATCGGCTGGGGGAATGACGCGAGTCTGCAACATAAGAATCCCTTTTCTGACGGCTCGGTGTTGGCGGAGAGATTTGTACTCTAAAACCCTTATACGCCAGCCAAATCAGCCAAAGGAATGATTTGCAGAGCCGTACAAATGCTAGCTTTGCGCCAGCATTTGCCCGTTTCTCATCGATCAATGCATTTCGGTGAACGCGATTTTCACACCGAGGGCGATCAGCACAGCGCCCATGGTGCGGTCGAACCAGTGGCCCATGCGGGCGAAACCGGCGCGTACACGTTGCTGGCTGAACAGCATGGCCACCAGGCAGAACCAGAAAGCGGTCGCTACGGCGAGGTAAACGCCGTAGCCGGCCTGCATCGCCAGGGGCGTGTGCGGGTTGATCACCACGGTGAACAACGACAGGAAGAACAGTGTGGCTTTCGGATTCAGGCCGTTGGTCACGAAGCCCGAAGTGAACGCACCACGGGCGGTGCGCTCGCCCGCTTCCTTGTGCAGGTCATCGCTGACGGCTTTTGCCGGTTGCGCACGCAACGCCTTGAAGCCGATGTATAGCAGGTACGCCGCAGCCGCCCATTTCAGTGCGTTGAACAGCACAATCGACTGCGACACGATCAAACCGATGCCCAGCAGCGAATAGCCCACATGCAGGAAAATCGCCGTGCCCACACCCAGCGCCGTCCAGGTACCGGCGCGTCTTCCGTGGGTGACGCTTTCGCGCACGACCACGGCAAAGTCCGGGCCGGGGCTGGCGACGGCCAGCAGGTGGATCAGTGCAACGGTCAAGAACTCGGTCCAGTACATGGGGGCTCCTCTGGAGTTGATCAGTCAAATCGGACTCAAGGCGCAGGTGCTCGCTCCCACAGGATTTTGGAGCACCGCCGACACCGAGTAACCAATTGTTTCATCTGGTAGGCTCGGCAGATTACGCCTTCCGTTCACAGCACAAAAGGTACAGTTGATGACGAACCCGCGCCGCGCCGTATTCCTTGATCATCCTTCACTGGATCTTGGCGATCTCGACCTCAGCCCGTTGCGCGCCTGCTTCAGCGACTTGCAATTGTTCGCTCAGACCTTGCCTGAACAGGTTGCCCAACGCCTGCAAGGTGCCACCGTGGCGATCAGCAACAAGATCCTGATCGACGCCGCCGCCATGGCCGCCAACCCTGACCTGAAACTGATCCTGATCACCGCCACTGGCACCAACAACGTCGATCTGGTGGCCGCTCGCGCCCACGGCATCACGGTGTGCAACTGCCAGGGTTACGGCACGCCATCGGTGGCGCAACACACCATCATGCTGCTGCTCAACCTCGCCACCCGCCTGGCCGATTATCAAAAAGCCGTCGGTGAAGGTCGCTGGCAGCAGGCGAAACAGTTCTGCCTGCTCGACTACCCGATTGTCGAACTGCAAGGCAAAACCCTCGGCTTGCTCGGTCATGGCGAACTCGGCGGCGCCGTTGCGCGACTGGCCGAAGCGTTCGGCATGCGCGTATTGCTCGGACAGATTCCAGGGCGCCCCGCCCGGGCGGATCGTTTGCCGCTGGATGAGTTGCTCCCGCAGATCGACGCCCTGACGTTGCACTGCCCGCTCAACGAACACACTCGCCACTTCATCGGCGCTCGCGAACTGGCTTCGATGAAACCCGGCGCGCTCGTGATTAACACCGCCCGCGGCGGACTGATCGATGAGCAGGCGCTGGCCGATGCCTTGCGCGCCGGTCATCTAGGTGGCGCCGCCACTGACGTGCTGAGTGTCGAGCCGCCCACTCAGGGCAATCCGCTGCTGGCCGCCGACATTCCGCGTCTCATCGTCACGCCGCACAACGCCTGGGGCAGCCGTGAGGCGCGGCAGCGCATCGTCGGTCAATTGACCGAAAACGCCGAAGCGTTCTTCAGCGGTAAGGCGCTGCGAGTCGTCAGTTGATAAACTGCGGCACTTTTTTTTGAGGAGCAGATATGGATCCGCGCAGTGAAGTACTGCTTCGTCAGCCCGAGTTATTCCAGGGTTCGTTGTTGTTGGCCGGTTTGCCTGCCGACGATTTGCTCGGTCGCCTGCCCAACGCGTTTGGCTGGTGCTGGCATGCCGGTGATCAAAACGCCCTGGAGGCGCGCTTCGAAGGCCGCAGCCATTTCGGCGTGAACATCCCCGAGCGCGAGTTCGACAGCGCCGTGGTGTTCCTGCCCAAGTCCAAGGACTTGACCGACTACATCCTCAACGCCGTGGCCGCGCGCCTGGCCGGGCGCGAAGTATTTCTGGTCGGGGAGAAACGCAGCGGCATCGAAGGCGCTTCCAAGCAGCTCAACCCGTTCGGCAAGCCGCGCAAGCTCGACAGCGCGCGGCACTGCCAGCTCTGGCAAGTCACAGTAGCCGATGCCCCTGAAGTGAAGTCGCTGGAAAGCCTGGCTCAAACGTATGAGTTGCCGCTGGCCGAAGGTGCGCTAAAAGTCATCAGCCTGCCGGGCGTGTTCAGCCATGGTCGACTGGATCGCGGCAGCGCGCTGTTGCTGGAGCATCTGGACAAACTGCCGAGCGGCCACCTGCTGGATTTCGGCTGTGGCGCTGGAGTGTTGGGGGCTGCGGTAAAACGTCGCTACCCGCACAATCAGGTCACTTTGCTCGACGTCGATGCTTTTGCCGCCGCCAGCAGCCGTCTGACACTTGCAGCCAACGGGCTGGAGGCTGAAGTACTGACCGGTGACGGTATCGATGCTGCACCGATGGGTCTGAGCGCGATTCTGAGCAATCCGCCGTTCCATGTCGGCGTTCATACCGATTATTTCGCCACCGAGAACTTGCTGCGAAAAGCGGCCAAACATCTGAAAAACGGTGGCGAACTTCGCTTGGTTGCCAATAGCTTCCTGAAGTATCAACCGCTGATTGAAGAGCACCTCGGAATCTGTGCGATCAAGGCTGAGGGTAACGGTTTCCGGATTTACCGGGCCAAGCGCGGCTGAAAATTTGTTCTTGCTCTATCGGATTTGCGAAGGCAGAATCCGCTCCGTCCTAGGGGAGTAGTCTCCCACGAGCACCAAGCTCGTCCGGCATACGTCAACATACTTGATCCTCAGATCATGGCGTATGCGACCCAAGCGTCCGCATCAGACGGATTGCAGGGTTTGACAAGACCTATGACACGCACACCTTACCCGGGGCGGGAAGGCTGTACGTGTCATAGCCGTGTCGACCCGCCCCTTAGGAAAATCCTGATGCTGGACTCATTACTCGTTCCCACCGCAATCGTTGCCTTGGCCGAAATCGGCGACAAGACGCAACTGCTCGCGCTGATTCTGGCTGCTCGCTTTCGCAAACCCTGGCCGATCATTGCCGGCATCGTCGCTGCGACCCTGGCCAACCACGCAGCAGCCGGTGCGGTAGGTGCCTGGTTTGGCAGCTTCTTCTCCGACTCCGTGTTGCACTGGATTCTCGCCGCAAGCTTCGCAGCCACTGCACTGTGGACGTTGGTCCCGGACAAAATGGATGACGATGAAGCCAGCACCGCGCGCAAGTTCGGGCCGTTCCTGACCACGCTTATCGCGTTCTTCCTTGCAGAAATGGGTGACAAAACCCAGGTTGCGACGGTGATGCTCGCCGCGCAATATCCGGAGTTGTGGCTGGTGATCATCGGCACCACATTGGGCATGCTGATTGCCAACGTGCCGGTCGTACTGGCGGGTAATTTTGCCGCGGACAAACTGCCGCTGACCTTGATCCGACGCCTGGCGGCCTCGGCATTCCTGATTCTGGCGCTGGTTGCGGTGTACAAGGCGATGCAGAGCAGCGGCTGGATTTAACGGCACAAGTCGATAAACCGCGTCATCGTTCTTCGCGAGCAGGCTCGCTCCCACAGGGATTTACGGCGCTCACAGATTGTGTGAGCACTACCGAACCTGTGGGAGCGAGCCTGCTCGCGAAGGGAGCATCAGCCTCGCTGAAAGATAATCAGGACTTCGGAGCTTTTTCGTAAAGCGGCATCACCTTCGGAATCGCCGCCTGCAACGAAGCAATCCGGCTGGTCGACGCCGGGTGTGTGCTCATGAACTCTGGCGGCGAACCTTCCGACGCCTTGCTCATCTTGTTCCACAGAGTGATCGCGGCGTTCGGGTTGTAGCCGGCGCGAGCGGCCAGCTCCAGGCCGATCAGGTCGGCTTCGTTTTCGTTGGCGCGGCTGTTAGGCAGGGTCATGCCGTAGTTGGCCACGGTATCGGCCAGCGCCAGGCTGTCCTGGCCAAGACCGAGCAGTGCGCCCGCGCCCTGTTTGGCCATTTCAATGCCATAGGCCTTGGACATCGCTTCACGACCATGCTCGCGCAGAGCGTGGGCGATTTCATGGCCGATGATTGCGGCGATTTCATCGTCGGTGAGTTTCAGTTTGTCGATCAGCCCGGTGTAGAAAATGATCTTGCCGCCAGGGCCGCAGTTGGCGTTGAGCTCGTCGCTCTTGATCAGATTGACTTCCCACTTCCACTGCGCCGAATCCGGACGGAAATTCGGCGCCTGGGCGATCAGACGGCTGGAGATGGCCTGAACTCGCTTGGCGTCGCTGCTGGTCTTGTCCAGCACACCCTTGGCCGACGCCTCACCCACGGTCTTCTGATACGACTGGGCATACATCTGATCGACCTCTTGCGAGGACAGCATGCTGAACATGTATTGCTTGCGCTCCACACCCACGGCGCCGCCGCTGGTGGTGTTGACCGACTGACAACCGGCCAGCAACAGCGCTGCGCTCAGTGCACTTACAACCAATGTCTTGTTCATTCAAAAGCTCCCTGAAAACCTGTCGCGTATCGTAGGTGGGTAATTGTATTGGCGCCAGATACAACGGACGTGTTGCAGCGACTTTCAGACATATCCCGCAGAGCAAAAGCTCCCCCCAGCCCTCTCCCTGAGGGCTGGAGGGAGGGGCTTTCGCTTTAACCCGGCGTCAGACACTCCGGCCCATTGAGTTTCGGATCATTGACCATGTTCGCCAACACCCGCTCGCGCAACGCGGCCGGTTCACTGGCGAGCAATGCTTGCAAGGCATGCAGCGGCGTCGCGGGATCAAGCCACGCAGCCTGCCCCGCCTCATCCAGAATCAACGGCCGGCGTTGACTGGCCGCTGATTGAGTGATCACCGCCGTGCTCAACCACACCTGCTCCTGCACCGGGTACGCTTCCCAGATCGCCGCAAAAAACAGCGAAGCCCCCTCGCCCGGCGTCAGCCAGTACGGGCGCTTGCGCTGGGTGCCGCGCCATTCATAAAAGCCGTTGGCCGGCAGCAGGCAGCGACGCAAACGTAGCGCCTCGCGAAACATCGGTTGCTCGGCCACGGTTTCGGCGCGGGCATGCGCCGGCGTGCGTGACAAGTCCGTCAACCACGGCGGCGTCAGCCCCCAGCGGGCGCGGGCCAGCGTGCGCTCGCCGTCTTCACCGGCACGCAGCATCAACACCGAATCGTTGGGGGAAATGTTCCACTGCGCCAGTTGATCGGCAGGAAAACCTGGCAGAGCCGCGAAGTCGCGGTTCCAGCGAAACAGGGCATAACGTCCACACATGGGGCAACACAACTCAAAAAATAAAACGAACGTCAGCCTAACAGACCAGCGTACCGGGGAAGCTCTCCGGTTCGTCGCCGGGCAGCGGCAGCGCGGCATTGTACGCGGTGATCAGTTCGAGGGCGTATTGGGCCTGATCGTTATCGACCGACAGCCCCAGCAACCCGAAAATCGGCAACTCGCCCGCGCCGCCGAGCAAATCCCGGCCCACCAGATGCGCCTCGATACCTTCGCTGGCGAGCATGCCCTTGAGCATTTCGCCTTCCAACAGGTTTTCCGGTTCGTAGATCCGCTGCATGGGCGCCCCTCACTCGTTTTCGCTGAACACTTCCAGATGCCATTCCTCACCGTGAACCTGCAATACAAACGTGATCGGGCGACAACACACCTGACAGTCCTCGATATAAGTCTGATCGCCGCCGGACAAGTCCACTGACGTCTCGACCTGCTCCCTACAATAAGGACATTCATACAGTGCAGCTTCCAGCATCGCGGTCTCCCAAGTGACTTGTGCGTATAATCGCCGGTCTATTTGCAGGGCTATTTTTGTCTGGCTATTTTTTCAGACCGTGCCCCGTTGGTTTTCGATCAAAACCTTTACTTACCCTAGCCGTTTCCAACAAGAGAGCATGATGGGCGAATTCGATGCCATCCGACCTTACGACGACAGCGAAGTACCCGTGGTACTGGCAAGACTGCTCGGCGACAAGGCGTTTCTAGATATCCTCACCCACTTCCGCTTCCCGCGTTTTGCCGGTCCTTTCGGCTGGATGCTCAAACCACTTATAGCCCATCGGCTGCGTCGTGAGTTTGCCGACGTGACATCGGTGGCAACTTTGCAGGACAAAATCGAGGCGTACGTCGACCACACCATCGAGCGCGCCACCGACGGCGTGACCTACACCGGGGTCGAGCAATTCAAGTCCGGCAGCGCGTATCTGTTCATCGCCAACCACCGCGACATCGTCATGGACCCGGCCTTCGTCAACTACGCCGTGTACCACGCCGGCCTGCCGACCCCGCGTATCGCGATTGGTGACAACCTGTTGCAGAAGCCGTTTGTCAGCGACCTGATGCGTCTGAACAAGAGTTTCATCGTGCATCGCTCGATCACCGGCCGTCGCGAAAAAATGGCCGCGTATCAGTTGCTGTCGGCGTACATCAACCACTCGATCCGCAATGATTGCGCCTCGATCTGGATTGCACAGGCCGAAGGCCGGGCGAAGGATGGCGACGACCGCACCGAATCGGCGATTCTCAAGATGTTCCACATGAGCCGCAAGGACGAGCCGTTCGGCGAAGTGATTCAGTCGCTGAACGTCACCCCGGTGTCGATCAGCTACGAATACGATCCGTGCGACCAGGCCAAGGCCCGCGAGCTGTACATCCGCGCCACTACCGGCACCTACAGCAAAGTGTCGGGCGAAGATGACGTGAGCATTGCCAAGGGCATCACCGGCTATAAGGGCCGGGTGCACGTGAACTTTGCCGCGCCCATTACCGAGCTGTTTGAAGACACCAAGCAATTGGCAGTCGAAATGGACAAGCAGATTCTCGGCGGCTACCGGTTGTTCCCGGTGCATTACCTGGCGTATGCGCAGTGGGCCGATGCTGATCCGCAACTGAATGTGCCGAAAGCTGCCGAGGTGTTCCCGGCGGATGAGCTGGCCAAGGCGCAGGAAGAGTGGCAGTCACGGCTGGACGCTTGCCCTGAAGAGCATCGTCCGTATCTGGTGCTGCAATATGCAACGCCGGTGCGTAACCAGTATCGGGTCAAGGCTGGGTTGCCGTTATAAGCGGCTTCGATCCGACGCGAAAACGGCGCCCGAGGGCGCCGTTTTTTTTCCTGACACCACGTGACGGTGGCGAGGGGTTTTGCATTCAATTCAGAATTGGGTGCTGATCCAGGAAATGACCAGCGCCAAGCCCAGGCAGGCAAAACCGAAGCGATAGAAAAAGCGGTTCATGCGCAACGTCGACCAATCGAGGATCGGTTCAGCGTTCGGCTGAGCCTGGCGCTGCGCGGCGATGCTGGCCGATGCGCGTTGTTCGCGGCGGCGGGTCGCGTGCAGCAGCCAACTGCCGGGGAACGCCAACAGCAGCGCCAGCAGATTGATCAATTTGGCGGGATGGTTGGTAAACAGCGTCATCAAATGCAGCGACATCACAGACCTCAAACTTAATCAGTGTGGCAGACGCCAGACAGACGACCGCGCCAGGATTCTACCGAAACCTGTCCCCGACGCCTCTCATTTACGACAAATAACCCGGCAATCGACCGATGGCTGTCCTGTGTCACGGCTTCGTCATGTGGATGCACCACCATGCGCGCCTCGAAACACACATGGAACGCGTCATGCTTCACGCTGAAAACCAGGATCGTCTGTACCTCATCACCCCCTACGACGAGCAGCAAAGTCTCGTTGGCAGCCTCGCCTTCAATGTTCAGGATCGTCATTGGCTGGTGTATTGCGCGCTGGGCGGGCATCAGCACGCGGATTTGCCCGAGACAGATTTGCTGACGGGGGTTAGCGTTCTCGATTTTTATTCGCAGGCTGCCTGAACGATACGCCCCCTGTAGGAGCTGCCGCAGGCTGCGAACTTTTGATTTTGATTGTTTGAAAACAAGATCAAAAGATCGCAGCCTGCGGCAGCTCCTACAGGGATGGGGGTTATGCAGGTAGAGATGTAGGCATGAAAAAGCCCGGAACCATCACTGGCACCGGGCTTTTTCACATCAGGCGACCCGCTTATTCAGCCAGAACCTGACCCACGGTCGGATCCTTGAACAAACGCGTCAGCGCATCGCTCAACACATCGCTGACCAGTTTGGTATTGGTTTCCTGGTTCGGCGCCATGCCGAAGCGCTGGTCCAGCGAAGCACCGTAACGGCCGCTGTAGCGACGGTTGGCGTTCTGCACGTCAGAGCGGAAGGTCGCGCCGATGGTCGCCTCAGTCACGTACATGCCTTCTTTGGGCGACTGATATTTCAGTTCGGCCAGGGTCACAGTCAGTTGCGGAGCGTTGGGCGCGTTGTTGGTCGGGGTGAACCCGAGCAAACGCACGGCGGCTTCAGCCTGAGCCTGCAACTTCGGCAGGATCTGCTCGCGCTGTACAGTAATGGCACTGGTCTCAGGATACAGACCGCCACGGGTGCCCAGAGTTGGCGACGGACGACCGTCAACCACACGCACGACGACTGGCTGGCCACGGCCGACCGCAGGCAATTGCGTGGTCAGCTTCGGTTCCGGACTCAGTTGTTGCGGGCTGTGGGCGCAGCCGGCCAGAGTCAAACCGGCCACAGTGATCAAACCGAACAACAGGCGTTGCAACATGCTTTTCTCTCCAGAATCAGGCACAAACAGGCCGGCAGTATAGCGGTGGGCCACTGCGGGTAACCAGCGCCGCACAGTGAATACTGAAATGTCTGACAAACCCCGTCGAAAGCGGTTCCTGTCACAGATTCTTCACCCGCCATACATGTACACGTCACGGCTGGTCGGCATCCTTCAAATCAGTCCTCCAACCAGGTACTCGGCCATGCGTTATCTGATCTCGTTGTTCGCGCCACGCCCGCTGCATCGCAGTTTTGCCCTGCTCGACCGCAACGGTCACTGTCAGGCCTTCAAGCAGTGCAGCCTGCAGCCGATGGGCGATGGCTGGGTGGAAATAGAAGAAATCCGCCTTACCTGGTTGAACCAGCCGCTGCCCGCCAGCGCCCGGGTCGTACCGCGTCAAATGCGCGCACGGGCGCAGGTGCAGTTGAGCATCTGACCGGATGCCTAATAAAAGTCATTAAACTCGACCAACTCCGCGCATTTCTTCGATACAATCTCCCCCCGATTATAAGGACGTCTCCTGATCGGGCCCCGCAACACCGTCAATGCGTTTGCATTGGCATCCAAAATCGCCCACAGAGAGTCGCCCACACAGATCGAGTGAAGTTGGCGCGCTTGCCTGTTCTTCCGGCAAAACCCCCGCTTTTCGCGAATCTGCAGAGCTGTCATGACGCTCGGCCACCGCGTTGTTTTGCCTTTGCGGGCAGGGTGCCAGGCTTGGACAGCCCTTTTTTGAGGTTCACGTCTTCAAAAGAGCGTGAAAAAAACGGGTTTTCACAACTTCACAAGAGTGTGGCGAGCAAATGAATAGTTTTGCGTCTGAACATGCACCATTAGCGTCTGAAACAGCCCAACGACACAGGACCGGGTATACCTCGAATACCGGAGCCTGAAGCCTGTCCGCTACGGATTTGGTTGCACAAAAACGGATGTCTCGACCATAAGTCGAATTGCCAGCCGGGCGCTGAAATGAGTTCATGGAGCTCTGGAAGCCACGCCGCACGCATCCGTCAAAGTTGCGAAAAATTGCGAAGATTCGGACATGGCGAACCTGACCACGGATAGCCGGGACATAATTGACCTGTCCCTGAATGCCTGGCAGCCATGCCGACAATTTGGTGCTGCAGATTTTGGAGACGCGTTAAATGGCGCATAACGAAGCAGTCGACGTAGTACTGGTTGGGGCCGGCATCATGAGTGCCACCCTTGCAGTGCTGCTCAAAGAGCTCGATCCGGCGATCAAACTGGAAGTTGTCGAGCTGATGGACTCCGGTGCTGCGGAGAGTTCCAATCCGTGGAACAACGCCGGTACTGGCCACGCTGGCCTGTGCGAGCTGAATTACACGCCGCAAGCGGCCGACGGCAGCGTCGATATCAAGAAAGCCGTGCACATCAATACCCAGTTCGAAGTGTCCAAGCAGTTCTGGTCGTACCTGACCAAAAAAGGCACCTTCGGCTCGTGCAAATCCTTCATCAGCCCGGTGCCGCACCTGAGTTTCGTGCAGGGCGACAGTGGCGTGTCCTTCCTCAAGTCACGCTTCGATGTGCTGAGCAAGCACCACGCCTTCGCCGACATGGAGTACACCGAGGACAAGGCCAAAATGGCCGAGTGGATGCCGCTGATGATGCCGGGCCGCTCGCCGGACGAAGTGCTCGCCGCGACCCGCGTGATGAACGGCACCGACGTCAACTTCGGCGCCCTGACCAATCAGTTGCTCAAGCACCTGACCAGCGCTCCCGACGCCCAGGTCAAATACTGCAAGCGCGTCACCGGCCTCAAGCGTAACGGCAGCGGCTGGACCGTCAGCATCAAGGACGTCAACAGCGGCAGCAGCCGTGAAGTCGATGCCAAATTCGTCTTCCTCGGCGCCGGTGGCGCGGCCCTGCCATTGCTGCAGGCTTCGGGCATCGAAGAAAGCAAAGGTTTCGGCGGCTTCCCGATCAGCGGCCAGTGGCTGCGTTGCGACAACCCGCAAGTGGTCAAACAGCACCAGGCCAAGGTTTACAGCCAGGCTGCCGTAGGTTCGCCACCGATGTCGGTGCCGCACCTGGACACCCGCGTGGTCGATGGCAAGAAATCCCTGCTGTTCGGCCCTTACGCCGGTTTCACCACCAAGTTCCTCAAGCACGGTTCGTTCATGGACCTGCCGCTGTCGGTTCGCGCCGGCAATATCGGGCCGATGCTGGCGGTGGCAAAAAACAACATGGACCTGACCAAGTACCTGGTCAGCGAAGTGATGCAGTCGATGGAGCAGCGTCTGGATTCCCTGCGCCGTTTCTACCCGGAGGCGAAAGCCGAAGACTGGCGCCTGGAAGTGGCCGGCCAACGGGTACAGATCATCAAGAAAGACCCGAAAAAGGGCGGCATCCTGCAATTCGGGACCGAACTGGTCGCGGCCAAGGATGGTTCCCTTGCGGCCCTGCTCGGCGCATCGCCAGGTGCATCGGTGACCGTTTCGATCATGCTGGAACTGATCGAGAAGTGCTTCCCGGGCAAAGCGTCCGGCGAGTGGGCTGGCAAACTGGCGGAAATCTTCCCGGCCCGTGAAAAGGTTCTGGAAACCGATGCTGCGCTGTATCGCAAGATCAACACGCAGAACAACATCGCCCTGGAACTGGTTGAAGAAAGCAGCGAGACGCCAAGCTACGCTTGATCGTGCCGCATAAAAAACGCCCCGCAGCTCACTGAGTGCGGGGCGTTTTTTTATGCCTGCCAAAAAGCAAAAGATCGCAGCCTTCGGCAGCTCCTACAGGGTGAACACCAATCCTCTGTAGGAGCTGCCGAAGGCTGCGATCTTTTGATCTTGTCTTTAGACCTTAACCGCGAGCCTTGTCGATCAGTTCGATGTATTCCGCAGCGTTGCGTTGATCGCGGATCTGGTCAACAAACGTCTGGCCCTGCTCGTCCTTGCCGTCGACATCGTACCCAGCCGCCACAAAGAACGTCAGAAACCGCTCGAAATCGTCGATTCGCAGACCACGGTAAGCCTTGATCAGTTTGTGCAACGACGGCGAAGTGGCGTCGACCGGTTCAAAATCGAGGAACAGCTTGATCTGCTCATCGCCGATCTCGTCACCAATCACTTGTTTCTTATCTTTACGCATTGCCGACTCCAGCTCGCAGACATGACACGGGGCGGGCAGTTTACCCCTGCCCTGCCGCTCGGCTCAACGCGCACGCACGCTACCGGTGTGCAAATCGGCCCAGATATGGCCGTTGGCGTAACTGAGGAATTGCGCATAGACGGTGTCGTTGCGCAGCAGATCGATCACCACACGGTATTGAGCCAGCGGATAAAACAGCGTCAGGGTTTTGCTTTTGTCGTCATAGAGCGGTTTTTTCAGGCTTTTGCTTTCGCCATCGAAGCTGACCAGCACCTGAGTGATTGTCGCACCTTTGTTCAGGGATTTGCCCTTGAGGCGGATCATCAGTGGCGAGGTGACCGGAATCGGCTGCTGATTGGACTGACGTTGCGCGCCGACCACCACCGAATAGTCCGTGACCTGCATCAGTTGCTGATGTTCGGGCTCGGCATCGCGCAGGGTCAGATCGTCCGGCGGCAGGAACTGGCTGTGCATCGGCGCGGCGGACAAAGGCAGGCTGAGGGTGAGCAACAGGGCGGCAAGGCTGCGAATCAAGAGGCTCATGGCAGGCTCCGGAGGGCGGGGCCAAGCACTCTAGCATGGGATTAAAAGCAAAAGATCGCAGCGTTCCGCAGCTCCTGCAGGGTGTACATCAATCCCTTGCAGGGGCTGCGGAACGTTGCGATCTTTTGATCTTGCTTACATCCCTTTAACAGCAAAGATCCCGTTGGCGTTACGCCAGTAGCCTTTGTAGTCCATGCCGTAACCGAAGATGTAACGGTCGATGCACGGCAGGCCGACGAAGTCTGCTTTCAGGTCAGGACGCGCCTTGCGGTCGTGATCCTTGTCGATCAGCACGGCGGTGTGCACTTTGCGCGCGCCGGCGTGTTTGCAGTAATCGATGATCGCGCCGAGGGTGTGACCTTCATCGAGGATGTCGTCGATGATCAGCACGTCACGGTCAAGAAACGAGACTTCTGGCTTGGCCTTCCAGAACAGATCACCGCCGCTGGTTTCGTTGCGATAGCGAGTCGCGTGCAGGTAGGACGCTTCCAGCGGGAAATGCAGATGAGTCAGCAGCTTGCCGGAAAAAATCAGCCCGCCGTTCATCACGCAGAACACCACCGGGTTGCTCTCGGCCAGTGTTTCGTTGATTTGTGCACCGACGCGGGCAATGGCGGCCTCGACTTCAGACTCGGTGTACAGGCAGTCAGCCTCTCGCATGATTTGACGGATATGCTCGAGATCAGCGGACATGGCGCTCTCCGGGGGGTGGTTGAAGGGGGGTATAGTCGCGAAAAGCGGGCAAAGGTACGCATCTCGCACGGCTGAATCAAGCCTTTATGGACTAACGTACTCTATGTCCTATAGGACATCACCCTCGGATAGATTAATCTAGGCCGGTTTTTTTGCCCGCCGCCGGAGCCTTTCCCCATGTCCATCCAAGAGATCCGCCATCCGCTGATCCGTCACAAACTTGGCCTTATGCGCCGCGCAGACATCAGCACCAAGAATTTCCGCGAGCTCGCTCAGGAAGTCGGTGCGCTGCTGACCTACGAAGCAACTAAAGACCTGCCGCTGGAAACCTACGATATCGAAGGTTGGTGCGGCACCGTGTCGGTCGAGAAAATTGCCGGCAAGAAGATCACTGTCGTGCCAATCCTGCGTGCCGGCATCGGCATGCTCGAAGGCGTGCTCAGCCTGATCCCGGGTGCCAAGGTCAGCGCTGTGGGTGTTGCCCGCAACGAAGAAACCCTGCAAGCCCACACCTATCTGGAAAAACTGGTTCCGGAAATCGACGAACGTCTGGCGATGATCATCGACCCGATGCTCGCCACCGGTAGCTCGATGGTTGCGACCATCGACCTGCTGAAAAAGGCTGGCTGCAAGGAAATCCGCGCGATGGTGCTGGTTGCAGCGCCGGAAGGCATTGCCGCTGTAGAAAAGGCTCACCCGGACGTGACCATCTACACCGCCTCGATTGACGAACGTTTGAACGAACACGGTTACATCATCCCAGGGCTTGGCGATGCCGGTGACAAGATCTTCGGCACCAAGCAGAAGGACGCGTGACCATGCAACAAGAGTTCAACGATCCGCTCTGGCGCACGGTGCTGTCCGGCGCCCAGATGCTGTTCGTGGCCTTCGGCGCTCTGGTGCTGATGCCGCTGATCACGGGCCTTGACCCGAACGTGGCACTGTTTACCGCAGGTCTTGGGACGATTCTGTTCCAGATCGTCACTGGCCGTCAGGTGCCGGTGTTCCTGGCGTCCAGCTTTGCATTCATCACCCCGATCATTCTCGCCAAGGGCCAGTTCGGCCTGGCCGCGACCATGGGCGGCGTGATGGCGGCCGGTTTCGTCTACACCTTTCTTGGCCTGGCCGTGAAGATCAAAGGCACCGGTTTCATCGACCGCCTGCTGCCGCCAGTGGTCATCGGTCCGGTGATCATCTCCATCGGCCTGGCCATGGCGCCGATTGCCGCGAACATGGCGATGGGCAAGGCTGGCGACGGTTCCGAACTGATCCATTACCAGACTGCAATGATGATCTCGATGCCAGCGCTGCTGACCACGTTGATCGTGGCAGTGTTCGGCAAAGGCATTTTCCGTCTGGTGCCGATCATTTCCGGCGTGCTGGTCGGATTCGCCATGGCGTTCTATTTCGGTGTGGTCGATACCGCGAAAATTGCCGCAGCACCGTGGTTCGCGATCCCGCATTTCACCGCGCCGGAGTTCAACTGGCAGGCGATTCTGTTCATCGTTCCAGTGGCATTGGCCCCGGCGATCGAACACATCGGCGGCGTGATTGCAGTCGGTAGCGTGACCGGTCGTGACTATCTGAAGAAGCCGGGCCTGCATCGCACCCTGCTCGGTGACGGCATCGCCACCACCGCAGCCGGGATGTTCGGCGGCCCGCCTAACACCACCTACGCCGAAGTGACTGGCGCAGTGATGCTGACCAAGAACTACAACCCGAAAATCATGACCTGGGCGGCGATCTTCGCCATCAGCCTGGCGTTTGTCGGCAAGTTCGGCGCGCTGCTGCAAAGCATCCCGGTACCCGTGATGGGCGGGATTCTGTGTTTGTTGTTTGGTTCGATCGCGGCGGTGGGCATGAACACCCTGATCCGCCACAAGATCGATCTGGGCGAAGCACGCAATCTGGTGATTGTTTCGGTCACGTTGGTGTTCGGGATTGGCGGTGTGCTGGTTGGCACTGGCACCGGTCCGGACGACTTCGGCCTCAAAGGCATCGCGCTGTGCGCGGTGGTGGCGATTGCGCTGAACCTGCTGCTGCCGGGCAATGATGGCTGGAAGAACAAGAAGCCGGACGAGCCGCTGATCTAAGGCTTCAAGATGTTTATTGCCTGACAGATAGCTTTCGCGAGCAGGCTCGCTCCCACAGAGGTTCTTCAGCGCACTGAAGATCAAATGTGGGAGCGAGCCTGCTTGCGAAGCTGTTGGCTCTAAAGGGCCAAAGGCGCTCGTTCACACAAGGTAGCCAACGCCTTCGCCCATTGCGGGTCGTCATTCAGGCACGGCACCAGCACCAGCTCCTCGCCCCCCGCTTCGCGGAACTGCTCCTTGCCGCGATCGCCAATCTCTTCCAGCGTCTCGATGCAATCGGCCACAAACGCCGGGCACATCACCAGAAGCTTCTTCACGCCGCTTTTCGCCAACTCATCAAGCCGCGCTTCGGTGTAGGGTTCGATCCATTTCGCCCGGCCCAGACGGGACTGAAACGACACCGACCATTTGCCGTCCGCCAGCCCCATGCGCTCGGCGAACAGTGCCGCCGTGCGCAGGCATTGCGCGCGATAACAGGTAGCCAGAACCGCTGGGGATGCGTTCTTGCAGCAGTCTTCGTTCTTGAAACAATGCTGCCCGGTCGGATCAAGCTTGGTCAGATGCCGCTCCGGCAAACCATGGAAGCTCAGCAGCAGGTGGTCATAATCCTGCTGCAAATGCGGCCTGGCGCTGGCGACCAGCGCGTCGAGGTATTCCGGCTGATCGTAGAACGGTTGCAGGATCGACAGCTTCACATCGAGGTTCTTCGCACGGATTACACGCCGGGCCTCTTCGATCACCGTGGTCGTCGTACTGTCGGCGAACTGTGGATAAAGCGGCGCCAGCGTGATGCGCTTGTGCCCTGCCGCGACCAGCCTTGTCAGGCACGTTTCAACTGAAGGCTCGCCGTAACGCATGGCCAGGTCGACCGGGCCATGCTTCCACTGCGCCTTCATCTGCTCTTGCAAGCGACGGCTGAGCACCACCAGCGGCGAACCCTCCTCCCACCAGATCGAGGCGTAGGCGTGCGCGGATTGCTCGGGTCGCTTGATCAGGATCAGCGACACCAGCAAACGCCGCACCGGCCACGGCAGGTCGATCACGTACGGATCCATCAGAAATTGATTGAGGTAGCGGCGTACATCGGCCACCGAGGTGGAGGCCGGGGAACCCAGGTTGACCAGAAGCAAGGCGTGATCGGTCATGCAACGTCCTATTTCAGAGGCGGCTGGAGAGATCATCCAGAGCCGCGCGTAAATCCGTGAACTGGAAACTGAATCCCGCTTCCAGCAAGCGTGCCGGCGTGGCCCGTTGGCCGCCCAGCAACAGCAATGACAACTCGCCCAGACCGACCTTCAGTGCCAGGGTCGGCATTGGCATGAACGCCGGACGATGTAAAACACTGCCCAGCGTCTTGGCAAATTCGCGATTGCGCACAGGTTTTGGCGCGCACGCATTATAAGGACCACTGGCCTCATCACGATGCAGAAGAAAATCAATCAGGGCGATTTGGTCGTCGATATGAATCCACGGCATCCACTGCCGGCCATTGCCCAGAGGCCCGCCCAATCCAAGTTTGAACGGCAGCAACAGCCGCGACAAAAAGCCGCCCTCGGCCGACAGCACCAGACCGGTTCGCACCAGCACCACGCGCATGCCCAACGCCTCTGCGCGCTGGGCAGTCTCTTCCCAGGCAACGCACAACTGACTGGCGAAATCGTCGATTACTGGCGGTGAGTCTTCGGTCAACTCGCGCTCACCACCGTCGCCGTACCAGCCGATGGCCGAACCCGAAATCAGCAGCGCCGGTTTCTGCGCGCGTTTTTCCAGCCACGCCAACAAGGTTTCCGTGAGCGTGATGCGGCTGCTCCACAGCAACGCTTTACGTCGATGGGTCCAGAGTCGGTCGGCAATCGGCGCGCCAGCAAGATTGATGATTGCGTCGACGGGTTCTTCGCCAAGCTCTTCCAGCGTTGCAATGCCGCGCACCTGCGTCCCGCAGATTTTCGCGACCGCTTCCGGGCGTCGACTCCAAACCGTCAGGTGATGCCCCTGCCCCGACCAGTGTCGACAGAGTTGACGTCCGATCAAACCAGTACCGCCGGTCAGCAATATGTGCATGACATCTTCCTCGCGTGGCGTTTTACCCGGATCACTAGTCTATTTTTAAAAGCAGGGATCTTTTCTATCGGGCAGGTTCTATTGTTTAACCATAGGCCAAGCTGCCAGAACGAGAACGCTAGAAGTTATACCAAAAAACAAAATTGTACAGGTTTCAACGACGGCGTAGTCTGTACAGAAAGGTAAACGAGGCCCCTATGACTGTACCTATCGCAATCATCGGCACCGGCATCGCCGGACTCTCGGCGGCTCAGGCTCTTACGGAGACTGGGCACACCGTCCAATTGTTCGATAAAAGTCGCGGCAGCGGCGGACGTATGTCGAGCAAACGCAGCGACGCCGGTTCGCTGGATCTGGGCGCGCAATATTTCACCGCCCGTGATCGGCGTTTTGTCACCGAGGTACAGCGCTGGCAAAGTCAGGGCTGGGTCGCCGAGTGGACACCGCAGCTCTACACCTTCCAGGGCGGGCAACTGAATCTGTCGCCGGACGAGCAGACCCGCTGGGTCGGTGCACCGCGGATGAGCGCCATCACCCGCGGCTTGCTCGAGGGGCTGGAGGTGCAATTTGCCTGTCGGATTACCGAGGTCTATCGCGGCGAAGAGCATTGGCATCTGCAAGACGCCGAAGGCTTTACCCACGGCCCATTCAGTCATGTCGTGATCGCCACACCGGCACCGCAAGCTACCGCGCTGCTGGCCGCCGCACCGAAACTCGCCGGTGCCGCCGCCGGGGTAAAAATGGACCCGACCTGGGCCGTCGCCCTCGCCTTCGATACGCCGCTGGATACTCCGATCGAGGGTTGCTTCGTGCAGGACAGTCCCCTCGACTGGCTGGCGCGCAATCGCAGTAAACCGGGGCGCGACAACACCCTCGACACGTGGGTACTGCACGCGACCAGCGCCTGGAGCCGACAGCACATCGACCTGCCCAAGGAAGCGGTGATCGAGCAACTGCACGGCGCATTCGCCGAATTGCTGCACAGCGCGATGCCCGCACCGACCTTCAGTCTTGCCCATCGCTGGCTCTATGCACGCCCGGCGACGGGCCACGAATGGGGCACGCTGGCGGATGCTGATCTGGGCCTGTATGCCTGCGGCGACTGGTGCCTGTCCGGACGCGTCGAAGGTGCCTGGCTCAGCGGCCAGGAAGCTGCCCGCCGCTTGCATGAGCACTTGCAATGAATCGCATCAACCCACGCAAATTGCTGCTGTCGAAATGGACAGCAGCCCACCCGCAAAACCGTGAAAAACATTTCCTGGTGACTGAGCTGATTTGCGATGAAGAGGGCACGGTGCTCGAAGTCGAGTTGCAGGCGGTGCTGACCAAGCGCGTCGAACGATTCGATTGGCATGCTTTACAAAACAACGCCCAATGGAAAATCGGCTGGCTCATGTAGGAGCTGCCGAAGACTGCGATCTTTTGATCTTTGCTTCTCAAAACCCCCAAATCAAAGACAGGATCAAGAGATCGCAGCCTGCGGCAGCGCCTACAGAAAAACTTATACAAATGATTTGACTTGTACAGCTATGAATCTATGCTTAGGAAATGTTGTACAGAGATCAATCTCTGTACAGGTATAGATTCGAGAGGTATCCATGTCAGACCTTTCCATGTCCCGGCCGAAGATCGCCATCAGTGCCTGCCTGATGGGCGCCGAGGTTCGCTTTAACGGCGGTCACAAGGAATCACGCCTGTGCAGCCGCACCCTCGCTGAACATTTCGAATTCGTGCCGCTGTGCCCGGAAGTCGCCATCGGCATGGGCATCCCCCGCGAACCGATCCGTCTGGTTGGCGATCCGCAAAGCCCGCAAGCCGTCGGCACTGTCAATCCCTCGATCAACGTTACCGCGCCTCTGGCCGAGTACGGCGAGAAAATGGCCGGCGAGCTCAATGACATCTGCGGCTACATCTTCATGCAGCAATCACCTTCCTGCGGGCTGGAACGGGTCAAGGTCTATCACGATAACGGCGCGCCGGTGAATGGCGGTGGCCGGGGCATCTACGCGCAGGCCTTCTGTGCGCGACACCCGGACTTGCCGGTGGAAGAAGCCGGGCGCCTGAATGATCCGGTGCTGCGTGAAAACTTCATCACCCGGGTTCTCGCCTACAGCGCCTGGCAGCAAGTGCTTGCCCAAGGCCTGAGCCGCCGTGTGCTCACCGAATTCCACTCACGCTACAAATACCAGCTGATGGCGCACAACCCGCTGCAATACAAGGCGCTAGGCAAGTTGCTGGGCAACATGGCGCAGAGCGACCCTGCCGAACTTGGCCCGCGCTACTTCAGCGAATTGATGGCAGCGCTAAAAAAATGTGCGACCCGCGGCACCCATAGCAATGTTCTGCAGCACATCACCGGCTACTTGAAACAGGCAATCAGCGCCGAAGACAAGCAGGAGATGGTGCATGTGATCGGCCAATATCGGTTGGGCATCGTTCCGCTCGTGGTGCCGCTGACCCTGCTCAAGCATCACTTTCGCCAACACCCCGACCCGTACATTGCGCGACAGGTTTACCTGCAACCGCACCCGGAAAATCTCAGCCTGCGAAACTTGATTTGATGAACGTGAGCCCCGACACCAGCGCCCAGGAAGACCTCGGCGCCGATTTCAAGAAAGCCCTCGACGATGGCTGGTTGCCGATCCGCGAAGTCGCGCGGCAAACCGGCGTCAATGCGATCACGCTACGTGCGTGGGAACGGCGCTATGGTCTGATCGTCCCGCAACGCACGCCCAAGGGTCATCGGTTGTATTCGGCCGAGCACGTGCAGCGCATCCTGACGATCCTCACCTGGCTCAACCGTGGCGTCGCGGTCAGCCAGGTCAAGCCGCTTCTCGACACTGCGCAAGACCTCGGCGAGTCGGTGGAAAACGATTGGCAACGCTTGCGCCAGACCCTGCTCATGGCCGTTACGCAACTCAATGAACGGACCATCGACGACAGCATCAATCAAGTCATGGCCCTGTATCCCCCGCGCACGCTGTGTGAGCAGTTGCTGGTGCCGCTGCTGGCTGAACTTGAACAGCGCTGGCAGGGCCAGTTCGGCGCGCAGATGGAACGGGTATTTTTTTATTCGTGGTTACGCAGCAAATTTGGCGCGCGCATCTACCATAACAACCGTCAATTGCACACCGCGCCACTGTTGCTGATCAATCATTCCGACCTGTCACTGGAACCTCACCTGTGGCTGTGCGCGTGGCTGGTCAGCAGCGCTGATTGCCCGGTGCAGGTGTTTGACTGGCCACTGCCCTCCGGAGAGCTGGCACTGGCGGTCGAACACCTGCAAGCCCGCGGCGTACTGCTGTATTCCAGCAAAGCCATGCAGCTTGCGCAGTTGCCAAAACTTTTGGCTGGCGTCGCTTGCCCGAAAATCATCGTCGGACCAACGGTTTGCATCCACCAGGCCGAGTTGTCCGCAAGAACCTTGGAAACTGCTGAGTTGTACCTGGCTGAAGATCCACTGTCAGCGCATCAGGCACTCGTTCAGCGTGGGCTGATTTAATGGACTCGACGACGACCGATATGCAATTGATCTGGCTGCGCAGCGACTTGCGCCAACATGACAACACCGCACTCGCGGCTGCCGCAGCGCACGGTCCGACTGTTGCCGTGTATCTGGTGAGCCCGCAGCAATGGCAAGAACATGACGACGCGCCCTGCAAGGTCGACTTCTGGCTGCGCAATCTGCACGAACTGAGCAAAAGCCTCGGCCAACTGAATATTCCTCTGTTGATCCGTACGGCGGCGCATTGGGACCAGGCGCCGGCAGAACTGTGCAAACTCTGTCGCCAACTGAATATCAAGGTCGTGCACGTCAACGAAGAATATGGCTTGAACGAGAGCCGGCGCGATGCGGCCGTGGCCGAGGCATTGCAGGCCGAGGGCATCGAATTTCACCGTTATCTCGATCAATTGCTGTTCAAGCCTGGCACCGTACTGACCAAGACCGGGACTTACTTCCAGGTGTTCAGCCAGTTTCGCAAGGTCTGCTACGAACGCCTGCATCGCTCGATCCCGGCGTTGGTGGCCGCACCCGGCAAACAGTCGCCACTGGGCATCGACAGCGATCCGATTCCTGCATCCGTCACCGGTTTCGCCACGCCAAGCGAAACCTTGCGCGATCTGTGGCCTGCCGGTGAGAAAGAAGCCCGGCGCCGTCTCGATACCTTCGCCGACGCCCAAATCGATTACTACAAAAGCGAACGCGACTTCCCGGCCAAGCCCGGCACCAGTCAGCTGTCAGCGTATCTGGCCGCTGGCGTGGTTTCGCCACGCCAATGCCTGCACGCCGCCCTGCAAAGCAATCAGGGTGAATTCGAAAGCGGCAAAGTCGGCGCTATTACCTGGATCAATGAGCTGTTGTGGCGCGAGTTCTATAAACACATTCTGGTCGGCTATCCACGGGTCTCGCGCCATCGCGCCTTCCGTCCGGAAACCGAAGCGCTGGCCTGGCGCGACGCCCCCGACGAACTCGCGGCGTGGCAAGAGGCGCGTACCGGACTGCCGATCATCGATGCGGCGATGCGCCAATTGCTCGAAACCGGCTGGATGCACAATCGCCTGCGCATGGTCGTGGCGATGTTCCTGACCAAAAACCTGCTGATCGACTGGCGCGAAGGCGAGCGGTTTTTCATGCGTCATTTGATCGATGGTGATCTGGCGGCGAACAACGGCGGCTGGCAATGGAGCTCGTCGACCGGCACCGATTCGGCGCCGTACTTCCGCATTTTCAACCCGTTGAGCCAATCGGAAAAATTCGACAGCGAGGGCCTGTTCATCAAGCACTGGCTGCCGGAACTCGCCGACCTCGACAAAAAACAGGTGCATGACCCGGCCAGTGCCGGAGGCTTGTTCGGCGTGGCGGATTATCCGAAGCCGATCGTCAACCTCAGTGCATCACGGGAGCGGGCGCTGACTGCGTTCAAGAACCTGCCCTCCCGCCAACCAGCCGGAGTCGATCATGAGTGAATTCCTGCGCAGCTTCGCCCGGCAATTTTCAGCGCTGAACAAAGACAACCTGCAACGTCTGGGCGAGTTGTACAGCGATGACATTCACTTCACCGACCCGTTGCATGAAGTTCAGGGGCTGGCGCAGCTACGCGATTACTTCGGTGAGCTGTACGCCAACGTCAGCGAGCTGCGTTTCGATTTTCACGGCTACGACCAGATTGGCGAGGGTGAAGGCTACCTGCGCTGGGTCATGAGTTATCGCCACCCGCGCTTGGCCAGTGGTCGGGAGATCCGCGTCGGCGGCTGCTCGCACTTGCTGTGGCGCGACAAGGTTTATCGTCACCGGGATTATTTCGATGCCGGGGCGCTGCTGTATGAACACTTGCCAATATTGGGCCGGGTGATCGCCTGGCTGAAAAGGAGAATGGGATGAGTCGTACACCTCCACGGCGTTATTGGTTGACGGGTGCCAGCAGTGGCATTGGCGCAGCATTGGCAGAGAGCATCCTCGCCACCGGCGCGCACCTGGCCGTCAGTTCGCGCCAGGTCGCCGCGCTCAAAGTGTTGTCGCAACGCTATCCGGGACAAGTGCTGGTGGTGCCGGGCGATCTGACCAATAGCCAGACCGTGCGTGAAATCGGTGAGCAGATCGCTGAGGACTGGGGGTCGCTGGACACAGTGATCCTCAATGCCGGCACCTGTGAATATGTCGATGCCCGGCAATTCGATTCTTCCATCGTCGAGCACGTGGTGCGCACCAATCTGCTCGCCAGCGCCTACTGCATCGAAGCCGCCCTGCCGCTACTGCGCAAAGGCACCGCGCCGCATCTGGTGGGGATGGCGAGTTCGGTCACTTACCTGCCGTTGCCACGGGCAGAAGCTTACGGCGCGTCTAAGGCCGGGCTGCGCTATCTGTTCGAGTCGTTGCGCATCGACCTGGCGGATGAGGGCATCGAAGTCACGATCATAAGCCCCGGTTTTGTCGAAACACCGCTGACCGCCAGGAACGATTTCCCGATGCCGCTCAGTTGGCCTGTGGATAAAGCTGCGCGGCATATCTTTGCCAAACTCAAGGATCGCCCACTGGAGATCGCCTTCCCGGCGCTGTTCATGGCCGCGCTGTGGCCCTTATCGAAACTGCCAACGGGTCTGCAACTGGCAATCGGTAAACGCATGGTGCGCAAACCGCCACCGCAGCGAGATCCAGTATGAAAATTGCCATTATCGGCAGCGGTATCGCAGGACTCACCTGCGCCCACCTGCTCAATCGCCGACATGACGTCACGGTGTTCGAAGCCGGCGACTGGGTCGGTGGCCACACGCACACGGTGCAGGTCAGCGTCGAAGGTCGCCAATATGACGTGGACACTGGTTTCATCGTGTTCAATGACTGGACCTACCCGAATTTCATCCGCCTGCTCGGCCAGCTCGGCGTGAGCTTCAAACCGACCGAAATGAGCTTCTCGGTCAACGATCCGGACAGCGGCCTGGAATACAACGGCAACAACCTCAACAGCCTGTTTGCCCAGCGGCGCAATCTGCTGTCGCCGGGATTCTGGGGCATGCTGCGCGACATTCTGCGATTCAATAAAGAAGCCCAGCGCGACCTCAACGAGCTGCGCATCGATGCCGACATGACCCTGGATGATTACCTCAAGGCCGGCGGCTACGGCGAGCGCTTCATCCTTCATTACATCGTGCCGATGGGTGCCGCGATCTGGTCGATGCCGATGGCCGAGATGCTCAATTTTCCGCTGCAATTCTTTGTGCGCTTTTTCAAGAATCATGGCTTGTTGTCAGTCAGTGACCGGCCGCAATGGCAAGTGATCGAGGGCGGTTCCAGCGCTTACATCGCGCCACTGACCGCCGCGTTCAAGGACAGGATTCGCCTCAATTGTCCGGTGAAGCGAGTGGACCGCGACGAACACGGCGTGGTTATCCACAGCCCGGCGGGGATCGAACACTTCGACAAAGTGGTGTTCGCCTGTCACAGCGATCAGGCCCTGCAAATACTGGCCAGCCCGAGCGAGGCCGAACGCGCGATCCTCGGTGCCCTGCCCTACGCCGACAACGAAGTGGTGTTGCACACCGACACGCAACTGTTGCCCACGCGCAAACTGGCATGGGCCAGCTGGAACTATCGCCTGAGCGGTGCTGGCCATACTCACGCGGCCGTCACTTACGACATGAACATTCTTCAGGGCATCGAAAGCGATACCACGTTCTGTGTCAGCCTCAACCAGAGCGCCGGCATCAACCCAAACAAAGTGCTGGCCCGCTTCACTTATGCCCATCCGCAGTTCAGCCTCGCGGCGGTGGCGGCACAGAACCGCTGGGCCGAACTGGATGGCATCCAGCACACGCACTACTGCGGCGCTTATTGGGCCAACGGTTTTCATGAGGACGGTGTGGTCAGCGCACTGCGCGTGGCGGCCGCGTTCGGGGAAACCCTATGAACAGCGCCCTCTACAGCGGCTGGATCGGCCATCGGCGTTTCTCCCCGCGCCGACACGAATTTCGTTACCGGATTGGTTTGCTGTACCTCGATCTGACCGAACAGGACGCGTTGTTCGGCCTGTCGGCGCTGGCCAGCCGCAGTCGCTTTGCGCCGTTTTCATTTCGCGAGACCGACTACCTCAAGGCCTTCACCGGCACCGGCATGCGCTTGATCGACGCCGTGCGCCAGCAGGTCGGCATCGCCATCGGCCATGAACCGCAAGGGTCGGTGTGCCTGCTCACGCAACCGCGCAGCTGGGGGCTGGCGTTCAATCCGGTGAGTTTCTTTTATTGCCATGAGGCCGACGGGCAACTGGCGGCGATTGTCTGCGAAGTCACCAACACACCGTGGCGCGAGCGCTATCACTATGTGTTGCCTGCGCGCGCGCCAATCGATCCGCAGAGCGCTCATCAGCATTTCGCGGTAGCCAAGGCCTTTCATGTTTCACCGTTTCTGCCGCGCGATCTCGAATACCGCATGAGCTTCAGCCCCGCCGCACAAACCCTCGGCGTACACATGGCCGACTGGCAGGGCGAGCACAAACTGTTCGACGCCACGCTCAACCTGCAACGCGAAACGCTCGACCGTCAGAGCCTGCACCGCTACTTGCGACGCTTCCCGTGGATGACCGCGAAAACCGCTCTGGCGATTTATTGGCAAGCCGTACGACTGCTGTTCAAACGCGCTCCGATTTTTTCTCATCAGGCTGCTGACGGCAGCTTTCAAACCGCCACCGTGCCTACCAAGGAACACCGCCATGAAATCCTCTAGTCTGTCGGTCAGTCGGCTCAGTGCCAACGGCTTGACCGGTTCGCTGCTGCGTCGTGGCGTGCTACGGCAAATGGCCCGGCTCAAACATGGTCAGCTTGTGGTGGTCGAGGATGGCGAACGGATGCTGTTCGGCGCATCCGGCAGTGCTTTGGTGGGCGAGATCCACATTCTCGACGCCGCCGCCTGGGGCATGGTCGCCAGCAACGGCTCGATCGGCGCAGGCGAAGCGTTTATCCACGGCTATTGGAGCTCGCCGGACTTGACCGCCGTGGTGCGAGTGTTCGTCAGCAACCTCGAAGTTCTCGATGCGATGGAAGGGGGGCTGGCTCGTGTCGGCCGACCACTGGTGCAAGGCTTGCACTGGCTCAATCGCAACACGCGCAAAGGCTCCCAGAAAAACATTGCCGCGCACTACGACCTCGGCAACGAGCTGTTCGAACAGTTTCTCGACCCGACCATGATGTATTCGGCGGCGCAGTTCCTGACCCCCGAAGACAACCTGGAACAGGCGCAACTGAACAAACTGGAGCGCATCTGCCAGAAACTCGCGCTCAAACCCAGCGATCACCTGCTGGAAATCGGCACCGGCTGGGGCAGCATGGCGCTTTACGCGGCGCAAAATTACGGCTGTCGCGTGACCACCACCACGTTGTCGAAAGAGCAGTACGCGTTTACCGCAAAACGCATCGAACAACTGGGCCTGCAGGATCAAGTGACGTTGTTGCTCAAGGATTACCGTGACCTCACCGGCGAGTACGACAAACTGGTGTCGATCGAGATGATCGAAGCGGTCGGCCACCGCTTCCTGCCGACCTACTTCAAGCAATGCGCGCAGTTGCTCAAGAGCAACGGCCTGATGCTGCTACAGGCGATCACCATCCGCGAGCAGCGTTATGAGCAAGCCAAGCGCGGCGTGGACTTCATCCAGCGCTACATCTTCCCCGGCGGCGCCCTGCCCTGCGTGCAGAAGATGCTCGAAATCGTTGGCCGCGACACCGACATGAACCTGCTGCACATGGAAGATTTCGGCTTGCACTACGCCAAAACCCTGCGCCTGTGGCACGAGAATTTTCGCCGCGCCCATGGCCGCTTGAGCGAACTGGGCTACGACGATTACTTCCTCAGGTTGTGGGAGTTTTACCTGTGCTACTGCGAGGGTGGCTTCCTGGAGCGCACCATCGGCACCGCGCAATTGTTGCTGGCCAAACCGGCCGCCATGCCCGCGCCGCTGCTCGGACGCTTCGATGCTTAAGCGGATCGCCAATGCCGTGCTGTTCCAGATCGGCTGGCTGGCCTGCGTGCTCGGCGGCAACAGTTTGTGGCTGTTGCTGGCGCTGGCGGCGCTGGTGATTCATCTGCTCTGGATCAGCAGTTGGGCGGCGGAGGGACGTTTGATTCTCAGCGTGGTGATTGTCGGTACGGCGGTGGACAGCGTTTTGCGCAGCCTCGGTGTGTTCGCGTTCGAGGATTCGTCACCGCTGATTCCGTTGTGGCTGATGCTGCTATGGGCGTTGCTGGCAACCACGCTGCGCCACTGTCTGCAATGGACCGCACGGCCATGGTGGCTGGCCAGCGTGCTAGGGGCCGTCGGTGGTGCGCTGTCGTATTACGGCGGTGGGCGCCTGGCCGGCGTGCAATTTCCCTACGGCGAGCTCCCCAGTCTGATCGGCATCGGCCTGCTCTGGGCGTTGCTGTTCCCGCTGCTGCACCTGATGGCTCGACGCTTGGCTCATTGAGCGTCTGTCAGAGCGTTCACACACGCAGCATCCACTGCCTTACACTGCCGCCCATGAAGACCATTCCCCACCAACAAATCGCCGAACCGGCGGTCACCTGTTCGACCTGCGCAGCCTGCTGCTGCCAGCTCGAAGTGATGCTGATCACCGACACCGGCGTGCCTGATCGTTTTATCGATACCGATGAATGGGGCGGCGAAGTGATGCTGCGTCTGGACGACGGCTGGTGTGCGGCGCTGGATCGCGACACGATGATGTGCACGATCTATGAGAAGCGTCCGCTGATCTGTCGCGAGTTCGAAATGGGCGCGCCGGAGTGCATCGAAGAACGCCGGGGCATTGCCACGGTATATCGCTGATCTTTCAACGAGCCTGTGCGATGAACCGGCATCGCTCAGCCAGCTGTTTCTGGTCGAGGACGGCGGGTGGCTGGAGATCCTTTTGCAAATGGACCAGGCCATAACCTGCTGCCCTGCAGGTCAATCAGTTCCTACGCGTGTTGCCGTCATTTCCTGCCGCCCCTGTCTGCGTTTCTGATCTCATTCAGTATCTCCAGTCGATATCGTTCACGTCCTAGTTCGAGGGTGCTGATCGCGTCAAGACACACCGCAAAATAACGCCGATATTCGACGGCTTTATCTCGGTATCAGTTTGAGCAGGCTGGTCGATTGCTTGCCCGTCTGGTGCGAAACGATCGACAGCTGAATCGCTCCCAACACGTCAATCGGCAGGATGCCGAAATACCGAGCCTCGCAAGCGCCGAGGGCAATTTTTCAAGGATGAAGAAATATGGCAGTAAAACCACCTCGCGGTGGCAAAACCCACGTAGAGGCCGATGTCCACGTCAGCCCCAACCGGCAATCACAAGGGGACTCAACCCATCCTGACGGGCTGAATCAAAACGGCTTCGATCCCTTGACGTTCAAAGTGGACTCGGCAACGCGGCCCAGCTCCGTGAATGAGATCGACATTGATGCAATTCTGCCGGCTGCGATTGTCACGGTGCAGCAGACTTCAATGGCAACTCAAACCCGTCCCTCCACGCAGCCGCTGTTGGAGCACTACCTGATCGATGCGCAGATAAAACTGCCGCATGCCGACAGTGATGGCTTCAGGGTGTACAACAAACGTCAGTATGTGGATTTGTCCGACGGCGGCATCGTTCTTGTCGCACTCGACGCCAAAACTGGCCTGTACCGAGCCCGACGCGCAAACGAATTGCAGCCGTCCGGCCCTGAGCTGCAGCGTAATCCCGATACCGGCCTCTGGCATGTGCGCAATGACGCTGCGCAAGACACCGCACCACTGACTGAAACCCGTCTGCAGGCGTTTCGCACCGAGCTGGATTTCAGCTCGGCCGAAGCGGATAGCGACGGTCTGTATCGCCACGACGGCAAGCGCTACGCAGTAATCTTCAATCACGCGTATCAGGCACTGCATGATCTTGATGCGTCCACACCCTCGAATAAGGTGTGGCGCATTGTTAAACCCACTGATCCCGTTGCCAGCGATAGTGCCAACCTCTACCGCGCCAGCCGAAGCGGCGAGAGCCTGGCCATTACTCGCAACGAGGACAACGCCTGGGTTTCTATCTTCGTGGGGTTGAGGGGAGGCATGCGGCGCAATGAGCCCGGGTCGGCCAACCCGGGCAATTTGCACCGGCCCTGGCTCGACACCACGCCAGGCCCCTCAGGCAGGCAACCCCCGCCCGTTGTCGGCACCACGCGAGCACAGGTCAAACGCTATTTTCCCGAAGCAACTGATCAACACGCCGATGACTTCATCGCGCGATTTGGTGATTCGGTGCAGGCAGAAGCAGAGCTGGAGCGGCTTCGGCTTGGGTTGCCTGGACTGGTTCGCGAACTCAGCGCCTGGGTAGCGGCTTATAGAGGGGCTGATAACGACGAGCTCATCAGGCGCTTTGCAATCAGTGAGACGTTGCATCGACTGTACAAGTGGCAAGGCGACGCTGCGGAAAAAGTCTATCGCGATGGGCAACTGATTGGCTTCAAGCTTGAATTGGACCTGGGCAGTCGCGCCAATCTACAGCCGCCGATTCTTTCCACTCGAGTCGACTCAATTGTTTCTCTGGGTTTGAAGGGAACTGCCGTGCAGAAACTGGATGCACTGTTTTCGGCGTTTTCTCATGTTGAAGCACTGGAAGTCCGGAACCTGGCGGGCGAAGGCGAAGAACTGTTTGCGGCAATGAACCGGTTCACGGAGCTGAAACTACTGGAGATTCATCAATGCACGCTCCCGTGGACACATGAATTTACGAGCTTCTCTGGATTGCCCCGCCTGCGCGAGCTGACCCTGATCGAATGCAGTGTCCACCATACTATTTCGGTGCGCGGCCTGACCGAGTTGCAGGTATTGAGAATCCGCCACAGCAACATGCAGTTCTCACCGAGGGGACTCACCGAGAGCCCCGGTCCGTCACGCCTGCAAGTGCTTGATCTGAGCAATAACGTGTATTTGGAAGAGCTGCCTGACTTTACCAATATGTCCTATTTGCGCGAGCTGGATCTGTCATTCAACACACTGAGCGGACGCCTTGGTGGATTAAACGCGAATGTCTGGCGGGCGCGGCTTGAGGTATTGAGATGCGAAAATACTCAACTGACGGGCGGCGTGTCGCTCAATGGCATGACAGGCTTGCGGGAGTTGAATCTGACAGGCACTGGAATCACTCAACTACCGACCGAACTGGGTACGCCGGACGGTCCGATGCGCCTCGAAATATTGAAACTCGCCAGAAACAACCTCGATGATGCCCCTTCGCTAAGAGGCATGAGAGCCTTGCGAGAATTGGATCTGGCACATACTGGCATCACCCAGTTGCCTGCCGAGATTGGCCCGCAGAACGGTCCACTGCATTTGGAGATATTAAATCTGAGTGCCAATCCGCTATTTGTTGCGCCGTCGTTCAGAGGAATGACTGCATTGCGCGAAGTCGATCTTCGCGAGACGCATATCGACAGCTTTCCGCAAGGCGTTACTTCCGAGATTCCCCAGACATCACTGAATCTTGCCGACAACTTCATCTCATCAATCCCCGAGTCTCTTGAGCTCAGAAAGGGGTTTAACCTGGCGGGCAATCCGCTTCTGGATGCAGCGTCCCAAAGGCGATTCATTGCAGCGCGTCACCAGACCGGCAGCGACATCTGGCTGGGAAAAATGGATCCCGACACCTCGGCGAATCTCTGGTTACACAATGTGCCAGAAGCAGGGAGACGCGAAAAACTGGAGCTTTGGAGCGCTTTGGGAGCAGACACAAACCCGGTAATTCGCCGACTGAGCATGACGCCGGAGTTCCGGATCGAGCGTCAGCAGTTACAGCGCCGCGTCTGGGCCATGCTTGAGGGCTTCAGCAGGGCTGAACCTGAGGAGAAAAGCCAACTGAGAGCGATTATGAGGAGTGAGCCCTGCCCCGGTAAAATGCTCGACAGGCTAGAAGAGGTCATGAAGAAGTTTGATCCGACGCGGCAAAACCAGCCTGCGCATCATATATCCAAGCGCCCAGGGTTTGATTAGTCGGCGCTGATAAACTGAAATCTGACAGTGCGCAGGCTCATTAGCGAAAGCGCTGTGTCAGTCAACATTGATGTCAACTGACACAGCGCAAACTCGGGCAAGCCCGGCGCACGGTGCGCTTACAGCGGCATCGTGTAATGCAGCGCGTAGCTTTCTACACCATCGTTGTCGCTGGACAGGCCGGCGTTGGAATAGTGCGTGGCACGAATCCCGATTTCATGCCCGCCATTGAAGCGCACGCCAGCACCGATACGGTCTTCGAACTGGAACGAACCGCCGATATTGTTCGACTCATATTTGGTGTTGGAGAACGCTGCAACACCAATCCCCGCCTCGATGTACGGCTTCACCGACTCACCGGCAAATTCGTAAACAAACACTGGCGAGAACGACAGGCTGTTGTTGCTGGAGGTCTTGTCACCCTCCCAATAGGTGTAAGCACCGCTCCAGTAACCGGTCAGGCGACCGACGTCGCTCTGCAGCCAGCTCTTGTCCCAGTCGAAATTCATGCCCAGGCGATACGTCATGGTCGAATCGCTGGTAGCGCCAACGGCGAATTCAACGCCGGCAGCCTGTGCGGTAATACTTTGCCCCATCAATGCGGCCGCAATCGCGGCCAAGCAGAATAGTCGCTTCACTTTGAAACTTCCCTTTACGGAACGATCGTTCGGTTTTCTGGATAACTCATCGCTATAGAAGCCAGCGCTTGATCAGAAGTTCAGCTGATTTTCAGTTATTTCACATTTTTTTTACAAACTGAATTTTTGCACGTCGAACGCGGTTTGCCCCAGCAGGGGCAGGGTTTGGCTGAAATGCTTCGCGTCACCACTGGTCCAGAATCTGACTGGTCGGTCAGGCCCTGCGGCGAGCAGATCGCGTTCGGCCAAAAGGCGCTGGAGTTGTCGCGCTACAGCGGCACCGGTATCGATCAGGCTGATGGTCTCAGGGATCATCGACGCGAGCATCGGCTTGAGGAAGGGATAGTGCGTGCAGCCGAGAATAATCGTGTCGCAACCGCTGGCCAGCAGCGGATCGACATACCCCTGCAGCAACGTGCGCAACTCGGCACTGTGCAGATCGCCGCTTTCAATCAATTCAACCAGACCGGGGCACGGCTGGGTGATCACGCGTACATCGGTGGCGAAGCGGTCGAGCAAGGCTGCGAACTTGGCACTCTGCAAGGTGCCCGTAGTGGCAAGCACACCGACCACGCCGCTGCGGGTAGCGGCGGCGGCGGGTTTGACCGCAGGCTCCATCCCGACAATCGGCCAGTCGGGAAAGTCGCGGCGCAGATCGGCAACAGCCGCCACGGTGGCGGTATTGCAGGCAACCACCAACGCCTTGGCGCCCTGCTCGCGGAAAAAACCGGCCATCACATTGCAACGCTGACGGATGAATTCCGGGGTTTTCTCGCCATACGGGATGTGCCCGCAATCGGCGAAGTACAGCAGCGACTCATTGGGCAACAAGCGCTGAATTTCAGCCAGTACCGACAAACCGCCGACACCGGAATCGAACACGCCGATCGGCGCATCACGCATGCTGCGATCCACAGACGCTGCAACCCGGATCACGTTTGACGCGCAATTCACGAAAGCGCGAACCCAACGCATCGATCAGCAGCAAGCGGCCTACCAGCGGTTCACCAAAACCGACCAGCACCTTCAATGCCTCAAGCGCCTGAAGACTGCCGACCAATCCCACCAGGGGTCCGACCACGCCGGCTTCGCTGCAGGTCAGTTCGGCTTCGCTGCCGTGCCCGTATAAACAGTGGTAGCACGGGCTCTCGGCGCGACGCGGGTCGAACACCGACAGTTGCCCTTCAAGGCGAATCGCCGCGCCGCTGACCAAGGGTTTGCGCGCAGCCACGCACGCGGCGTTGACGGCTTCGCGTGTGGAAAAATTATCCGAACAATCGAGCACCAGATCCACCGCCGCCACCGCCGCCGCGAGGGAATCCTCGTCCAGCGCCTGACGATGGGCGATCAGTTGAATCTCTGGATTGATCGCGCCCAGACGCTTGAGCGCCGAGTCGACCTTGCTCATGCCGACGCTGTCGGTGTCGTGGATGATCTGGCGCTGCAGGTTGGTCAGATCGACCGTGTCGAAGTCCGCCAGATGCAGCTCACCGACACCCGCCGCTGCCAGATACAACGCAACCGGCGCGCCGAGACCACCGAGGCCGACGATCAGGACGCGACTGTCCTTGAGCTTCAACTGGCCGTCGATGTCGATGTGTTGCAGCAGAATCTGCCGGCTGTAGCGCAGCAATTCCTGATCATTCAGCACGGCAGGCGCCCCAGGCTGATACGTTGATGGCCGCCCAGATCGGTGCGGCTGTGGACTTCTTCGAAACCGCGACCGAGCAGCAGATCGCGCACGGCTTCGGCTTGATCATAGCCGTGTTCGAGCATCAGCCAGCCACCTGCCTCCAGATGCGTCGGGGCCTGGGCGACGATCAGACGCAGATCGTCGAGCCCGTCCTCACCGGCCACCAATGCACTGGCGGGTTCGAAGCGCACATCGCCTTCGATCAGATGCGGATCGGTCGCGGCAATGTACGGCGGGTTGCTGATGATCAGCTGAAAACGCTGACCTTCAAGCGCACTGAACCAATGACTGCTCAGCACCTTGGCATTGTTCAAATGCAGGCGTTGGCGATTACGCTCGGCCAGCGCCACGGCTTCGAGCACGCGATCCACAGCCGTGACCTGCCACGCGGGACGCTCGCTGGCCAGGGCCAAGGCAATCGCGCCACTGCCAGTGCCGAGGTCGAGGACTTTGGCCGGTGTCGCGGGTAGCAATTGCAGCGCAGCCTCCACCAACAACTCGGTGTCCGGGCGCGGGATCAGCGTGTGCGGTGCGACTTCCAGATCAAGTTTCCAGAAACCCTGCTGGCCGAGGATGTAAGCCACCGGCTCACCTGCGCGGCGGCGTTGCAGGTACTCGGCAAACTTCAGCGCGGCGTCAGTCGGCACGATGCGCTCGGGCCAGGTGTGGAGAAAGCTGCGCGATTTGCCCAGCGCCGCGGCCAGTAGCAATTCGGCGTCCAGACGTGCGGTCGGTGAATCCGGCAGGTCGGCGGCGCGCAACAGGCTGGCAATGATGGTCATTTATTCACCTATCGCCGCGAGTTGGTCAGCCTGGTATTCGGCCAGCAACGGTTCGATAACCGCCTCCACGCCACCGGCGAGAATTTCATCAAGCGAATACAGGGTCAGGTTGACGCGATGGTCGGTCACACGGCCCTGAGCAAAGTTGTAGGTGCGAATCCGCTCGGAACGGTCACCGGAACCGACGAGCAATTTGCGCTCGCTGGCGATGGCATTTGCCGCCGCAGTGGTTTGCTGATCGTTGAGTTTGGCCGACAACCAGGCCATCGCCCGCGCACGGTTTTTGTGCTGCGAACGCTCTTCCTGGCACTCGACAACGGTGCCGGTCGGCAAGTGCGTGATGCGGATCGCCGAGTCGGTCGTGTTGACGTGCTGACCACCGGCCCCGGAGGAGCGGAACGTGTCGACGCGCAAATCCGCCGGGTTGATCTCGATCGCTTCGCGCTCGTCCGGCTCGGGCAACACCGCCACGGTGCAGGCCGAGGTGTGGATACGGCCCTGGGATTCGGTAGCGGGTACACGCTGTACGCGGTGCGCGCCGGATTCGAATTTCAGCTTGCCGTAAACGTTGTCGCCTTCAATGCGCGCAATGACCTCTTTATAGCCACCGTGCTCGCCTTCGTTTTCCGACAGGATCTCCACACGCCAGCCACGTCGCTCGGCGTAACGCGAGTACATGCGGAACAAATCGCCGGAGAAGATCGCCGCCTCGTCGCCACCGGTGCCGGCGCGAATTTCGAGGAACACGTTGCGCCCGTCGTTGGGATCCTTGGGCAGCAACATGCGTTGCAGATCGCCTTCCAGCGTGATCAGCGATTCTTTGGCTTCGCGGACTTCTTCCACAGCCATTTCACGCATGTCCGGGTCGCTGTCCTTGAGCAGCGCCTGCGCGCCTTCAAGATCGCTTTGTACGCTGAGCAGTTTTTTATAGGCGTGTACGACCGGCTCAAGTTCGGCGTATTCCTTGGAATAGGCGCGGAATTTAGTCTGATCGGAAATGACTTCGGCATCGCCGAGCAGCGCGGTCAGTTCCTCGAAACGGTCCTGGAGGATGTCCAGCTTATTGAGCAGTGACGCTTTCATTGCGGTTTTTTATCCGAAAAGCTATCCGGTGAGCCCTCGAGGGCAAAGAGTTCCTGAGCCATGGCCAGCGCATCGAGGCGGCCTTCGGCAGAAAGCTTTTTCAGTTGCACGCTGGGCGCATGCAACAGTTTATTGGTCAGGCCGCGGGCCAGTTGCCCCAGTACATCTTCGGCGTTGCCGCCGTTGGCCAGCAGGCGCAGGGCTTTTTGCAGCTCCTCGTCGCGCAGGCGTTCGCTCTGTTGACGATAGGCCTTGAGCACATCAACCGCTGCCAGTTCGCGCAGGCGCACCATGAAATCGCTGGCGCCGACCGAAACCATTTCTTCGGCCGCTTGCGCTGCGCCCTGACGACTCTTGAGGTTTTCGGCGACCACTTCGTGGAGATCGTCGACGCTATAGAGGTAAACGTCGTCGAGTTCGCCGACTTCCGGCTCGATATCCCGGGGAACGGCAATGTCGACCATGAAGATCGGCTTGTGCTTGCGCAGCTTCAATGCGCTCTCGACCGCGCCTTTACCGAGGATCGGCAACTGACTGGCGGTCGAACTGATAACGATATCGCTGCGCACCAGTTCCGCCGGAATGTCCGACAGCAACACCGCGTGGGCGCCGAACTGCTCAGCCAGGAGGCTTGCGCGCTCCAGCGTACGGTTGGCGACAACGATGCGCTTGACCCCCAGCTCATGCAAATGGCGGGCGACCAGGGTGATGGTCTCGCCGGCGCCGATCAGCAAAGCCTGACTGCGTTGCAGGTCACTGAAAATCTGTTTCGCCAGACTGACCGCCGCAAACGCCACGGACACCGGGTTCTCACCGATGGCGGTGTCGGTACGCACCTGTTTGGCGGCATTGAAGGTTGCCTGGAACAGTCGCCCGAGCAGCGGACCGATGGTGCCAGCCTCGCGGGCCACGGCGTAGGCCGATTTCATCTGGCCAAGAATCTGCGGTTCGCCCAGCACCAGCGAGTCGAGTCCGGAGGCGACGCGCATCATGTGACGAACTGCCGCATCATCTTCATGCACATAAGTACTCGCGCGCAGCTCTTCGAGGCTTAAATGGTGATAGTCGGCGAGCCAGCGCAGCACGATATCCGCCGACAGCTGATCCTGTTCTATATAAAGCTCACTGCGATTGCAGGTGGAGAGGATCGCAGCTTCGCGGCTGTCGGTAAGTCGGCAGAGCTGCTGCAACGCCTCAACCAGCTGCTCAGGGGTAAAGGCCACGCGCTCGCGGACGTCTACTGAAGCAGTCTTGTGGTTGATACCGAGTGCAAGGAAGGCCATTCAAAGTCGCTGATGGTGACGTGAAGCCGGCAATTGTCCACCTTCGTCAGATTCAGAACAACTACCGCAGACTATTGTCCCAATTGTCGGCCCCTATAATGGGCACAATTGAGACTCGGTTATGTTTGGCCGAAGGCTTGTGTCATGATGATCCGACCGCAGGTTAGTCGTCCTCTTCCTATATGAATAGATCCTCCGCGTTGCTCCTCGCTTTTGTCTTCCTCAGCGGCTGCCAGGCCTTGGCCCCCGTGTCGCCGGACGGTACGCCGCCGGTTGAAGACACCACCCCTGCGCCTGAAAAACCCAAGGTTTACAGCTCGTTCAGTGAAGAAACCGTGTTCAGCCTGCTGAGCGCCGAGCTCGCCGGCCAGCGCAATCGTTTCGACATTGCCCTGGACAACTACGTGACTCAGGCCATCAACACTCAGGATCCGGGCGTCTCCGAGCGCGCGTTCCGCATCGCCGAATACCTCGGTGCGGATCAGCCTGCGCTGGATACCGCATTGATCTGGGCGAAAAACGCGCCGGACGACCTCGAAGCGCAACGCGCCGCCGCCGTGCAACTGGCGCGTGCCGGGCGTTATGACGATTCGATGGTCTATATGGAGAAAGTCCTGCAAGGCAAGGGCGACACCCATTTCGACTTCCTCGCGCTGTCGGCGGCTGATACCGATCAGGAAACCCGCAACGGTCTGATGAAAAGTTTTGACCGCTTGTTGCAACGTCACCCGAACAACAGTCAGCTGATTTTCGGCAAGGCCCTGCTCCTGCAACAGGATGGCGACAACAAAGCGGCTCTGGCACTGCTAGAAGACAATACGCCAGAGGACGGCGAAATTGCCCCGATTCTGCTGCGCGCCCGTCTGCTCCAGCTGTTGAACCGTGGCGACGAGGCCCTGCCACTGCTGCAAAAAAGCATCAGGAAATATCCGGACGACAAACGTCTGCGCCTGACATATGCGCGCATGCTGGTAGAGCAGGATCGGATGGACGACGCCAAGGCCGAGTTCTCCAGCCTCGTTCAGCAGTACCCGGAAGACGACGAACTGCGTTATTCGCTGGCGCTGGTATGCCTGGAAGCCAAGGCCTGGGATGAGGCCAAAGGCTATCTGGAAGACCTGATCGCTCGGGAAAGCCATGTCGATTCGGCGCACCTGAACCTGGGGCGCATCGCCGAAGAACGCAACGACCCGCAGGGCGCATTGATCGAGTACGCCCAGGTAGGCCCGGGCAACGACTATCTGCCGGCACAGCTGCGTCAGGCCGATATCCTGATGAACAACGGCAAGACCGCCGAAGCCCAAAGCAAACTGGCGGCCGAACGCGACGAACAACCGGATTACGCGATTCAGCTGTATCTGATCGAGTCGGAAACCCTGTCTGCCAACAAACAGGACGACAAGGCCTGGAAGGTATTGCAACAAGCCTTGCTGCAATACCCCGACGATCTGAATCTGCTGTACACCCGGGCCATGCTCGCGGAAAAACGCAATGACCTGGCGCAGATGGAAAAAGACCTGCGCCTGATCATCAAGCGCGACCCGGACAACGCCATGGCGCTGAACGCTTTGGGCTACACCCTGTCCGATCGCACGACCCGCTACGCTGAAGCCAAGACGCTGATCGAGCAGGCACACCAGATCAATCCGGAAGACCCGGCGGTACTCGACAGCCTCGGCTGGGTGAATTTCCGCCTGGGCAATCTGGACGACGCCGAGAAATATCTGCGCCAAGCGCTGGAGCGTTTCCCTGACCACGAAGTCGCCGCACACCTGGGCGAAGTATTGTGGGTCAAGGGCAACCAGCGTGAAGCCAAACAAGTCTGGGGCAAATTCCTCAAGGATCAGCCCGACAGCACCATTCTGCGCAGCACCATCAAGCGCCTGACCGGATCCGAGACTCTTTAACTCATGTTTTTGCGCCACGTTATAGTTTTCAGCTTTATCGCCCTGCTCGCCGGTTGCGCGGGTTTCGGTGCTCGTGAATCGGTCGAAGGCCACGGCAGCCCGGCCCAATGGGCGGCGAACAAACAACAGCTGACCGGCCTCGACGGCTGGCAGATCGACGGCAAGATCGGCATCCGGGCACCTAAAGATTCCGGTAGCGGCACGCTGTTCTGGCTACAGCGTCAGGACTATTACGACATTCGCCTGTCCGGCCCGCTGGGTCGTGGCGCGGCACGCCTGACCGGGCGTCCGGGCAAAGTTTCGCTGGAAGTCGCCAATCAGGGCCGCTACGAATCGCAATCGCCGGAGACTTTGCTCGAAGAGCAGTTGGGCTGGAAATTGCCGGTGTCGAATCTGGCCTGGTGGGTCCGCGGCCTGCCTGCGCCGAACAGCAAAAGCCGACTGAATCTGGATGCCAACAGCCGCCTGGCCAACCTTGAACAGGATGGCTGGAAAGTCGAATACACCGCTTACACCGAACAAAACGGTTACTGGCTGCCCGAGCGCATCAAGCTGCACGGCACCGACCTCGATGTGACGCTGGTGATCAAGACCTGGCAGCCGCGCAAGTTGGGGCAATAACGCATGACCGCTGCACGCCTGACCCTGCCCTCGCCGGCCAAACTCAATCTGATGTTGCACATTCTGGGTCGCCGTGAAGACGGTTATCACGAGTTGCAGACCTTGTTTCAGTTTGTCGATTACGGCGATGAAATCACTTTCGCCGTGCGCGATGACGGTGTGATTCAACTGCATACCGAATTTGCCGGCGTGCCGCATGACAGCAATCTGATCGTGCGTGCGGCGAAGATGCTTCAGCAACAGTCCGGCTGTGCGCTGGGGATCGACATCTGGATCGACAAGGTTCTGCCCATGGGCGGCGGCATTGGTGGCGGCAGCTCAAATGCCGCGACGACTTTGCTGGGTCTCAATCATCTGTGGCGACTGGGCTGGGATGAAGATCGGCTGGCGGCACTGGGTTTGTCGCTAGGTGCCGATGTTCCGGTTTTCGTCCGTGGTCACGCGGCGTTTGCCGAGGGCGTGGGCGAGAAACTCACTCCGGTGAACCCTGAAGAACAGTGGTATCTGGTGCTCGTGCCGCAAGTCTCTGTAAGTACGGCAGAAATTTTTTCCGATCCTTTGTTGACACGTAACACGCCGCCCATTAAAGTGCGCCCCGTTCCCGAGGGAAACAGTCGAAATGACTGCTTGCCGGTGGTTGCAAGGCGTTATCCAGAGGTACGTAACGCATTGGATTTGTTAGGTAAATTTACCGAAGCAAAGCTCACCGGAACTGGAAGTTGTGTGTTTGGGGGCTTCCCAAACAAAGCTGAAGCTGATAAAGTCTCGGCCCTTCTGACAGAGACCCTTACAGGGTTTGTAGCGAAAGGAAGCAACATTTCGATGTTGCATCGCAAGCTGCAAAGTCTGCTCTAAAGGAACCAGGTGCTCGGCACTTGATGCAACAGATACAGGGGCGTCGCCAAGCGGTAAGGCAGCAGGTTTTGATCCTGCCATGCGTTGGTTCGAATCCAGCCGCCCCTGCCATTTTCCATACTCATCCAGGTTACCCTCAGCCTCTAGGTACTGCGCGTGTCCAAGATGATGGTCTTTACGGGGAACGCTAACCCCGATCTGGCTCGGCGTGTTGTACGTCAGCTGCATATCCCTCTCGGTGACATCTCTGTCGGCAAATTTTCCGACGGCGAAATTACTGCCGAGATCAATGAAAATGTTCGTGGTAAAGACGTTTTCATTATTCAGCCGACTTGCGCTCCGACCAACGATAACCTGATGGAACTGGTAGTGATGGCTGACGCCTTCCGCCGCTCCTCGGCTACTCGTATCACTGCTGTTATTCCTTATTTTGGTTATGCCCGTCAGGATCGCCGTCCGCGTTCCGCACGTGTGGCTATCAGCGCGAAAGTCGTCGCTGACATGCTTACCGTAGTCGGCATCGACCGTGTTCTCACGGTTGATCTGCATGCTGACCAGATTCAGGGTTTCTTCGATATTCCGGTAGATAACATCTACGGCTCCCCGGTTCTGGTGGATGACATTGAAGATCAGCGCTTCGAAAACCTGATGATCGTTTCCCCTGACATTGGTGGCGTCGTGCGTGCACGTGCTGTTGCCAAGTCGCTGGGTGTTGATCTCGGGATCATCGACAAACGCCGTGAGAAAGCCAATCACTCTGAAGTGATGCATATCATCGGTGATGTCGAAGGGCGTACCTGTATTCTGGTCGATGACATGGTCGATACCGCCGGCACTCTGTGCCACGCGGCCAAGGCCCTGAAAGAGCATGGCGCAGCCAAGGTCTTTGCCTACTGCACACACCCTGTGCTGTCGGGTCGGGCCATCGAGAATATCGAAAATTCCGTGCTGGACGAGCTGGTGGTGACTAACACCATCCCGCTGTCCGCTGCAGCACAAGCCTGTGCACGTATCCGTCAACTGGATATTGCACCGGTAGTTGCCGAAGCGGTTCGCCGCATCAGCAATGAAGAATCGATCAGCGCGATGTTCCGCTAAGGGCCCTGCCCTTCTCGAAATGTCTCGTTGACGAAAAGCGCCCCGCCCCGGCATTCCTGTCGGGGCGGGGCTTTTTTGCCCATACCGTGTTAGGCGCTGGTCGCAAACGCCGCTCGGTCATGGCTATTTTGGAGATACAAAATGAACGATTTTACTCTGAATGCTGAAGTGCGTTCCGACCTGGGGAAAGGTGCGAGCCGCCGCCTGCGTCGTCTCGCCGCTCTGGTTCCAGCTGTTGTTTACGGTGGCGAAAAAGCCCCTGAATCCATCAGCATGCTGGCCAAAGAAGTTGCCAAACTGCTTGAAAACGACGCGGCTTACAGCCACATCATCGAGCTGAACGTTGGTGGCACCAAGCAGAACGTCATCATCAAAGCTCTGCAACGTCACCCGTCGAAAGGCCACGTTCTGCACGCTGACTTCGTACGCGTTGTAGCAGGTCAGAAACTGACCGCTATCGTGCCTGTGCACTTTGTTGGTGAAGAAGCTCCAGTGAAGAAAGGCGGCGAAATCTCGCACGTTACTTCGGAAATCGAAGTGACCTGCCTGCCGAAAGACCTGCCTGAGTTCATCGAAGTCGACCTGTCGAAAGCAGAAATCGGCACCATCATTCACCTGTCGGACCTCAAAGCTCCTAAAGGTGTTGAGTTCGTTGCTCTGGCACACGGCGATGACAAGGCTGTTGCCAACGTCCACGCTCCACGTGTTGCTCCAGAAGCTACCGAAGAAGGCGCAGCAGAGTAATTCACTCTGTGACGCCGGAGTGATCAAGTAACATCGCGGACTGGAACGTAGCGAGAAAGCGGGCGAGAACGCGGAGTTTACATCTATGGTAAATGAGCTTTTTTCGTCCACTTTCGCCGCTCTCCCTGATTGCGGCGATGTTATCCACCACTCCAAGGAAGGGCCCCTATCGTGACTGCCATCAAACTGATCGTTGGCCTGGGAAATCCAGGCGCTGAATACGAACAGACCCGGCATAACGCAGGGGCCCTTTTTGTTGAGCGCATCGCCGCCGCACAAGGTGTGAACCTTGTCGCCGATCGCAAATATTTCGGCCTGACCGGGCGCTACTCGCATCAGGGTCAGGATGTTCGTCTGCTGATTCCCACCACCTACATGAACCGCAGCGGCCAGGCCGTGACGGCACTCGCCGGTTTTTTCCGCATCAAGCCTGAAGAAATCCTGGTGGCGCACGACGAACTCGACCTGCCTCCGGGCGTCGCCAAGCTCAAGCAGGGCGGCGGCCATGGCGGTCACAACGGGTTGCGCGACATCATCGCGCAACTGGGCAATCAGAATACTTTTTACCGTCTGCGGCTTGGCATCGGCCACCCGGGCGTCGCCAGTATGGTTTCAAATTTCGTCCTGGGTCGTGCGCCACGCGCCGAACAGGAAAAACTCGATGCCAGCATCGACTTTGCCCTCGGCGTGCTGCCGGATATCCTCGCCGGAGAATGGAACCGTGCGATGAAAAACCTGCACAGCCAGAAGGCCTGACTCTTATCCGAGGGGAAACACCATGGGATTCAATTGCGGCATCGTCGGCCTGCCTAACGTCGGCAAGTCCACCCTGTTCAACGCGCTGACCAAATCCGGCATCGCGGCCGAGAACTTCCCCTTCTGCACGATCGAGCCGAACAGCGGCATCGTGCCGATGCCCGATGCACGTCTGGACGCACTGGCGGCCATCGTCAATCCCAAGCGCATCCTGCCGACCACCATGGAATTCGTCGACATCGCTGGCCTGGTTGCCGGCGCCTCGAAAGGTGAAGGCCTGGGCAACAAGTTCCTCGCCAACATTCGCGAAACCGACGCCATCGCTCACGTGGTGCGCTGCTTCGAAGACGAAAACGTGATCCACGTTTCCAACAGCGTCGACCCGAAACGCGACATCGAAATCATCGACCTGGAACTGATCTTCGCCGACCTCGACAGCTGCGAGAAGCAACTGCAGAAAGTCGCGCGCAATGCCAAGGGCGGTGACAAGGACGCGGTCGTTCAGAAGGCTTTGCTGGAGCAACTGATCGCTCACTTCACCGAAGCCAAGCCTGCGCGCAGCCTGATGAAGTCCATGAGCGCTGACGAAAAAGCAGTGATCAAAGGCTTCCACCTGCTGACCACCAAGCCGGTCATGTACATCGCCAACGTCGCTGAAGACGGTTTCGAGAACAACCCGCACCTGGACGTTGTCCGCGCCATCGCCGAAGAAGAAGGCGCCATCGTTGTTCCGGTCTGCAACAAGATCGAAGCAGAGATCGCCGAGCTCGAAGACGGTGAAGAGAAGGACATGTTCCTCGAGGCCCTGGGCCTGGAAGAGCCTGGCCTGAACCGCGTCATTCGCGCCGGTTACGAAATGCTGCACTTGCAGACCTACTTCACTGCCGGTGTCGAAGAAGTCCGCGCCTGGACCGTCAAAGTCGGTGCCACCGCACCTCAGGCTGCTGGCGTGATCCACACCGACTTCGAAAAAGGCTTCATCCGCGCCGAAGTGATCGCCTACAACGACTTCATCCAGTACAAGGGCGAAGCCGGCACCAAAGAGGCCGGTAAATGGCGTCTGGAAGGCAAGGACTACATCGTCAAAGACGGCGACGTGATGCACTTCCGCTTCAACGTATAAAATCTGCACCCATGAAAAAGCCGCGTTTGATACGCGGCTTTTTTGTGTCTGAAATTTATGGCCCAACACATTCCTGCAATGGGTAATGCGTAAATCAGGGCTTTTTGGTGCGCGGCAAGAAAATCGCCAACACCCCAAACAACGGCAAGAACGAGCACAGGAAGTACACGTATTCAATCCCGTGCACATCCGCCAGATGCCCAAGCAACGCAGCGCCAATCCCGCCAAAACCGAACATCAGACCGAAAAAGATCCCGGCAATCATCCCGACATTCCCCGGTACCAACTCTTGCGCGTACACCACAATCGCCGAGAACGCCGAAGCGAGGATAAAGCCGATTATCACGCTGAGCACACTGGTCCAGAACAGATCGACGTGAGGCATCAGCAGCGTAAACGGTGCCACTCCAAGAATCGAAAACCAGATCACAGCCTTACGCCCGATCTTGTCGCCAATCGGGCCACCGAAGAACGTGCCCGCCGCCACCGCACCAAGGAACAGGAACAGGTGCAACTGCGAGCTGGCCACCGACAGGTCGAACTTCTCGATCAGGTAGAACGTGAAATAGCTGGTTAGGCTGGCCATGTAGAAGTACTTGGAGAACACCAGCAGGCCGAGTACCACCAGCGCACTGGTCACCCTGCCCTTTGACAGCCCGTGAGTCGCCGCCTGGCCCGCCTTGAGTTTGAAAAGGTTCAAGTGATGGGCGTACCAGCGACTGATGCGGTACAGCACGAACAGCGCAAACACCGCGAACAAACCGAACCACGCGACATTGCCCTGACCGAACGGAATGATGATTGCTGCCGCCAGCAGTGGACCGAACGCGGAACCGGCGTTACCGCCGACCTGAAAGGTCGACTGCGCCAGACCAAAGCGCCCACCCGAGGCCAGTCGCGCGATCCGCGACGCCTCGGGGTGAAAGGTCGAGGAGCCGATGCCGATAAGCGCCGCCGCCAGCAGAATCATTGGAAAACTGCCGACTACCGACATCATCACGATGCCGATCAGCGTACAAATTGAGCCCGCCGGCAACAGCCATGGTTTCGGGTGCCGATCAGTGTGATACCCGACCCACGGCTGCAACAGCGAAGCGGTCAGCTGGAAGGTCAGCGTGATCAGCCCGATCTGGGTGAAGGTCAGGCCGTAGCTGGCCTTCAGCATTGGGTAGATCGACGGCAAAACCGACTGGATCAAGTCATTGATCAGATGCGCCAGTGCCACTGCGCCGATGATGCGCATCACCAGTGGGCTGCTTTGGGGTGGAGCGGACGCCGAAACAGTGGCGGTCGGAGCGTTGCTGATAGCCATGGAAATTTCCGGACAGCAGATGGGTGCACGCAGGCAGGTGCGTCAATGTGCCATTTTTCGGTGCGCCAAGGCTATCCCCTTAGCCAGCTAACTAACTGACTGTTCGTCATTGACCAGGTGATAGCGCAACGCCATGGTCTGAATCTTGCCTTGCTTCTTGGCTTGAACGCGGTCGCCTTACAAAGGTGATCGACAATGGGAAGTTTCGCTACAAAGTTTGCCCACAGAGCGAACAAGAGTGAACTTTCGAGGCCTTTTAGCAGGGCACAACATCAACGTCGACCGACCGCGATGCACGCCATTGGTGCGTGGTGTCCAGAGGAGTCATGGGGCATGCAGGCTTTCCTTTCACCGGGGATCAAGTTGCTGGGGCGGTTTGGCTTCGCACGTAAATTCCAGTTGTTGTTTCTGCTATTCATTTTGCCGTTGGCCGGCAGCCTGTTGATGATCGGCCAGGACTATCGCGACAAACTCAATCTGATTTCCGGCGAACGTGCCGGCGTGCGTCAGTTGCTCGCGCTCGATGCGCTCGACAACCTGCTCGCGGCCCAGCGCGACCGCGCCGCCCGTTGGCGTGCCACGGAAACCAATCGTCAGCCGACACCCGCGACGCTCGCCGCCATGGCTGCGTTTGATGCTGTGCAGCCAGCTGTCCAGCAAGCCACCACTGACTTGGGCAATGCGCTGAATAACGAGGGCGCCGAAGGCGAAACCCTCACCCGTTATCAGGCGTTGCAAACCGCGCTCGGCGGCCTGGACTCGAAAAGCCTGAGCGGCGTCGGCTGGTGGCCGGACGGTTACGACCGTTTCACCAACGCCCTCAGCGCCCTGCAAGCACTGCGCGAGCAAATCGTCATGGACAACCGCCTGACACTCGCGCCATGGCTGGAAACCTATCTGCTGACGCAGATTTCCACGCAGCATGCACCGGACCTGATCGAACGGGTCGGGCGCCTCGCGGCGGTCGGTCAGGCGTCGGTGGTGTCCGGTCAGTTCACTTTGCAAAGTCGCTTGCAGTTGCGCGACCTGCGTAGCCGCATCGGCGATGCCCGTGAGCAGTTGGTGAAAACCGCAGGCTTGCTGGAAGCGCGCCTGCCCCCAGGCCTGCAATCCTGGGCTAGCCAATACCACGACAGCCTCAAGCGCCTGGACAACGGCCTCAAAGTGCTGGACGACGGCGTGTTCGGTGGCAGCATCAATCTCAAACCGGAAGACTTCGAGCGCAGCCTTGATGCGTTGCTGGCTGATCTCGCCTCTCTGCGCCAGCAATCGCTGATGTCGCTGGATCAGCGCCTCGAAGACCATCACGGCTCGGCGGTTCGCCAGCTGATCATCGTCGCGGCGGTATTCGGCTGTCTGCTGCTGGCGGCGCTGTACCTGTTCATCTGCCTGCAAGCCTCGATCCGCCGCAGCGCCAGCGGCATCACCGTTCTTGCCGAAGCCCTGCGCGACGGCAATCTGAGCCTGCAAGTACCGGTCGTGGGACACGACGAACTGGCGGCGATCAGCACCGCACTCAACGTCGCCGTGGTGCAATTGCGCACCAGTATGATCGGCGTCGATCACGAGACTTCACAACTGAGCAACGCGGTGCGCAGCCTCAACGATCATTCCAGCGGTGCCCTCAGCGAAGTCGAAGCACAGCAGTTGCAAATCAGTCAGATTGCCGCTGCGGCCACGCAACTGGCCGCGACCTCCCAAGGCGTGGCACAGAGCTGCGAGCAGGCCTCTGGCAGCGCTCAAAACACCCGCCGCATCGCCGCCGACAGCAGCCGCGACAGTCAGCGCACCACAGCGAGCATTCAACAACTCAACCACCGCTTGAACGACACCGCAGCCGCGCTAGGCCGGGTCAGTGAGCAAGGGCAGCAGATTCAATTGGTGGTCGACACCATTCGCGGTGTGGCCGAGCAGACCAACCTGCTCGCGCTCAACGCAGCCATCGAAGCCGCGCGAGCCGGGGAACAGGGCCGCGGTTTCGCCGTGGTTGCCGATGAGGTGCGTAGCCTGTCGCAACGCACGCAATCGTCCACCGCGCAGATCGCCAGCACGGTCGACAGCCTGCGCGCCACGGTCAACGAAGCCGTGAGCCTGATGGAAGCAGCCTGCGGCCAGGCACAAACGGACGCCGAAGCGGTGACCGGGCTGGGCGAACGCCTGGGCGAAATTGCCAGCGCCGTGCAAAGCGTCACCGACACCCTGGCGCAAATCGCCACGGCGGTTGAAGAGCAAGCGAGCACCGCCGACGAGGTCAGCAGCAGTATTCAGCAAGTCGATCAGGCAGCAGTGCGATTGCTCGAAGGCGCGCGCGCGGTGAATCTGGCGGCGGACACCTTGAGTCAGGGCAGTCATGCCTTGAGTACCAACACCGCGAGATTTCAGCTTCGTTGATGCCCTGCCCGGCACGATTTTCGGGGCCGGAGGATAAGCGGTTGAAAATAAGAAGAAATATTTTAAATTTACGCTTGACGCTTTTCCATTTCAGGGGAATAATGCGCGCCACTTGGCTACATAGCTCAGTTGGTTAGAGCATAGCATTCATAATGCTGGGGTCCGGGGTTCAAGTCCCTGTGTAGCCACCAAGTACTAAAAACGGCTTACCGAAAGGTAGGCCGTTTTTTTATGCCTGTAGAAAAGTCTCGGTAATCTCCTGTTCCGCCAGGCCGAGAAAGCGCCGTAGAAAACGGATTCGACCCTGGTACGAATTGGATTTTTCGTGAAACCAGGCGCCTGTAACTCAACCGTTCGGTTTGCCCGACTCCCCTATTGACCGGCAAGCTCCCCCGACTCGATTCAAAGCCATAGAGGGAGTTGTCATGGCTCGATTCAAATCCCTCTTCGACACCGCTGTCGCGACGACGATAGCTGCCGATCTGGCCTTGGGGCGTTTGGCGGGCGGTGGCGTTCTGCAACAACGCCTCGACTGGGCCATACGCGGCGCAGGAGGGCCGGCCAGCGTGTTAATACTCGCAATGCTGCCGACCAAGATGAGCGACGGCACGCTGCACACAGACGAACAGCTTAGTTTATTGCAAGATATATTCACTTCTAATGGGGATGGCACGCCAGAGACTGTGTTGGCGAATATGTTAGATAATTTCTGTGAACTCGCCGAGCATCCCGCTGGTCCTGACCTGATCTACTGGCCGGAGGATGATGTGAATTGCACTCCTGAAGGCATCACCGAAACCGTAAAAAAATGGCGCGCAGCCAATGGACTGCCTGGCTTCAAACAGTGAACGCGCAACGAAACTCAAGCTTGTCTGTGGCCCCTCCCCCCGCCAACGCCGCCAACGCCGCCAAACCCTTCGCCCAGATCTGCCGAGTCCGCAAACCCACCATCGCCCGCCAATCCGGGTCAGCCGGATAAAACTGCTCCAGCAGATTCAGTTTGATCACCCTCCCCGTCGCATCCAGTGGATCACCATGCAGATGTAGCCAATGATCATCGCGCAGATGCCGATGCACATCCGCCCCCGGATACGTCCCGCACTCAATCACGAACGGCATCAATTGCACGCCCGGCAACGCATTGAGCAAAGCCTGCGACGTATAGCCGGTAGCGGTGGCCGCAACACCGGTTTCACTCAGGGCATCGGCGCCGGTGTGCAGCGTGTAAAGCCACGGGCCGTAAATCTGTTGGGCCTGCCGTAGCGCCGGATAAGGCGCTTCAGTAATCGTCAGCAGCATCGGATGGCCATATTCACCGGCGCCAGTGTGCAGGTCGAAACACATCACGGTTGCAGCCCCCGTCAGATGCTCAGCGATGATTTGCTGCAACGTTCGATTCGACCAGCTCGGCGCACGGCCGCCATAGAACAGCCCATCGGGATGACTGTGCTGACCGCCCTCGACAATCGACATCACTGCGGGCCAGCCATGCTCGCTGATCTGCGCATCCAGCAACGCATCGGCGCGCAGCCGCTCGGGGCCATTCAAGTCAGTACACGCATAGATTTCATGCAGTGCGGCGTACGCGCGGTTATCTGGGAGAGGCCGGGTGAAATCCAGGTGATTACGGTTGAGGTCGATGTTGTCTTCGTTGACCCGGCGCAGCCACGCCGTGCCCCACGGGTTGATCAGGTGCACCATCACCACGGCGACATCCTTGGGCAGCGAACCCGGCACGAACGTTTTCAGCCAGTCGATCTGGCAGTCAGAGCCGTAATAACCCTCCACCCCGTGCGTGCCGCTGAGCGCTACCAGTCGGCGTTTGGCCTGTGGATCGCCGAGCACGGCGACGTCGGTGCTCAGGAGTTCGCCAAAGGGGCCGCAGCGGGGATGGGCGTAGGAGGTAAGCGTGGCTCCGGCGGCATTGGCCGCGGTGATGAACTGTTCGCGTTGGTCGCGGTAGCTGGACTCGGTGGGGAACTCGCTGTGCATTACTGGCCTCTTGTAGGTTTTGTTTTTGTGGGAGCGAGACTGCTCGCGAAGCGGTGTTTCACTCAATATCAAGGCTGGCTGATACACCGTATTCGCGAGCAGGCTCGCTCCCACAGGGGCTTGTTTCAGTTCGATTAATTTGACATTGACCCTAGCGAACATCCGCCCTGAAAAGAAAGACAATAATGCCCACCGGTTTGCGTCGCGACCGGTCGGTCGATAAAGTCCCTCAGACTTTTTATCCACGGACGGAGAGCCCGCGTGTTTTCAGCCTTGCCCTTGAGCCGCTTTCGCCTGCCTGCCCTGACGCTGATCATCAGCGCCCTGTCACTCACCGCGTGCAACACCCCGCCCTCCTCGACCCTGCCGCTGGCACCGGAAGCCGCCTCCGGTTATCGCACCGACCTGCAAACCCGTCACGCCAACAAACACATGGCGGCGGCGGCCAATCCGCTGGCCGCGGAAGCGGGTCGGGAAATGCTGCGTCAGGGCGGTTCGGCGATTGATGCTGCGATTGCGATGCAAGCGGTGTTGACGCTGGTGGAACCGCAATCTTCCGGCATCGGTGGCGGTGCGATGATTGTGTTGTGGGATGGCAAACAGGTGCGCACTTATGACGGCCGCGAAACCGCGCCGGCCGGCGCCACCGAGAAACTGTTCCTGCAAGCGGACGGTAAACCGATGCCGTTCCCGCAAGCGCAAATCGGCGGGCGTTCTGTGGGTACACCGGGCGTATTGCGTGCACTGGAGATGGCGCATAAACAGCACGGTCGTCTGCCCTGGGCCAAGCTGTTTGAACCGGCGATCAAACTGGCCGAACACGGTTTTGCGATTTCCCCGCGCCTGTATTCGCTGCTGGCATCCGATCCGGTGATCCGCCGCTCGCCAGACATGGCTGCTTACTTTCTTAATGGCGATGGCAGCGTCAAAGCCGTCGGCACTCGCCTGCAAAATCCGCCCTTGGCTGCCGTGCTCAAACGCATTGCCAGCGAAGGTGCCGATGCGCTGTACACAGGCCCGATCGCCGAGGAGATCGTCGCCAAGGTGCAGGGCCACGCCAATCCCGGCAGCCTGTCGTTGAACGATCTTCAAGGTTACAAAGCCAAGGAGCGCGCGCCCTTGTGCACTGACTACAAACGCTGGCAGGTCTGCGGCATGCCGCCACCGTCATCGGGCGGGATCGCCGTGGCGCAGATCCTCGGCACCTTGCAGGCACTGGAGACCCGCGATCCGCGCCTGGCGCTGGCACCGTTGAAACCGCTGAAGACCGACAAACCCGCCGGCTTCGAACCGGCGCCGCAAGCCGTGCACCTGATCGCCGAGGCTGAACGCCTGGCCTATGCCGACCGTGCGCAATACGTCGCTGATACTGACTTCGTGCCGGTGCCGGTCAAAGGCCTGGTCGATCCGGGCTATCTCGCCAGCCGTGCCAGCCTGATCGGCGAACGCAGCATGGGCAGCGCCAAACCGGGCACACCGCCGGGCGTGCAAGTGGCTTACGCACCGGATCGCTCACCGCTGCGCATCTCCACCTCGCAAGTGGTCGCGGTGGATGACCTCGGCGGCGCGGTATCGATGACCACCACCATCGAAGCGGCGTTCGGTTCGCACTTGATGGTTCAGGGCTTTCTGCTGAACAACCAGATGACCGACTTCTCGTTTATCCCCGAAGAGAACGGGCAGAAAGTCGCCAACCGCGTCGAACCCGGCAAACGTCCGCGCTCATCCATGGCCCCGACGCTGATCTTCGACCGCACCAGCGGCGAATTCCTCGCCAGCGTCGGCTCGCCGGGCGGCTCGCAAATCATCGAGTATGTCGCCAAAACCACCGTCGGCCTGCTCGACTGGAACCTCGACCCGCAAAGCGCCATCAGCCTCCCCAACTTCGGCAGCCGCAACGGCCCAACCGAACTGGAAAAAGGCCAGTTCAGCCCGGCACTGATTCAGGCTTTGAAAGACAAGGGCCACACCGTCAACGAAATCGACATGACCAGTGGTACCCAGGCCATCGTGCGGGTCAAGGATGCGCAGGGAAATGCATCGCTGGAAGGTGGCGCAGATCCACGGCGCGAGGGAGAAGCGCTGGGCGATTGAGATCAACGAAACTCAAACCGCCAGCGTCTTGCCGTCCACCGGGGCGCCTATCGTCAGGAAGTGCCCGCCGGCCACATGGTGCAAAGTGCGCAGGCCGTCGTGCCCTTCGAAATGCCAGCGTCCTTCGCTGAACACCCGTTCATCGGCATGGGCGGCAATGACTTCGGCGAGGAACAGATCGTATTGATCGTGATTGCGCGGCTCCGGCAGCAAGCGGCATTCGAGCCACGCAACGCACCCCTCGAGCAGCGGCGCTTCAACCTTGTCGCCGCTAAAGGTTTGCAAGCCATAGGCCTGAAACTTGTCCTGCCCTTGGCTTTGGGTGATTTCCAGACCCGATGTCGAACCGACGGTTTGCACGATATCGGCCTGATTGACGCAAGGAACGTTGAGTACGAAGGTGCCGGACGCCTCGAGCAACTGCCGCGTCCAGGTGGATTTGTCGAGGACGACGGCGACTTTCGGCGGTTCGAAGTCCAGTGGCATCGCCCACGCGGCGGCCATGATATTGCGCTGGCCGTCATGGGCGGCGCTGACCAGCACGGTCGGGCCGTGATTGAGCAGGCGGTAGGCTTTGTTCAGGGGAACCGGGCCGCGGTGGGAGTCGCTCATGGGGATCTGCTCCGGGAAAAAGGAGCTGATTGTAGCGTCAGAATGGCTGGCGACCCCCACTGTAGGAGCTGCGGCACGCTGCGATCTTTTGATCCTGACTCTGAGACTTGAAATCAAAAGATCAAAAGATCGCAGCGTGCCGCAGCTCCTACAGGGAGCATCAGTTAGACAGTTGATTGGCGAACTGCCCCACCGCATCCACGACTTTCTGCGCGCCATCCTGAATCTCGACGATCACCGTTCCGGCCTCCGCCGCCAGCGCCAGCCCTTGCTCGGCCTGGAGCTTGCCGTCGGTCATCAGTGCCACGGCGTTGCGTGCCATTTCCTGGTTCTGCCGTACCACCACGACGATTTCATCGGTCGCCTGGCTAGTTCGCGACGCCAGTTGCCGCACTTCGTCGGCCACCACCGCAAACCCGCGGCCCTGCTCGCCTGCACGCGCGGCTTCGATGGCGGCGTTGAGCGCCAGCAGGTTGGTCTGTTCGGCAATTCCGCTGATGGTTTTGACGATGGTGCCAATCACCAGCGACTGCTCGTTGAGCGCTTCAATGCCTTCACCGGCGGCCTGCATGTGCCGCGACAAGTCGCGCATCACGTTGACCGCTTCGGTCACTACAGTCGTGCCGCGCTGGGCAGTGCTGTCGGTTTGTTGCGAGGTGCTGTAGGCAATGCTGGCCGCGTCGGCGACAGCTTGTTCGCGATTGACCTGATCGGTAATTACCGTGGCGAACTTCACCACTTTGTACAGTTTGTTGTTGGCATCGACCACCGGATTGTAGGAGGCCTCCAGCCACACTGTACGACCATGGCTGTCGATACGTTTGAAACGGGCAGCCACAAACTCGCCGTTGTTCAGACGACGCCAGAAATTCTGATACTCGGCACTGTTGTACTCTTCGGGCATGCAGAACATGCGGTGATGTTTGCCCTTGATCTGCGCCAGGCTGTAACCCATGCCGCTGAGAAAGCGTTCGTTGGCGTTGAGCACGTTACCGTTCAAATCGAACTCGATCACCGCGGTGGAACGCACCAGTGCACCGATCAGGTTTTCATGCTCGCGGGAGGCTTCGATCGTGCGGGTCAGGTCGCTGGAGAAGATAGAGATGTGCTTGATCCGCCCATCCGAAGAACGTACCGGCTGCACGATCGAGCGCAACCAGGCCTCGTCACCATTGCCACGCAGCAGTCGCACAGCGCCGGCGAAATGCTCGCCGCGAGTCATGGCGTTCTTGAAGCGCTGATGGAATTCGTCGGATTTCACATGGGCCGGGACGATGTCATCGATGGCCCGGCCAATCAGGTCATGGCTCTTGTAGAACATCTCGTCGAGGAAGTTCTGGTTGACCGACTGAACCCGTCCATCCGGCTCGAGGGTCAGCACCATCATCTCGCTTTCGAGGCTTTCCTTCACTTGCACAAGGCTGGAGAGTTCTTCACGAAGAGCAGCCAGCTCTTGCTTCAAGCGTTTATTGAACATGGGAAAGCACCGATGGGCAGGGTGGAAAGCGGGATACAGCCTAACCATCGGCCTTGGACAGCTTTTCTGAAGAGCAATTGAGACTCGTCAGTCAAAAATAGTTCGGGCTCTGCGAGTCAGGCAGTTCCGGCAACCTGACATGGCCCTGTACGCGGCATCCGCGCGCCAAAATACGCCGCACTCAGCACACCCACTGCGCCCATCACCGCGCAGAAGATTACGCAGATCCACGGGCTCCATGGCATCAGACCGATCAGCAACAACGGCGTGATACTCGCCCAGGCGGCGTAGGCAATGTTGTAGGTGAAGGAAATGCCGGAAACCCGAATACGCGCCGGAAACAACCCGACCATCACCGACGGCACTGCACCGACAACGCCACAGGCAAGACCGGCCACCGCGTACGCCAGACCAATCCAACCGCCCCCCATGATCAAGCAGCTGTAAAGCACGCCAATGCCCAGCGGCAGCAGCACGCTATACAGCATGACCGTGCGCCAGGCACCGATGCGATCCACCAGCAACCCGGCGATCACGCAACCGATGTTGAGAAAGACGATGCCCAGGGCGCTGAGCGCAAAAGTGTGGCTGGCGGTCATGCCAAAGGTTTTCTGCATCATGGTCGGGGTGATGACCACGAACACCACCACTGCCGATGTCAGCACGCAGGTCAGCAACATGGCTGGCAGCATTGCCAGTCGATGTTCACGCAGCACTGTACGCAGCGGCAGCTCGACCCGCGCCTCGCGCTGCGCCTGCATCGCCATGAACACCGGGGTTTCGCTCAACCAGCGGCGCAGATAGACACCGATCACACCGAACACGCCGCCCAGCAGAAACGGATAGCGCCAGGCGTAATCAAGAATTTCCGCCGGGGTGAATACTTGTGCCAGGAATGTCGCGGTCAGCGCGCCGATCAGATAGCCGAAGGTCAAACCGGCCTGCAAGAAGCCCAAAGCATAACCGCGATGCCCGGTCGGTGCGTGCTCGGCGACGAATACCCAGGCACTCGGCACTTCACCGCCAACCGCTGCGCCTTGCAAGATGCGCAGCGCCAGCAACAGCAGCGGTGCGAAATAACCGATCTGGGCGTAAGTCGGCATGATCCCGATCAGCAGGCACGGCAGCGCCATCATCAGGATGCTCAGGCTGAAGACTTTTTTGCGGCCCATCCGGTCGGCGAAATGCGCCATCAGAATCCCGCCCAGCGGCCGCGCCAGATAACCGGTGACGAAAATTCCGAAGCTTTGCAGCAGACGCAGCCACTCGGGCATTTCCGGCGGGAAGAACAACTGGCTGAGGGTCAGTGCGAAGAATACGAAGATGATGAAATCGTAGATTTCCAGAGCCCCGCCAAGGGCCGCAAGGCCCAGGGTCTTGTAGTCGGAGCGGCTGAACGGCACCGGTTTGGCCGTGTTTTGGGCAGTCATGGCAAAGAACTCTGGCAGGCAATAAACCAAGGCGCACATGGTCTACGCAAATGCGTCGATGGACAACCCGTTAGACCATAGTCCCGATTTTGCAAAACCTGCTCACAAAATGGCTTGGCTTGAATTACTGTTCAGGCCTGTCCAGAGGGACGACGCAACGCCGACCAACCGCAGTGAACCCCATGTGGGAGCGAGCCTGCTCGCGAAAGCGTCAGTTCAGGCAACCTCGATGTTGACTGTGCCGACCTCTTCGCGAGCAGGCTCGCTCCCACAGGGGATCTCTTTGCTGTCGAGAGGGGCGGCGGCTCCCGCGGACCACAATAACCATAAAAAATCCGAGGTACTCCCGTGGCCGTTGATATCGAAGATAGCCGCTCTGCACGCTTTGCCCTGCGCTGTTCAAGTTTTGCCGAACGCTGGTTTCCCGATTCCTGGGTATTCGCGGCGTTGGCCGTGATCATCGTTGCGCTGGCCACAATGGCCATGGGCGCCAAACCGACCGCCGCCGCCATGGCATTCGGCGACGGGTTCTGGAGCCTGATCCCGTTCACCATGCAAATGGCCTTTGTGGTGATCGGCGGCTATGTGGTCGCCAGTTCTCCGCCTGCCGTTAAACTGATTGATCGCTTGGCGCGTATCCCGAAAAACGGCCGCTCTGCCGTGGCCTGGGTCGCGTTGATCTCGATGGTTGCCTCGTTGCTGAACTGGGGCCTGTCGCTGGTATTCGGCGGTTTGCTGGTCCGTGCCCTAGCCCGCCGCACCGATCTGAAAATGGATTACCGTGCAGCTGGCGCCGCCGCGTATCTGGGGCTTGGCGCGGTGTGGGCACTGGGGCTGTCGTCGTCGGCGGCGCAGTTGCAGGCCAACCCTGGCAGCCTGCCGCCGTCGATTCTGTCGATCACTGGCGTTATCCCGTTCACCGAAACCATTTTCCTCTGGCAGTCCGGCGTGATGTTGCTGGCGCTGATCGTGGTTTCGATCATCATTGCCTACGCCACCGCCCCCGGCCCTAACTCTGCGCGCAGCGCCGAGGCCTGCGGGATTGACCCGGCCTTCAACCTGCCGCCGCTGCAACCGCGCACGCGCCCTGGCGAATGGCTGGAACACAGTCCGCTGCTGATCATCGTGTTGGTGCTGCTGGCGGCGGGATGGCTGTTCCACGAGTTCTCGACGAAACCGGCGATTACCGCGATTTCCGGGCTCAACACCTATAACTTCCTGTTCATCATGCTTGGCGCTTTGCTGCACTGGCGCCCGCGCAGCTTCCTTGATGCCGTCGCCCGCGCGGTGCCGACCACCACCGGCGTGCTGATCCAGTTTCCGCTGTACGGCTCGATTGCCGCGCTGATGACCACCGTCAAAGGCGCCGACGCGCAAACCCTGGCCCACCACATCTCGACGTTCTTTGTCAGCATCGCCTCGCACGACACGTATGCGCTGCTGATGGGCGTGTACTCGGCAATTCTCGGTTTCTTCATCCCGTCCGGCGGCGGCAAGTGGATCATTGAAGCGCCGTACGTGATGCAAGTCGCCAACGATCTGCAATACCACCTCGGCTGGGCGGTGCAGATCTACAACGCGGCGGAAGCCTTGCCGAACCTGATCAACCCGTTCTACATGCTGCCGCTATTGGGCGTGCTCGGCTTGAAGGCGCGGGACCTGATCGGTTTCTCGTTCGTGCAATTGCTGGTGCATACACCGCTGGTGCTGCTGTTGCTGTGGGCGCTCGGGACGACACTGGCGTATACGCCGCCGGTGATGCCGTAAAGCGTTCGACCTCACCATATAAAACCAATGTGGGAGTGAGCCTGCTATCACGAGCAGGCTCACTCCCACGTTTGCAACGACTCACTCGATAACTTTTCTACTGCCCGCTAGACCGCGCGACATCCGTGGTTTCAGTATGTACCCGCCCCGCAACCGGGAACCACGCTGAAAAGGATCTGAGCATGTTCAAACTCGCAGGACTTACCCTCGCCGCGCTGACACTGAGCGCCGCCGCCCACGCCGATGTCGACCTGAAACTGGGCAGCACCGAGCGCGTCACACGTCTGTTCGCCTACCCCAACAACTGCAGCGTGATCTGCTTCCGCAACTGGACGCTGGAGCAGACCGTCGCGCATTACCTGACCCAGAGCGTGCAACGCGACGGCTATGCCAATGCGAAGGTCCTGGTCAAAACCGATAACGACCAGATCTACGCCGAAATCAGCGGCGTGCCGCAGGGCTACGACAAACCGCTGTCGGCGCTGCTGGACGCGGGAGATCTGGCCTACACCGGCGCCAGCAAGCTCAACGCCGATGGCAAATGGGCGTACAGCTGGTATCTGTTCCTGCCGTTGGGCATGGCCTTGGAAAACCGTAAAAGCGTCGAATTGCTGCACTTTCCGCCGGATTACTCGCTGACCCAGGCTCAGGATTATCTGCGCTCCAATACCACCGACCGCTGGGCAACGCTGTTGACGGTCAATGGCATCCCCGCCGATCAGACCCCGGCCTATCAGACCATCATCGACATCGCCCCGATCGCCGCGCCGTCCAACGCCGGCAGTGACCTGGAGGGTGTCTATGACTACTTCAAGGACTACCAGACCACGCTGGTCAAGCAGTTCAGCCAGACCGCCAGCGGCAAGACGCTGCCGATGGTGGCGTTCGGTGCACCGGTGAGGAACTGGATCAAGCAGCAATACGGTCCGACCGTGAACGTCCTCGGCCTGGCGACCATCAGCCCCAGCACAGGGGTGAACGTGCCGGTGCTGGGTTCGAACCACCCCAGTTACATCTGGTACGCCGCCGATCCCAAAAGCTATACCGGCGACGATGCGCAAGCCAAGGCTGACGCGGCAGGCCTGAGGGTAATGGGGCAGGATTTGAGCGCCGCCTGCTGGCAGGCCGACATGGGCAGCAAACCGGACAGCGATGCGCAGAGCACGCTCAGTACGTGCACACAGACCTGGCAAGTCACGCAAAAGGTCAAAACCTGCGAGTTGTTCTACACCTCCATTCGCAACCTGACCCCGGAGCAAGCCACCACCCAGTGCGCCACCCCACCGGTCAAGGCTCAACTGCAACAGCTCAAAGCCCCGCTGCCCGCCACTGCGACCCCCGCTCCACACTTGTAATCGCGTTGATGTCATTCCCGTGTCAGCCATGACTGACGCGGGAAAGCGTCTATCTCGCCTGTCAGATCTGACAGTAGACCGTCTATACCTATTACAACTACATTGGATCCAAAGAATAGTGGCGCCGTGCTGACAGGGCGTCAGATAAAGGAAGTCGCGCCATCCTTGCAACAAGGACTGTTATGAATACCCATGCGATTGCTGGATCTGTTCCACGCGATACCGAAGGCATCTATCCCTTCGCTGGCCTCCCGGTGCGCCTCGGGTTTCCGTCCAGCGCCGACTTCGAAGTCTTCCACGATGAGCACGGCACCCCGACAGGCGTCGCGGCGCGTCGGGAATTTCAGCGCACCTGCCGAATTTGCAGGGTGTCTGGACAGTTACTGCCCTACCGCTGTCGACAGACCCGACAGCTGTTGAACGGTATCCACGTCTACGATCAACGCTTTTGCGGAGCACTCGAACACGCCTGCGACCCGAACGTATTTCTCGACATGAGCGAACTGTGGCTGTGGGCGTTGAAAGATATCCACAGGGGTGAGCGGCTGACCACAGATTACGCCGCCACCGAAGACAAACTGCTGCGTCAGTTTGCCTGCGATTGCGGTTCTGTACGTTGCCGTGGGTGGATCACCGGTTACAACGAACCCCCGAGCATCGAGGGCCAGCACTTTTTACAGCGCTGGCGACGGCAAGGCTCAAGCTGATCCGCGCGGCAACCTTCGGCGGCTACGGCGCCCCGACAGGACGCAAGCGATACTGCGGCGGCAATTGCTCGAAACCGCTGATGGTCGCGTTCAGGCTTTTCCAGCGCCCATCCTTGATGCCGTAGATGCAACCGTGGATCGACAGGCTCTGCCCGCGATGCCAGGCGTTTTGCACAATGCTGGTGTGGCCGACGTTGGCCACTTGCTGGATCACGTTGAGCTCGCACATGCGATCGACCCGCTCTTCTTCGGTCGGCAGCTTGGCCAGTTCGTCACGCTTGTCGTAATAGAGGTCACGGATCGAGCGCAGCCAGCCGTCGATCAGACCGAGCTGACGATCCTGCATCGACGCCCGCACACCGCCACAACCGTAGTGGCCAGTGACCAGAATGTGTTTGACCTTGAGCACATCGACCGCGTACTGGATCACCGACAGGCAATTAAGGTCGGTGTGCAGCACGACGTTGGCGACATTGCGGTGTACGAACAGATCGCCCGGCAACATGCCGACGATTTCGTTGGCCGGCACCCGTGCGTCGGAACAGCCGATCCACAGATATTCAGGGGTTTGCTGACGCGCCAGCTTGGCGAAGAAATCCGGGTCTTCCTTGGTGATCGCGTCAGCCCAACGCTCGTTGTTATCAATCAGGTCTTGTAAGTCATGCATGCTGTAAGGCCTCAAGAAAGATGCGCTGCTTTGACAGACGACCGTCGGTCGGGGTCACGAAAGGATCGCAAGTGTTTTTGTTGGAATTCTCGTGTGCCCGGCGAGTCCACCTTAGTAAGGCCCACACTATGAGGATTTGCCATGACTGATTCACGACGCCCTTACGATGCGGTGCAACCGGAACCCATCGATGATAACGAAGATCGCATGGGTTCGATGCACGAGCTGGATTTCGACGACGAACAGCCCAGCGCGAAAATCGGCGACGAACTGCCGGAGCAGGAGCGCAAGCAACTGATGCCAGAAGAGCGCGTGCGTGAAGCGGGTCTCACTGGCGCGTCGACTGCCGACCATGAGCCGACCGACGATGACATGAGCCCGGAAACCCTGATTCGCGAGGATGGCGCCAGAGATGCCAGCGAATCCGGTGAAGACAATCCTGCGGACTGGGATTTGAGCGTGGTCGATGAAGACGATATCGGCGGCGGCAATGGTCTGGATGAAGCAGAGCTGGCGCGGCGCGAACCGTTGGATGGCAATCGCTGATTACCTGCAGTAACACAATCCCTGTAGGAGCTGCCGAAGGCTGCGATCTTTTGATCTTGTTGTTCAACATCCAAAGCAAGATCAACAGATCATAGCCTTCGGCAGTTCCTACAGGGGGCTCAGCCATACATCAGTGGGATCAGTCAACCAAGGTGCAGGCCATGACCACCGCATCTTCACGCCCACCCACCGCCGGATAATAATCCCGACGCCGGCCAATCTCGTTGAAGCCATACCGCTCATACAAACGGAACGCCGACTGGTTGCTGTCACGCACCTCCAGAAAACACTCGCGCGCCTGGGCGGCATACGCCCGCGACATCAGATGCTCCAGCAACGTAAGCCCCAGCCCACGCCCCTGATTCTCCGGTTTGACCGTGATGTTGAGCAGGTGCGCCTCATCCAGAATGATTTGCACCACGCCGTGACCGACCTGCTGCTGACCTTCGAACATCAACCAGATCTGGTATTTGCCCAGGCCGTCGAGAAAAATCCCACGGGTCCACGGGTGGCTGTAGGCGGCGAATTCAATCTTCAGCACAGCGTCCAGGTCCGCCTCGGTCATCGGGCGGAACGTTACAGCGTCACTCATTCGATTCTTTCCAGCGCGCCATCAGCCGACGCATGGCTTGCCACACAGCGGCTTTGCGCTGTGGCTCTTCCATTAACAATTCCAGACCGGGAATGGCCCAGGCCGGGCCCAGACCTTCGATCTGCAATTCACGATTGAACGCTTCGGCGTCAGCTTCACCGGCAAAACGCACCGCCGGCAGGCCGATCAGCCATAGGCAGGCGCACGGCGCCGCTTCCATTTGTACCGAAAGAAAACCTTGCACGAAGTCGCGCGCAGCTTCCGGCCCCTGATCCATCGTGCCGCGATTCAACCACGGCCAGCGCACCGGCTCGCCGACGATCTGCGGCGCATCCGGCAGACCGGCGGCACGCAACATGTCCTTGAGCAAGAGATACGCCGGATCGCGGCTCTGGAAGGATTCACCTGTGGGTAACTCCACCAGCAGCAGGCAACGCCCGGCGCGCAGCAGTTGCAGGGCGAAACGCGGGGGGGGCACTGGCGCAGGTTTGGCGACCACCGGCGTGTCGTCCGCCTCCTCGACCGATTTTGTGCTGGCTCGAGTACTCGGCGACGAAGGTCGCGGCACTTCGATCTTCTGCCGCTCGGTGGGGCGAACGACAGGCTGCACCGGGGTTTCGGCCTGAGGCGCAGCCACAACCGGCGCCTCGATTTCGGGCTCGGGCATGTCCAGCAGCTCGGGCCGCGAAGGGGCAGCGAAGGGCAATTCGGTGCGCGGCAGCCAATTGACCACCTGCATGGCGTTCAAATAGGCGCGGCGGCGGGACTCGATAAGCAAAGGTCGGCCACTTGTGGATAACTGAAGTGCGCCGATTCTACCGCCCTTCGCTCAAGATCGCTCGCTGTTGATCGATAGTCTTGAGCCTGGCGCTTTATCCATGCTCTTTACCTTGAAAAAAGCGACAGCCCGTCCCGAGAGTGAATCGCATCCTTCGTGATGCAGTACAATCGCGGCTTTTAATCGCCAACCAGCCGGCCATTCCGATGATCGAACCCAAGCGCGTCTTGCGCGCCCTCGCTGAACACTGGGCACTTCTGGAGCCACTGTGCGAGCACTTCGACCAAGGCACACTGAGCCTCAACGAACTGCGCACGCAACTGGCCGCCCAACAACTGGACAGCACGCCGCAGGACATCACCAGTCTGCTCGACGTGTGGATTCGCCTCGACATTCTGGTGCCCGTGGCGAAAAGCCCGAACCGTTTCGAACTCAATGCGCAGATTCACGACTTCCTCGCCTACCTGCGCCGAGAGCACCGTTTGGGCCTGTGCCTGGAAATCGAAGCGTATCTGCGGCACCTCGAGCGCCTGGCTGGTTATATTCAGGACGCATTCGATATCCGCGATGGCCACGACCTGGCCCGCCAGCTGCGCTTGCTCGACATGCGCGTACGCGACGTGTTGAAGAAGCTCGACAACGACGAGCAGGCGCTGGTGGCCGTGGCCGAGCGCGCGAAGACCAGCGACCGACAGATTCCACTGCGTCAGCGTTACGCCGAAGTCCTGGCGACCTGGGACGAATACGTCGAGCCGATGATCGATCTGGTCAACGCCGACGGTGCCTTCGAACAAGGCGTGCGCAAGGTCGAAACCGTACTGCTGAAGATGCTCAGCGAACAGCAACGCCTCGGCCATCTGGTCGATGACGACATGCTGCTGCGCACGCACGCGCGCATCCTCGAAATGCAGACCAGCGCCCAACTGACCCTGCGTCATGCCCGTGAATTGCTGCTGCCGCTGCGTGAAGAAGCGCGACGGCACAACGCCGTGACCCGTGGCGCCGCACTGGCGCTGGCCGCGATCCGCCGCAAAGGTATCGATGCGGTGCCGCAAGCGGCGATGCCGCTGTTCACCCGGCCGCAAAGCACCTTCCTCGGCAGCGCCAGCCAGGTCGAAGCCTACGTTTATGCATTGGCGCGTTTCGAGCCCAAGCCGGCGCGTTTCCCCAAGGCCCACAAAACCCAAAAAGGTGGCGAAGCTCCACGTGCGCCACGCACGGTACGCGAAATGCTCGAGCGCTGCGAAGACGCCTTGCCGATGCCGGACCTTATGGTCTGGCTGCTGGAGCAGGAACCGGACGGCGCCACCGACGAATTGCTTTACTGGTTCTCGCGCCTGTCGCGGGAAAAACGCTTCAAGCGCGAACGTCTGGAACGCCGCGAATACCACACTCACGAGCACCAGGTCAGCCTGCGCTCCTTCGCCCTGCTCTCGGCCCGCGACCCCGCCGCCGAGGATTCTGCGAGCATCCCAAATGCATCTTGATCTCTCCGAACTGTCTCAACTCGCGCCGATCTTCCGCGAACTGTTCAAGGGCTACCACGTCAGCCGCCGTGATCCGGAGCTGTACGCGCAACTGTCGAACTTTCAGGATCAGTACCGCACGCTGTTCAAGGCCCTGGGCTTTGAACTGGTCTGCGACACCCGTGGTTTCTACTATTTCGTACCGGACCTGGCCGCTGCGGCGGTGAACAAGACGGCCCAGCGTCTGGCCCTGTTTACCTTCATCCTCGTCGAGCATCTGGCCGATCAGGGCCGCGACCCGATTGCTGTGCTTGATGGTGGCAGCCTCGGCCGCGAAGAGCTGCCATCGTTGCTGGAGAAGTACCGCGATCTGTTTATTCAGGCCGAAGTACAGACCGTTGAAGAGCTGGAAGAAAAGATCATGCGCCGCATGACCCAGCTCGGCTTCGCCGGCGAAGAGAACGGTGTGTACCGTTTCCTGCCGCCGATGCACCGATTCCTCGATGTGTGCCTGTCGGTTCAGCAAGACCGCGACCTGGCCGCCAGCGTGCACAGCGTTCTGCCGCTGCCAGCGCCAGTGCTGATCGACGAAGCTGCCGAAGCCAAATTCCTCGAAACCGACGATCCGCTCGATCTCTCGGAATTTGAAGAAGAGAGCGAAGAAGACGCACTGGCCCGCGCCATTGCCGAAGAACAGGAGTCCGACGCATGAGCCAGGAACGCTACGGCATCCGCCGCTTTGCCCTTTTGAACACCGCCGGTTACAGCCTCGGCCTGTTCCCGCTGGAAGAACCGCTGTCGGTTTATGGCGCGAACAACCTCGGTAAATCGGCGTCGATCAACGCCTTGCAGTTCCCGATTCTGGCGCGCATGTCGGACATGAGTTTCGGCAAGTACAGTCTGGAACAATCGCGGCGCTTCTACTTCGCGACCGACACCAGTTACATCCTTGTCGAAGTAAGCCTGCCCCACGGCCCGCACGTTATCGGCGTGGTCGGTCGCGGCCCGGGCGGTGGTTTCGGTCACCAGTTCTTCGCCTACGCCGGCAAACTCGATCTGGCCCACTACCAGAAAAACGACACTTGCCTGCGCCAGAAAGAGCTGTTCAGCAACCTTGAGAAAGAAGGCCTGAAAGCCTACGAACTCAAGCCTGACGAACTGCGTCGCTTGCTGGTTGGCGGTCACACGTCGATCCCGCTGGACCTGACCCTGATCCCGCTGCGGTCCACCAGTGAGCAGAGCCTGAAGACGTTCCGCGCACTGTTCATCAACCTGCTGCACATGCGCGAAATCACCGCGGCCAAACTCAAGCAACTGTTCCTCGATGCGTTTGAGCACAGCTTGCGTTCGGGTAGCGTTGATTACATTGCTGCGTGCGAAGAAGCGTTCCGCGACGTACGCCGCATGGAACAGGACTACAACTCGCTGGTCGCCGCTGGTCCCTTGGTCGAAGCCTTGGCCAATGGCGTGAAACAGCGCGACGTGCTGCGCGGCAAACTGCACCGCCTGTCGCCGCTACTCGATTCGCTGCTCGGCACCTGGTCGGATTACGCCGGTGCGCGCAAGGAAGAGCTGACGATTCAGGCCGATCACTACCGCGGCGAGCAGGATGCACTGCAAAACAATCAGCGTGGCGGTACACAAGAACTGATGCGTCTGGAACGGGAAATTTCCGGCATCCAGCGCTGGCTCGGTGAATTGTCGGTGTTGAAAAATCGCTTTGCGCTGGTCGATGACGTCAAAGTGCTGGAGCAGCAATTGCTCGCCGCCAAAGACGCTCACGACGAGTTGGCCGGTGCTTTGGCGCAATCGCGTCAGTTCAGCGCCGAAGATCTGGAAGAGCGTCTGCGCGATCTGGAAAAACGCCTGAAGTCGGTGAAGCAGCAACTCGATCACGCCGACAACAACAGCTACGCCCGTCTGCGCGAAGAGTTCTCGCAGCCTGATGTCGAGCGTTTGATGCGTCTGTTCAACAGCGCACTGTTCAGCTTGCCGCTGGGCGAGCACGGCATCACCCTCGACGACAATGGCGAGTGGGTCAAATCGGTTGAGCTGATTCTCGATGGCTTCAAAGGCGAGCGCTTCGAAGTGCCGGGCCTGTCGATCGACCTCTCGCACATCGAGCCACCGGCCCTGCAAGCCTTGGCCGACCGTGCCGCGCTGCGCGATCAGAAAGGGCGTCTTGATAAAGAGCTCAAGCAACTGAAAACCCAGCAAGCCGTGGCCGCCGACCGCGCCGCGAGCAAGACCCAGACCGAAGCGCTGTATCAGCAGGTTCTGGATGCGCAAAAGGCGCTGGAAGACTTCCGTCGCTGCCAGACCCTGAGCGCCGAAGAAGGCGACAAGCTTGAGCAACTGGCGCAGATGGAAGGCGCGCAGGACGAACTCAAACGCTCCAGCGACGCGTTCACCGAGCGCGTCCAGCAACTGTCGGCCAAGCTGCAACTGGTTGGCCGGCAGATCGCCGACATGGAAGCCAAGCAACGTACCCTCGACGACGCCCTGCGCCGCCGTCAGTTGCTGCCGGCGGACCTGCCGTTCGGCACGCCGTTCATGGATCCGGTCGACGATTCGATGGACAACCTGCTGCCGCTGCTCAACGACTATCAGGACAGCTGGCAGGGTCTGCTGCGCGCCGATGGCCAGATCGAAGCGCTGTACGCGCAAGTGCGCCTCAAAGGCGTGGCCAAGTTCGACAGCGAAGACGACATGGAGCGCCGCCTGTCACTGCTGATCAACGCCTACGCGCACCGTACCGACGAGGCGCTGACCCTCGGCAAGGCGCGGCGTGCGGCAGTCACCGACATCGCCCGGACCCTGCGCAACATTCGTAGCGACTACGACAGCCTCGAGCACCAACTGGCGCTGTTCAACCGCGAGATCAACAAGCGTCAGGTGTCCAACCTGCAGAGCTTCCGTATCGTCCTCGCGCCGAACAAGGAAGCGCTCAAGCACATCGACCAGATCATCCACAGCGCCGGTCAGTACGAAGAAGGCGAAACCCTGTCGGTGTTCGACCTTAGCCAGAGCGCCGAGCAGGACAACAAGAACGAAGAGGCCAAGGAATACCTGGCGCGGTTGGTGGCGGCAAACCACAACCAGCTCGGCCTCAAGGACTTGTTCGAACTGGCGTTCGAGATCACCAAGGTCAACGGCCAACCGGTTATCCACACCGACATCGACGGCGCGGCGTCCAACGGCACCACCATGACCATCAAGGCGCTGACCAACATGTACTTGTTGCTGCACTTGATGGACCGCGATCAGGCCGGTCGTGTACGCCTGCCGTACTACCTCGATGAGGCGGCGGACATTGACGAGAAGAACCAGGCAGCCTTGCTGGAAACCAGCCTGCAGCTGGGCTTCGTGCCGATTCTGGCGAGTGTGAAGCCGCAGGTCTGCGCCAGTGTCGCCATCGACCTGGAAGGTGGCAGCGGCCCAGCGGGGATCTACATCGACGAGGCGGACTGGAAGTACATCCGCCGCCATGATGTGGTCAAAGCCACGGTGAATGTTGAAGCGGATGAGCCGGAGCTGGATGCGGTTTGATCGGCGTTAACTGAAGGCAATAAAAAGGGCCGCGATCTGATTGGATCGCGGCCCTTTTTTATGGCTTGGGATGTGTGCTGAACGCTGAGGCCTTTTCGCGAGCAGGCTCGCTCCCACCGGGATTTATGGTTGGCACAGAATCTGTGTCTACCGCCGATCCACTGTGGGAGCGAGCCTGCTCGCGAAGGCATCTTTTCAGACGCCACATCAACTCCGGGTTATTTACCGAGCGAAATCTTCGGCGCCCACGTCAGCCACTCATCCTCGAACTTATCGAACAGCGGGAACGTCTGCTCAGGCCGCGCCGGATTACCCATGCGCTCGCCATCCGGCGTGGCAAACGCGATACCGCCCTGAATCGCCGTTTCAAGCGATTCCGTGCGTACCGTCAAGCCGTTGAACAAGCCGATATCGAAACCCACACCACTGGTGTTCCAGAAGCGGCTGCCACTGCGTACCAACGGCGCATACTTCGGCTCGATCAGAATGTGCACCAACACGCGATCAGCGGTCTGGCCCAGTTCATAACCGGTAACTTTGCCCACGGTGATTTCACGGTAGGTCACTGGCACACCCGGTTTCAGCGAGCCACGACGAGCCGCGCTCAATACCAGACTCAAACCCGCCTCTTGCCTGATCACTTCCGGTGCATTAGCCAGCGCGACAAAGTTTTTTTGCGGCCCGAGATTCTTCGCCGCCGGTTGCACTTCGATGTATTGCCCGGTGACCAGGGTTTCCAGATTGGAAGTCTTGATCAACCCCAACTCCGGTTTGACCACCCAGAACTGACTGCCAACCCGGGCAATTTTCTCCGGCACTTGCGTGATGCGTGCGGTGAGGATCACCGCTTGCAGATCGTCGGTCAGATCGACACTTTCAATCTTGCCGACATCCAGCCCCTTGAAGCGAACTGGCGTACCACTGCGCAAACCATCGGCGCGATCAACCTTGATCGTCACGACATCGCCCTTTTGATTGGCGTCGTCATGGCTGGCAAACAGGCGGAAGCGCGGAATGCGTTTCTGCAATGGCGCCTTGGCCTGTGGCGTTTCGAAAGCAATACCACCGGCCATCAGCGTCTGCAGTGATTCGCTCTTCACCTGAATGCCGCCCGTCAGGCCACCGGTCAGCGTAATACCGCTGACATTCCAGAAACGGGTCGAGGCGTTAACCAGGTTCTCGTATTCCTTCTCGATGTGAACACCGATAACCACTTGCTTTCTGGTCCTGGAAAACTGGTAGCTCTGTACCGAACCGACCTTGACCTGCTTGTAAAGAATCGGACTGCCGACCTCAATCGAACCAAGGGCATCGGTGAACAACACCAGGTGCAGGCCCGGCGAACGCAGATCCAGCGGCGGTGCCTTTGGTCTGGCCTCGAATTCACGTTTCGGGGCAGCCCCTTTGTCACCGGGGCGCACGGCGATGTAGTTACCTTTCACCAGTGCTTCCAACCCGGTGATACCAGCCAGGGAAATCGACGGTTTGACCACCCAGAATTGCGTGCCATCGACCAGATAGTCTTCGGCCAATGGATCAAGGGTGAGTTCGGCAGTGGCGCTGTTCAGATCCGCATCGACCTTCAGCGCCTTCAGATTGCCGACCTGAATACCTTTGTACATCACCGGCGTACGACCGGCCTGCAGACCTTCGAAGTCACTGAGTTTGACCTTCACGCGGATCCCGGCAGCGGCGGCGTCGAAGTCTTCATAAAGACGGAACGGCAAGCTTGGATCGGTCGCCGGGCTGTCCTTGCGATTCTCTGGCGTGGCGAAGGCAATACCGCCGGCGACAATACTCGCCAGCGATTCGCTGCGCACTTTTACCCCAGACAGGTTGGCGTCGATGCTGATGCCGCTGGCGTTCCAGAAACGTGTGTGTTTACGCACCAGTTTGGCGTAGGTCGGCTCGATAAAGACCTTGAGCTCGACGGTACTCTGGTCTTCCGAAAGCAGATAGCTTTTGACCTGACCGACCTTGATCTGTTTGTAGAACACCGGGCTGCCACGACTCAGCGAGCCGAGCCGATCAGCCTTGATGGTCAGGTGCAGACCAGGCTTGGCATCAGAAAGCGGCGGCTCTTCAGCCAGCGCCTTGAACTTGCGCAAAGGCTCGCCTTCGCCGGGACTGATGGCGACGTAATTACCGGAGACCAGTGTTTCCAGCCCGGTGATACCGGCCAGCGTGACGCTTGGTTTGATCAGCCAGAAACGGGTGCTGGTCTTGAGGTATGGCTCGACGTCTTTATTCATCTCGACCGTGGCGATCACTCCTTTGGAGTTCCCTTCATCGTCGAGCTTGAGCGTCTTGACCTTACCGACCGACATACCTTTGTACATGACCTCGGTCTTGTTGGCCTGGATGCCTTCGCCGCTCTCGAAGCGAATCTGGATCTCGATACCGGTTTCGGAGTAAGCACGCCAGCCGAGCCAGCCACCGATGATCAGCGCAATCAAAGGCAGTACCCAAATGGCAGACCAGTTCGAGGCCGGTCGGGTTTTCGCTACAGGCAAATCAGTCATGGTCGTCATCCGACTCCGTGTTATCCCAAATCAGTCGGGGATCGAAAGTTACTGCAGCAAGCATCGTCAGAATCACCACAGTGGCGAAGGCGATGGCGCCAAGATTGGCTTCGACACTGGCAAGCCGGCCGAAGTTGACGACCGCCACGAGGATGGCGATCACAAAAATATCGAGCATCGACCAGCGGCCAATGAATTCGATAAAACGGTACATCCAGATGCGCTGACGCGCGGACAACGGCTGACGTCGTTGCACCGAAAACAGCAACAGTGCGATGCCCACCAGTTTGAAAGTCGGCACCAGAATACTGGCGATGAACACGACCGCAGCAATAGGGATCATGCCGTGCTGCACCAACTGGATCACCCCGGACATGATGGTGCTCGGATCACCCTGCCCCAAAGAACTGACAGTCATGATCGGCAGCACATTGGCCGGGATATAGATAATCGCTGCAGTGATCAGCAGTGCCCAGGTTCTGGCCAGGCTGTTCGGACGGCGCGGGTGAACAAGTGCGCCGCAGCGCGTGCAGGTTTGCTCGTCGGTGTCCGCGTCTTGCCTGTTCAACTCGTGGCATTCGGTACAAGTCAGAATGCCCGCATCAATCGCCCGCATGAGCATCCTCTCCAGATAACGCCTGCCAGATCTGATGCGGCGACATCACCACCTCCAGCCAGACCTGAATCAACAATAAGCCGATGAAACACGCCAGACCGAGGCCGACGGTGATGGCCGCCATGTCCGCCAGTTTAACGATCGCCACCAGTACGCCCATGAGGTAGACCTCGAGCATTCCCCAGTCTTTGAGGTGGTGGTAAATGCGATAGAGCAACAGGCCGTAGCTACGCCCAACGTTCAAGCGGATCGTCAGCAATACCGCCAATTGGCACAGCAACTTGATTAACGGAATGGCCATGCTGCACAGGAATACGACGATCGAAACACCTTGCATGCCGGTGTTGAACAAACCCACAACACCGCTCCAGACAGTGTCGTGCGACGACTGCCCGAGAAGATTGAGCTGCATGATGGGTAAAAAGTTCGCTGGCACGTAGAGCAAAAGTGCCGCGATGACCAAGGCAAGGCTGCGCTGCACCACATTGTGGCGGTGGGCGTACAACTCGTAACCGCAGCGTGGGCACAGGGCTTTTTCGCCGTGGGCAAGTTTCGGCTTGCGCATCAACAGGTCGCACTCGTGACAGGCCACCAGGTCTTCCAGCGGTAAATCTGACAGCCCTGGGGCGTCAACCGGATCTGACATAAAGGCTCTGGCTCCGAAAAAGATGGGGCTATTCTAGTGTTCTGATACGAAAATAACTGTGCAAATTTGTTCGGTGGTGCGAACAAAAACTTTCCTGCGGGCAAAACAAAACCCCAACTGCTTTCGCAATTGGGGTTTCGGAATTTAATCTTGACGATGACCTACTCTCACATGGGGAAACCCCACACTACCATCGGCGATGCATCGTTTCACTGCTGAGTTCGGGATGGGATCAGGTGGTTCCAACGCTCTATGGTCGTCAAGAAATTCGGGTACTGAGTCGTGACCAAGTGGCCT
>NZ_JACOPU010000018.1:0-1580 GCF_017973755.1 Pseudomonas sp. P42 | reverse complement strand
AGGACTTCGGTGAGCAGCCAGAGGTCGTTCCACTTGGCTTTCGGGTGCGCGGTCAGCGCGAGGAAGTGGCCGCTGACCAGCAACGGCTGATCGCTCTTGCCTTCAGCCAGTTGGAAGTCGCTGCGGTGGCGTTCGAGGGCGCGTTTGGCCAGGTGTTTGCCGCGTTCGCGGTCGATGAAGCGGCCAGGGTAGTCGTAGTCCTCGAGGTCGGGCACGGCATCGCCGCGGTTTTCGCTTTCGAGGGTGATGCGCGGTTTTTCGAAGTCGTAATCGCGGCGGGTGGTGCGGCTGGTGCGGGTTTCCAGGCGCAGGTCGAAGCGCTTGATCACCGGGTCGCTGGCGACCATGCCGGAGTCTTGCTGGTAGGCCACAGGCTTGAGTTTCGGGAACACCGTCTGGTCATCGCCGAACACCAGTTTGTGCGCCGTGGCGCTGTGCTGGAAGTGGTAGTGAATGCCTTCTTCTTCGCACAGGCGCTGGATGAAATGCAGGTCCGACTCGTCGTATTGCACGCAGTAGATGCGCTCGGGGTAGATCGAGCCGGTCTTGAATTCGTAGGCGTTGCTTTGGATGCCGTGCTCTTCCAGCACTTGGCCGATGATTTTCGGCACCGTGAGGTTCTGGAAGATGCGTTGATTGACGCGGTGCGCCAGGTACGACAGTTGCGGGCGCAGGGTCACCGAATAACGGGTCAGGCGTTTGCCGGAATCACCTTGCGCGGCGCGGTAGATCTGGCCGTGGATGCCGCTGCCGTCGGGCGAGAGTTGCAGGAAGGCCGGTTTGTGCAGCAGGGTTTCGAGGTCCAGCGACGGCTGCTCACTGACCAGCTCCACCTCAAACACAAAAGGCTGGCTGATGGCTTCCCGACCTTGCAGGGTAAACACCTGGAAATCAGCGGAAAGACCTTCGATGGTCAGGGCAAAGTGGGTTTCATTGGCCGGCGCGAACATCCCTTGTTCCTCGTGCTGTGCAGCGGCGCTCGTCGACGCCCGCAAAAGCGGGTCAACGTACGCGAAATTCTGGAGGGGCGTAAACAACATCGACCAGCAGAGCTGGCCGATGCTTGTAACGATCAGCCGTAATTAAACGACTGGAGCACGCCAGTCATCGGAACCCGAAGTACCGGATACTTCGTGGGTCCAGGTGATTTTGCGGTAGGTGAACTGCACTTCTTCCAGGTGGGTGAAGTGCGAGTTGCCTGGATCCTGGCAGTTGTGCATTTTGTTGTTGATGGCGACGATGATCGCGTCTTCCAGTTTGGTGGTGTAGTAGTGCTCTTGAGTACCTTGAGCCGAAGTACGGAACCACTGGATAACGATTTCGCTCATGCGCTCGCCGGAAGTCAGAGCGGCTTGCAGCAGTGGCGAAGCCTTGTCGTAGACCTTGGTGATCACAACTGGCTTGTGAACGCGCTGACCGGTTGGCTGACCGGATTGCGGGTCACGCGGGATGATCACGTCGTGGCTGAAAGCCTGAACCATAACCTGGTCTTCGTGGCCTTCCTGGTAGGTGTTGCCAACGGAGTCAGCGGTGAATGCGCCTGCAGTGATCAGGCCTTGTTTTTCGCCGGTAACCGACAT
>NZ_JACOPU010000017.1:0-2985 GCF_017973755.1 Pseudomonas sp. P42 | reverse complement strand
CCGTCACTGACATTACCGACACCGTCGATACCTCGACCGTGAAACTGACTGCCGATACTTCGGTGGCTGAAGGTGGCACCGTCACTTACACCGCCACCGTTGGTGCGCCAGTGACCGGCTCGCCGGTTGTCGTGACCCTGGCCAACGGTCAGAGCATCACCATCGCTGTCGGCCAGACCACTGGCTCCGTGACCGCTGCCGCGCCGAACGACGCGCTGGCCGGTAATGCACCGTTGACCAACTCGATCACCGGCGTTTCCGGCGGCAACTACGAAGACCTCGTGGCCGACAAGACGCCGGTTTCGACCACCGTGACTGACGTCGCGGACACCACCAACCTGTCGCTGAGTGCAACGGATTCTGTGGCTGAGGGTGGCCAGATCACCTACACCGCGACCCTGACCAACGCTGCGGGCTCGCCAGTCACCGTGACTCTGTCGAACGGTGCCGTGATCACCATTGAGGCCGGCAAAACGTCCGGCACCGTGACCGTTCCAGCGCCTGCCGATGACGTCTATATAGACGCTGGCAAAGTCGAAGCGACCATTGCCACGGCGACTGGCGGCAATTTCGAGAACCTGGTGCCGAGCACCGTTCCAGCCGTCACTGACATTACCGACACCGTCGATACCTCGACCGTAAAACTGACTGCCGACACCTCGGTCGCTGAAGGTGGCACCGTCACCTACACCGCCACCGTTGGCGCGCCAGTGACTGGCTCGCCGGTCGTGGTGAATTTGGCCAACGGCCAGAACATCACCATCGCCGTCGGCCAGACCTCCGGCACCGCGACAACGACTGCCCCGAACGATGCATTGACCGGCCATGCACCGCTGGTCAACTCGATCACCGACGTAACCGGCGGCAACTACGAAAACCTCGTAGCCGACAAAACCCCGGTCAGCACCACCGTGACTGACACCACCGACACCACCAACCTGTCGCTGACGGCAACCGGTTCTGTGGCTGAGGGTGGCCAGATCACCTACACCGCGACCCTGACCAACGCTGCTGGCTCGCCAGTGACGGTGACCCTGTCGAACGGTGCCGTGATCACCATTGATGCTGGCAAAACGTTCGGTACTGTGACCGTCCCAGCGCCGACCGATGACGTCTACAAAGATGCGGGCAAAGTCGAAGCGACCATTTCGACTGCCACTGGCGGCAACTTCGAGAACCTGGTGCCAAGCACCGTTCCGGCCGTGACCGACGTTACTGACACCATCGACACCTCGACCGTCAAACTCACCGCGACCGAATCGGCGGCTGAAGGTGGAACTGTCACATACACCGCCACTGTCGGCGCTCCAGTAACCGGTTCTCCAGTTGTCGTGACCCTGGCTAACGGTCAGACCATCACCATCGGTGTCGGCCAAACCTCTGGCACTGCGACAACGACTGCGCCGAATGACGCGTTGACCGGTCACACCCCGCTGACCAACTCGATCATCGACGTAACCGGCGGCAACTACGAAAACCTCGTAACTGACAAAACCCCGGTCAGCACCACCGTGACCGACACCACCGACACCACCAACCTGTCGCTCACCGCTACGGGTTCGGTAAATGAAGGCGGCCAGATCACTTACACCGCGACCCTGACCAACGCTGCCGGTTCGCCAGTGACGGTGACCCTGTCGAACGGCTCGGTGATCACGATCGAGGCGGGCAAAACCACTGGTACCGTGACCGTTCCTGCGCCAGCCGATGACGTTTACAAAGATGCCGGCAAAGTCGAAGCAACCATTTCGACTGCCACCGGCGGTAACTTCGAAAACCTGGTGCCGAGCACTGTGCCGGCCGTGACCACCGTCAACGACACCATCGACACCTCCACCGTGTCGCTGAGCGCCACCGCGAACGTCGCCGAAGGCGAAACCGTGGTCTATACCGCAACCGTGACCGCACCGGTGACCGGCTCCCCAGTCGTGGTGACCCTGTCCAACGGCCAGACCATCACCATCGCCGTGGGCGAAACCACCGGCACTGTGAACTTCGTCGCGCCGAACAGCCCATTGGCTGGCGGCAGCTCCCTGAGCGTGACCATCGACGGCGCCACCGGCGGCAACTACGAAAACCTCGCTATCGACGGCAAGCCCGCTGACACCGCGGTTTCGGACACCACCGACACCACCAACCTGAACCTGACCGCGACCGACTCGGTGGCTGAAGGCGGTTCGATCGTTTACACCGCGACGCTGACCAACCCGGCCGGCACGCCGGTTGAGGTGACCCTGTCGAACGGTGCCGTGATCACCATTGATGCTGGCAAAACGTTCGGTACTGTGACCGTCCCAGCGCCGACCGATGACGTCTACAAAGACGCGGGCAAAGTCGAAGCGACCATTTCGACTGCCACTGGCGGCAACTTCGAGAACCTGGTGCCAAGCGCCGTTCCGGCCGTCACCAACGTTACCGATACCATCGACACAACCACCGTCAAACTGACCGCGACCGAGTCGGCGGCTGAAGGTGGCACTGTCACTTACACCGCAACTGTCGGCGCTCCAGTAACCGGTTCTCCAGTTGTCGTGACCCTGGCCAACGGTCAGAACATTACTATTGGCGTCGGCCAGACCACTGGCACCGTGACCTTCACCGCGCCGAATGATGCGCTGACTGGTCATGCGCCGATCACCAACTCGATTACCGCGGTGAGCGGCGGTAATTACGAAGATCTGGTGGCTGACAAAACCCCGGTTTCGACAAACGTCACTGACACTGTCGACACCACCAACCTGTCGCTGACGGCAACCGGTTCTGTGGCCGAGGGTGGCCAGATCACCTACACCGCCACTCTGACCAACGCCGCTGGTTCGCCAGTGACCGTGACTCTGAGCAACGGCTCGGTGATCACTATCGAAGCGGGTAAAACCACCGGCACCGTGACCGTTCCGGCACCTGCCGATGACGTCTACAAAGACGCTGGCAAAGTCGAAGTCACCATTAAGGAAGCGACTGGCGGCAACTTCGAGAACCTGGTGC
>NZ_JACOPU010000016.1:0-3158 GCF_017973755.1 Pseudomonas sp. P42 | reverse complement strand
AGCAGTGAAACGATGCATCGCCGATGGTAGTGTGGGGTTTCCCCATGTGAGAGTAGGTCATCGTCAAGATTAAATTCCGAAACCCCAATTGCGAAAGCAGTTGGGGTTTTGTTTTGCCCGCAGGAAATGTACCTGCTTGATTTCTATGCAACGGCCCGGGGCATAGCTATCATTCGGGCCTCATTGTGAGGCGAGACTTGCATGCTGACGTTGTTGAATCTTCTGAAGGATGGACGGTTTCATTCTGGTCAGGACCTTGGCGCTGCCTTGGGAGTTAGTCGAAGTGCGGTATGGAAGCAGCTTCAGCACCTCGAGGCTGAGCTTGGGCTATCCATCCACAAAGTTCGGGGGCGTGGCTATCAGCTAGCTGCTCCGCTGATGTTGCTCGATCCTCTTAAAATGGTAGGAATGAAAGCAGTCTGGCCAATCACGGTCCTGGACACTACCGACTCCACTAATGCTGAGGCGTTGCGCGCCATTGGCTTAGGGCAAGAGGCCCCATTTTTGGTGCTTGCCGAGAGACAGACCTCCGGGCGCGGGCGCAGGGGGCGCAAGTGGGTTAGCCCGTTTGCCGAAAACCTTTATTTCAGTCTTGTTCTGCGGATTGATGGAGGTATGCGCCAGCTTGAGGGGCTCAGCCTTGTCGTTGGGCTGGCAGTCTTGCAAACCCTACGAAATCTGGGGGTGACTGGCGCTGGTTTGAAGTGGCCTAATGATGTTCTGGTTGGCAATAAGAAGATTGCCGGCATCCTGTTAGAACTGGTTGGAGATCCGGCGGATGTCTGTCACGTGGTTCTGGGTATAGGCGTTAACGTGAATATGCAGGTTGCAGAAGAGGTTGATCAGCAATGGACGTCCATGAGGCTTGAGACCGGTAAAAGCTGTGATCGCAATATTCTAGTGGCCGAGTTGGGCGAGCAATTGCTGGCATACATACAGCGTCAACAAATAGATGGTTTCTCGGTTCTTCAGGCTGAATGGGAAGAAAATCATTTGTGGCAAGAGCGATCGGTGTCCCTGATTGCTGGTGTCAGTCAAATAGATGGAGTGGTGCTCGGAATTGATAACCAGGGTGCGCTGCGATTAAAGGTGAATGGCGTGGAAAAGGTCTTCAGTGGCGGCGAGCTCAGCCTGAGGTTGCGCGATGATTCTTGAGCTCGACTGCGGAAACAGCTTCATAAAGTGGCGAGTGCTAAGTGGTGCTGAGGTTGTGTTGGTCGCGGAGGGAGTGGTTGATTCGGACCTGGCGCTTTGCGAAAGCTTGTGCAAGCTGAGCGGGCTGTCGCTAAGAAGTTGTCGCATGGTGAGTGTTCGTACTGCTGCGGAGACTAGTGCCTTAATTGAGATGCTTGAGCGAGACTTCGGTGTTTCAGTTATCTGTGCGAAACCTGCTCGTGAAATGTCAGGTGTTAGAAACGGCTACGAAGATTACGAGCGTCTAGGTCTGGATCGCTGGTTGGCGATGCTGGGTGCTTTCCGTCTGGCTAAAGGTCCATGCCTCGTGTTGGACTTTGGTACGGCAGTGACAGCGGACTTTATCGCGATAGATGGGGATCATCTTGGTGGTTTCATTTGTCCTGGTATGCCGTTGATGCGCAACCAGTTGCGTACCCATACTCGAAAAATTCGCTATGACGATGTCGCTGCTGAGCGTGCGCTGACAAGCCAGGCGCCGGGGCGAAGCACTGTTGAGGCTGTAGAGCGTGGATGCTCACTGATGTTGAGGGGGTTCGTGCTTACCCAGTTGGAAATGGCGCGATCCTATTGGGGGGAGGGCTTCACTGTATTTATTACAGGTGGCGATGCAGATCTGGTTGCAGGTGTAGCGCCCGGGGCCAGGTTTGTTCCCGATCTTGTATTCGTCGGTTTAGCTGTGGCGTGTCCTTTGTCTTGAGGTATGTATGCGTTGGATGTTCCTGCTGCTTCTTATTCTCAATATTTTCTATTACGTCTGGCATCAACAGGAAGCGCCATTGCGGGCAAAGGACGTAACGCCGCTGAGTTTGTACAAGGGTTCACAGCAGGATATTCGTCTGCTGAGTGAAGGTGCAAGGGCCTCCAAGGAGGGGTCTGGTCCGCAACGAACTGAAAGTCAGTGCCTTTATCTCGGTGGTTTTGCCCGTCAGGAGATGGTTGCGGTGCTAGGCGAGCGTTTGGCTCAAATGGATATCAAGGCTCAGCCATCGCTTGAGGGGTCTCCTGCAGCGGGTTTCTGGATGCGTATTGCACCTGAAAGCCAGCGTTTTCTGGGGGATGCGCAGTTGCAAAACCTTTCCAACGAATTCAATGAGTTAAAACATAAAATAATGCGGTGTGAGGGGGTTGCACCTGCTGAATAGTTTGAATAGAATGGCGCCCGCTCCGCAGTGAAGACCTTTCAAAGGTTGACGAAGTAGGGCGATGTCAAAGCAGCTAACCTCAGGTTTTTAAATGAGAAATTGCTTGACAAGGGTTTGGCATAGTATAGAATGCCGGCCTGATTAGGAGGGGTTCCCGAGCGGCCAAAGGGATCAGACTGTAAATCTGACGTCTACGACTTCGAAGGTTCGAATCCTTCTCCCTCCACCAGATTTTAGCGTGAGCTGCAAGCTCTGCGGGTATAGTTTAGTGGTAGAACCTCAGCCTTCCAAGCTGATGATGCGGGTTCGATTCCCGCTACCCGCTCCAAGTTTGCAGGTTGTGCAAAGTGTTTTCGCTCTTGTAGCTCAGTTGGTAGAGCACACCCTTGGTAAGGGTGAGGTCAGCGGTTCAAATCCGCTCAAGAGCTCCATATAACAAGGCAGATATGAAAATATCTGCCTTTGTTTTAATGGCTTTTGTTGTTTGCTTAATTCTTCTGATAGGGGTGATATCGATGGCTAAGGAAAAGTTTGATCGTTCCCTACCGCACGTCAACGTTGGGACCATCGGTCACGTTGACCACGGTAAGACCACTCTGACTGCTGCTCTGACTCGCGTTTGCTCCGAGGTTTTCGGTTCCGCAATCGTTGACTTCGACAAGATCGACAGCGCCCCGGAAGAAAAAGCTCGCGGTATCACCATCAACACCGCGCACGTTGAATACAACTCGCTGATCCGTCACTACGCTCACGTTGACTGCCCAGGTCACGCTGACTATGTGAAGAACATGATCACCGGTGCTGCCCAGATGGACGGCG
>NZ_JACOPU010000015.1:0-3718 GCF_017973755.1 Pseudomonas sp. P42 | reverse complement strand
GCCGAATACTTCCGCCAGGTCGCTGATCTGGCCGAGACCTGGGCCAAGAGCATCGGCGACGGCGTGGTGACTGATCAGGAACTCGCTGCGATTCGCCTGCAGGTGTTCCGGGGTATTCAAGGGCTGCTGGGTTTGTTCAACCGCGCCACCTACGTCAATCAGACGACGCGAGGTGCTGACCGTGGCTGACATCGCCGATTTCGCCAACGATCTGGTGCAGGAACGCATCGATCAGGCCATGGCTGCGCGCAGCGCTGCCAAAGCAGAAAGCGCTGCCCATTCCTTGCTGTTCTGTGAAGCCTGCGACGACCCGATCCCGGAAGCCCGTCGTTTGGCTCAGCCGGGCTGCTCGCAATGCATCAGTTGCCAATCCCTCTCTGAGCGGGGGATTCAGCATGCTCGATGAGGTATTGGGGCAATTCGCCGATTACGGTCTGGAGCCAGCGCAACCGCTGGTGTTCGGCAAGCTGACCCGCTGCAAGACTTCGCAGGACAAGGGCAAGGAAAAGAACGGCTGGTACGTGGTGCACGAGCAGCGCACGGAGAAGGGCGATACGCTGATCTTCGGCGCTTTCGGTGACTGGCGTTCGGGCGAGACGCAGAAGATCAAGGTCAAGGCCGGTCGCATGTCGCCGGAAGAGCGCGAACTGATGCGCGCCCGCCAGGAAGAAGCCAAGCGCCGCGCCGCCGAAATCGCGAGTAACGCTGCGCGGCGGGCCGCGAAAAGGGCGCAGGGTTTGTTTGAGCGCATGCCGACCACCGGCCGCAGCGAATACCTGGACCGCAAGCAGATCGTTGGTATCAATGTCCGATACGCGCCACGCACCGGCGCCGTGTTGGTCCCAATGAAGAACGCCCGTGATCAGATCATGGGCCTGCAGGTGATCTTCCCGAACAAGCAGGAAGACACCGGCCGCGACAAATCCTACTGGCCTTACGGCATGGCGAAGGAGGGCACATTCCACCTGCTCGGTCCGCACCCGGTACCGGGCGAACCGGTGCTGGTCTGCGAGGGTTACGCCACCGGCGCAAGTCTGCATATGGCGACGTCGCTCGCTGTGGCCGTGGCCTTCGATGCGGGCAACCTGTTGGCCGTGTGCAAGGTCATGCGCGAGCGCTTTGCCGGCTGCCCGCTGATCATCTGCCGCGACGACGACTGGAAGACCACAAAGCCTAATGGCGATGCCTGGAATCCGGGCGACGAGAAGGCGAGCAATGCTGCGTTGATCGTCGGTGCCCAGGTCGTTGCGCCGTTCTTCTCTGTCGAGCGTCACGAGAAGTGGACCGACTTCAACGACCTGCACGTCGCCGAGGGTTTGGACGCGGTGCGTCGACAGGTACTGGCAGTGGTCCGTCCACCGGCCGCTGGTGGTTGGAAAGATCAGCTGGCTCGCAGTGAGAGCGGCGCCTTGATCGCGCACATGCAGAACGTCGAACTGATCCTCGCCCATGACGAACGCTGGGCCGGGGTGATCAGCTACTGCGCCTTCAGCTCGAAGATCGTCAAGCTGCGAGCTGCGCCTTATGGCGGTGGTACCGGCGAGTGGGCCGACATTGATGATGTGCGAGTGATGAAGTGGATTGCGCAGCAGTACAACCTGCGCGTGAAGTCCTCGCACGTGATCGAGGCTGTCAGCGTGGTGGCACACGACCACGCGTTTCACCCGGTGCGTGAGTACCTGAAGAAACTGGAATGGGATCGTGTGCCGCGCCTGGAGCGTTGGCTGACGGATGTCATGGGCGTGAAGACAACGGATTACACGTCCAAGGTCGGCAAGCGCTGGATGATCTCGGCCGTGGCTCGGGTTATGAAGCCCGGTTGCAAGGCTGACTCGGTGATGATTCTCGAAGGCGTACAAGGCGCCGGTAAGTCGACTGCGATGAGCGTACTCGGCGGTGAGTGGTTCATGGACACGCCGTTTGCCCTCGGCGACAAGGACGGCTTTCAGGCGATCCGCGGCAAGTGGATTGTTGAACTCGGCGAGCTGGACAGCTTCAACAAGGCCGAAAGCACCAAGGCCAAGCAGTTCTTCTCGGCATCGACCGACACCTACCGCGAAAGCTATGGCCGCAGAACGCTGGACGTGCCACGCCAGTGTGTCTTCGTCGGTACCACCAACCAGGACGAGTACCTCAAAGACGCCACTGGCAACCGCCGCTATTGGCCGGTGGCCTGTACCAAGGTCGACGTGGCGTTGCTGCGCGAGATCCGCGACCAGCTGTGGGCCGAAGCGATGTTCTGTTTTGAGGCCGGCGATCTCTGGTGGGTAACGCGAGAGGAAGCGCCGATGTTCAGCGAGGAACAGGACGAACGCTTTGTGGTGGACGAATGGGAAACGCCCATCCTGACCTGGCTCGAAGAGTCGCAGATCGGCGAGACCACTACCGGCAGTGAAGTGATGAGTCAGGCGCTCAAGCTCGATCCCGGTCACTGGGGCAAACCGGAGCAGATGCGCGTGGGTGCGATTCTGCATCGACTGGGCTGGCGACGTTTCCGTTTGGGCGCCTTGAGTAAGAGCGGCCAGCGGCCATGGGCGTACAAGAAACCGGAGGGTTGGGGCAGGGCGCCTGCGCTTGAACAACCGGAGTTCGAGGAGCCGTGCTTCGATGATTAAAGCGATCGATATGGCTCTCAAACAATGGGCGCAGGAGCTGCACAGCGACGAGCTGGCTGCCGGTTACTCGGGCGGCAATATGGTCGCCATGATGATGGAGAACGGTGGCCAGCTGGTGCGCGGCAGGCGCGGGAGCAGGGTGCCGCTCGAGGCGTCTCTGGACATTGAGCGCATCGTCAAAAAGCGCCTCGATCCCGAGCTGATGACGGTCGTCAAGGTGCATTACTTCCAGCCCGACGCACCTCTCGCTGCACGTCTGGCACGCAGTGGCTGCACACGCAACCTCTACTACCAGCGCCTGCATGACGCCCACATCGTGGTTGAGCACTTCCTCTTGGGGGAAGCGGCTTGATCGTGGGCATCCCTCTGGCTCACGCCGTCCCACTGGCCTGCATCCGTCCCACCGCTTTTTGCGGTGGTGGGACGGGCGCAGGCCCCGTCGTTGTTGGGCTGTCCCGCCGTCCCACCTTTTTCATGTCTCCCGCCCGTGTATGCGTAGCGGGCATCAATGCGCGTGTTCACGCGCACGCGTGTTTTTAAATACTCTCTCTATACACGAGAAAGGAGAGATAAAAGTAGGACGGTGGGGCAAAGCCCCAATCTGCGGGGCTTTCAGACGTCCCACCTTGTTTTAGAGAGGTGGGACGTATGGGACGCCAGAAAAGCAAAAGACAGCCGGGATAGATATTCACCGACATTCGCCAGCCGTTCACCGGACGTAAGCCACACATTCACCGGATGGCATTAAAACGGTCTTGCTGCCACCAGAATCGACCTGTAAAAAGGGGCCATCTTCGATGGGTGCGACCGCAAAGCGCGGCAGGCCACCCACCACCTGACCCGGCCATAGCGCCGGGTCTTTTTGTTTAAGGGGCAGGGCAATGACGAACGAGCAGCAGGCACTGGCAGAGATGCCGATCTGGTTGGTGATTGCCCTGTCGTTGGTTGGCGGCGTGTCCGGCGAGATGTGGCGCGCTGACAAGGATGGGGCGCGAGGCTGGGCGTTACTGCGGCGCCTCGCACTTCGGTCCGGTGCCTGCATCGTGTGCGGCGTGTCAGCGATGATGTTGCTGTTCGGCGCGGGCCTGTCGATCTGGACAGCG
>NZ_JACOPU010000014.1:0-3323 GCF_017973755.1 Pseudomonas sp. P42 | reverse complement strand
ATTTTGATTAGATCGTTCTTTAAAAATTTGGGTATGTGATAGAAAGATAGACTGAACGTTACTTTCACTGGTAACGGATCAGGCTAAGGTAAAATTTGTGAGTTACTCTGAATTGAGTATTATCGAATTTTCGGCGAATGTCGTCTTCACAGTATAACCAGATTGCTTGGGGTTATATGGTCAAGTGAAGAAGCGCATACGGTGGATGCCTTGGCAGTCAGAGGCGATGAAAGACGTGGTAGCCTGCGAAAAGCTTCGGGGAGTCGGCAAACAGACTTTGATCCGGAGATGTCTGAATGGGGGAACCCAGCCATCATAAGATGGTTATCTTGTACTGAATACATAGGTGCAAGAGGCGAACCAGGGGAACTGAAACATCTAAGTACCCTGAGGAAAAGAAATCAACCGAGATTCCCTTAGTAGTGGCGAGCGAACGGGGACTAGCCCTTAAGTGGCTTTGAGATTAGCGGAACGCTCTGGAAAGTGCGGCCATAGTGGGTGATAGCCCTGTACGCGAAAATCTCTTAGTCATGAAATCGAGTAGGACGGAGCACGAGAAACTTTGTCTGAATATGGGGGGACCATCCTCCAAGGCTAAATACTACTGACTGACCGATAGTGAACTAGTACCGTGAGGGAAAGGCGAAAAGAACCCCGGAGAGGGGAGTGAAATAGATCCTGAAACCGTATGCGTACAAGCAGTGGGAGCAGACTTTGTTCTGTGACTGCGTACCTTTTGTATAATGGGTCAGCGACTTATTTTCAGTGGCGAGCTTAACCGAATAGGGGAGGCGTAGCGAAAGCGAGTCTTAATAGGGCGTCTAGTCGCTGGGAATAGACCCGAAACCGGGCGATCTATCCATGGGCAGGTTGAAGGTTGGGTAACACTAACTGGAGGACCGAACCGACTACCGTTGAAAAGTTAGCGGATGACCTGTGGATCGGAGTGAAAGGCTAATCAAGCTCGGAGATAGCTGGTTCTCCTCGAAAGCTATTTAGGTAGCGCCTCATGTATCACTGTAGGGGGTAGAGCACTGTTTCGGCTAGGGGGTCATCCCGACTTACCAAACCGATGCAAACTCCGAATACCTACAAGTGCCGAGCATGGGAGACACACGGCGGGTGCTAACGTCCGTCGTGAAAAGGGAAACAACCCAGACCGTCAGCTAAGGTCCCAAAGTTATGGTTAAGTGGGAAACGATGTGGGAAGGCTTAGACAGCTAGGAGGTTGGCTTAGAAGCAGCCACCCTTTAAAGAAAGCGTAATAGCTCACTAGTCGAGTCGGCCTGCGCGGAAGATGTAACGGGGCTCAAACCATACACCGAAGCTACGGGTATCATCTTAGGATGATGCGGTAGAGGAGCGTTCTGTAAGCCTGTGAAGGTGAGTTGAGAAGCTTGCTGGAGGTATCAGAAGTGCGAATGCTGACATGAGTAACGACAATGGGTGTGAAAAACACCCACGCCGAAAGACCAAGGTTTCCTGCGCAACGTTAATCGACGCAGGGTTAGTCGGTCCCTAAGGCGAGGCTGAAAAGCGTAGTCGATGGAAAACAGGTTAATATTCCTGTACTTCTGGTTATTGCGATGGAGGGACGGAGAAGGCTAGGCCAGCTTGGCGTTGGTTGTCCAAGTTTAAGGTGGTAGGCTGGAATCTTAGGTAAATCCGGGATTCTAAGGCCGAGAGCTGATGACGAGTCATCTTTTAGATGACGAAGTGGTTGATGCCATGCTTCCAAGAAAAGCTTCTAAGCTTCAGGTAACCAGGAACCGTACCCCAAACCGACACAGGTGGTTGGGTAGAGAATACCAAGGCGCTTGAGAGAACTCGGGTGAAGGAACTAGGCAAAATGGCACCGTAACTTCGGGAGAAGGTGCGCCGGTGAGGGTGAAGGACTTGCTCCGTAAGCTCATGCCGGTCGAAGATACCAGGCCGCTGCGACTGTTTATTAAAAACACAGCACTCTGCAAACACGAAAGTGGACGTATAGGGTGTGACGCCTGCCCGGTGCCGGAAGGTTAATTGATGGGGTTAGCTAACGCGAAGCTCTTGATCGAAGCCCCGGTAAACGGCGGCCGTAACTATAACGGTCCTAAGGTAGCGAAATTCCTTGTCGGGTAAGTTCCGACCTGCACGAATGGCGTAACGATGGCGGCGCTGTCTCCACCCGAGACTCAGTGAAATTGAAATCGCTGTGAAGATGCAGTGTATCCGCGGCTAGACGGAAAGACCCCGTGAACCTTTACTATAGCTTTGCACTGGACTTTGAATTTGCTTGTGTAGGATAGGTGGGAGGCTTTGAAGCGTGGACGCCAGTTCGCGTGGAGCCAACCTTGAAATACCACCCTGGCAACTTTGAGGTTCTAACTCAGGTCCGTTATCCGGATCGAGGACAGTGTATGGTGGGTAGTTTGACTGGGGCGGTCTCCTCCTAAAGAGTAACGGAGGAGTACGAAGGTGCGCTCAGACCGGTCGGAAATCGGTCGTAGAGTATAAAGGCAAAAGCGCGCTTGACTGCGAGACAGACACGTCGAGCAGGTACGAAAGTAGGTCTTAGTGATCCGGTGGTTCTGTATGGAAGGGCCATCGCTCAACGGATAAAAGGTACTCCGGGGATAACAGGCTGATACCGCCCAAGAGTTCATATCGACGGCGGTGTTTGGCACCTCGATGTCGGCTCATCACATCCTGGGGCTGAAGCCGGTCCCAAGGGTATGGCTGTTCGCCATTTAAAGTGGTACGCGAGCTGGGTTTAGAACGTCGTGAGACAGTTCGGTCCCTATCTGCCGTGGACGTTTGAGATTTGAGAGGGGCTGCTCCTAGTACGAGAGGACCGGAGTGGACGAACCTCTGGTGTTCCGGTTGTCACGCCAGTGGCATTGCCGGGTAGCTATGTTCGGGAAAGATAACCGCTGAAAGCATCTAAGCGGGAAACTTGCCTCAAGATGAGATCTCACTGGAACCTTGAGTTCCCTGAAGGGCCGTCGAAGACTACGACGTTGATAGGTTGGGTGTGTAAGCGCTGTGAGGCGTTGAGCTAACCAATACTAATTGCCCGTGAGGCTTGACCATATAACACCCAAGCAATTTGACTACTCGAAAGAGCATCAGATTGCGGTGTGTGAAGACGAAACGAACCGAAAGTTCGATGTTCACAAAACACCGAAAGCTGTCACATACCCAATTTGCTGAAGCGAGGCCACTTGGTCACGACTCAGTACCCGAATTTCTTGACGACCATAGAGCGTTGGAACCACCTGATCCCATCCCGAACTCAGCAGTGAAACGATGCATCGCCGATGGTAGTGTGGGGTTTCCCCATG
>NZ_JACOPU010000013.1:0-13729 GCF_017973755.1 Pseudomonas sp. P42 | reverse complement strand
TGGGTGGCCAAGCGGCTGGACCTGAGCGAGGCCGAGCCGAAGGCATGAGCCGGGCAGGCCGGGTAGGGCGCCGATTTTTACGGGTCCTCCCTGAGGGCCGCCCCCTACACGGGTTATCGAACTCGCGGATTCTCTCTAGCTGAAACCTTTGCAGGGATGTCCGTCTTTCCAACGGGATTGGGGCAGGGCATGGCACGCGGATGCCGAGTCGACAGGCCAGACCGGGCAGAAAACCGCCGGGGACCCTGGTGACTTTCAAAGGACACGGGGTCGGAAACCCGCGGGATCGTGTTAGCGGGAGGCCCGTTAGCTTACTGAAATTTCAATCATTGAAATCTTGAAAGGATTCATTGAAAAGCCGCTGAAAAGGAGGGCTTATGAACGAAGTCACGTACCTATTCAAAAGCGCCTTCGCCGCGCACATAGGTGGTCGGTCACCAAGTTATATCACCTGGCTCAAGGAGAACGGTCGACTGTTCCTATTCAGCGTGATGTGTCCGGCCACGTCTCGGCCCAATCCTCGCCGACTAACATGGCTGCGCCGCCGCCCGCTTATTCAGCTCATGGGCAGACTCCGGACTTCCAGAAAGCACGGGCGCATCGCGGACAATATCTGGCACGGGTGGCTGAGATGGAGTTTCGCAAGGCGCAGGATGAGCTGGTGGAAATCAGTTTTGTGTAAAAGGCTGCTTATGAATCGGCACGTGCGCTCAATATTCGTTTATGAGCCTGTCGCCGCAATTAGCACCACAGCTTGCGGTTCTGTCGGACTTATAAGAGCGAAGCGGCAGCTAACCGATGCGCTTCGCCAGCGGCGCAACGAAGCAGCCCAGGTTTCCAGCGAAGAATTTGAATTTGCATAGGATGAGCTGACAATGCAGACCTAATCCGACAGCTCGACATGACATAGTCGCCATGTCGAGCTCCCGGTTAATTACAGCCAGTAATCATTTATAACCGGAAGAAATTCGGGACTGGTGGAGGAGTTAGATGACAAGTCGTCTGCCGAAACATTGCTTTCCACTTTACTCGTATTGGAGCTGTAAAGAAGATCATCAGCGTAAGTAGCGGCAGAGTTGTCGATAAGCGGCAAGCTATGAAGTCCTCCATCCACAATCCTCATGTCAAACACATTACCGGCGCTGGGGTTGATGATCCGATTGGAGACATCGTTCGCAGTCCAGACTATGTCATCCGAAAAGTGAAGTTCTTCAACTGAGGAGTCGGCGCCAGAAAAATAGCTTTGGATATTGATCACATCATCAGCGCCATATCGCAACACAAGGTCATATGGGTTGGGGCGTTCGAAACCGCTGATGTCCGTTGATTTGACATCCGTGAAACGAATGACATCGACATTCAAGGCTGAGCCTGCTTCGGTAACGGTATCCTGACCATCGCCGTGGCTAAAGACATAAGTATCGGAGCCGTTTCCTCCTGCCAGCTTATCGTTGCCCGCACCGCCAATAAGTGTGTCTTCTCCGGCGGCGCCGTCGAGCGTATCCTTACCGGTCCCACCTTCGAGCACGTCATTGCCTGCCTGGCCATTCAAGGTGTCATCGCCGCCCAGCCCGCGAATCACGTTGTCCTGGCCGATGGCGCCGGCAATAGTGTCAGCACCTTCAGTGCCTACCAGATGCTTCGAGACATCAGCAGATGTCCAAGTGACACCATCAGCGAACTGAAACTTCTCTACCGACCATTCGGCGCCTGTAAAGAAACTCTGCACAGTCAGGGTGTCGTTCGTACCATAACGAATGAGCAGGTCCGAATATCCAGTGCGCTCAAATCCGGTTATGTCCGTCGAATTGATGTCAGTGAAGCGCACCAAATCCACATCTGCTGCAACACCGTCGTCAGCGATAATGTCTTGCCCATCGCCGCGACTGAAAACGAAGGTATCGGATCCGCTGTTGCCGGCTAAAAGATCGTTGCCCGAGCCGCCAATCAGTGTGTCATTACCTTGGGCTCCAGCAAGTCTGTCGTCACCAATGCCCCCGTCCAGGGTGTCATTTCCAGTGGCGCCGTTCAGGGTGTCGTTACCTTCCAAACCATAAAGGCCACTGTCGATACCCACTATACCGACGAGAGCGTCATTGCCACTGGTTCCAACGATCCGTTTGGCGACATCGGCGGTCGTCCAGATTACGCCATCCGAAAAATGAAACTCTTCAACCGAGGAGTCGGCGCCAGAAAAATAGCTTTGGATATTGATCACATCATCAGCGCCATATCGCAACACAAGGTCATATGGGTTGGGGCGTTCGAAACCGCTGATGTCCGTTGATTTGACATCCGTGAAACGAATGACATCGACATTCAAGGTTACGCCTGCTTCGGTAACGGTATCCTGACCATCGCCGCGGCTAAAGACATAAGTATCGGAGCCGTTTCCTCCTGCCAGCTTATCGTTGCCCAAACCGCCAATGAGTGTGTCCTCTCCGGCGGCGCCGTCGAGCGTATCCTTACCGGTCCCACCTTCGAGCACGTCATTGCCTGCCTGGCCATTCAAGGTGTCATCGCCGCCTAGCCCGCGAATGACGTTGTCCTGGCCGATGGCGCCGGCAATAGTGTCAGCACCTTCAGTGCCTACCAGATGCTTCGAGACATCAGCAGATGTCCAAATGACGCCGTCAGCGAATTGAAACTTCTCTACCGACCATTCCGCGCCTGTAAAGAAACTCTGCACAGTCAGGGTGTCGTTCGTACCATAACGAATGAGCAGGTCCGAATATCCAGTGCGCTCAAATCCGGTTATGTCCGTCGAATTGATGTCAGTGAAGCGCACCAAATCCACATCTGCTGCAACACCGTCGTCAGCGATAATGTCTTGCCCATCGCCGCGACTGAAAACGAAGGTATCGGATCCGCTGTTACCGGCTAAAAGATCGTTGCCCGAGCCGCCAATCAGTGTGTCATTACCTTGGGCTCCAGCAAGTCTGTCGTCACCAATGCCCCCGTACAGGGTGTCATTTCCAGTGGCGCCGTTCAGGGTGTCGTTACCTGCCAAGCCATATAGACCGCTGTCGATACCTGTCATGCCCAGAAGGACGTCATCACCACTGGTTCCAACGATCCGTTTGGCGACATCGGCGGTCGTCCAGATTACGCCATCCGAGAAATGAAATTCTTCAACCGAAGAGTCGGCGCCAGAAAAATAGTTTTGGATATTGATCACATCACCAGTGCCATATCGCAACACAAGGTCATATGGGTTGGGGCGCTCGAAACCGCTGATGTCCGTTGATTTGACATCCGTAAAGCGAATGACATCGACATTCAAGGTTACGCCTGCTTCGGTAACGGTATCCTGACCATCGCCGCGGCTAAAGACATAAGTATCGGAGCCGTTTCCTCCTGCCAGCTTATCGTTGCCCAAACCGCCAATGAGTGTGTCCTCTCCGGCGGCGCCGTCGAGCGTATCCTTACCGGTCCCACCTTCGAGCACGTCATTGCCTGCCTGGCCATTCAAGGTGTCATCGCCGCCTAGCCCGCGAATGACGTTATCCTGGCCGATGGCGCCGGCAATAGTGTCAGCACCTTCAGTGCCTACCAAATGCTTGGCTACTTCAGATGCTGTCCACAATACTCCATCGGAGAATCTAAACTCTTCAATGGAGTAAACAGCTCCAGTAAAATAGTTTTGAATTGTGAGAGCGTCGCCATCGCCGTAACGAATTATTAAGTCGGCGTATCCACTTCTTTCAAATCCGGCGATATCGCTTGATTTGATGTTTGTAAAATAAATTACATCTATATCGGTATTGAGTCCTTCCTCTGCCACCACGTCGAGACCGCTGCCTCTTCCAAAAACAAAGGTGTCTGATCCAGCGCCGCCTATTAACTTGTCTCGACCTCTTCCTCCATTTAAAATGTCTTGTCCCCAGCCTCCATTCAACACGTCATCCCCATTGAGCCCGACAATCATATCGTTTGATTGCCCACCAACTACCTGAGAACCCTCCTGAGTTGAAATAACAAAGTTTTCGTCTACCGAAAAGGCGGGTGCGCTTTCTCCAATATAGAAAAAATGTTGACCAGATAAGTGATTTTTTAAGTCGGCGAAGCTCGTGCCGTTCAAGTCTGTTAGCCAGCTTGAAAGAAACGAAGCAATGGGGATGTTTGACTTTACGCCCTCCATGACAGAGCGTAACTCTATCGCATCTACAATCGCCTGCAACGGGTCCGCGTCGTAAAGGTTTTTCAATGCGTCTATCAGTGGATCATAGTTAGCTTGAATGCCAGACGATGTCTGTGATATCTCAATCAGGTCAGTGTAGCTATTTAGTCGCGTTTGCAGTAGCAGTGAGTTATATAATGAGTTGCTCAGCTGGTTGTATGAGGAATTCAAAAAATCTTCTTGGCTCTGATTTACTACTAAGTCTTTTTCGGTTAAATAAATTCCGCTCAATACTTGAGAGGGGGAAAAGTCTCGCACAATAACGAACTGGCCGGAAATTATTGTTATGGTGGCGCTGCCGTCCGCGTTGGCCTTGCTTGAGAAATTAAAAAAAGTCTGGCTGTTAAATGCTTCTAATATCGAGATCTTTTCTATGAGCTCCTTATCTTTAAGCTGCTCTGCATCAGGTGATCCATTCCCGGAAATTTCCCATGAATAGGCGAATTGCAGGCCTGTGCCGTTGATGCTAAGGTTTTCAATTCTTTTATCGACGCTGTCAAAAATAGCAGACTCTGCCCACTCTGACAAAATATCATCTAATAAATTAATCTGATCGCTTCGTGTTGTGATTTGAGAATACTGTCTAAGAATTTCAGCGAGTTCCGGGTTTAAGTTTGCCGCCTCAATCAAATTGCGAACTGCGCCAGATCCCTTCATGTCAGGGAGTTTTTCAGTTCCAGGAGCTAGATCAATGACGTCGGGAAAATCTCGGTAAAATGGATTCGTAGCAAGATCAAGATTGACAGCGACGCTTTGGTTTCCGTTTACACCACCCACGTGCCCATCGGAAAATACAAAGCTACCTACGTCAGTGATTACATTGCCGTTGCTAAGCTCTCCTGACTCGATAGATTTGACGTTGATCGATTCGATGCCGAGTTCGTCTAAGCTTGACAGCTCAGATGATTGCGAAACACCGTCCCGATTCTTGTCTTGCCAAACTCTTACTTCGCTGAATGATTGATCCTTTGCGTCAAATACGCCATCACCATTTATATCCAGCTCGTTCAGCGCTTCGAATCCATTTTTTGCTTTGGTGCCGTCAGTCTTTATGGTGTCTCCACCAAATAACTCTTTACCACTGTCAATGAGTCCATTACCGTTCTTGTCCAGCACCAAAAACCCATCATCACCCGAAACCCAACCAGTTCCAGTCTTGATGCCGTCGCCATCAAAGTCAAATGTTATACCTTGATTTGAGCTGATGGTTTCAATACCATCATTATCCAGGTCAAGCGTAAGTGGATCTACCCTGCGGACAAAATTGAGTGCAGAAGAGAAGCCAACATTTACTTGCTCATCGACCCCTGCGAAGGGAGAAAAACTGTGAGCAAAATCTTGATATAGGGAAGCAATCAAAGGATCGGTAATTAACGCTGGGTTGGTTGTCCCAAATTCAATCGCTTCATTAACATCGTCTTGAGTTAAAAAATCTCTAACATAAGGATACGCTTCATATGCAAATATGAATGCACCTACCCCACCTACGATCGCAAGCGTCATCGGGGAGGCCAGGCCTGCTAATACGCCGAAGCCGGCGCTGACAGATGCAACATCATACAAGACATCGCGTACATCTTTTTCAGTAACAGTTCCATCGTCTAGCTTGTCGAAAAAGTCCGCTAAACTACCTACCATACCCCCTTGGCCGCTGAGAAACATTCCATAAGCTTTGCCAATTGGGCCTCCTAATTTGGCGCCCGCGTTAGTAGCTAGAAATTGTATTGCGTTTGTAGCGGCCTCAATTCCCTCAGCGGAGCTCATATTAGATTCCTTTAATTAAATATTGCTATTATAATAAGTCCTACTGCTATAGCGATGCCGCCAATCACTCTTGCGGCGATTGCCGATTTGTAATACATTAGTTTATGCCGCTGTTCTTTGTTCGGCGCTTCAGCAGATTTTAATCGACTGATCTCTAATTTGACGGATTTTGAATATCCAAACACGTCAGAGGCGTATAAGATTATTCCCAGTCCTATTACTAACAATGCAGAGCCAAAGCCAATCATCTATGAGTCCTTTAGGAATAAATAAGCATCAAAGCTGGTTGCGACCTATTCGGTTTCGGCCGGACGCACCCCCTAGATAGGATGAGGCTTGGTAACGTGGCTTTCGAAACCATCTAGCAATGTTTGTTGATTTCGAATATTTTTTTATTTCGACCATGTTTTTGCAAAAAAAAATTGAAGCGATGCTATCAGTGCTGCTCAGGGTTCTGATTGGTCTTTGCTCCATGCCCCTGTAAAGGTAGGGGCATGGAGCGTGAGTGAATTGGTATAATGGAAGTGAATGCTTTGGCATCTTATGGCTTCCTTGCGTTGCAAAAATACTAAAAAAATCGCTGCATCTGGTCGATAATATGCAAGCCTGCAATAGGAGCGAAAGGATGAGCTGACAATCGGTAAATTTTTTTTTTTTGAAGATCGCTTGAGATATCGATTTTCTAGTCTATAAGAGATCGCGATTTTGATGCTCTTGTTACTGGCATTGTTCGATTTGGATAAGAGTGTGGTTTTCTGCGATTCGGGTGTTGTTTCCCAAGCTATTCTTGATGCAGTCAGGTTGGCTATCCCCCCACATTCAGTGATTGAACGAAGATCAAAGGTCTGCTGAGACAGCTAAGTTACTGAAATATAAGTCAATTGGAGGGTTTAGAGTGCTATGTCGCGTATGTACGATTATGAAGAGGATTGCTGAGCGAACGTCATTCGGAGCGTACTTTTAGTTATATGGATACGTTGTTTAGCTAAGAAGGGCGGCTATGTCTATTAGGGGCGAGGATAGCAGCGGCGCCATGAGGCCAATGCGTTTCGAGATTGTCGCTGAATTCGATGAAGCCCCCTCAAACTAAAGTGAACTTCATCGCGCCCCTTTCAATGGCTTACTCTGCGAAAAAGAAGCTCCCACTAAGCCCCCGAAATGCCTATGCCTGCGGCCATCCTAGCGTTTGACGCCATTACAGCCGATATTGGCACTTTTTATAGGGATTGCTAGGTTTGGCGCTTTTGCTATACACGTCTACCGACTTCTTACCCGTACATATACAAAAGATCGTCTATCAGCTCCAGCTCCTGTTGTGTGTACTGGACCTTGTTGTACCGTCTAATGTCCTCAAGCACACCTCTGATCGGAACTTGACGCGAAGGGTCCTGAACGATTTCGATCAGACGGTCGTAATCGGGATCTCTTCCCTTAAGGTATTTTTCAATCAGTTCTTTGAGCGCTACGCGCGCTTCTAGATCGGTTAGCACTGTTACTTCTCCGGCAAAATAGTCACTTCATCAGCTTTGATGATGGTGGTGGTACCCGGTTTCGGAATGAGTTGCCGGGCACCGCCTGTTCCGTAGTCACGATACGCCTTAGTGAAGGGTTCAAGGTTCGGACCTTTACCACCAAGCTCATACGGCACTGTAACGGTTGGCACGCCGTCCTTATAGAGTTGAAGTGTGTCGAACTTCAATCGCAGGCGCCCATCACTCCATGCAGGGGCGGGGTCAGCAGGAGTGACGTGCTTCGGCGCCCTCATCTGTAATGCTTCCGTAGCCGCGTCTCCAGTATCAAATTTATCGAACCCGAAATACGACAGTCGTGCGTCGCCTGTGTTGATCGTGTTCTGCGCGTGAGTATTTACGGTTCCGTCTGCGTCCTTGTATCCCATGTATCGATATGCCGTCGAAGGTAAGGTCGAGTCCGGTCCGGATGGGCCAACATAAAAATCAGCCTTCGACTCGACGACCGCCGGCGGGGTGACGTCTCCAGTCTTTACGCTGGAGTCTGCAAGGGTAGGGGTAGTGCTCGGAGAAGATGATCCTCCAGGCTTGGGGCAGTTCGCAGCGGGCTTCAATGGTGCCTTTTTCGCAACACCAGAAATCGCTTTAGTAATCGCCCTGAACATTAGGCCGAGCGGATCTACCCAGCCGGTAGGGTTGGGTACGTACTGGTAGTTGTTTAGGCCACCTGCGAGCTTGACCGGGTCTGGGGTTAGAAACCGTCCTGTACTCGGGCTGTAGTAGCGGTGGCGGTTGTAATGAAGCCCTGTCTCTGTATCGAAATACTGGCCTTGAAACCGAAGTGGGTTGTCGATCTCCGCGATATCCAGCGCAGCCAGGTTGCCGTAGGCTCGATACTTGGCCGACCACATTATCGCGCCGCTGTAATCGGTGAGTTCCTGCGGCGTGCCCAAGTGATCGAGCTGATAATAGAACGGCGTGGCTTTCAGTGGGCCTTCACCGTCGAGCATCGCTAAGGGGCGGAAACTGTCCGGCTCATAGACGTAGGTCCGATACCGACTGTCCCCACTTTCTACGATCAGGCGTTCGCCTTGCCAGAGGAATTCGGTGGTGTGGCCATCGACTGTTTTCTCGATACGTCGACCGAAGGCGTCGTACTTGTAGGTCGCGATACTGCCGCCGGGTAGGCTGACGCCGATCAACCGATGCTGGCAGTCATAGCGGTATTCAGTGACGAGCTTCTGTCCGCTACCGCGGCGCTCGCGAGTCAGATTTCCGTAGGCGTCATAGTCGTAGTGGCGGTCACCCTGCATCAGCAGGCGGTTGCCTTTGACGTTGGCAAAGTTGGCGGTGCCTTCGTTGTTCTGGCCCAGCAGATTGCCGGCTGGGTCGTGCGCGAAGCTCTCCGGTGTTGCTCCCCGAACACTGATCAATCGATCAAGCGGATCGTAGTGGAAGTTACGGGCACCCTTAAGGCTGTCATTGATGCCTGCGAGGTTACCTGCCTCGTCGTAGTTATATCGGCGCTGCAGCACGATGCTGTCGCGTTGGCTGACGCTGTGAGCCTGCAAGCGCCCCTGATCGTCGTATTGATACTGACTCAACAACAAGCCTTGTTGACGTTGCTGTTCACGACCAGCCTTGAACTGGTGAGATGTGAGGCGAGAACCATTGAGGTCAATGCTGCTGAGATTACCGCCGGACAATCGGCGATAGTCGAGCTTGCTACCGTCCGGTAGACGGCAATGTTTGAGTTGGCCGACGCTGTCGTACTCGTAGCGCAGGGTTCCCCAACCCTGATGCTCGGTGATCAGCCGATCTTGGGAGTCGTATTCATAAGCCAGTGGCCAGTGACCGTCATCGACATTGACCAGGCGACCGAGCGCGTCATAGCTGTAGTGAATTTCCTCACCATCAGCCAGTGTTTTCACGAGCAGGCGGCCAGCGGAGTCACGCTGATATTCAGTGACCAGTTCGCTACCGTCGTCGCCGTACTCAGTTTTCTTCAGCAGGTTGCCATTCAGGTCGTATTCGTAGGCAGTACGGCGACCATCAAATCCAGTTTCCTGCTGTATCAGCCCGTTTGAGTAATAGTCGAGCTGATAATGTTCCCCGCGCTCGTTTTCGATCTCAGTCAGCAGCAGGCGTGAGTTGTCGTAACGATAGCGCAGCTCACTGCCGTCCGGGTTGATGCGGCGGCTGACAAGTTGCAGGTTATCGGCGTATTCGTAGCGGGTAATACGGCCCAGTTCATCGCGCTCGGCTGTGATCTTGCCGTAGGCGTTATAGGTGTAAGTGCGGGTTGCACCGCCAAGCTGTGTGGTTTGTGTCAAGCGGCCAGCCGCATCCCATTGGTAATGGGTGATGGTGCCGTGTTCGTCCTGACGGGTGATCTGACGACCCAGTGCGTCGTAGCGGTATTTACGCCGACCACCATCAGGCAATGCTTCCTCGAGCAATTGACCCAGTCCATTCCAGGCGAGCTGATGCCGTCCGCCGTCTGGATGAACGATCTCCAGCACGCGACCTTGGGCATCGTAGCTGTAGTGTGTTTCGTTGCCGTCAGGATCTGTTTGGCGGGTGATATCGCCTTGGCTATTTCGCTGGTATTTCCAGATCGCTTTGCCGCGATGAATTTCACTTACAAAGCCATGTCGATATTCGTAGAACGTCGGCGCATCTTCAGGAGGAATAACAACGGCAAGCAGGCCGGCGTCGTTGTAACGGTACTCAGTGATCGCGCCGAGGGGGTCCTTTTCTGCAATCAGCTGACCTTTGTCGTCATAGGCTTTCTGTGTTTCAGCGCCGTCAGCAGCGGTGTCGCTAATGAGTCGAGCATTTTCGTCATGCACATAAACTTGCTCGCTACCATCAGCGTTCGTAACGGTAACTTTGCCGGCATCGTCCCAAGCGTATTTCGAGTCCATCTGCGAAAAGCTGGCCCAGTGGCGGATACTGCGTGACGATTTACCTTGGTTTTCCCATTCCCAGAAGAAGCTCGCACCACCGGCCAGTTGTCGTTCCAAAATGACGTGCTGGTCGTTGTAACGATAGTTTTCCGTTTCACCGGCGGCATTGGTGGCACTGATAAGTTCGCCTTGGCGGTTGTATCGATAGGTAACCAGCGTTTGTACAGTGACCCATGGCTCCTGCCGTTGCCCCTGATCCGTGTACTCAGCGCGGCGTTGCTGATAATCCACGGCAACGATATGACGGTCTTCATGGCGGACTAGCAAGGAACGTCCGGCGTTATTGTCGATACGCTGAATACGGTCAGCAAAGTCGTAGGTCAACATTAACTGGTTGTTGTACGCGTCACTGATGGTGATCAAACGGCCCGCGCGGAAATGGTAAAAACGCGGATTCTGCCCAGCCTGCGTCAGGATGAGCTCACCAGGTGTAGACCCTAGGTAGATGGCCGCTTTCGACAGGCTATTTGTGATAACCGGGCGCTGCTGTGTCGGCATGGGAAAACGAGTGGTTCGGTTTTCGTTATCCGTCCACAGGACACCTTCACCATCCAGATCCAGTCGATGAGAAAGAGCGTGGCTCCATCCAAACCCAAGACGGCTGTCGATCTCGACCGCACTAGTGCGATAAAGGCGCGTCCACTCAAGCGGTAGTAGGCCATCGAGTTGGCCATCGGTAAGAGTCAGTAATTCTTCGCCCGTGACCATCGAGACCGGACAGCCGTTGGTGCAAGTGTCTTGCGCCGGCGCCGCACTTTTGTCGTCAGGATTCTGCGATTGTTTCGAGGCGTCATCAGGTCGCTTGCCGTGTTCAACGGTCGCATTACGTTTGCCATCAAAGCGTAGCTGCGCGACTCCTTTTTCTACCCGCGTCGCTACCCCTCGAGCGGCGACTGCGACGTATTTACTGACGTAGCCCATGAAGCCTTTGATGATGTTGAACAGCGACTTCACAAACCCGGTCACAGCCTTGACGATGATCTGGCCGTATTTCGCTAAACGTGAGGCCAGGTAAAACAGCCCAGCACCTTGGGCAGCCACGGTCAGTACGACCGAGATCACGGTGTCGATGAGAATTCCGATAACGGCCGCAGATGTCATTTTCGCCGTCTGACCAGCCGTTTGCGTCGGTGGTAATGCCGAAACCCAGATTGACGCGCAATGCACCATCAAAAACAGTGCGGCCTCGTCGCTTGCGAGCAGCATGGCCTGTTTCATCACGTCTGGCGCTTCTTTGGCCAGCTTGATCAGTTCCTCGGCACCAGCACCCAATTCTTCAGCGAACTTTTTAGGGTTTTGAAGGATGTCCAGCGCCTTTGAGATCCCATCCCAGACGCCTTTGATGGCTTCCCATCCGCCTTCGAGAATCCCGACCCCAATTGCCATCGCTTTGGCTGAAGCACTCTGATTCGACCATTGCGGTTTGAAGCCTGCCCATTCTTTGCGTAGAAATCCCTCAAGATCAGCAGCTAAGCCGTCGTAGGATTTGAAAAGGGTATCGATCTGCGCAGGCGTCACCTGATCGTGGACGTGGATCTTATAGGCCTTTCCAGGCTGTCCCTGAAAGCTACCTTTACCTTGTTTATCCAAGGTAATCGTCGACTTGGCGCCTCCATCCACGGCAATGATATCGACCTTGATATCGCCGATAGGGATGTCGAAAACCGATTCGAATTTGCTCTCAATCAGCAGTGGCCCTACAAGCGGGCACTTGGCGACGTATGAAAAATCTCCATCAGTCATGCTGACAGACTTGCTGGAGTCACCGGCCTTGATCACGCGTTCCATACCAAGAAGGGAGGGCATGTCTGCAGCTCGGCTGGCTTTGTCAGCAAGCTGCGCGTACCAGCTCTTGGTTTCTTCACGGTATAGCTTCAGGCTGTTTTTGAAGGAGTCCATTTGTGTTTCGATAGTTGCAACGCGATCCATCAGCCTTGCTCCAGAATCAGGTGGTTTAACAGTGCATCTTTAAGATTGTCCGGCGCATCCGGGCGGCGCACGAAACGGCTGACTTTCAGCCTCAGGTTGCTCTCCGGCCATGCGGTGTAAATATCTGGACGGTCTTCTTCAAGCCATTGCATCAGGTTGCCGATCAGCGTCGTTGGATTTTCCTTAGCTAAGCTATCCAGCAACGGCTTCGGCACCTCCCACCACGGCCAATCCTTCACCTTCGGCAGCGCCCTCGGCCCAACCTCAAGGGCCTTGCCATTAATCAGATACCGCTCAAACATCGGCATCACTTCCCCTGCCTTGTCTCCCAGTCCATGCAGAATCGGGTAGATATGCCGCCCATCCCAGAAGCGGAAAAACACCTCCGTCCCATCCGGCATCTTCACCTGCGTCAGGCTGCGCAAATGCTCGAACACGTCGTTTGGCTCCGAGCGTGATACCGCCAGCCAGCCCCAGTCGAGCGCGTCGGTTTCGGCGATCCACGGCAGGAATGCGGAGTTGGACTTGAGTTCGGTGACGTAGGGCATCACCGGTTGCCAGGTGGAGTAGGGCGTGCCGCCCCAGATTGGCAGGAGCTGGGCGGTGGGTTCGGTCAGGTACAGGTTTTTCAGGGCGTCGCTGTCGCTCGCTGCGCTGATGATCAGATACAGGCGTTCGCCAGTCTGCAGCGGCTGTTGTGCCAGCCAATCCTTGGGTGTCAGTCGATCAGATGGCACAGGCACCTGCCTTGCATTTTTCGCATTCTTCGCAGAACGGCGCGTTGCGTTTGAGGGTGTTGATCTGGGCCGGGGTCAGGACCTGGCCGGCCTTGTCGGCGTCGGCCTGTTTCAGGATGCCGGGTATTAGCGGGGCAGCACCCGTGCCACTGCCGGGGCTTCCGCCGGAGTTCATATTGATCACCGGCCCACTCATGGTCACGCCGCCAGCATCAATCTTGATGAAGCTGCCGCCGCCCACCAGCGTCAGTTCCGCCCCCGCTTCAAGCACCACTTTCATACCACTGCTGAGGTGGATTTCCTGGCCGGCATCAATGAACTGCCCAGTCCCGATCTTGATGTGCTGATTGACGCCCACGGTCAGGTGGTCGTTGGCGCGGGCTTCGACTTTGCGGTCGGCGTAGACGGTGTGGTGTTCTTCGGCCTTGAATTCGGTGTAGCTGTTCTGCTCGACGGTGTCGTGGCGTTCGTTGCCGACGCGGATTTTCTGGTCGTGTTCGACGTTTTCATCCCAGTCGCGTTGGGCGTGGAGATAAATCTGTTCCTGACCTTTTTTATCTTCGATGCGCAGTTCGTTGTAGCCGCCGCCACCCATTGAGCTCAGGGTTTTGAAGGTGCTGCGGGTTTTGTTGGCCGGCAGTGCGTACGGGACGGTGTTTTCCTTGTGGTACAGGCAGCCGC
>NZ_JACOPU010000012.1:0-16405 GCF_017973755.1 Pseudomonas sp. P42 | reverse complement strand
CGCCGTCCATCTGGGCAGCACCGGTGATCATGTTCTTCACATAGTCAGCGTGACCTGGGCAGTCAACGTGAGCGTAGTGACGGATCAGCGAGTTGTATTCAACGTGCGCGGTGTTGATGGTGATACCACGAGCTTTTTCTTCTGGTGCACTGTCGATCTTGTCGAAGTCAACGATTGCGGAACCGAAAACTTCGGAGCAAACGCGAGTCAGAGCAGCAGTCAGAGTGGTTTTACCGTGGTCAACGTGACCAATGGTGCCAACGTTGACGTGCGGTAGGGAACGATCAAATTTTTCTTTAGCCACGACAATTAACTCCTAGCCTAAAGGGGCTGAATCAGCCTTGTTTTTTGGTAACAGACTCGACGATGTGCGACGGGGCTGTATCGTATTTTTTGAATTCCATAGAGTAGCTTGCGCGACCCTGGGACATGGAACGAACGTCGGTCGCATAACCGAACATTTCACCCAGCGGAACTTCGGCACGAATTACTTTGCCGGAGACCGTGTCTTCCATACCCTGGATCATGCCGCGACGACGGTTAAGGTCGCCCATCACATCACCCATATAGTCTTCAGGCGTAACAACCTCTACAGCCATGATCGGCTCGAGCAACTCACCACCACCCTTCTGGGCCAGTTGCTTGGTCGCCATGGAAGCAGCCACTTTAAACGCCATCTCGTTGGAGTCGACGTCGTGGTAAGAACCATCGAACACGGTAGCCTTCAGGCCGATCAGCGGATAGCCGGCGACAACGCCGTTCTTCATCTGCTCTTCGATACCCTTCTGGATAGCCGGGATGTATTCCTTAGGAACCACACCACCTACTACTTCGTTCACGAATTGCAGACCTTCCTGACCTTCGTCAGCAGGAGCAAAACGAATCCAGCAGTGACCGAACTGGCCACGACCGCCGGACTGACGAACGAACTTGCCTTCGATTTCGCAGTTCTTCGTGATGCGCTCACGATAGGAAACCTGAGGCTTGCCGATGTTGGCTTCGACGTTGAACTCACGGCGCATCCGGTCAACCAGGATGTCCAGGTGCAGCTCGCCCATGCCGGAGATGATCGTTTGACCAGTCTCTTCATCAGTCTTGACGCGGAAAGAAGGGTCTTCCTGAGCAAGCTTGCCCAGAGCGATACCCATTTTTTCCTGGTCATCCTTGGTCTTAGGCTCTACGGCAACCGAAATAACCGGCTCCGGGAAGTCCATACGAACCAGGATGATTGGCTTGTCAGCGTTGCAGAGGGTTTCACCAGTGGTGACGTCCTTCATGCCGATCAGGGCCGCGATGTCACCAGCGCGTACTTCCTTGATCTCTTCACGGGCGTTTGCGTGCATTTGCACCATACGACCCACGCGCTCTTTCTTGCCTTTAACCGAGTTGATCACACCGTCGCCGGAGTTCAACACGCCCGAGTAAACGCGAACGAAGGTCAAAGTACCCACGAATGGGTCGGTAGCGATCTTGAACGCCAGAGCCGAGAACGGCTCCGCATCGTCTGCGTGACGCTCCAGCTCGATTTCCTCGTTATCCGGATCAGTACCCTTGATAGCAGGAATATCGGTTGGCGCAGGCAGGAAGTCGATAACGGCGTCGAGAACCAGGGGAACACCCTTGTTCTTGAAGGAAGAACCGCAAACGGCCAGAACGATTTCGCCGGCGATAGTACGCTGACGCAAAGCAGCTTTGATCTCTTCGATCGTCAGCTCTTCGCCTTCCAGGTACTTGTTCATCAGCTCTTCGCTGGCTTCGGCAGCAGCCTGAACCATGTTGTCGCGCCATTCGGCAGCCAATTCCTGCATATCTTCAGGAACAGGCTTACGAACAGGAACCATACCTTTATCAGCATCATTCCAGTACACAGCTTCCATGTTGATCAGATCAATCTGACCCTGGAAGTTGTCTTCCGAACCGATAGCCAACTGGATAGGCACCGGAGTGTGACCCAGACGCTTTTTGATCTGATCGATCACGCGCAGGAAGTTCGCACCAGCACGGTCCATCTTGTTCACGTAAACAAGACGTGGAACACCGTATTTGTTGGCCTGACGCCATACGGTTTCCGACTGAGGCTCAACACCCGAAGTACCGCAGAACACAACGACAGCGCCGTCGAGTACGCGCAGGGAACGTTCAACTTCAATGGTGAAGTCCACGTGGCCCGGGGTATCGATTACGTTGAAGCGATGCTCGTCTTTGTACTGCTTAGCAGAACCTTTCCAGAAGGCGGTAATGGCAGCAGAAGTAATGGTAATACCACGCTCCTGCTCCTGAACCATCCAGTCTGTGGTCGCGGCGCCGTCATGCACCTCGCCCATTTTGTGACTTTTGCCAGTGTAAAAAAGGACGCGCTCGGTGGTAGTGGTTTTACCAGCATCCACGTGAGCAACGATACCGATGTTACGGTAGCGACTAATCGGAGTAGTACGAGCCATAAAGCCCTCGCAAAATTAGTGAAGCTAAAATTAGAAGCGGTAGTGCGAGAAAGCTTTGTTGGCTTCTGCCATACGGTGCACGTCTTCACGCTTCTTAACAGCAGCACCTTTACCTTCAGCAGCATCCAGCAGCTCGCCAGCCAAACGCAGAGCCATAGACTTCTCGCCACGCTTGCGCGCGAAGTCTACCAACCAGCGCATTGCCAGAGCGTTACGACGGGAAGGACGAACCTCGACCGGAACCTGGTAAGTAGCACCACCAACGCGGCGCGACTTCACTTCGACCAGCGGAGCGATGGCGTCGAGTGCTTTTTCGAAGAGTTCCAGGGGATCGGTGCCAGCCTTACGGGTTGCAACGGTTTCCAGGGCACCATAAACGATACGCTCGGCAACGGCTTTCTTGCCGCTTTCCATAACGTGGTTCATGAATTTGGCGAGGATCTGGCTTCCGTATTTCGGATCGTCCAGAATCTCACGCTTTGCTGCTACGCGACGTCTTGGCATGATAAGCCCTCAAGCGGTCTTCAGGTTAGCTCGGGACAGATCCAAAGGATGCGTGCCCGACCTTACTCTTATCGACTCAATAAAATAAAAATCTGCAAAACGACCGATTACTTCGGACGCTTGGTACCGTACTTCGAACGACCCTGGTTACGACCTTTAACGCCGGAAGTATCCAAAGAACCGCGAACGGTGTGATAACGAACACCTGGCAAGTCTTTTACACGGCCGCCACGAATCAGTACGACGCTGTGCTCTTGCAGGTTGTGGCCTTCACCGCCGATGTACGAGGAAACCTCGAAACCGTTGGTCAGACGCACACGGCATACTTTACGCAGTGCCGAGTTAGGTTTTTTCGGCGTGGTGGTATACACACGGGTGCATACGCCACGACGTTGCGGGCAGTTCTGCAGCGCAGGCACGTCGGATTTCTCGACGATACGCTTACGCGGCTGACGTACCAGCTGGTTGATAGTTGCCATCTACTAGCTCCACTGTTGTCTTGCGACGCTATTGTCTTGCAAGAAAAGCAAAATGGCAGGAACGAATTCCCGCCAAATTTAGGGGTACAAGAGTCTAAAGAGGATCTTGTCCCCAGTCAAGGCAAGGCCCCGACCTCCCCATTCATCGAACCTCGACAAATTGTCTCGATTCGACGAACGGTGCGATCAGGGCCTTACGCTCATATATCGCAGAACTCAGTTACCGCTCGAGTTCAGCGCTTCGGTCAGTGCAGCTTCCACTTCACTGGCGCTTACGCGCAACGGCTTGTCTGCTTCACGACGACGCTTGCGCTCGCTGTGATATGCCAGACCGGTACCGGCCGGGATCAGACGACCCACGACTACGTTTTCTTTCAGGCCGCGCAGGTAATCGCGCTTGCCGGTGACGGCCGCTTCGGTCAGTACGCGGGTGGTTTCCTGGAAGGAAGCCGCCGAGATGAACGATTCGGTCGACAACGACGCCTTGGTGATACCCAGCAGAACGCGAGTGAACTTGGAGACAAATTTGTCTTCCGCGCCCAGACGCTCGTTCTCTACCAGTACGTGAGTCAATTCCATCTGGTCGCCCTTGATGAAAGTGGAATCGCCGGATTCAGCGATTTCAACCTTACGCAGCATCTGACGCAGAATGGTCTCGATGTGCTTGTCGTTGATCTTCACGCCTTGCAGACGGTAAACGTCCTGGATCTCGTTAACAATGTACTTGGCCAGCGCGCTCACACCCAGCAAACGCAGGATGTCGTGCGGATCGCTAGGACCGTCGGAGATAACTTCGCCGCGGTTTACCTGTTCGCCTTCAAACACGTTCAGGTGACGCCACTTCGGAATCAGCTCTTCGTACGGATCAGTACCATCGTTCGGGGTAATAACCAGACGACGCTTGCCTTTGGTCTCTTTACCGAACGCGATGGTGCCGCTGACTTCAGCCAGAATCGACGCTTCTTTCGGACGACGAGCTTCGAACAAGTCGGCAACACGCGGCAGACCACCGGTGATGTCACGAGTTTTCGAAGTTTCTTGCGGGATACGAGCGATAACATCACCGATCGCAATCTTCGCACCATCCGCAACACCGACCAGGGCGTTGGCTGGCAGGAAGTACTGAGCGATAACGTCAGTGCCTGGCAGCAACAGATCCTTGCCGTTGTCGTCGACCATCTTCACTGCTGGGCGAATTTCTTTGCCGGCAGCTGGACGATCTTTCGCGTCGAGTACTTCAATGTTGGTCATACCGGTCAATTCGTCAGTCTGACGCTTGATCGTGATGCCTTCTTCCATGCCCACGTAGGTCACGGTACCTTTCATTTCGGTAACGATTGGGTGAGTGTGCGGATCCCACTTGGCCACGATTGCGCCAGCGTCGACCTTGTCACCCTCTTTAACCGAAATCACAGCACCGTATGGCAGCTTGTAACGCTCACGCTCACGACCGAAGTCATCAGCGATTGCCAGCTCACCAGAACGGGACACAGCAACCAAGTGACCATCCACTCGCTCAACGTGCTTCAGGTTGTGCAGACGGACGGTACCGCCATTCTTCACCTGAACGCTGTCGGCTGCGGAAGTACGGCTTGCCGCACCACCGATGTGGAACGTACGCATCGTCAGCTGGGTACCCGGCTCACCGATGGACTGGGCAGCGATTACGCCGACCGCTTCACCAATGTTCACCTGGTGACCACGAGCCAGATCACGGCCGTAGCACTTGGCACAAATGCCATAGCGGGTTTCGCAGCTGATCGGCGAACGCACGATCACTTCGTCGATGCTGTTCAGCTCGATGAACTCGACCCACTTCTCGTCTACCAGAGTGCCGGCAGGAACGATAACGTCCTCGGTACCTGGCTTGAATACGTCACGGGCAATAACACGACCCAATACGCGCTCACCCAACGGCTCTACAACGTCACCGCCTTCAATGTGCGGAGTCATCAACAGACCGTGTTCGGTGCCGCAATCGATCTCGGTTACAACCAGATCCTGCGCCACGTCTACCAGACGACGAGTCAGGTAACCGGAGTTCGCAGTTTTCAACGCGGTATCCGCCAGACCTTTACGAGCACCGTGAGTGGAGATGAAGTACTGAAGTACGCTCAAACCTTCACGGAAGTTCGCAGTAATCGGCGTTTCAATGATGGAACCGTCCGGCTTGGCCATCAGACCACGCATACCGGCCAGCTGACGAATCTGTGCTGCGGAACCCCGCGCACCCGAGTCAGCCATCATGTACATCGAGTTGAACGATTCCTGGTCGACTTCGACGCCATGACGGTCGATGACTTTCTCTTTCGAGAGGTTGGCCATCATCGCCTTGGAGACTTCGTCGTTCGCTTTCGACCAAAGGTCGATCACTTTGTTGTACTTCTCGCCCTGGGTTACCAGGCCGGAGGCGTACTGGCTCTCGATCTCCTTCACTTCGTCGGTGGCAGCACCGATGATGCGGGCTTTTTCATCCGGGATAACGAAGTCGTTAACACCGATGGAAACGCCGGAGATGGTCGAGTAAGCGAAACCGGTGTACATCAACTGGTCAGCGAAGATCACGGTCTCTTTCAAACCAACCACGCGGTAGCACTGGTTGATCAGCTTGGAGATCGCCTTTTTCTTCATCGGCAAGTTGACGACGTCGTAAGACAACCCTTTCGGCACAACCTGGAACAGCAGCGCACGGCCGACGGTAGTGTCGACGATACGGGTACCGCTCACGCTGTTGCCGTCACGGTCGTTGACGGTTTCGTTGATACGTACTTTAACCTTGGCGTGCAGTGCGGCTTCGCCAGCACGGAACACACGGTCAACTTCCTGCAGATCCGCAAACACACGACCTTCGCCCTTGGCGTTGATCGCTTCGCGAGTCATGTAGTACAGACCCAATACAACGTCCTGCGACGGAACGATGATTGGCTCACCGTTGGCTGGCGACAGAATGTTGTTGGTCGACATCATCAACGCACGCGCTTCCAACTGAGCTTCCAGTGTCAGCGGTACGTGCACGGCCATTTGGTCGCCGTCGAAGTCGGCGTTGTACGCGGCGCAGACCAGAGGGTGCAGCTGAATAGCCTTACCTTCGATCAGTACCGGTTCAAACGCCTGGATACCCAGACGGTGAAGGGTCGGTGCACGGTTGAGGAGAACCGGGTGTTCACGGATCACTTCAGCGAGAACGTCCCAAACCTCTGGCAGTTCGCGCTCGACCATTTTCTTGGCCGCTTTGATGGTGGTCGCGAGACCGCGCATTTCAAGCTTGCCAAAAATGAACGGCTTGAACAGCTCGAGAGCCATCTTCTTCGGCAGACCGCACTGGTGCAGACGCAGGGTCGGGCCAACGGTAATTACCGAACGACCAGAGTAGTCAACACGCTTACCGAGCAAGTTCTGACGGAAACGACCTTGCTTACCCTTGATCATGTCAGCCAGGGATTTCAGAGGACGCTTGTTGGAGCCGGTGATAGCGCGGCCACGACGACCGTTGTCGAGCAATGCATCGACAGCTTCCTGCAACATACGCTTTTCGTTGCGCACGATGATGTCCGGAGCGGACAGATCGAGCAGACGCTTCAAGCGGTTGTTACGGTTGATCACTCGACGATACAGATCGTTGAGGTCGGAAGTCGCGAAACGACCACCATCCAGCGGGACCAGTGGACGCAGATCTGGCGGCAGAACCGGCAGAACGGTCAGCACCATCCACTCTGGAAGGTTGCCGGAACCCTGGAAGGCTTCCATCAACTTCAGACGCTTGGACAGCTTCTTGATCTTGGTTTCGGAGTTGGTTTGCGGAATTTCTTCACGCAGACGGCCAATCTCGTGTTCCAGGTCGATAGCGTGCAGCAGTTCGCGGACAGCCTCGGCACCCATGCGGGCGTCGAAATCGTCACCGAACTCTTCCAGCGCTTCGAAGTACTGCTCGTCGTTCAGCAACTGACCTTTTTCAAGGGTAGTCATGCCCGGGTCGATAACGACATAGCTCTCGAAGTAGAGAACACGTTCGATATCACGCAGGGTCATGTCCATCAGCAAACCGATACGCGACGGCAGCGATTTCAGGAACCAGATGTGGGCAACCGGCGAAGCCAGTTCGATGTGCGCCATGCGCTCACGACGAACCTTGGCCAGTGCAACTTCAACGCCGCACTTCTCGCAGATCACACCACGGTGCTTCAAGCGCTTGTACTTACCGCACAGGCACTCGTAATCCTTTACCGGGCCAAAGATCTTGGCGCAGAACAGACCGTCACGCTCAGGTTTGAACGTACGGTAGTTGATGGTTTCCGGCTTTTTAACTTCGCCGAACGACCATGAGCGGATCATCTCAGGCGAGGCCAATCCAATACGGATGGCGTCGAACTCTTCGACTTGACCCTGGTTTTTCAGCAAATTCAGTAGGTCTTTCAAGGCCTTTCCTCCTGGCGGAGCAGAGAGCGGGCAATCCTGCCCCGCTCTCGATTCGCGTCACGTGTTATTCGGTTTCCAGATCGATATCGATGCCGAGGGAACGAATTTCCTTGATCAACACGTTGAAGGACTCGGGCATGCCCGGCTCCATACGGTGATCGCCATCCACGATGTTTTTGTACATCTTGGTACGGCCGTTCACATCGTCCGACTTCACTGTGAGCATTTCTTGCAGAGTGTAAGCGGCACCGTAAGCTTCCAGTGCCCAGACCTCCATCTCCCCGAAACGCTGACCACCGAACTGCGCCTTACCACCCAGCGGCTGCTGGGTAACCAGGCTGTACGAACCGGTAGAACGAGCGTGCATCTTGTCGTCTACCAAGTGGTTCAGCTTCAGCATGTACATGTAGCCAACGGTAACTGGACGCTCGAACTTGTTGCCGGTACGGCCGTCAGTCAGCTGCATCTGGCCGCTTTCCGGCAGGTCTGCCAGTTTCAGCATGGCCTTGATTTCGCTTTCCTTGGCGCCGTCGAACACTGGGGTGGCCATTGGAACACCGCCACGCAGGTTCTTCGCCAGATCCAGGATTTCCTGATCGGAGAAGCTGTCCAGATCTTCGTTACGACCGCCGATCTGGTTGTAGATCTCATCCAGGAAAGTACGCAGTTCTGCGACTTTACGCTGCTCTTCGATCATACGGTTGATCTTCTCGCCCAGACCTTTGGCCGCGAGGCCCAGATGGGTTTCGAGGATCTGACCAACGTTCATACGCGAAGGTACGCCCAGTGGGTTGAGGACGACGTCGACCGGGGTGCCATTGGCATCGTGCGGCATGTCTTCAACCGGCATGATCACGGAGACCACACCTTTGTTACCGTGACGACCGGCCATCTTGTCGCCCGGCTGGATGCGACGACGGATTGCCAGGTAAACCTTGACGATTTTCAGCACGCCTGGAGCCAGGTCATCGCCCTGCTGCAGTTTGCGCTTCTTGTCTTCGAACTTGTCGTCCAGCAGACGGCGACGATCAACGATGTAGGCCTGAGCCTTCTCGAGCTGCTCGTTCAGAGCATCTTCAGCCATGCGCAGTTTGAACCACTGACCATGCTCAAGACCGTCGAGAACTTCGTCGGTGATGTCCTGGCCTTTCTTCAGACCTGCGCCGCCTTCAGCCTTGTGGCCTACCAGAGCGGAACGCAGACGTTCGAAAGTCGCGCCTTCAACGATACGGAACTCTTCGTTCAGATCCTTGCGGATCTCGTCCAGCTGGGTCTTCTCGATCGACAGAGCACGAGCATCACGCTCAACGCCGTCACGGGTGAAGACCTGTACGTCGATAACAGTACCTTTGGTACCGGTAGGTACACGCAGGGAGGTGTCTTTAACGTCGCTGGCTTTCTCACCGAAGATTGCACGCAGCAGTTTTTCTTCCGGAGTCAGTTGGGTCTCGCCTTTCGGAGTGACCTTACCTACCAGAATGTCGCCTGCGCCAACTTCAGCACCTACGTAAACGATACCGGCTTCGTCCAGTTTGTTCAGTGCAGCTTCACCCACGTTAGGGATGTCCGCAGTGATTTCTTCTGGCCCAAGCTTGGTGTCACGCGCCACACAGGTCAGTTCCTGAATGTGGATCGTGGTGAAGCGATCTTCTTGAACAACTCGTTCCGACAGACAGATGGAGTCTTCGAAGTTGTAACCGTTCCAGGCCATGAACGCGATGCGCATGTTCTGACCCAGTGCCAGCTCACCCATATCGGTGGACGGACCATCAGCCATGATGTCGCTACGCTGAACCCGATCACCTTTACGCACCAGCGGACGCTGGTTGATGCAGGTGTTCTGGTTGGAGCGGGTGTACTTGGTCAGGTTGTAGATGTCGACACCAGCCTCGCCGGTTTCAACTTCGTCATCAGCAACACGAACCACAATACGGCTGGCATCAACGGAGTCGATCACGCCGCCACGGCGAGCCACGACGCAAACGCCGGAGTCACGAGCTACGTTACGCTCCATGCCGGTACCTACCAGCGGCTTGTCAGCGCGCAGAGTTGGTACAGCCTGACGCTGCATGTTCGAACCCATCAACGCACGGTTGGCGTCATCGTGCTCGAGGAACGGGATCAGCGACGCTGCAACCGAAACTACCTGCTTCGGCGACACGTCCATCAAGGTGACTTCTTCAGGCGCCTTGACGGTGAATTCGTTCAAGTGACGAACAGCTACCAGCTCGTCGATCAGCATTTTCTTGTCGTTCATCGCGGCCGAAGCCTGAGCGATCACGTGATCAGCTTCTTCGATGGCGGACAGGAACACGATCTCGTCGGTAACCAATGCGTCTTTCACCACGCGGTACGGGCTTTCCAGGAAGCCGTACTGGTTGGTGCGCGCATAGGCGGCCAAGGAGTTGATCAGACCAATGTTCGGACCTTCCGGCGTTTCGATCGGGCAAACACGACCGTAGTGCGTCGGGTGTACGTCACGAACCTCGAAGCCTGCGCGCTCACGAGTCAGACCGCCAGGGCCGAGTGCAGACACACGACGCTTGTGGGTGATCTCGGACAGCGGGTTGTTCTGGTCCATGAACTGAGACAGCTGGCTGGAACCGAAGAACTCTTTCACCGCCGCAGCCACTGGCTTGGCGTTGATCAGGTCTTGCGGCATCAGGCCTTCGCTTTCAGCCATCGACAGACGCTCTTTGACCGCACGCTCAACACGTACCAGGCCAACGCGGAACTGGTTCTCGGCCATTTCGCCTACGCAGCGAACACGACGGTTACCCAGGTGGTCGATGTCATCGACGATGCCTTTACCGTTACGGATGTCGACCAGAGTCTTCAGTACCGCGACGATGTCTTCCTTGCACAACACGCCCGAACCTTCGATTTCGGTACGACCGATACGACGGTTGAACTTCATCCGGCCGACCGCAGACAGGTCATAACGCTCAGGGCTGAAGAACAGATTGTTGAACAGGGTTTCGGCTGCGTCTTTGGTTGGCGGCTCGCCTGGACGCATCATGCGATAGATCTCGACCAGCGCTTCCAATTGGTTGCTGGTGGAGTCGATCTTCAGCGTGTCAGAAACGAACGGACCGCAGTCGATGTCGTTGGTGTACAGGGTCTCGATGCGAACAACCTGAGCCTTGGCGATTTTGCCGAGGATCTCAACGTTCAGCTCGGTGTTGCACTCAGCCAGGATTTCGCCGGTGGCTGGATGCACGATAACCTTGGCGGTGGTGCGACCGAGGACGTAGTCCAGAGGCACTTCCAGCGTCTTGATACCGGCTTTTTCGATCTGGTTGATGTGGCGCGCAGTAATACGACGGCCCGCTTCAACGATGACCTTGCCTTTTTCATCCTGGATATCCAGAACGGCAATTTCACCACGCAGACGCGACGCAATCAGTTCCAGGCTGAGGGTTTCGCCGCTCAGGTGGAATACGTTGGTGGTGTAGAACGCGTCCAGTACTTCTTCGGTGGTATAACCGAGCGCGCGCAGCAGTACCGATGCCGGCAGCTTGCGACGACGGTCGATACGCACGAATACGCAGTCTTTCGGGTCGAACTCGAAGTCCAACCACGAACCGCGGTAAGGAATGATACGCGCGGAGTACAGCAGTTTGCCGGAGCTATGCGTCTTGCCGCGGTCGTGGTCGAAGAACACGCCCGGGGAACGGTGCAGCTGGGAAACGATTACACGCTCGGTACCGTTGATTACGAAGGTACCGTTCTCAGTCATCAGGGGAATTTCACCCATGTAGACTTCTTGCTCTTTGATGTCCTTGATCGCTTTGTTCGACGATTCTTTGTCGAAAATGATCAGGCGCACTTTTACCCGCAAAGGTACGGCGAAAGTTACACCGCGCAATACGCATTCTTTGACATCAAATGCCGGTTCGCCCAGGCGATAACCGACGTACTCCAGCGCAGCATTGCCGGAGTAGCTGATGATCGGGAAAACGGATTTGAAGGCCGCATGCAGGCCCACGTCGCGGAACTGATCTTTAGTCGCTCCCGCTTGCAAGAATTCACGATACGAATCCAGCTGGATGGCCAGGAGGTAAGGCACATCCATGACGTCCGGCAACTTGCTAAAGTCCTTGCGGATACGTTTTTTCTCAGTATATGAGTAAGCCATCAGCGTTCCCCAGCTTGGTCACCTGCTTGTTTGGCCCCTCCCGACGGGAGCAGCCAGAAAATCGTGCAAACCCCATGGTTTGCTCCACCACATCGGGTGGTTACAGCTCGTTATCAGCACCGACCCAGTCGGCTGCCAATAACGGAAAAAGGCCGGTGGCAAGAGCCACCAGCCATCAGCCTGTCGCTTGACGCTCGGGCTGGAGGAGCAAAGTCGATGCTTATTTCAGCTCGACTTTAGCACCTGCTTCTTCCAGCTTCTTCTTGGCGTCTTCAGCAGCTTCTTTCGAAACGCCTTCCAGAACAACCTGAGGAGCGCCGTCTACTTTCTCTTTGGCTTCTTTCAGGCCAAGACCGGTCAGCTCGCGAACTGCTTTAATGGCGTTTACTTTCTTCTCGCCAGCTTCCAGCAGAACAACGTTGAACTCGGTTTGCTCTTCAACAACAGCGGCAGCAGCAGCTGGACCAGCAGAAGCAGCGGCAGCGGATACGCCGAACTTCTCTTCCATTGCCTTGATCAGCTCAACGATTTCCAGAACCGATTTTTCGCCGATTGCGTCGATGATTTGTTCGTTAGTCAGAGACATGACTTATTTCCTGAATTGGGGGACAGCCTGCAGGCCATCGAAATAAACAAAAATACGCGAGAGTTGAAGCGCTGAGCCTTAAGCTGCAGCAGCTTCTTTCTGGTCGCGAAGTGCCGCCAGAGTACGAGCCAATTTGCTGGTAGCGCCTTGAATCACGCTCATCAGCTGAGAAATTGCTTCGTCACGGGTCGGCAGGCTTGCCAGCACGTCGATCTGATTAGCTGCGAGGAACTTGCCCTCGAACGCAGCTGCCTTGATCTCGAACTTATCCTGACCTTTGGCAAATTCCTTGAACAAACGGGCAGCAGCGCCAGGATGTTCGTTGGAGAATGCAATCAAGGTCGGGCCGGTGAACACGTCGTTGAGAACACTGTATTCAGTGTCAGCAACAGCGCGCTTGAGCAAGGTGTTACGTACAACACGTACGTAAACGCCAGCTTCACGAGCCTCTTTACGGAGTCCGGTCATTGCGCCTACTGTTACGCCACGTGCATCAACCACGACAGCGGACAGAGCGACTTTGGCAGCCTCGTTGACTTCAGCGACGATGGCCTTCTTGTCTTCGAGATTAATTGCCACGGGTTTAACTCCTGCTTGTTACCGTTTCATTCGATCGAAACCGAATGTCGTTTTGGTGTCTGATTCGGTAAGGAACCGGGAGCACCATCTGCGTAGGCTTATGGTTTAAGACTTGCGTCGCCTACGGTCTTGGATAGCCCCCGCCAGGCAGGGACCCCAATCTTTCAACTGGCGCAAATAACCGCGCCAATTTTTGTCTTACGCGTCCAGCGAGCTCTGATCAATGATCAGACCTGGGCCCATAGTGGTGCTCAGGGTAACGCGCTTGACGTAGATACCTTTCGAAGAAGCTGGCTTGATACGCTTCAGATCAGCGATCAGGGCTTCAACGTTTTCCTTCAGCTTGACGGCGTCGAAGCCCATCTTGCCAACGGAAGTGTGAATGATGCCGTTTTTGTCAGTGCGATAACGAACCTGACCAGCTTTTGCGTTCTTAACCGCAGTAGCTACGTCTGGAGTTACAGTACCAACCTTAGGGTTAGGCATCAGACCACGTGGACCAAGGATCTGACCCAACTGACCTACAACGCGCATGGCATCCGGGGATGCGATCACTACGTCATAGTTCAGATCGCCGCCTTTCATTTCGGCAGCCAGGTCATCCATACCTACACGGTCAGCGCCGGCAGCCAGAGCAGCCTCAGCAGCAGGCCCCTGGGTGAACACAGCAACGCGAACGGTCTTGCCAGTGCCGTGTGGCAGCACAGTAGCGCTACGAACAACCTGGTCAGATTTACGCGGGTCTACACCCAGGTTTACAGCAACGTCGAACGACTCGCTGAACTTGACAGTCGACAGCTCAGCCAGCAAAGCAGCGGCGTCTACAATGTTGTAGGCCTTGCCTGCTTCGATTTTGCCGGCGATAGCCTTTTGACGCTTGGTCAGCTTAGCCATTACACACCCTCCACGTTAAGGCCCATGCTACGAGCAGAACCGGCGATAGTACGCACGGCTGCATCCATATCAGCTGCAGTCAGATCCGCGTTTTTGGTTTTCGCGATTTCTTCCAGCTGAGCACGGGTAACAGTGCCAACCTTAACGGTGTTCGGACGAGCGGAACCGCTAGTCAGACCGGCCGCCTTCTTCAGCAAAACCGAAGCAGGGGTGGATTTTGTTTCGAAAGTAAAGCTACGGTCGCTGTAGACAGTGATGATCACTGGAGTCGGCAGACCTGCCTCAATACCCTGAGTACGGGCGTTGAAAGCCTTGCAGAATTCCATGATGTTCACGCCGTGCTGACCCAGAGCAGGACCAACAGGTGGGCTTGGGTTAGCCTGAGCGGCCTTCACTTGCAGCTTGATGTAAGCGGTAATTTTCTTGGCCATGAGGCACTCCAATTACGGGTTCAAACGCCTCGAAAGGCTCCCCGGTTACTTGCGCGTATATCCCAGTGACGACAAAACCCCACAGCCTAAGGCTGCGGGGTTGGGATGCTTGCTCAGCTAGACCTTTTCGACCTGACTGAACTCTAACTCTACCGGAGTAGAGCGACCGAAAATGAGCACCGCCACTTGGATCCGGCTCTTTTCGTAGTTAACTTCTTCAACAACACCATTGAAGTCAGCAAATGGCCCGTCGTTGACTCGTACTGTCTCACCTGGCTCGAAGAGAGTCTTCGGCTTAGGCTTGTCGCTACCATCAGCAACACGACGCAGAATTGCTTCCGCCTCTTTATCAGTAATCGGCGCAGGCTTATCAGCAGTACCGCCGATGAAACCCATCACCCGAGGAGTATCCTTGACCAAGTGCCAAGTACCCTCGTTCATGTCCATCTGCACCAGCACATAGCCTGGAAAGAATTTACGCTCGCTTTTGCGCTTCTGGCCATTACGCATTTCAACCACTTCTTCAGTGGGAACCAGAATTTCGCCGAAGCCATCTTCCATGCCAGCCAGCTTTACTCGCTCAACGAGCGAGCGCATTACATGCTTCTCGTAACCCGAGTAAGCATGCACAACGTACCAACGCTTAGCCACGGGACACCCTTAGCCGACAATCAAGGAAACAAGCCAGCCGAGCAGGGAATCAAGCCCCCACAACAGCAACGCCATAACCAGAACAACAGCCACCACAATTAGGGTGGTCTGCGTGGTTTCTTGGCGAGTTGGCCACACGACTTTACGAATCTCGGTACGAGCTTCCTTAACCAGTACAAAGAAAGACTTGCCCTTCGCCGTCTGCAGGCCTACAAAGGCAGCTACAGCAGCAATGACAAGCAAAGCCAGTACACGGTACAGGATCGGCGAAGCAGCGTAATACTGATTGCCAACAACGCCTACAACTACCAAAGCGACTACTACAAGCCACTTGAGCAGATCGAAGCGAGAGCTTTGTGCTTCAGCCTTAGGAGTCATCTATGAAGATCCTGTGAAAAGAAAGCCAGACACACCGAGTGAATCTGGCAGGTCAGGAGGGAATCGAACCCCCAACCTACGGTTTTGGAGACCGTCGCTCTGCCAATTGAGCTACTGACCTAAAACAAAATCAGGCCGACCATTATGCCGGCCCGAAAAATACATTACAACCGCTTATTCGATGATTTTAGCTACGACACCAGCACCGACGGTACGACCGCCTTCACGGATGGCGAAACGCAAACCGTCTTCCATTGCGATGGTCTTGATCAGGGTGACAACCATTTTGATGTTGTCGCCCGGCATTACCATTTCAACGCCTTCCGGCAGTTCGCAGTTACCGGTCACGTCAGTGGTCCGGAAGTAGAACTGTGGACGGTAGCCTTTGAAGAACGGAGTGTGACGACCGCCTTCCTCTTTGCTCAGAACGTAAACTTCTGCTTCAAACTTGGTGTGCGGTTTAACCGAACCTGGCTTAACCAGAACTTGGCCACGCTCTACGTCGTCACGCTTGGTGCCGCGCAGCAACACGCCGCAGTTTTCGCCAGCACGACCTTCGTCGAGCAACTTACGGAACATTTCAACACCGGTGCAGGTGGTGACAGTAGTGTCACGCAGACCAACGATTTCCAGTGGATCCTGAACGCGAACGATACCGCGCTCGATACGGCCAGTCACAACAGTACCGCGACCCGAGATCGAGAATACGTCTTCGATTGGCATCAGGAACGGCTTGTCGACTACGCGAACCGGATCCGGAATGTAGGTATCCAGAGTCTCAACCAGCTTACGAACGGCAGTGGTGCCCATTTCGTTGTCGTCTTTGCCTTCCAGAGCCATACGAGCCGAACCGATGATGATCGGAGTGTCGTCGCCTGGGAAGTCATAGGTGGACAGCAGGTCGCGAA